>JBCCPC010000065.1:0-27649 GCA_039025055.1 Bacteroidota bacterium | reverse complement strand
GAGCTCGAAGGTGGGCGAGCAAGGAAAGAAGATGGGGTCGGGCGTGAAAGTGTAGACCCTCGATATTTGGTTATTGATGGTAGCGGGGTCCCAGGTGCCGGATACCATATTATCGCTCATATCGGGTAGGGCGGGTACGGCGTCCCCTTGGCAGTATTGCGTAGGAATATCGAACTCGGGCTCTTCCGTAGGTGCAACGACAATCTCGACTTCGTAAGCCCGAAAGCATTCCCCAGGCGGATTGTCAGGCACAAAGGTGTAGGAGGTATTGCCCGGAAAGGCCGGGAAGACGAAGGGTGAGGGTATACCCGTGGCGGTTAGTGTCCAGGTGCCGTTTATCCCTTCCAGAGACTGTTGAGGTAGTGAAAACAGCGGATCGCCCGCACAGAAAGGACCGATGTCGTCGAAGGTGACTTCGTCTACGGCTGGGATGATGTTGACGGTGGCTATGTCACAGCCTGACGGAAATCCTACAGGACAGATTTGATAGGTGAATTGATCCATCATAGGTGGGCCGTCGGGTGTATACTGAGGCTCTCCGGTCAATGGATCAAAACCGGTTATGGTTCCAAAAGAAGGAAAAGCGATGATGGCAATTGTCGTATTATTGATTAAGGCATTGTTAGGTATATCATTCTCTTTCACTGGAATAGTAGCAGCGACTCCCTCAGCGGCACAACCTTCATCATCTTCGGCACAGATGAAAGGGAAGGGGGGAAGGGCATTCAAGCAAGATGCAGCATCGTTGTGGGGTGCAGCAGTGTCAGCGACTCGTTGACTCTCTAAGGTCTCCACGTTAATTTTGTACACATCACCATCGTTTATTGCGTAGATAAAGCCATTTGCACCATACCAAACCCCAGGATAAGTACCGTTAGGAAGACCGGCCAACGGTTGAGATGTAATTTGATTTGTAGATGGATCAAAAGTCCAAAGTGCTCCGCCGTCTACGCCATAAAATTGTTGAAAAGTAGGATGAAAAGCCCAGTCTGCTGCACCAAAAACGGTACCTGGATTGATAGTAGTCAAAGTGAGGGTCGAAATATCTAATCTATATATAGTTGCAGCACCTCCAAATGAGCGAACATATAAGTTCCCACTATCATCCATTCCACCTGTCACCATTCCTCCGCCTAATGGACCTCCGGCGGGAAAGAAAGTTCCAAGTACCACAAATGTACCATCATTATGGAGTCTAACCGCCTGTCCTGTACCCCTGTTCACCGCATATATAAAACCGTCTTCTGAACTATAGCCAGCTGCATTCAGCTGGAAACCAACGTTCGAGATGATTGTAGTGCTTCCGTCAGGATTATAAAATCCAAAATCGCCACCGGCGTTCACGTAGTAAAAGGCATCGCAAGGCAGCGGATCGGTCATGTAGTCTGCACCAACTTCCACCGCCATAGGCACGGCACTAGACTCGGGGCAATCATTCTCGGCATATAGTGTGGAAAAAGCAAAGGCAAACAGCAAGGTCGCTGTATAGTAGAATCTCATTTTCATGAAGCTAGCAACTAGTGTGATTGAAAGAATCAATAGTGGCCTTGGGTGCTGGACTCCAAATAGAGTTCCTTAATACAACAAATGTATAAACTGTAATTGGGATGTAAGTTCATTGTTCCCAATAATACGATCCTTTACATCAATCTTACAAAAAATCCTCTTCATCACCCAGTTCCAGCCGAGCACCGGCCAGTTCGTTCATAGCGTGTTTTTCACCCAGGCGCTTGGCTATAGCTATGCCTTCGGTATAGGTATTCCAGGCGTTCAGGTCTTGATCTATGCGTTCATAGGTTTTGGCGAGGTGGAAGTAAAGACCGACATAATCGGCATTGACTTCTTTAAGCTTTAGATAAGTATCGAGTGCGCCTTTGTCGTTTCCGGCCTTCTCATGTTCTTTGGCCAAAGCAAAAAGTAGGAAAGAGTCATCTGGACTTAGGGCCAGCATTTGCTCGATTTGTTCTCGGCGACTCATGATTTTTTATTTGTCCTTTTAGGATAAGCGATATCGAGCACCTGATCGAAATTATCTACAAAATGAGCCACTATGCCTTCTTTTATGTAATCGGGCAGCTCTTCGAAGTCGCGTTCATTTTCCTTTGGAAAGATCAAAGTAGATATGCCGACCCTGCGTGCACCAATCGTCTTCTCTTTGACTCCACCGATGGGAAGCACACGGCCGGTCAGTGTCAACTCACCGGTCATGGCCAGGTTGTCGATGGTAGCTTGATTAGCGGCCAGGCTGTACAAGGCCAGTGCCATCGTAATACCAGCTGAAGGACCGTCTTTGGGGGTAGCACCTGCGGGTACATGCAGGTGAACCTGATGGTGATCGAAGTAATCTGCCTCGACCTTTCCTAGTTGAGAGCGGATGTAAGTGAAGGCAATCTGTGCGCTCTCTTTCATCACATCGCCCAGTTGACCGGTCAGCCTGAATCCTCCCTTATTATCGGGTATTCCATTGGCTTCAACGTAAAGCGTAGCACCCCCCATACTGGTATAAGCCAAACCCAAAACGACTCCTGGGATGGAGGTCTCATAGAGCTTTTCGGGCTTGAATCTCGGTTTGCCCAGTAGGTCAGAAATCATGTCTCGGTCTACGGTGAAACTGTCGAGCTTTCCTTCGGCTTGCTTGAGCACCAGCTTTCGGATGATCTTTCGTATCTGCTTTTCGAGGTTTCTTACCCCGGCTTCACGGGCGTAGCTGTCGGTCAGAAAATCTAGGGCATCTTCGGCGAAGGTGACCTCTTCTATCTCGAAGTTGTGCTCTTTGAGCTGTTTCGGGATGAGGTACTGGCGAGCAATTTCGATCTTCTCCTCCTGCACATAGCCACTCAGTCTGATGACTTCCATACGGTCTAGCAGTGGGCCAGGTATGGTATCCAGCTGGTTGGCTGTGGTGACAAATAGCACATTCGACAAATCCATAGGTACATCCAGATAGTGATCCATGAAGGCGTCGTTTTGCTCAGGGTCGAGTACTTCCAGCAAAGCTGAGGCCGGATCACCCCTGAAGCTGGTACCGATCTTATCGATCTCGTCTAGCATAATAACGGGGTTGGCGGTGCCCGTACGTTGTAAGGCCTGGATCAGCTTACCCGGCATAGCCCCTATGTATGTACGTCGGTGGCCTTTGATCTCGGCTTCATCGCGCATGCCACCCACGCTGAATCGATAGAATTCTCGCCCCAAAGCCCTAGCTATACTCTTGCCGATGCTCGTCTTACCCACGCCTGGTGGGCCGACCATACATATGATGCTACCGGCCACACTACCTCGCTTGAGTATGGTCGCTAAGAATTCGAGTATGCTGTCCTTGACGTCATCTAGGCCGTAGTGGTCGGTATCGAGGATATTTCGCGCTTCGGGCACGTCTTGGTTGTCTGGGCTGTAGACGCCCCATGGCAGCTCGGCAAAAGTTTCGAGATAGGTGCGGGTGATGTTGAATTCAGGACTCTGATTATTGAGAGTACGCAGCTTTTTGAGCTCTCGATCGAAGGCTTTTTGGGCTTCTTCGGGTAATTGTTTGCCTTCCAGCGCACTGGTGATGCGCTCTTCTATGCTTTCGCTTTCGTCTTGCTCTTCGCCCAGCTCTCTGCGGATGGCTTTCATTTGCTCGCGCAGAAAAAACTCTTTCTGCTGCTGGCTGACGTCGTCTTCGATCTTCTTGTTGATGCGAGCCTGGATGCGGGCTACTTCGAGCTCCTCTTTGATGATGAGCAGCAACTTCTTCGCGCGTTCGCCGGGCTCCCAGGTGTCGAGCAGCTCCTGTAGTCGGTCTTTCTCGGCACCCAATAGATTGGAGATGATATCCATAGTGCGGCCAGGCTGCTCGTAATTCAATCGGCTAACGACGAGGTTGACCTGCTCTTGAAAAAACGGGTTGAGCTGAAGGAGCTCTTTCACATCCTTACTGATAGCGAGCATATAGGCGCGCAACTCGTTATCGGGCTTGACTTTGGGGCGGCGATAGTACTCGACTTCCCATTTTATGTGCGGCTGTACGAGTAGCTGCTTTCGCCTTTTGAATCTGCGTACGGCCTCACCTATGACCTGCACGGTATCTGGCCCGATGGGGATCATCTTTTGCAGCCTGTAAGCGGTACCGACCTCAGCAAAGTCGCTGCGGGTATAGTCTGCCTGATCGTAATCGAGGGCCAGTACGGCACCCAAGTAGCCATCGTTTTTTTCCATCGCCTCTGTCAGTGCCTCGATCTTATCGGCCCCTGTGAAGGTCATGGGCAGTACCATGCCGGGAAAGATCGGCCGCTGGGTCAAGGGCAGGATATGAAGATGCTGTGGCAGCTGGTCGCCGGCTAGTGAGAGGCTTTGGTCTGTAGTAGCTTGGTCGAGTTCTTCGTCGGCTTCGAGGATGAGGTCTTCGGGCAAGTCGGGCATGAAGGGAGTGGTTGAGGTAGTGCTTAAGGGAGGTGGTTTGGGAAGGACTGCAAGTATACGGAATAGGGGATTGGTTTTATAGACTTCCGCAGGTGGAGTGCCTTCCGCCTCCGGAGCGAGGGGGCATTCCACCTGCGGAAGTCCTATTTAAGAAACCGTTAAATGGAAATGAAAAGTCAATATCTGCCATGTATTTACATCAAATTTTGAGGGCAAAGCGTGTTAGTATCTTGTTATAAACTTATTTTGCGCCAACTAGCATTAGTTTTTCTCTATGAATACAAACTTCTTTTCTTACTGGCAGCGCGATTTGCCTGCTTCCGTTGTCGTTTTCTTTGTGGCTTTGCCGCTGTGCTTGGGCATTGCTCTGGCCAGTGGAGCACCTCTCTTTAGTGGGCTGATTGCCGGAATTGTAGGTGGCATAATCGTCGGCTTATTATCTGGTTCTCAGATTGGGGTAAGTGGTCCGGCTGCGGGTCTGGCTGCTATCGTCGTTGTTGCTATTGGTGATCTGGGAGGCTACCAAAACTTTCTAGTGGCTGTGGTGATAGGTGGTCTGATTCAGATTGGTTTCGGAATAGCAAAAGCCGGGGTGATCGGCTACTACTTCCCGGCTTCGGTCATTAAGGGTATGCTGACAGGCATAGGTATATTCATCATCTTAAAGCAGATTGAATTCTTCTTTGGCATCGAAAAGACCGCCGAAGGTGACTGGGCCTTTATGCAAGGCGATGGCGAGACTATCTTCTCTCATATGATGGGTATTTTCGACCACATAAACTATGGAGCAACGCTGATAGCCTTCATTTCTCTAGGTATTCTGATACTTTGGAGTTCTGTGTTGAGCAAGCAAGGAAAGTTCTTCCAATTAGTACAAGGCCCCCTGGTAGCGGTAGTTGTAGGTATCATTTTTTATCGACTTACTAAGGATAGCGAGACTCTCGGAATTACTGCCGAGCATCTGGTAAATGTGCCCGTTCCTGAAGATTTTTCCTCTTTTTTAGGGCAATTTTCTTCGCCTAACTGGGCTGTAATTAAGGACTATAATGTCTGGATCACTGGCTTTACCATTGCTCTGGTCGCCAGCCTGGAAACGCTGCTTTGCGTAGAGGCTACCGACAAATTAGACCCTGGAAAGCGCGTAACGCCTACCAACCGGGAGCTCCTGGCCCAGGGCACAGGCAATATGGTTTCCGGCTTTATCGGTGGTTTGCCTATTACTCAGGTTATCGTTCGTTCCAGTGCCAATGTGCAATCGGGTGGATACTCGAAGCTTTCGGCGGTCTTTCACGGCTTTTTGCTCGTAGGGTCAGTACTGTTTATTCCTGTACTGCTGAACCAGATACCACTATCTGTACTGGCTGCGGTTTTGATGATCGTTGGCTATAAGCTGGCCAAGCCGTCGACTTTCAAATCTATCTACAACTCGGGCTGGAAGCAATTCATACCGTTCATCGTAACCGTACTAGGCATCATCTTTACCAATCTGCTATTGGGTATTGCGCTGGGTCTAGCTGTGGCAGTTGTCATCATACTCTACAAGAGCTATCAGAACAGCCACTTCCTGCATATCGAAGATAAGAGCAGCGATCGCCACACCATCAGGATGACGCTAGCCGAAGAAGTAACCTTCTTCAACAAGGCTGCCATTTTGCGCGAGCTCGACCTACTCGAAGAAGGTACGCTATTGGAGCTCGATGTGCGCGCTACACGCTACCTCGACTACGATGTGATCGAAATACTGGAAGACTATGCTGTCAAAGCCAAAGAGCGGGGCATAGACATCAGTATCATCGCCGATTATGGCAATGTCGTAAACCCGGATAGCTACATCGATTTCTTTGAGAAGGCACGCATCAAGGCGGCTAATGTAGAAGCAAATCGAGAATCAAAAGTGCCCCAAAAAGCAGACTAGCTAAGCCATTGGTTGTGAAGAAGGCCAGGTCTATACGACTGAGATCGTTTGCTTTGACCAAGGTGTGCTGCCGAAATAGTAGGGCAATAAATACGGTGCCAGCCAGGAAGGTAAGCCAACCGCTTCGGTTGGGATATTGATTGGTCATTTGCCACCAAAGGGTAGTGGTGAGTAGGAGGGCGCATAGTAGGTGTAGGCTGCGTCCTAGCCTTAGTGCACCGTCTCTACCCAAAGCTGTAGGTATGGATTGGAGCGACTGACCGCGGTCGAACTCTTCGTCTTGTAGCGCATAGACGATATCGAAACCACTCACCCAGATCAGTACGACGGCTCCGTAAAGTACAGGTAGCCAGGCCCAACTAGCTGTAACGGCTAAATAGGCGCCTACTGGTGCTAAAGAAAGCCCTAGCCCGAGTACAAAATGGCAAAGAGGTGTAAAGCGTTTGGTATAGCTATAGCCGAGAATGACCAATAATGCTACGGGCGATAAGGCCAGTACGAGCTGGTTGATGAAGGCCGTACACAGTATGAATAGTGCACAGTTGATGAGTACAAACACAAGCGCGGAGTTCGCACTGATTCTACCTGCTGGAATATCCCTAACTGCTGTTCGTGGATTGAGCTTGTCGATGTCTCTGTCCAGGTAGCGATTGAAAGCCATAGCCGCTGAGCGGGCAAAAACCATACAACCCAAAACCAGCAATAAGACGAGCGGATCGAACCGTCCGCGGTCTATGGTGCCTAGCGTAAATCCCAGCAAGGCAAACGGCAGGGCAAAAATGGTATGGCTGAATTTGACCAGCGAAAAAAAGTCTCGAACGGATGGCATGGAATAGAAAAACCACCCAAAACAAAAAGGGTTTCGACCATCGGTCGAAACCCTTTTTGAAAAACCAGCTGAGTCGAAAAGCCCAGCCTGTATCCCGTTATTTACTGAACGGTAGTGGTCGTTACGTTGGCTGGCGCATCGGCACTAGGCGTTACCGTACCCTTCAGATAGATGAAAGTCTGAGGGGGGTTGGTGTTGGCCGTGATGGTTACCTTTTGATTGCGGTCACCGCGCTTGCCTTGGCTGTTGAACTGGACGGTGATCTCACCATCTTCGCCTGGCATGATAGGTGCCGTTGGCTTAGAAGGAACCGTGCAACCACAGCTACCACGAGCGTCGCTGATGATCAGTGGATTTTCGCCGGTATTGGTGAAATTGTAGGTCTTGGTGACAACCTCGCCCTCGTCTACGGTACCGAAGTTGAACTCCTCTTCTGCAAAAGCTATAGAGGTAGTTGGGCCGTTGTTTACAGCTACATTTGGAGCAGGAGGCGTCGGCTGCACCGTGCCGTTAGCAGGTGGATTAGCTGTTATAGCGTCGCTGGCAGGGGTCAGGTCCTGGCGGGCAGCAGCTGCATCGCGAACATCTTGATTGCCAGACTGACAGGCCATCAGGCCCAGGCTGAGCACGAGGGCCAAAAGAGCGGCCGGCTTGAATCGCATGGTCATGGTAAATTTGATTTACGTTATTTGAAAACCGGCCATATCGCCGGGGGCGCAAAGCTACGAAAGGGCCAAAAGCCTTGAAAGCAAAGACTTGGAAAAACCCTGTTAATGTTGTGTCAACGAACAAAAACAGAGATAGGTCAAAATACGTTATCTGTGCAATCGTTTGCACAAGCTGATTTTAATTCAATTTACCATGCGATATTTCCCTTTTTTACTCCTGTTTTTTTTACTTGCTTGTCGTTCGGAGCAGCCAACCGATTCGGAAAATTCAGTGGTAGAAATCTATTCTACCGATCATCGGTTTGCTCCGCTCATTCAGAATGTGTATACCCGTCAGAGTGAGAGTCTGAACGGTGAATGGCACTTTTTGATCGATCCTTACGAAACAGGGTATAGAAATCATCGAAATTGGAAGCCTTTCGACGAAGCTAAAAACACCAAAGCTTCGGCTTCGCCCTACTGGAAAAATAGGAAAAGAGATGCTCAAGAGCAGCGAATCGAATACGATTTCGATATGGCCCCCACCATCGAAGTTCCTGGTGATTGGAATCATCAGTTGCCGGAATTAGAGTACTACGAAGGAACCATCTGGTACGAGCGAGATTTTGAGCACCAAATGAACGAAGGGCAGCGTACATTCCTCTATTTCGGAGCGGCCAATTACCGAGCCGATGTATATCTAAACGGGCAAAAAGTCGGCTTTCATGAGGGCGGATACACCCCCTTTAATTTCGAGGTTTCAGACATGCTGACTAGCGGATCAAATGAGTTGGTCGTACGTGTAGACAATCGCAGGGAAGCCAATCGGGTTCCTGGATTGACCAGCGATTGGTGGAATTATGGCGGACTAATACGCGATGTCAAATTAGTGCGCGTACCTAAAACCTTTATCCAAGATTACCATATTCAGCTAGATAAAGAATCTCCTGATCGAATAAAGGGATATGTAAGATTGAATGGGGCAGTTGAAGACACTCGTCTGCGTATCGAAATACCTGAAATAGATATAGACGAAACCCTCGATGTAGACCAAGATGGGTTGGCCCTGGTAGATATGCCCACCAATGCTTTACAGCGGTGGTATCCTGAGCGGCCAAAATTGTATAACATCAATTTATCTTCTGGTTCAGATCGGATTGCGGACAAGATCGGGTTCAGGACTATAGAGACCAAAGGGACCGATGTACTGCTGAACGGGCAGTCTATTTTCATGAGGGGTATCTGTTTACACGACGAAGACCCCAGTCTGCCCGGTAGAATACACGATAAACAAACCGCCCAACGACTACTAGCCGCAACAAATGACCTGAATGTGAATATGCTGCGCCTGGCCCATTATCCACACAACGAGCATACCGTCAGGTTAGCCGACAGCCTCGGTTTTTTACTCTGGAAGGAAATACCTGTATACTGGGGCATAAATTATACCGATTCCAGTGCATACGAGCAGGCAGAGGGGATGCTGCGCGACATGATCGGTAGAGATAAGAACAGGGCATCGGTTATTATTTGGTCGGTGGCTAATGAAACGCCCAGAGACGATCCCGATCGGCTGGCTTTTCTGGAGCGCATGGCCGAAGTCGCTCGCTCACTCGATGGCAATCGCATCATTTCCGCCGCTCTCGATCGAACCGAAGACAAGGAGACACACGAAATACAAATTACCGATCCGTTCGCCCAGACGAGCGATATGGTTTCTGCCAACGAGTACATCGGTTGGTATGGTAGCACGCCCGATCAGATCGAGCAGGTAAGTTGGGACCTGAGTGCCCACGATAAACCATTCTTTATCAGTGAATTTGGAGCGGGGGCATTGCAAGGTTTGAACGGTCCCAAAGAGGAACGATGGACGGAAGAACACCAGGCATGGATGTACGAAGAAACCCTCGATATGCTCGATCAGATACCTTCTCTACGCGGCATAACCCCCTGGATATTAAACGATTTCAGGAGTCCCAGAAGAAATCTGTCGATCATACAAGACGGCTGGAACCGAAAAGGCATCATCGGCAGCAACGGCCGACGCAAGCAGGCATACGACATCCTAAGTGCATACTACCGGGAAAAGGCAGAGCAGTACCCGGTCAGTATTGAAGATTAAAACAGCAATTCTTCTTCTCAATAGTCGCTGAAAATGCGCCCGGCATTTCGGTTGTAGCCATCCGCGGGAGCGGTGCCGTCTATGAAATTGTCGGGCATATCGTCTTGGGCGTCGCGATACAATTCCAGCTGCCACTGCGGGTTGTTGATCTCCCCGATCACGTCGCTGTGTAAGATGACCATGTCACCGGCTGCCAGGGTCGGGTTATAGAATACGAAGCGCCGATTGGCTTGACCAGTGCGCTTGATAAAATCGTACGACCATATTTCGTAAGGTGGAGCCACCGGGTCGGTATCGACACGGGTTATGTTGTTGGGCTGGCCGTATTTTAGATAGATATAGCCGCGATCGCTCTCGAATCCGTTTCTGAAACCGGCATTAAAAGTGCGATCTACGGCTCGTGCCACCTCCATATATTGCTCGTAGGCACCAGCCGGGTCTTCGGGTCTCTGTCGGGCCCAGTACGAGAAAACGAACATGCGCATGGGGCGCAACTCCTTGTCTTTGACCAGCAGATCGGCGGTAGTTTGCTCGAAGTGATTCATGACTGGCATCATGGCCAGCAGGGCATAGCGAAGGGTATCGGTATCGAGTTCACCGACGAACTCTTGTGTGAGGTCGAAGTCGGCCATTTGCTCTTCGGTCGCTTCCATGTCGACCAGGGGGTTAGCCCGCTGAAAGGGGATCGTACGCTGGTGGATCAGCTCGTTGGTGGGATTTCTCAATTCCAGCACCACCTGATAATTTCCGCTAGGTAGCTTTCCGATATCCATACTTTGCAGGATGGGGTAGACTTCCGCAGGTCGGATCACCTGAAACGCTTGCGCCTTTTGTATCGCATTGCTACCTTCCAACTTCTCTATTTTGATCAGCATCAGCCCGCGATCGTAACCCGATTGGTCCATGCCATACGCTTCGGAGTAGACGTGGAGGGTATTGGCACCCCGACCGTAAAAGTTGAATGGAAGCGGCTCCATAAGTAGTCCGTGGCGGTAGAGCGGGCTCTCTACATTATCTGATTTTTCGACCGACGAGAGGAGCATGCCGTCGCAAAGCATGGGCGTATCCGGCCATACGGGTAGGTCTATTTCTGCTTGATATTCTTTTTTATTGGTCTCGTCGGCTGCGTCTGTGATTTCTAGTGTGAGGGCATACGTTCCCGGTTTGAGTTTGTACCTGCGGAAGTCTAAAAAATCCTTGCGCTGACCGTCGGTAACCGGGCTTTTCAACTCCAGCCGTTCACCGGCGATCAAGCTGTCGCTCTGCTCGATGATGATGGTCAAAAAGACCGATGCCTGCCAGCCGCCTGTCTCCAGGCTATCGAAGGTGACTGTAGATCCAACCAGGTAGGTCTGGATCTCCAGATAAGGGTTAGTCGGACTGCACATGCGGTTGATGCTGATGCCCGCATCTATGGCCGCAAGCGGCCCGAAACACGCCAAGTAAGCGGCGAGAAGGATGAGATTTTTGCGCATAGTAGAAGTGGTATACCATAAAGATATAACAGCTTGATTACTCAATAAGAGAATCACAAGACTATTGGCCCGAAAGTCGCCCAAAAAACAAGAAAATCAGTGCTAGCTCTCTACTTCTTCTTCTGCCCGACTCAGCAGAAATTGAAATTTAGACCCCTCCAACTTGGTTTCAAGCACCATTTCGCCATCGCTGAGCTCCCTGATGAGATAGGTGGCTGGCATACTCACTTCGCTGGTGACGATCTCCGCCCGATCGTCGTAGATATATTTGCCGGCAGACTCTTCGCCACCGAGGTTAGTCTCAAAGGCGTTATCTGGCCCGAATACAAAGTATAGCCCGTCCAAAATTTGAGTCGTGCGATTGTTGCGCTTGGCTTCGGTGAGCTCCCATCGGCCTTCTAGTTCCAATCCTTCAAATGCTGGTGGCGAATCTTCTGTAGGCGTGTCTTTTTCGCAGCTGTATCCCAGTAGGATCAAGGTAGCAGTAAAGAGTAGCGTGCGCATTGGTGTTGATTTTCGGCAAGGCAAAATACGTTTGGTTAACGCCCTCACCGACCATATTGTTATGACTGATGAGCGGCTCTGGATAGTCTGTCATTGATGGCGAGCCCGAGCCCTCGCGGGGGTACGCGTTCGGCTACGATCAAGTCATAGTTTTGGCCGTCTAAAGTGCGCAGTAAGGCGAAAAGTCGGGCAGCTGCCTGGCGCAGGTTGCCGTCGTCTGACCAAGCAAAAGCGTCGGTTGCCCACTCGGGTGGGTTTTGAGTGGGTATGAGCTTGATGTAGGCAATTTTTGGGTTTTTGGATTTTTCCAAAAACCCAAAAGAGCGAAGCGTATTCATATCTGGCACTTCATCAGCATCGACAATCAACAGAGGCGTGCGTGGGGCGTAGTGCTGGGCCAACATGCCAGGCGCGCTCGGGTTGCTGCTGGAGTGGGTACGCACCGACAGCTGGGTACCGAGTATTTCCTCGATTTCCTCACGTACATAGCCGCCAGCCCGCAGCATCTCTATTTTGCCAGGGTCAATGAAGGATATTATGGTGCTCTCCAGGCCGACTTCGCACGGGCCGCCATCCAGGATGTAGTCTACTTCTCCGGCTAGTTGGTCGGCAACGTGTTCGGGCCTAGTGGGACTGAGATAGCCAAACGGATTGGCACTCGGAGCCGCCAGCGGAAAGTCGAGCATACCTAATAGCTGCCTGGTCAGCGAGTGTCTAGGTGAGCGAATAGCCACGCTATCTAAACCGCTGGTCGTTAGGTCGGGTATGATGCTGTGCTTGGGCAGTACGATCGTGAGTGGGCCCGGCCAGAGAGCTTGTGCCAGTCGACCGGCTTGGTCGGGAATGACTTTTGCGTATTTAGCCAGGTCTTCAGTACCTTTTATGTGAACGATAAGCGGATCGAAACTCGGACGTTTTTTGGCCTCAAAAATCTTTACAACGGCCTCGGCTTCGAGGGCGTTTGCAGCCAAACCGTAGACCGTCTCGGTCGGTATGGCAACTAGGCCATTAGCTTCGAGCTTTTCAATGGCGAATTCCAAATCACGGCCTATGGTAGCGGTGTCGTTTTGCAAAATATTGGCTAGAGTAAAATCTCAATACCTGTTCGTTCGCTGATTTCCTTCAGCTTTGGTGTAATGTCAGGCTCTTTGGCTAAATATTCAGAATAGTACTTGGCTTTTCGATTGCGCAATGACCGGCGAAGGTTCTGAGCGGTACGACGGCCAGTACATGCAATATTCATGATACCGTATTTGGTGTAAGGGACCGGTTTTTTGGCAGGTGTCCCTTTATGATCTACACGCATATCGAGTACCAGCAGATCTCCGGCTTTACTGGCTATAGCATTTAATTCCGGGTGCTGATCAAGCCGATCAAAATGCGAAATCTTCATGATCTTTTGCCCTTTGAGCCAGGCGCGCTGAGCCAGGTTCATTTTGGATATTCTATGATAAAAATCAGGATTGTGGTGGGTACGGGGCACCACGGAAATACCACCACCGTAGTCGGGATGGTTTTCCTGTAGATAGAGTACGGTCATAGCCGCTTGGAAGTCGCTATTCCAGTGGTAATCTTCTCCTTGTTCGTCTATGAATGTGGAATCCTTGTGCCAGTAGTAATAGCGCGATCTGTGAACGGCAGGTTCCGCGAGCATGACCAGCTCTGGGCCAAAAAGATCTTCCATAACATCCAAATAGGCCTGGTTCCAAACAATATCGGCTAGTTCGGGTATGCGCTCGTAGATGTCAGTAGTGACTCCTTCGTTGTGGTAGGGTGCAGTGGCCCAGCCACCACTGTCGATATCTGCTTCGATCAGCTGTCGTGAACGATCTATATCAGCCTCGGTATAAACGCCTGGCACGTGCAGGTAACCTTCACGTCGGTAGTGGTCTATCTGGTCTTGAGTAAGGTGTTTGGGCATACCAATACATTTTCGAGACAAAGATAAGCTTCATTCGTAAAGCACTAGGTTTCTAAAAAAGGAATGTGTGAATGACTCAAAGTGTCTTCCCCTTGATCCATTTATCGGTCAAACGCTCTTTTCTTCGTCGACTGACTGGCAGCCAGCGATCAGCTATTCTAACTCGATTGCCTTCCAGACTCTCAATTTTAGATAGGGCTACAATATACGAGCGGTGAATTTGAAAAAATAACTCCTCAGGTAGCGCAGCCTCGATGTCCTTGAGTGGAATAAGCGGCAAAAGGTCGCCCGAGGTGGTGACTACGCGACAGTAGTTTTGCATGCTTTCTACATACAATATATCCTCGACCAAGATTCGCTCTATGCGGCTTTCCAGGCGAAGGAATAACTCCTGCTGATCGTTTTCCGGTCTTTTTAATGGGACAGCTGTGTTCATCGGCCTCAATTTTTCCCTTGCTTTTAGGGCAGCCTTGAAAAAGCGCGGGTAGGTGATGGGCTTCAATAAGTAATCGACGGCTTCCAATTCAAAGCCTTGAACAGCAAAGCCGGGGTGGGCTGTCGTGAAAATAACTTCTGGCGGCCGCTTCAACGCACCGATCAGGTCGACGCCGCTTAAGCCCGGCATTTGAATATCTAGCAAGAGTAACTCTACATCTTCATGTTGAACCTGCAATTTTTCAAGGGCTTCTAGCCCATCAGCCGCTTGCCCGACTGGAATCAGAAAGTCGGTCTTATCTACGTACTCACTGATGCCTTTGCGGGCAAGTGGCTCGTCTTCAACAATGAAGGTTTTTATGGGGATATTGAGGTCAGACATGCTTATTGCAAAGCTATGAGCTAACTAAAGCAGGCTGTACGGCAAAAGGTATTTCCATATCTATAGAAAATACACCTTTTGCTTGTTGAATGTCGAAGCTATGGTCTTCGGGATAAAGTAACTCTAGTCTTCGTTTGATATTTTCGAGACCGATACCACCTGATTTTTTTTCTTGGGTTGCTGTAGGTTTTTGTTCTTCCGGATGGTAGTTATTGCTCATGCGCACGAAGAGGCGATCAGTTTCGGTTAGGCTTATGCGTCCTTTGATCCATCCATTTCGATTGGGACTATGCTTAAACGCATTTTCGAGAATGGGAAGTAGCAGCATGGGCGGAAGACTGCCTAATTGCTCATTCATATCCACGTCTAACTCGTAGACAAAGTCGCTTTCTAACCGCATTAAGGAGAGTTCGGCAAATCGATCTAAATATTGCAATTCTTCTGCAAGCGGCACCTGCTTGTCTTCTGACCTGTAGAGCTGATAGCGCAACAAATCTGAAAATCCGGCTAGGACTTCTGCTGCTTTTTCTGGATTTTGAGGAATGAGGAAGTAAATACCATTGAGGGCATTGAATAAGAAATGCGGATTGAGCTGACCGCGAAGATATTGTAGCTCAGATTGCGTTTTCTCGAATTCGAGCTCTTTGGCTCTGCGTTCTTGATCTCGCTTTCTGGCGATCAGGTTGATGGCGTAAGTAATGGCCAATACCATGATCGTACTACTCAAAAAAGACCCGGCCCAATAGGTGAAAAAGGCGTACTTCAAAGAAGCAATAAGCCCTTGCGAATACGGTATAAAAGTAAATACCCCCATGAGGAAAAGCCAGATCAGACCCGTACCCAGCAAAGTTAGAAACACTAGCCCCAGGCTATAGAGAATAACGCCTATTTGTCCAGACTGGCGCCTAGGTGATACTACATTCAAGTGCAGATAAACGACCGACATGTGAGCCGCAGTCATGCAGGCTGTGAAGATGAGATCGGATACAGCAAAAGGTTCTGGAGCAAAGATCACATGCCAGAAAAGGCTGTATGCCACCCAGAAACTCGACTCAGTCAGCCATCCTTTGTTAAATACGCTATTGAATTTCATGCTTGCAAATTAGTACAGCTATTACTTAGGCTACAAGTCTACTTTACGAATGGTCGTTTCTCATTGACGAGTGGTTGAGGAATAAGTTATCTACCGTTCGTCAATCCAACGGTGCCGCTCATCAATTGCATTTCGAGAGATGACAAGTGAAAAGCACATTTGCATTAAATCAATTCAACAACCATGAAATACCTTTCAATTCTACTGCTATTCGTTTCGCTCTCAGTTCAGGCACAAGATAGTTTCGACGAACAAATACTAGCGGCCTACATCAGTAATGATGGCGAAGCCTGGGGCGAAGTGCTCGAAAAAATGGCTGCAAACACTAACACCCAGGCCGATCAGCTCAAGCTCGGTCACGCAGCTTACACGGCTATTGGCACGGCCTTTTCCCTGAAAGATCAGGAGATGGCCGAACGCTATATGAGCATGTCCATGCTCGCTTTAGATAAGGTGTTGGAAGCCGATAAAAAGCATGCGTCTGCAAACGGACTCATGTCTGGTGTGCTGGGTATGAGCATTGCTCTAGACCCTTCCAAAGCGATGCAGGCGGGTATGGCGTCGAGTAGGCACGCCCAGAAAGCACTCCGATTCGGAGAAGAAGATCCAGTTGCGCTCACCGCCGCTGCGTCCAATTTGATCTACACACCCAAAGAGTGGGGAGGAGATATCGATAAAGGGTTGGAGCTGATCCAAAAGGCGGTGAGTCTGTTCGAGGCCGGAGATTCACCGGAAGAAGACTGGCGTTATTACGAGACCCTCACTATCCTGGGCG
The DNA here is from genome assembly GCA_039025055.1 of Bacteroidota bacterium. Classification (GTDB taxonomy): domain Bacteria; phylum Bacteroidota; class Bacteroidia; order Chitinophagales; family Saprospiraceae; genus Neolewinella. The sequence continues at coordinate 11,150 of JBCCPC010000065.1, read as the reverse complement.
AAGGGCTAAAGACCGATGGACAGAAGGAAGCGGCCCGAGCGGTTTATCTGAAGGCACTGGCTCTTCAACCCGAGTTCAGTTATGTCAAGTACTACTTGCTGCCCCAGCTAGATCAGGAGTAATGAAATATTTACTCATTCAGCTTTTTCTTGTTATACAAATATCAATCTCTGCTCAATTCACAGTGAGCGGAACAATAACAGGAGAAGGAGAGCCACTGATGGGTGCCTATGTATATCCTCAGAACGATCCGGGGAGGGTGCAAATCACAGATTCCGTAGGCTATTTCAAACTTGAGATGGAAGCAGTTGATTCACTGATCGTCAGTTATTTAGGATTCGATACGTACAAGCTGTACGTTGACCAAAGCCAGGCGGGCATTAGCGTTTCTCTCCAATCTTCAAAAGCGATGAATAGCCCTACGGCCACGGTGAAAGCCAAGCGCATTCGGGCGGGTGAATTAGCGGCTCAGCGCATCACGCAGCTCGATATTTATCTCGATCCTGCCGCCAAGGCCGATCCATTACTAGCGGTCAATAATCTGCCTTCGGCTACTAATTTGGATGAGACGGCCAACGTCAGCTTGCGGGGCAGTCCGAGTGTAGCTACAGGGGTGTATCTCGACGGGGTGCCCATACGCTCTGCCGTGCGTTTGGATCAGAGCAATGGGCTGGGTCAGTTCAGTATATTCGGTCAGTTTCCGCTAGAGGAAGTTCGGGTCTATCCAGGTCATCCACCCATTGCGCTGGGCAGGTCTTCTGCTGGGGCTGTGCAGTTGCGCACGGCCAACGATCCACTTAAGGGGCCGAGCTACGGCATCTCCGTAAACCTGGCGGGTATGGGCCTATCGCATGCGCGGCCAATCGGTAAAAAGACAGACTTGCGCACTTTTGTGAATTGGAGCCAGCTGACTGCTTTCCAAGCATTGAATGATGGTACTTTTTCAGACTTACGCGGGTCGGCAGGTCTCGATGGCGCGATAGCTCTCACACATCGATTTAACGATCGATCTCGAGTAAATGCTTACGTGCTGGCGTTTGAAGAAAATTACCGTTTTCTCACCCGCACCAATTATCTGACCGACGAATTCAAGCAAACCAAGTCCCGCCAGCTAGGTGTTTTCTCCTATCAGCACGAAGGAGAATCCTGGAAGTGGCGCGTCAGCCAAATGCTCGATTGGGATCGAAGCGAGTTTACCTTCGGCAATATCAATAGCCAACCCGACCGCTTCAACATGTACTCTGAGGTCTCCGCTCGACAGGAGGGCAGGGGCTACAGCCGTGCATTCGGATTGCAGTACGACCGCTTCTCAGACCAGGTATCTGGCACCTTCCCCCTAACCGATTACGAATTTGCAGCCAACGATCCTTTTGATTCGTTCACTGCAGGTATTGTCCAGAGCATCATCACCGCTTTTTCTTCCACTGAGCAAAGACTTACGGGTTATCTCATCATGGAGGCTGGTGTGCGCATGGTTTATGATCCGCAATCCAGAGACACCAGATTCAGTGCGCAAGGCAGTCTTCACTACAGGCCCAATGTTAGGCACCGGGTAATTTTGGGTGGCGGGCATTATCAGCAATTGCTCAGCCCTGGACCGGGAATCAGCCAATGGCAATGGTTGCAGCTCGATCAGCTTTCGCTCAGCTACCAGATGCGTCAAGATTTATGGTCATTCGATGCAGCGGTCTTTCGCAAATGGGAGAACTACCAGCTCTCGACCGATCAAAATATTTCTGGTATAGAAACTCGGATAGGCTATAGCGACAATGGCTACCGGGCATGGCTGAGCGGTGGCATTGTGCGCGTAAATGACAGAGAAAATAGTATACCGAGTGCACAGGACCTACCTTTTCTGATTCGAGGCCAGATCGTCCGAGCATCTCGCGATGGCTTCTCATTTGGACTGACTGGCACCTGGAGGGAAGGTCGATATTTCCTGCCGCTCTTGCGCAGCGAGCCCATACCCGAATCGGAGGGTTTGTACCGACCGATTTTTGCGTCGCCAAGTGAAGGCACTCGGTTACACGAATATATTCGGGTTGATCTTTCGATCTCCAAAATGCTTACCCTCGGCCGGGGCCAACTGATCCTTTACGCCAACGTCAATAATCTATTCAATATCCAGAACGTGAACAGATACATATACCCGAATGGTACCGACCCGCGGAAGTCCGAATTATATTCCGGAAGAATACTTTTTGTGGGAGGCGTATGGACTATTGCATCCAGCTAGAAGTGTTTTTGGATTTTTCCAAAAATCCAAAAACACAAATCAAAACTTCACCGAAACCCCCGCCAACACATTTATCCCTATCGTCGGGTAGCGCGCAAATCGTTGCCGCTTATTATTAGCCAAATTATTCAACTGCCCCCACAAACTAAGCTGATCAGTCAGATTGTACTCGGCCCCAAAGCTGAGATCGAATAGCGCATTGAGATTGCTGGCCGTACCGTCGGCATTTTGGGTAGGTAGACCATTTTCTAGAAAGACATCAGCGCGTACTTGAAGCCCGCTATTAGGCACGGTATAGATACCCGTTGCATTGACGGTCGTGCTGGGTAAATGCCAGGGGCGATCCTGATTATCGAGTGAATAGATGTTTTGCACAAAGCCCGCTGCCAGATCGAGATTGTCGACCAGCGGAATGGTCACACTGGCCTGAATGGTCACGATACTGGCCGTATCGAAGACTACATCGAATGTAGGCAGTTCGGTGCGTCTATTGAGTAGGTAAAGCGGTAGACCTTCTATGTCTTTGTAGGCCACTTCGGCGCGGTAAGCCAGTCCGTAGATGGTGCCTTGTAAGCCACCGAAGAAGCGGTTGTAATCGCTATTGGCAATTTCGAGCCGCGTTCCGATCCACGGATTGTAATCAGACAGCGAACGGAAGGTGTTTTTCTGTAAATCGCCGTCGGCACCCAGGAAGGCACTCACGATGCCCGGCACGATATTGACCGTTGCCTCGAAGTCGGGATAGATGAAAAACTCGTCATTGTGATTTACGATGTTAGCACCTATTCTTAATTTAAACCGCTCGAAGTGAGCGGTATAGCTGGGTTGTAAATAGAAGTTGTTGAGGTTCTGCCGGGCCGTATCATTGTAATTGGTGATGTCTGTGCGCAGAATGATGTCTAGTGGGTCGCGATCACCAAACCACTTAGTGGCTTGTAGCTCTACCGCAAATGCATTTTCCCGGGTAGCCCCGAGCGCATTAAATAGATAGGCTTCAAAGCCCGCACTATAATCGAAGTCACCCTGGGTACGCGTGCCATTGAAAATAGAGGCTGCTATGTCTACTGCTGTAAATCGTTGCCTGACTTCATTGGCCTCGAACGACGGGATGCTATCCTCATCCATCTCTGGGAAGTTGTAGCCGTAGTAGTGGCGGGTCAATCCTGTGAAACCCAGCTCTCCGGTCACCGCAAACCCCTGATCGAAATAATAGGTACCATCTAGCCCCAATCGGGTATCGCTGGCGCGTTGGTTTTCGACTTGGGCGTTGTTGTTGAAGCTGTGTCGATGCGCCCGAAAGCCCAAATCGAAATCTTGCACATTGACGATGTCGTAGCTCAGGTCACCCAAAAACCCGAGTGGCCAGCCGACACCCAGCTTTAGCAAGCCTCTATAGCTTTCGTCTGTCCGGTCTCTGCCAATAGCCCTGGGCTTGATAATGGGCGCAGGATAATCCATATTGAGCGGCCGTGCCAGCACATTGTACTGCTGGCGGCGTATCGTGGTATCTGGCGGCGGTAAGACCGGGTTGACACCCACGCGCTCGGCTTCGATCAGGTTGGCCTCGAAAGAACGGACTACATCGACCTCGCCTGAAGGCAGACCGCCTGGCTGGGCATACAACAGGGAGCTACTGAGCAAGCAGCCGATAAGAAAGGAGAGGGCTTTGATTCGATTCATTATCATTGGATCAGATAGTGCGGAGTGAATGATTTTAAATTGCTGGACGGTGTCGATTCTAGTTTCGGCCATTGCCACTATTGTCCATTTGTAGTCGGTTACCGGGCTGGGTCGAGTTGTCGAGTCGGCTAGACTGATTGATGAGTTGGTTAACCTCTTCGAGCTTGCGGCGAGCTTCGTCGACCAGGGCCTGGTCTTCGTTGTAGTTGTCTAGTAAGGCTTGTAGGGCAGCTCTTGAATTGAAGTAGTCGTTTCGGGCGCGCATCACATCACTGAGCAAGATGATGGTCTTAGCCACCCAAAACGGATAGCCCGAACTCGCGCTATTGGCCTCCAGGCACATTTCCTGGGCACGGGCCAGATCGCCTCTTTCGTAGGTGATCTTACAGCGCAGATATCGAGCTTCGGCCGCCTGCTCGTCATTGCTATTGGCTACGACCTGATCGAAGTAGCGCATGGCCTGTTCTGGCTGTCCTCTATCGTAGGCGATCTTACCCAGATAAAAGTTGGCGTCGGTCGCTTGCTGCTGCGTTGCACTCGGGTTGTTGGCCACCTTGCGTGAATAGGTCTCTACCCCCAGTGTATTATTCGACCGGTAGGCCGATCGTAGTGCACCCAGCTGAGCTTCAAAGCGTTTATCTTCGGTTTGGGCGGCTTCTTCTAGCTTGACGTACAACTCGTAAGCTTTGGCAAAGTCTTGCTCGCTATTGTAGGCGATCAAGCTGGCCTTTTCGAGTGCCCGCACATAGTATTGGCTCGGACCGCGATTGACCACATACTCATAGTCGCCCAGAGCCTCGCGATATTGCTGTTGTACAGCATAGCTATCGCCCCGGTGGTAATAGGCCGTCAATACATATCGACCTCTCGGAAACTGGCGAACATAATCGGTAAAGGCCGTCACAGCGCGCGCGTAGTTGCCTGCCTCATACTGCGACTCCGCCGCTCGGAAGTTGATACTGTCGCGCCCATCAGAGGTCACCTGGTAGCCCGGGATGGTCTCCAGGAAGGCAAAGTAGAGATCGGCCCGGCCCATGTCGCGCACGTAGATCTCTTCGAGGGCGGCCAGTGCCCGGTCGGCCTCGGAGCCCGTCGGGTTATTGCCGAACACCTGCTTGTAGTAGTTGATGGCCGCTTCCTGATTGCCCAGGTTGTAGCTCACCAAACCGAGCTGTAGCAAGGCCTCATTCACTAGCGGACTGCTATTGGCATAGTCGGATACAATTCGGCGGAATGGCGGAAGCGCTTGTTGCAATTGCCCGATACTCTGATAGGTCAAACCCAGTTGAAAGAGGGCTTCATCGGCATAGGGCGAGTTGGGGTACTGCTGCGCCAACTGGTTGAGCGAGGAGATCTTTTCGGCATTGCGACCGCGCAGCCCTTCTATGATGGCCTTTTGATAGAGCGCATAAATAAAACCCGAGTACCGATTGGAGACCGCCTCGTCGTAATAGCGAATGGCCTGATCGTATTGGTTGTTGCTGAAATAGGCATCGCCCACGCGTAGCACGGCATCGCCCAGCACTCGCTCGCGCACGTCGGCATCGTTGATGTAGGGCGCATTGCGCTGAATGCCTTCCACCGATTCACGGAAATACTGGAGGGCGGCCGAGTAATTGTCTTGTTTTAGATAATTGTAGCCTTGCAGATAATTGGCCGTGTAGACCGAAGATTGTGGCGGCAGGTTGCGTAGGGTAGGGGCCAGGGTCAAAAACTGATTGACGTAATTGATGCTGGCATCGTAGTTGCCATTCGTATGCTCTATATCGCCCAGCCAGTAGAGGGCCTGTGCCCGCAGACTGTTATTGACCGAAGTGGTCAGTGCTTTTTGCAGCGTCGTTTGGGCGTTCATCAAATTGCCATTGTCGAGTAGTTGCATCCCTCTGTAAAGGGCCGCTTGCTGATAGGCCTCTTGTAGCTCGGGTGTACGGTTGGGCATGCGCTCCAGTATATCGAGTGCGCCCTGGTAGTCGCGGTTGGCCGCAAACAGATCGCCCAGCAGTCGTTGCCCTTCCACATAAAAGCGGCTACCCGGTGGCAATTGCTGTATGGCGTTAATGGCTTCTGCCGGATCGCGCAGCTCATAGCTTAGCTTAGCATAATTGAAAAGAGCTTCCTCCTTGAGCGTAGCATCGAAGTCCATACGCGAGGCCGCCCCGAATGCCGATCTGGCCGAGCGTCGGTCGCCCAATCTCAACTGTGCATCGCCCAGATAGAAGTTGGCACTCTGTCCGACAGAGCTATTTTCGCCACTTATCTCCTCGAAGGTCTTTACCGCCGCTCGATAGTCTTGGGCTTGATACTGCGTGAAGCCCAATTGGTACAACTGCTCCTCACGCAAGCTGCGGTTGTTTTGTGCGTACGCCTCCAAAAACGGCCGCGCACGAGCATAATCACCCTGCTCGAAATAAGCTTGACCGACCAGTCCGTTGATCTCTCGTTCGTTTCTGACTCGGTTGCCTTGTGCCAGCATTGGCTCGGCATAGTTGATCAGCTCTACATATCGGCCCTGTGCAAAGTAAATTTGCGCCAGATAGTAAGGCACATAATTCTTGTAAAGTGGCGATTGCTCCACTAGCCGAAACTGCCGAACCGCCGACTCGTAATTCCCCTCAAAAAACTCGATCATGCCCAGGTAGTAGTTCGTCTGGAAGTAAAACTCCGAGTCTACATCCTTGCTGGTCGAAAAATACCGTTTGGCATCCCTGAATTTCTGCTGCACGAAATTGGTATAACCCAGCCTGAAATTCACCTCGGCCCGCTCTGCCCGGCTCAGCGAAGAAGTCGGAATGCGCTTGTAAAAATCTTCCGCCTTATCGAGATCATTCTTGTTGAAATAGTAGTTGGCGATCTCCAGCAGGGCCTCATTAGCTATGGGGTCGGGTTGGTATCTGCGCACGAAATCCAAGATCAACTTCTCCCCATCCGGCTTGCCCAGCTGCACCGCAATGGTCGCCACGCCCAGCTCCGACTGTATGCGCAGTAGCTCCGCTTCGGGTTGGTGAATTTGTCTCACCAGCTGCAGCACCTGCTCGTATTGGCTCTGTGCCAGCGGCAGCAGGTTTTGCGCCTTGTGGCCCTCGGCCAGCTTAAACAATCGGTCGGCTTCCGTAAAGCGGGTGGTGTATTGGGCAGCTAGCGTGTGTAGCGCAAATACGGCCAAAAGGCCCAGCAGGCATCGTTTCGTCATCGCGGCTTTTTTGGTGGTTCACTCAGCCAGGTTGTCGCAAATAACTCGGCTGGAGTAGCGTGTTTAGTGAGGGGCAAGATAAGACGAGTATCGTTAAAAGTCTTATATGTTTTCTATTCCGATGTGTATAACGGTATGCTTACCCCCATGTTGTGTAGTGTTTAATTTGTACTTCCGCAGGTCGGAACATTCCACTTGCGCATAGGAGCCAGGTTGCGCTATCAGCTGAATGATCAGATAGGTTTGGAGGCGGCTGTAGAGATGGTAAGAAGTGGCGATTTTGAGTTTGTAGGCCCATCGAGTAGAGCCTGGGGGTCTACGGAGCGAGCGAATTTAATGTTGAGAGGATTGTACAGATTATAGTTTTATTGACAATTGAGCGAAGCTCAATTGTCAATAAAACCCCTCTTTATTTCGTACCTTTGCGCCTCCAAAAATCAATGAAAACTATGCCCGCTACCGAAACGCGCACGAACTACAAAGTAAAAGACATTAACCTGGCGGCCTGGGGCCGTAAGGAGATCAATTTGGCCGAGGCGGAAATGCCCGGTCTGATGGCACTCCGTGAGCAATATGGCGAAAGCAAGCCACTGGCTGGCGCCCGCATTGCCGGTTGTCTGCACATGACCATTCAGACGGCCGTACTGATCGAAACCCTCGTGGAACTGGGGGCCGACGTGACCTGGTCGAGCTGCAACATCTTCTCTACCCAAGACCACGCTGCCGCCGCTATTGCTGCTGCCGGTGTGCCGGTTTTTGCCTGGAAGGGCATGAACGAGGAGGAATTCGACTGGGCCATTGAGCAAACGCTGACGGCCTTTGAAGACGGACAACCCCTCAACATGATCCTCGACGATGGCGGCGACCTGACCAATATGGTGCTGGATCGCTACCCCGAGCTGGTGCCCAACATCAAAGGGCTGAGCGAGGAGACGACTACGGGCGTACACCGCCTGTACGAGCGCATGAAGAAGGGCACCCTGCCGATGCCCGCCATCAATGTGAACGACTCGGTCACCAAGTCGAAGTTCGACAATAAGTACGGTTGCAAAGAGAGCGCCGTGGATGCGATCCGCCGCGCTACCGACGTGATGATGGCCGGAAAGGTTGCCATCGTAGCAGGTTATGGCGATGTGGGTAAGGGTACAGTTGCGAGCTTGCACGGTGCCGGTTGCCGCGTGATCGTGACTGAGATCGATCCCATCTGCGCCCTGCAAGCCGCCATGGACGGATACGAGGTGAAGCGTATGGATAATGCCATTCACCGCGCCGACATCATTGTGACGGCCACAGGCAACTTCAACATCCTGACCGAGCGCCACTTCCGCGCCATGAAGGACAAGGCCATCGTCTGTAACATCGGCCACTTCGACAATGAGATCGATATGGCCTGGCTCAACGACAACTACGGCGATACCAAAGACAACATCAAGCCGCAAGTCGATTTGTACAATATCGACGGCAAAGAGGTGGTCATCTTGGCCGAAGGTCGTCTAGTGAACTTGGGTTGTGCGACCGGTCACCCGAGCTTCGTGATGAGCAACAGCTTCACCAACCAGACTCTGGCTCAGATCGAGCTCTGGCAAAATTCCGACAACTACGGTAATGAGGTCTATATGCTACCCAAGCACCTCGATGAGCAGGTAGCCCGCCTCCACCTCAGCAAAATCGGCGTCGAGCTGGAAGACCTGAGCGAAGAGCAAGCGGCCTACATTGGTGTAGAGGTCAAAGGCCCCTTCAAGCCGGAGTACTACCGCTACTAGGCCTTTTTAGGCAGGAAAGATTTTTTCGCTTGGAAGCACGTCTGCCGTTGGTGGGCGTGCTTTTTTGGTGGATATGGTTAGTCCATATTTAGAACTGGATTACTCGGGCTTCGCCCTTCGCAAAACTCGCCGCTGATGACGCTGATTAGGCGGATGGAGCGGATTTTTTGTTTCGCTACGCGACTGCAAATTTTTTACACGGATAATATGTAGCGCTTCGCGCTTATTACGGATGCAACAAGTTGCATAGACGGATTGCCACGGATTTTCGCGGCTTGGGGTGGGGTGGAGAGCTTAGCATTGGTGCCCGCGATTTGGGTTTTGGATGCGTGTTTCATGTGTATCGCTGGGGCGAACTCTTTTACTTTAGTTTCTTGGCTATGGGAAATTAATGACTTGAATATAGGTGGTCTTATGCCTGGAAAACCACTCCCTTCTCCCCGGCGGGAGAAGGGCTGGGGATGAGGGGGGAGCTAAGGCTGAGAACGACAAAACTTTATTCATATCTAACGTCTCAGTTATCCTGCCCTTCATCCTTTCACAAACAACCGTTTCATCCCACCCACCCCAACCAAGGAAAAAGTACACGGATAAATTGTAGCGCCAAGGCGCTTTTTACGGATGCAACAAGTTGCATAGACGGATGGCCACGGATTTTCGCGACTTAGGGTAGGGTGGGATGCTTCGCATTGTAGCCCGCGACTTGGGATTTGGATTTGTGTTTCAAGCGTATTGTTGTAGCGATTTCTTATATTTTAATGGTTCAGCTAAGGAGAAAATAGACTGAGAATATGCACCGTATTGTACCTGGAAAACTGCATCTCATCCTTCAGTAGATGAAGCATGAGATGCTAAACCTTTATCAGAAATTATATCCCCTTGCTCCCTGGGGGAGTAAGGCGCGGGAAAGAGGGGGAGCACACGCCCCCACCCCTTTATCCCTCATCCTTTCAAAAAAACAAATCATCCCACCAACGCCAAAACGAGGACGAATGCCAAGGATTTTCACAATTTAGGTCAGTGTGGAGGTCCTTCCGATTGTACTACCCTATTGGGTGTTTATGCGTATGTTTGGGTGAACACATAGCTTGGTTACGTGCATTGCCATGGATTAAAAATCGTACGTCTTACCGAAAAAAGCAAGCTCTAAACAATCTGAATGATGAATAACTATATCAGCCGACTAGCTTTGCTCACTATGCTTTTTATACTGGCTTTTACTTTCCAAAGCTGTGAACAGAATCAGCAGGAAGAAGTCAAGGAAGTTGAAAAGGAACTAATTGCCGAACCCGAGAAGCCAGAATATTTCTTATTACGACCTGACGTAGAAAAAGCATTTGGTTATTCTCATGCGGTGAAAATTGGAAATAGCATAAAAATTTCTGGTGCCGTAAGTATGGACGATGAAGGGAATCCAACTGCGATTGGCGATATGGCGCAGCAGATGAAAAACTGCTATGCGGACTTGGGTAAAATATTGGAACACTTTGGTTGCACCTTTGATGATGTAGTAAAAGAAGACATCTTCACAACTGATATGGCACAAATGCTGGAAAAATCAGCATATCGAGCTGAGATTTACAAAAATGGATTCCCAACTGGTTCTTGGTTGGAAGTAAAAGGATTGGCATTGCCAGAATTTATGGTTGAAATCGAACTTGAAGTACATAAATCTGAATAGACTGGGATGTTAATAACAGCCTAGAGGATACGCCATGTAAACAAGTGGATATTCCGATAACTTATTCGCTTCAGATAGCGCACCGATACCTTTGCCAGCAAACGTCAGCATATCATCAGCCGACTCGACAACATTGTTGGTGATTCGAAGGGGGGATAATGGCGCAATTACTAGTAAAACGTCAACTGGGGAATACATGTCAAGTTTGGTGAGAACGCCTTATATTTGGTGGTGTAGGGAGTTGTTGTATGCGCCATATGGCGGCTTCAGAGTTGTTAGGCCAATAATCAAAAAAAATAAAGAAATGAGAAGAAACAAAGGGTATCTGGACATTGATTATGCATTGCGAAATCGTAATGTTTAAACTGATGTGAGGAAATAGATGAAGTCTTTTGAAATTAATTTTGTTATAATTTTTTATAAGAAATTACTTGTAAATTGTTATAAATAAAGTTGAATGAATTATAGGTTAACAAGGTAAGATTTGTGATTTTTCAAATTTCTGGAAATTCATAGTGAGTAATTTCGCCAAGGCTATCTGATGTTCTTCATTTCCGAGGTTTTCGAAAATACTTATTACGGCCTTATGGAATGCTTCTT
>JBCCPC010000064.1:0-28899 GCA_039025055.1 Bacteroidota bacterium | reverse complement strand
TGACATTTTTGGACGAAACCCGCTGGTTTTCGTCCAAAAATGTCAAAACATCATTCCTCCTCCAATGCGTGCATGTTTTGCTCTTCTTCGACGGAGATTACCCCTGGAAGTTCATTTAATCGCTCTTCGCTGTCTGCTTCTACCCGACAGATGCCCAGACTCGAATACTGCTCGATCATGCGTACGCCTGCCTGTGCGTATACGAGTTGAGATTGTTGATCCCAAACAAAGTCTTCAGTCATAACGACGAGAAAAATCTTTGGCATAGCGCGTTTAATTTATCTGTAAGCGAGCAAGACCATTGCCTACATCGATAGCATCCTGGCCTTCGATAGGTTGAGCCGTTTCGGCAAGCTTCTGCCAGAGCATACCTGCCAAAATATCGGGAAACTGCTGAATGTACAGTGCTGCCAAACCAGCCACATGAGGCACCGCCATACTCGTACCATTCTGACTGCGATAAAGGCTACCACCTGGCGCAAGTTGACTAAATGCACTGTAAATGTCTACGCCAGGCGCGGCAATATCTACGCCACCACCTGTTTGGGCATTGACCCCTGCATTTGAGAAGTCTGCCACACGCAAGCGGCGATTCAAAGCGGCAACAGCCATGATGGACTGGGCATCGGCTGGGCTATTTACGGGTTTTGGCGGTCGTTGGCTACGACGGCTTTCATTGCCTGCTGCAGCTATGATCAGGCAGTTTCTTTCCAAGGCGCGCTTACCTACTCGCTCAAACAGCGGACTCGGTCTGGCACCTGGCCTGACTTCGGCACCCAAAGAAAGAGAAATGATTCGGCAACCTTGGGATAGTGCCCAATCTATACCATCTAAGAGACCACTCGTTAAGCCATTACCAGCCCGATCAAGTACCTGACCCACATAGAGATCGACTTGTGGAGCTACGCTGTAGTAACGACCATTTTGATCTGACTTGTCGCCGCAAAGCGTGCCTGCGCAGTGCGTTCCGTGGCCATTGAGATCGCGGTCCCATTCCTCTCCATCTACGAATGATCTCCCTGATACATTCAGGTCACTGAAATCGGGGTGGTCGAGGAATAGCCCTGTATCTAGAACGGCAACTGCCACGCCTTTGCCCGTCAGCGAGGTGCTGGTCAGTTCCATAGCCCCTAAGCCCCAGGTCGATGGTCTGCTTATGGGCGGCTCGGGTTCGATTGGACTTGTAAGTGAAGCCTCCAACTCATCCACCTGACGCTGTAAACTCGCCAAAGTCTCTTTGATGCTGGCCAGTTGCTCCAGCGGTCCGACCGGTCGAAATTGCCTCTCTGCCTCAAAGTGAATGATGGGCGAATCAGAGCGCACAGCAGCCTCCAGTCTTTCCAGTTCGACATCATCGACCACCGCCGTACCTAAGTGCTGAAAGAACACGCCCTTACCCTGATCGTATACCTGCTTGGCCCGCAGGCTGCTGCCCAGCTCTTGAGAATGGGTCAATGAGCAATTTAGCGCTTGCTGAGCGGCCTGTATCTCGGCCTCACCAGATTGATCGGCCAGTACAACAATGTACTTTTTGGAGTCGGAAAGTTTGGACATGGGTTCTTCTTAGATGACTCAAGATAGTGCAGTTACAGCTGTAAAATGAAATATATAATTCAGATCGCCTGCAAAGCCTGTAGCTTTGCAAGCGATCTGAATTATGGAACTCCAACAACAACTCATTTTCTTTTTCAGTGCCTTAGGAGCGGCAAATGGCATAGCCCTGAGCGCCTATTTTACTTTCTTCAGAAAACCCCAACCGCTTACCGGCAGAGCCAAGGATAATTACTTGTAGTGCGGATTTATAGTTTTAGACTTTCGCAGGTGGATTGTTGCCCCAGTTTTGTGGGATCGGGGGCACAAGCCAAGATCGAACTGGAATACCCCGCCTTCAAATTTGCCGATTACATCAACCTGCAAAAAGTAGAAGGTAAATGGCTGATCGCTGTCAAGACCTTCTCTCGACAGCCCATAGCAGAAGGCAAGCGCATTCTTTTCGTACTCACCAGCCACGAAGACATGGGCAATACCGGCAGACAAACCGGCCTTCATTTGGGCGAAGTCGCTCACGTCTACAAACCCCTATCCGAAGCGGGCTACGAAATAGACTTCGCAAGTCCAAAAGGTGGCGATACCTATATGTACGGCTCCGATATGAATGACGAAGTGATACGCTGGTTTGTCCAAAACCCTACAGCTTGGTACCGATTCACCCACGCTATCACCCCAGGTCAAATCGATGCCACCAAATACTCGGCCATCTACTACCCTGGCGGTCACGGTACGATGTGGGACTTACCAGATAACAAACTACTGAACAAAACAACTGCTCAGATATATGACAAAGGTGGTATAGTAGCCGCCGTCTGTCATGGACCTTCAGGCTTGGTCAACGTTCGCCTAAAAAATGGCGAATACCTGGTCGAAGGCAAGCGACTCACCGCCTTCACCGACAGCGAAGAAACGGCCGCCCAGGCTCAAGACATCGTCCCTTTCCCACTGGAAACCAAGCTGCGCGAGCGCGGGGCCATTTTCATCGGTGCCGAAAACTGGACTGAAAATGTGATCGTTGACGAACGCTTAGTGACCGGGCAAAATCCGGCTTCAGCTAATCAGGTGGCAAAACAACTGATCGACCTTCTGGAAAAAGAGTAAGAACATTGCCTCATTTGGGTTTGGGAGCATATAGATGGGAAGAGCTACATTTGATTGTCTTCCTAATAAGAGCAAGTCATGCAACCCAAGCTCATGCCCGCCAAAGCTCAACTTCACTACCCAATACTTTGGGGCCTATTGACCATAAAGAGTCTCTTGCACGTATTGGCCATCATCAATGGGTATGGCATACATAGAGACGAGTTCTTGTACCTAGCCATGGGCGATCATCCTATGTTGGGTTATCTGGAGTGCTCACCCATGATCGGTTGGGTAGCCAAGATTATGCCGACATGCACGGCTGGGAAGAAATGGTGGCCGAAGTAGCTAACTTTTATCACAGCTTAAGTCCCGAAGAGCAAGCGCAGGCCATGATCTATGCGGCCAACTACGGCCAAGCCGGTGCGCTGACGTTCTATCGAAAAAAGTACGATTTACCCGAGGCCTATTGTTTCGATAGCAGCTTTCTACTTTGGGTCGATCCCAAATTGGATTTTGAGCGTCAATTGGCCGTAGAAACCGAACCCATTCCCGAATCGAGATACTTTGACTCGATCGACTTGGTCGGCCATCCTCAAACGCCATATGCGCGTCAGCAGCATTTCATCTACTACCGCACCCAACCCCAAATGCCGTTACAACCCGAGTGGGAAAGGATATATTATGAGGTGAGGAGGCCTTGGTTTGGGGATGGATAATCCTTGTTTGCTCAATTTAAACAAGCAACTTCGCATATGCTAAGCTCGCTAATAGATCTTCCCTTTCTAATTCGGGATGATCAGCAAGAATTTCCTCATCTGTCATTTCGGAAAGCATCATATCCAAAATAACTTCTACCGGCCAGCGCATACCTCTGATGCAGGGCTTGCCGTGACATATTTCAGGATTTATGGTAATGCGATCTAGATAGTTATTCATATCGCTATAAAGATAGAAAAGTTAATGGGGCGGCTTGCGCCGCCCCATTATTTTATATCCGCTCCAAACTCTCTTGCACAAACTCCGTCAAATCTTCGCCCGTCAGCATATTTTGGCTGAGAAGGGCGAGTCGGTAGAGGCGCTTGGCAGTATCGGCTTGAGCATCGCCTTCGGTGGCTAGAAGCTTGTCCTTTACGATGGGGTGATTGGCATTGACCACCACCTGATAGCTATCGGGGAACATATTAGGATCCATACCCTGCAAGCTTTGCATCTCCTTCATACGGCGCATGAATTCGTTGCGCACCACTTGTACTGGCTGATCGCTGGCATCGAGTGGCTTGACCTCTACGGTACCACCTTCAGAGACGACACCCTGGAAGAGGTCGGTCACCTGCTTCTGCTGGTCTTCGTCTAGTGCGCTTTCACGCTCTTCATCGGTTTGGACGAGCTGGTCTAACGGGGCCGAGTCGATACGTACGAAGTTGACCTTCTCCTGCTTTTGCTCCAGCGTCTGAATGAAGGCAGAATCGATGGGGTGATCCATAACCAATACATCGTAGCCGCGGTTGCGAGCAGCCGTAATGGCACTGTGCTGGCTGTCGGGATGACTGGCATAGATGGCTACGCGACGCTCATATTTGTCGGTTTGGTTGGGGCCGATCAGCTCCAGATAGTCGGCTATGGTGTAGTGGGTACTCTCCGTGTTCTTGAGTAGGGCAAACTTTTGGGCACGGTCGTAAAACTTGTCTTCGCTGAGCATACCGTACTTAACGAATACACCCAGGTCTGGCCACTTGGCCTCGAAGCCTTCACGGTCGCTCTTGAATAGGTCGTGCAACTTGTCAGCTACCTTCTTGGTGATGTAGCCGGTGATCTTCTTGACGTTGGCGTCGGCTTGGAGGTAGGAACGCGACACATTCAGCGGAATGTCGGGCGAATCGATGACCCCGTGTAGCAAAGTCAAGAATTCGGGTACAATTTCTTTCACATCATCGGTGACGTAGACCTGGTTGCTGTAGAGTTGAATCTTGTTGCGCTGTAGCTCCATTCCGCCGCTGAGCTTGGGGAAGTAGAGTATACCCGTGAGGTTAAAGGGATAGTCGATGTTGAGGTGAATCCAGAACATCGGGGGCTGGCTCATGGGGTAGAGCTCGCGGTAAAAATCCTTGTAGTCTTGGTCAGTGAGATCGGCAGGGTTTTTCTTCCAGAGTGGATCGGTATCGTTGATGATGTTATCGACCTCGGTCTCGATCTTTTCGGGGGCGGGTTTTTCTTCACCTTCGGGGACTTCACCCTCGAATTCTTTGTACTCGGTTTCGGTGCGGGTGCCGAAGCGAATCGGTACAGGTAGAAACTTAGCGTACTTATTCAATAAAGCCTCTATGCGATCTTCTTCCAGATATTCGGTGGAGTCTTCAGAAATATGTAGCACGACATCCGACCCGCGGAAGTCCCTATCCCCACGCTTCGTTTTATAGCTGGGATCGCCCTCGCACGACCACAATACTGGCGTAGCTTCGTCCTTATAAGAAAGTGTATTGACCTCTACTTTATCGGCCACCATAAAGGCCGAGTAGAAACCCAAACCAAAGTGGCCAATGATGGGTGCATCTTCTTGATACTGCTCTAAAAACTCTTCGGCGGAGGAGAAGGCGACCTGGTTGAGGTACTTCTTCGTTTCCTCTTCGGTCATACCGATACCGCGATCGCGGATGGTGAGGGTCTTCGCTTCTTTATCGAGCATGATATCGACGGTCAGTTCGCCCAGGTCACCATTGATTTCACCTTTGCGCGAGAGGGCTTTGAGCTTCGTTGTCGCATCGACGGCGTTAGACACCAGTTCTCTCAAGAATATCTCCTGATCGGAATACAGGAACTTCTTGATGATCGGAAATATGTTTTCGGATTGTACGGAGATTTTGCCTTTACCCATAGGTTTTGAGTTTTTGCACTCGAATTGGCAAAGGGTGTTCCAGGGCTAGAGAGATGACATTTTGTCGGTTGAAGGTATATATGAAAGCAAGAAGCCGCTCCCAAAATTTGAGATCGGCTTCTAAGTTAGCTATTTATGGGTGATTGCTCACATACCAAAGCGATATCCTATAGCTATTCTGAGCAATATGTCTATGTCAAAAAGTAGTCCATCTAAATCATCGCCATCAATAGTGTTGACTATGGCACGACCTGCTCCAGCTCCAAGCTCAAACACTAAGCCGTTCTGACCCACCCATTTTTGACCAAATAATACCCCCAACGATAAACGGGTTGAAGAGAAATCGCCATCTCCAGATTCTTCGCTCCAAGAGCCTGTATTGAAGCGCAGATAACCACCTACATAAAAACGATCAAAACCTTCGCGAGGATTAAAATAATACTTTCCAGCTGCACCAATATTGAAAGCAGACCACTCGTAATTAGTTAAGCCAAGATCATCATCGCGTGAAGCGAAACCAATTTGACCCTCAAGGCCAAAATTTTCAGTGAGGCCGGTTTCAGCAAGAACGTTAAAGTTGCCAAACAAGAGGCCGATCGGATTGACCTTTACCTCTAGTTGAGCTTTTGCACCACCTGCTATGCATAGAGCTAGTGCAAGAAAAAGGATTTTACGCATTAAACGTTATTTAGGGTGAAAAAATGTGAAACAAATACCTCTTAGGTGTGCTAGTAGAAGTGTTGTCTCAGTAAAACCAAAGCCAAATATAAACAAAATATATGCTTTTGTAAATTTATTGTTACATTAAAGTCAAATATAATGGGGAGATTAAGATAAAATAGATCTCTGATACTGCGAGGCCCCCATTCCTCCTCAGAGGAATGGGGGCCTCGCAATACATGGGACGACCCCTACCGGGGCCGTATACCATGCCTATTGCCCGGCCTCTCTAGCTTTGCGGGCGGCGATAAAGCTCCGCACGAAAGTGACCATGGCAAACACGGTACTGGCGATCATAATGGCTACGCGGATAATAGCCCCACTATTTTCTCGACCAATGGCACCTTTAAGGGCCATACCTAGACCGAGAAGGACAATCAGGGTTAATATAACAGCAATGTGGGCTACGACCTTATTTTCTTTTCTTACGCCGGGGTTGCAGGCGAGAAGGGCCACACCGAAAACAACCGGTATAAGGGCGGTCATGGATGGGGTTTCTGAGCTGATGTAGCCGTAGCCACCCAGGCCGATAAGAAGAAGTGCATTGATGAGACTAGCTGTTCCTGCGTTCATATTTCGGAGTTGAGTTTATTGGTCAATGCTGCAAAGGTGCGAAAGGTTTGTCGAGCATGATCATTCTACTGGTTTGTAGCTGAGAGAATGACAGAATTATTGCCTGACATCTACTTTGATACGCTCGTCGCGATTGCTGAGATCCCAGGCGAGGTGGAAGGCGAGCTGAGCGATCTTGGCCATTTTGTCGAAGTTGATCTTATCGACAGTATCGTTTGCACCGTGATAGTCTTCATGGGTGCCATTGAAGAAAAAGATGGCCGGAATGCCCCGCTCGGCAAAGTTGTAATGATCTGAGCGGTAGTAATAACGATTGGGGTCGTCTTCAGCATTGTAGGTATAGTCGAGTTCGAGCTGGGTGAAGCGATCATTAGCCTCTTCATTGATGCGGTGCAAGTCGGTACTTAAGCGGTCAGAGCCAATGACGTAGATGTAGTAGGGATTATCGGCGTGCTTCTCATCTACGCGTCCAACCATATCGATATTGATATCGGCTATGGTTTGCTCTAGTGGGAAGATGGGGTTTTCAACATAATATTTAGAGCCGAGTAGCCCTTTCTCCTCGCCACTGACCAACATAAATGCAATAGACCTGCGTGGACCCTGTCCATTCTTCTTGGCCATCATGAAAGCTTCGGCCATTTCGAGTACGGTGCTGGTACCTGAGCCATTATCGTCGGCACCGTTGAATATGACATCACCTCTGCGGCCAATATGGTCGTAATGCGCACTGACGATCAGTAGCTCCTCCTTTAGTTCCGGATCACTGCCTTCGAGGTAACCCAACACATTTACACCATCTAAGCCGCGCATATCGGGCATCTGGGTAAGAGAAATATCTACAGGTATGTCAGCAGAATAAGGCTTACCCTTCTTCACGATCTTCTTGCGCGCCTTGACGACTTTCTTAAAATTCTTCCCCAGTAGATTGCGCGCCAGATCGGTGCTGATGAACACGCTATTGGCTATGGGCTCTTTTTCTGCGTTGGCATCAACCATGGTCATGCCGCGACCATTGATGACCTTACGGCGCACCTCGGCCAGATTGTCTCTGAAGTTGGGATCAACTACGAATACGGCGCGAACGCCGCGTGCTTTTGCGGCTTTGAGCTTTAGGCTTACATCTTCGCTCCAGGGACCGGGCTCACTAGTGCCTGTACTCAGGTAGTTGCCGTTGCGATCTTTGGGTTCTCCACCAAATATCAAGATGTCCTTACCGGCTAGCTTTTGTCCCTCGAAGTCGCTGTAATTCTCACTGTCGATGCCGTAGCCTAAAAAGATCAATTCGTCAATATCAGCTTCGGCTATTGCCTTATTCTCGAAGGGATTGCTATAAAAATCCCAGCCGTAGCGGAGTTCTTCACCGTTTACACTCAACTCCATTTTTTCCCAACGCTGACGGCGAAAGGCTATACTCTGATAGTAACCACCATCTTCACCTATGGCCGGATAGCCCATGCTTTCAAGAACTGATGCCAGATAGGCCGCCGCCATCACTTGGCCGGGCTCGCCGGTTTCGCGCCCCTCCATCTCGTCACTAGACAATATGCTGAGGTGGCGACGAAGGTCTTCGGTCGTTATAGTAGCTGCATAAACCTCACGATTATTTTCAATAGCGGGTACTCGGTCGACTTGCGCAAACAGGTTGCTCGCCAAAAATAGGCAGAGTGTAAAAGCAGTCGTTTTCATCCAGTTGATTTTATTCTGCTCGACTTCAGCCAGTAAGGTCTATGTCAAGCCAATTTCGCATTGAAAACGCGAAAATAATCAATTCTGTTACCCTAACTACCGCTTAACTATTCGGGTCACGCCTTGTACGCGACCGCAGTCGTCCCAGACGCGTAGTTGGTAGATGCCTCCTTGTAATGTCCCTAAAGAAAGTGCGGGCTTTTCGACCCACTCCAGCTGTCCTGAAAAAACGATCTGGCCAGTCATATTGGTTACTTCGTAGCAAAGGCTACCATTCAGGTCGGGCAAGTCCAGATAAACAACATCCCAAGTAGGATTAGGGAAGGCAATCAACTCTTCTGCCAATTCGTACTCTGAAGTGGAGTTTGGGCAGAGATTATTCAGATTATCATCCAGCCAGGCCACACGCTCATCGATATAAGCCTCTATCAACTGCAATTCGTTGCCATCCAATGCAGCACCGGGCCAGGCAAGTACCTCTCGATCATATACACCATTGTCGAATAATGGCTGAGTCGCGTCCACAAAACGACTATATAAACCGGCTGCAGAAACTATACCTGTTGATACTAATTCATTCCATCTAGCGGTAACTGCCCTGGCAAAGCCATCACTCGAACAATCGTCGAGCATGCGATCAAAAAGACAATTACTCAATATGGCCATATTGTAATAAATATAAATACCTCGCCAGTCATTGCCAAAAGTACCATCTAAATCCCAAGGCAGATAATTAAAGGGTGCTTCGGTATCGAAGCGAGCTAAAAAGGTATTTTTTCCCGTATTGTCATACCCCATAATAATATTTAAGAAAATGAAATAGTCAACGGCCGAATTTAAATCCATTTGCTCATAAATTTCAGCCTCAAAATCCGAAGGATTACTCTCCATTACAAACTCCGTAAAATCATACAAACTCGTAAAATCAGGATTTTCATCGTCTAAATCGGGGTATCTAATTTCCCAGCCACCCCAATAGTTTTCACCATCCGGTAATGGAGTTATCTGATCGAATCGAGGATTGCCCCAATTAATTGCCTTGTACAACTGACCGCGTACGCCGTCTTCATCATTATTTCTCTTCAACTTCAGCTGTTTGCGGTCCATGCGTTCAGTAAGCTGATACAAACCTCGATATTCATCATCGACAAATAGCTCGACGAAAGCACCGTCTATGTATGGTTTAGCTTCTGGTTCGTCTTCGCTGTAATACAATTCGTGCATATCTCGCCAAATACTCCAAGACACATAATTTCGTACACGAAGCGGCTCGGCCCACCCGGCGTTCAGGTTCCAATCATCGTCGCTTCGCATACCTAATAGCGACTCGTTGAAGGTATCATCACCATCTTCATCTTCCCAAAGCTCCACGCGCAGCGATTTTTTATCATAAGTCTGGCTGAATCCGCCTCTGTATTCTACGCCTATCATCGATTCAAAGATGGCTCCGCTCGGCTCTACCAATTGTATATCAGCCAGTCTGCGCGGCTCGTTTACGATCTCTTCCGTCGTCGTAATACGTATTATAGGTAAGTCCGTCAAATAAAGCGTATAGCTTTCCCCTTCAAAATCACCATCGTATGGCTCTCCAAGCTCTAGATTTATTTCGGGCTCATACAAGAAAAAACCATCTCCAAAAAGGAGTTCTTCTATCGCCACATCCGACTGAGCATTCAGCCCATCTACACCTTGATTCACCAAGATTATACGCAGCTCTTCATCCACAAAATATTGAGCCTCGTTGACAGATACACTTTGCGCGCACAAGGCAAAAGCCGAAAAAATTGTTACAAAAAGGGGTATTAACTTATTCATACCTGTAAAAGTAGTGAACAAGCTGTTTTTGTAGTTAAAAGCGTGTTTTTTTATTCAGACTTCCGCAGGTGGAAGACATTTACATCAAGCTATTATAATATGATAAGCTCTCCAACAAATCACGCGCCTCAACCAACATATTCACCCGGTACTGACCAACTTTTTCAAGCAAACTACAATTTACTTCCGCACCTTCGTTCTTCTTATCCTGGCGCATGGTCTTTAGCAGCTCTTCAAAAGTCGATTCGGGTATAGCCTGATGCCCATAAATAGACACTAGATACCCTGCAATTTGATCCAGATCAGCAGCGGGCAGGTCGAGAAGCTTATGACTCAGCCAGGCCTCGCAAATCATACCGGCCGCTATGGCCTCGCCATGAAGTAATCGATTTTCGGTATCTAGCCAGTAGCTTTCCAGCGCATGGCCTATGGTATGGCCAAAATTCAAGGACTTCCGCAGGTGGGCTTCTTTCGGGTCTAGGGTTACGATCCGCTGCTTAATAGAAATGGATTTAGGAATGACACGCTGCCAATCAACTTCTGATATGTTTCCCCACTGCCGCAAATCATTCCACTGATCGGCATCGGCAATCAGCGCGTGCTTGATAACTTCGGCGAAACCAGACCTCAATTCTCGATCAGAAAGCGTTTTCAAAAATACCGGATCAATCCATACCGCCACCGGATCACGGAAAACACCAATGCTATTTTTCAGCCCATTAAAGTCAATACCCAATTTACCCCCCACAGAAGCATCAACTTGCGATAATAAGGTAGTCGGCACCTGCACAAAATCGACGCCCCGTTTATAAGCAGAGGCGGCGAAACCACCCATATCACCCACTACCCCTCCACCTAAATTAATAACACACACGCTACGACCCGCGTTTTTATCGAATAGTTCCTTCCATATTGATTGGGTCGTATCTAAAGTCTTAAATAATTCTCCAGCTGCAATTTTAATTAAATGATAACCGCCAATTTCTTTTTTCAAAACCTCTTCAAAAATAGGCCAACAATGCTGGTGCGTATTATCATCGACTACGATAAAAAAAGCAGAATAATCTTTCGACTTCAACCATGCAAACTGGCTGGCGTCTAATGACCCAATATCTATATGGTAATCGTCTAGTGCCAATCGCTGATGGTCGGGTGCAAGTGGGGCCACCTCCTTTAGTTGTACAGAAGACCAAGCTTCTGGAGCCGCTTTGAAAAGTGCCTTGGTCTCAGCCCAGGTTTGCCCGAAAAAATCGGAACGGCGATAATTATTCAGCGCATCCTCGTCTATCCAGCGGCTGAATGTAAAATAAACGCCTGCCTCACTGATAGATCGCCATGCCTGCAAACTCACACAGCCCGGCCAAGCGGAAATGGTAGCCCGACTAGACTCGAATATCTCCTCGAATTTTAGCACGTTCTCCTCCTCGAAATGCAGCTTTACTAAACGCTCGATCATGCGGCAAAATTAACGAATATCTACCCGCTCGCCGTAGAACACCCAATTGTCGAAATTGGCTAGCCAACCGGTTTTAGCAGTCGTAGAATTTACGGACGGTAAAATAGCTGGTGGAGCCTCCCAGGGAACGATCAGCGGGGGTAGTTGATTAGAGACCGTCAGGGCAACCGTACCCTCCAACCAACTCGGCTCGACGGGCGATATCCACTGGCCGATCATGCGGCCGCTGGGGCGGAAGACCTCTAGAAAAACATAGTATTTGTGGTCTCTAGCGGTTATTCCGCGGGCCTCTATTCGGAATTTATCGGGTAGGTCAAACTCGTTGTATTCATCGTGTTTTCCGACGAATACGTGGCCGGTAGCCGTTACCCCTGCCGATAGCCCATGACTCCTACCCTCAGACCAACCGAAAGTGAAACCTACCCAGCTTTGCTCACCAGCTACTTCGCGATCAGACAATTCTACATCTACAGAAGTAGTGAAGCCCAAACGACCAGCTGATAAAGCACGCGACTGCCAACGACAATGTTGAAAGGCGCCTACCTGCGAAAGTCTAAGCCCATCAGAAAACGCTTCCCAGCTTGAATCAGGCAAACACGAATAATCTTCTTTGTCTTCCAGCCAATCGATCGGCACGGCATCGGAATGCTGACAAGAAGCTACCCAAAATAATATCGCGAAAAAACAAACAGCCTTCATCTATCCGCCATTTACCCGAACTCCACCTGCACGGTATCCTCTACTTCTATACTCAGCAGACCGGCGGCCTTGCCCAAATTAATAGCGATCTCCAGCTCGTCGTCACTATTGAATTTGCATAAGCTCTCCCCCTCAGGCACATCCTGATATCGGAAACTCAGTCCATCGATGGGCTCGTTTCTGCGCATTAATAATTTAAACCCACGGCCTTTTCCGACTTGCTCGAATAATTCGCGGCTAATATTGGTCAGCGCATTATCGAATTTATCGATAAATACCACAGAGCCACGAATATAGTTTTTACCAATTACTGGATGAAAGGGTATTCGTTTCAATTTTCGTTCAGATGGCTCACCCAAACTATCGAGTCCTACATCAAGCAATTCAGCCACAGCCCAGCTATAAATAGCAGAAAGTGATAATTTATGATTTACTTTTTCTTTTTGTTCTTCCGTATCAGTTGTCTCTATTTTGCCATTGTCCGTACGCGCTGATCCTCTGTACGGATTAATTTTGACCCGAGAGGTATCGATCACAACTAGCCGCTCTGGCAATTCACCGAAAATCAGACTAAAAACGCCATTATCTGGCCCAATAAAATACTGCCCGGCTTTTTCCATAGCCACAAATCGACCACGCGGCTGATAATAATCATTGACACTAATCAAGTGAACCGTACCCTCTGGATAGTGCTGCCATACTTTTTTAAAAATAAATGCAGCCCGCGCAATATCGTAATTCGGAATATCGTGACTAATATCGATGATGCGAATATCGGAATATGCTGCCAGCAAATACCCTTTTAACCTGCCGAGGTGAAAATCGGTAGTTCCGAAGTCTGTGGTGAGGGTGAGAATGGGCTCCAAGGGCGAAACATTTTACTCCTTTTCCAAATACGCTTCTACCATTTCGCCCACCAGGTCTTTTAGATACATTTTGCGATCTTTCGCCATACCCTTCAGCGTAGCCAAATGGGACTTGTTGAAAATAAGCGTCACGCGCTTGGTCTCTGCCGTATTGCCACCCGACGGTTTGCGATCTGGGTCATCATTTACTGTAGACTGTATGAGCAGGTCCAGGCCCGAACGTCGACGACGGCGCGTAGGTCTGGCCCCACCCTCGCGCTGGAAGGAATCACTCATGTAAGCATCGAGGCCTTGGGTAAAGTTTTTCCGCCCCAGCTTCTGTCGACCTTTTTGACTTACGGGTATTTCGACCTCTATAGCTTCGCCTTGAGCGGCTGCCGTAGCAGTCTCTTCCGCAGGGGGTGCCTGCGGCTCGAAAAGGTCGGAAAGACCGTCGGTAAATCGCTTTTTGGCCATGCTTAGCGAGCGTTGCTGGTTGTACTAGAACGCTCGCGCTCGTGAATAGGGTTCGCCGTGCGGGCTATAATCTCCTTACACACTGCCAGATAGTCTTCGGCGCCATTGCTGCTGGGGGCATAGCTGAATATATCTTGTCGCTGGGCCGGGGCCTCGGCCAGGGCCACATTGTCTCTGATATAGGTCTCGAAAAGTAGCGGCCCGAAGTACTTCTGGATGGTCTCTACCACATCGCGATTCAGCACTTTGCGGTGGTCGTACATGGTGGCCAAAACCCCGCTGATGTGCAGTTTCTTATTGAGCCTCAGTTTCACCTTTTGGATTACCTGCTTGATCTTGGCCAGTCCTTGTAGCGCCAGAAACTCGGTTTGTAGCGGTATGATGATCTGGTGGCTACTGGTCAGTGCGTTCAGGGTCAGTAGCCCCAAGCTAGGCGGACAGTCGACAATGATAAAATCGTATTGATCGTCGACCCCATCGAATAGTTCACGCAAGATAAACTCGCGACCGGCCTCATTGACCAGCTCCATTTCCGCACTCGACAGGTCGAGGGAGCTACTTACGATATCGAGCCGCTCTTTTACGGTAAAAGGCACCAAATCAGACTCGCCCATCATGCTTTCGTATATGGTCACCGGCTGGCGGCTCACGCCCAGCGACAGGGTGAGGTTGGCCTGCGGGTCAAGATCGATCAGCAGCACCCGCTTACCTAGCTCTGCCAGGCCCGCCCCGATATTGATCGCACTGGTCGTCTTGCCGACCCCGCCCTTGTGATTGAGTAGTGAAATGACTTCAGCCATAATAGTAAGGTGTAGACAGTAAAATTACATTTTTTAGACTTCCGCAGGTGGGTAGTTTTCCACAGCATGGGAATGCGTTTTCCTAAACCTTTCAAACATAAAAACATCTCATGAATAGAGAACAAAGTACCGAGGGATTAAAATATTTATATCATGCTTGGAGAACTACCCTCTCCCTGGGGAGAGGGCCAGGGTGAGGGGCTATCACTTCGCCCGATTTATAAAGTATACCCCTGCCAATAACAAAAACGATGCCACAACCATTCTGCCCGTGAATGGCTCGCCGTTCAACCCATATCCCAGGGCGGCAGCCACGAGCGGATTCACGTAAGTATTAGTAGCCACTTTCTCCGGCGATACCCGCTTGAGTAAGTAATTGAAGGCCGAGTAAGCAATAATGGAGCCGAAGAATACCAAATAGCTCCAGGCTAGTAATCCTCTACTCGTGATTCGCGCCAGGTTCAAGTTTCCCCATTCGCCCTTCACTAAACTGAGTACCATCAAAAAAGTACCGCCCATCAGCATCTGGGCAGCAATACCTCTTACAGGGTTGGGCCCTTGGTCCATTTCATCCAAATGAACCAGCCCCCAGCCCCAGGAAAGCATTCCGACTGAAATCCAAGCCAAGCCCGGAATGAGCTCACTCCATTTGGGCAACTCTGGCGTACCCATCAGCAATACCAGCCCCGCTATAGAAATAAATGCACCAAACCAGGCCAAATTTGCAGGCCTACGCTTCTTGACCAGCCATAAGAGCGACATGACTAGTACAGGCTCTAACGATATAACCAAAGCAGAAAAACTACTGGTCACATATTGAAGAGATAAAACAGCTGCGCCGGTTCCAGCAGTTAGAAATAAAAAACCGATCCAGGCTGTATTGCGCCACTGGCTTTTGTTAAGCGGCGGTGCTTTCTGCCAAACCGTAAAAGCATACAGTAAAAAGCCCGCTGTCAAAAAGCGAAGTCCGACCATCAACAGATGAGGTATTTCGCGGCTGGCCCAGTCGTTGGCCAAATAGGTAGACCCCCATATAAGATAGATGGCTGCAAAAGCTAGGACAATGAGAATGCGCTCTCCGAACATCTATTTGTTTTGTGTTCTTTGCGATGGATTTCCTTGAAATCCATCGCAAAGAACACAAAAACATCATATTTGGTCTGCATCAAAAGCCAAAGGAGCTTTTGATGTAGAACCAAGACTTCCACCATATCATTACCTTTGCCCAAAATTCAAAAGATGCGCATTCGTACGATTTTATTTTCCATCCTGGCTATCATTCTGAGCTCGGCGGTTTCCTCCTGCCAAAACAATGGCGATGCTTCTGGCAACGAAGCTAGCACCACCGGCGAGAATGCTGTAGAAACTGTCAGCAGCACTCCAAAATCTGGCTTAAACATTGTATTTATCGATGGCGATAGCCTCCAAAATGGTTATGCCGCATTAAAGCAAGAGTTCGAACGCTTAGAAGAAAACCTCAGAGCCGCAGAAGCTAATCACCAGGGTCGCGTCAGGTCACTGCAAAACGAATTCGAGAGCCTGCAAAATCAAATACAACGCGGCGAGCTCAGTCAGAATCGCATCGCCCAAGAAGAGCAGCGACTACAAAGGCGCCAGCAGGAAATCCTTCAACAGCAGCAGCTATCCGCAAGTGCTATTCAGCAGGAGCAAATGGACATTAATGCCCAGTTTTCTGACGAGGTAGAGACCATACTCGAAAGCTTGAAAGCTGAAAATGGCTACGACTTCGTCTTTAGCAAAGGGATCGGGCTCCTCATGGCCGACGATGCTTACGATGTTACCGCCCTGGTGCTGGATAGGCTGAATAGCCAAAACCCGCCAGAAGACGTAGCGGAAGAAGAGTAGATTCTTCCCATCGAAAATATTAAATTTGATGCTGTACACAAACCTATTAATCGGCATCAAATGAATAGATATTTCGATCTCTTTTTTCTCCGGTTTTATTTTTCTCTAGGTATACTGCTCGGTATATACGTCTGTGCTATGGCCCAGACGACTACCGTCAACTATTCCATTTCTGATGAAGACTTCCCCAATCCGGAGCGAGGCTTCTACAGGGCTTCTATCACATTTACCAGCAACTTTTCACCCCTCAATCAATCCTATCTGGAAAGTTTGCGTACCCCTCAGGTACCTTTCGATGCCAATTATTCAGTAGTCAGCACCCTGCTTTTCAGATATTACGTACTCGACAATTTCAAAACCGGTCCAATTTCGGCAAACATTTTGAGTCTCATCGAAAGCGATTTTGCCATCGCCCGTCAATCGGGTATGAAGTTGATACCCAGATTTTCTTATGTAAATTCGCCAGACCCCAGCGGCTGCTCTGACAACACCGCCTGTCCGCCATATGGCGACGCTTCAAAAGCCGTTGTGCTCAACCACATAAGCCAACTCACGCCCATCTTACAAAACAATACAGACGTTATTGCCGCCCTTCAGATGGGTTTCATCGGTATATGGGGCGAAGGGTTCTATACCGATCACTTTGGCGATGCTTCGCAGCAAGGTAATGGTCGGCTATTGGACCAAGATTGGATAGACCGGTCTGAGGTTTTAAGCGCGCTCCTCCAGGCTCTTCCCCTCGAAAGAATGATCCAAACCAGGTATCCGCAAAAGAAGCAGCGCTTTTTGGGTGGTGTCAATGTCCCGACCAGTTTTCCGCCCATGAGCCAAGCCGAAGCATATTCTGGTAGCGACGCCAGCCGTATCGGTTTTCACAACGATTGTTTTGTGGCCAACTTCAATGATTTCGGCACCTACAACGACTACGGCAACAGCAGCAGCCCCCAAATCTGGGCAGATACCGTCAACTTAAAACCCTACAAAACCAGTGAATCGCGCTTTGTAGTAATAGGAGGCGAAACCTGCTCAGACGATTATAATCCCGAAAACAATTGCGGCAGCACCCACCCCTTGGCCTATGCCGATAGTGAAATGGAGCGGATGCACTACAGCTACCTCAATGCCGACTACAATCAAGAGGTTAATAACGACTGGGAAACGGGTGGCTGCATGGACGACATCAAAAAGCGGCTGGGCTATCGGTTCGAGCTGGGGCAAGGTACCTTTTCATCATCCGGCCGCCCTGGTGGCGTGGTCAATTTTACACTCAACATCCGCAACGTGGGTTATGCTGCGCCTTACAATCCCAGACGGGTCGAAATCATACTGCGCAACACCGCAAACGGAAGCCTTCACTACGTATACCCAGATGCAGACCCCAGGTTCTGGGCAGCCGGAACTACGAATACACTCGATTTCGCCCTATGTCTGCCACCGAATCTGCCAACAGGCACATACGACTGGCTGTTTGGTCTGACCGATCCGGCCCCTAGCCTGGAAGACAATCCCGATTATAGCATCCGACTCGCCGCACGCCTGCCCTCCGGGGCAGAAGTTTGGGAAGCCAGTAGCGGCTTAAACCGACTAGGTGCTCAGCTGACGGTTACCAATGCCAGTCCCGGGAGCAATTGCTCCAACGAGCTCGTCTTCACGACTTCTAGTTCTCCATTACCCGTGAGTTGGCTGCACTTCACCGCCCGCGCACAGACCGACGAGATCAAACTGAGCTGGCAAACCGAATGGGAAGAAAACAATGCCGGTTTTGAGATCGAACGCAGTACAAATGCTCGCCATTTTTCCTCTATCGGCTTTCAGCAAGCTGATCCGCGTCGCACATATCAATTCACGGATACAGAGGTGCTTGCCGGGCAACGTTATTTCTACCGCTTACGACAAATTGACCTCACCGGCGAGGAGAGCCTTTCCCCGGTAGCGAGTGCCATGCTACAGTCGGGCACAGATATATCGTCCATAAGCATATTCCCCAACCCGGCCAGCCAGCAAGTCACCTTGCTTGGTATTTCCGATTTCTCCCAGGGCTACTTGTCGATCTACAATCTGCAAGGAACTGAAGTTCAACGGCAGGCACTTCAATCTCAGATCGATGTCTCCACTCTAGCCGGTGGTGTATACTTTTTTCGCATTGAAGTAGTTGACAAAATCCAAACCTTGAAATTTATTAAAAAATAAGAGAGTTTAGCGTTCGACGTATAGCGACTTGCTCGCTGCAAGCAAAAAAATGAAACGTAATCCAGTAACATCAAAATTTAAAAAATCAAACCTGCTGATATTGCTTATCGGAGGAGTTGGGATGATGTTGGTAAGTTACTTCGTAATCAAAAGATCTATTTCTGATGACTACGTTCAAATCACAGAATTCACTTCAGGTATAATACTTGGATTAGTAGGAATTGGATGTCTCACATTAATTTTCTTCACAGAAAATTTAGTTTTTGAAAATAGAAAGTTAAAAATATATTCTCTAACAGGAAAATTGAAACGAGAAATATCAGCTACAGACATTGAAAGCTATAAAGAAATTGAAAAAGAGAACAAATACTCCAAATGGAAAGATCTTACAATTTTCACCAAGGGTTCAAAATATAAGATTTCGTCATATTCTCATTCAAATTACGAATCACTTCGAAGAGCTTTGATAAAAGGGAAAAACAAAAATTCCTACGCAGAGAAAATGTGGCAATACAAAATGAATAAAAGATACGGGATTGGTTTTTCAATTATAGGATTTTTATTAATATTATTTTTTGGCAATACATACTTAAAAAAAGACTTGGATGTTTCTCCAGACAATTTAACTACAATTGAAGGGAAGGTTCTCAACAATGTTAAAATTAAAAAGTCTGGAGGAAGAAACAGAAGTCGTTCAATTGAAATAGAACTAGAAGAATATCCAAATTTTAAATTCAAAATCGGCAACAACGGACTGAATGCCACAAAAGCCAACAGCTTAATAAAAAATATTCAAAAAGGAGACATAATTAAAATTGATATCTTAAAAGATCAGTTCCAAAAGAAAATAACAAAAGAAGTCCCATTAGGATTTTGGGATAAGGGTGTCAACTATCGAAACATTGGGATTTATGGATTAAAAGATAAACAAAATAGCTACTTCAATTTGAGGCAGTTCAATCGAAATAGAAAATCAGATAGAAACTCGTGGGCAATGTATCTTTTATTAGGGTTTAGCTTCTTTATGTTAGGATACGGAATCTATGAATTGATAAAAAATAAAAAGCCAGTAGCAAAATATGGCTAAAACGGCAATAGCGTACTGCGTATAGCGATCCACTTTTAGTAAGTCGCTCTACGCAGTACCCAGTACCAAATACCTTGTACCGCCTACCCCTACAAATCAAACTTAATCCCCTGCGCCAGCGGCAGATCCTCCGAATAATTGATCGTATTCGTCTGTCGGCGCATGTAAGCCTTCCAGCTATCGGATCCGCTTTCGCGGCCGCCACCGGTTTCTTTTTCGCCACCGAAGGCACCACCGATCTCAGCACCGCTGGTGCCGATATTTACGTTGGCAATACCACAATCTGAGCCAGAAGCGCTTAGGAAGCGTTCGGCATCGCGCATATTCGTCGTCATAATTGCTGAGCTCAATCCTTGGGGAACTCCATTTTGAATGGCGATAGCCTCGTTGAGATCACTGTACTTCATCAGGTATAGGATCGGCGCAAAGGTCTCGTGCTTAGCCATTTCGCTATCGGTACTGACTTCGGCAATACATGGCTTGACATAGCAACCGCTTTGGTAGGCTTCACCATCCAGCTTGCCGCCTTCTACTACGAAATTTCCACCTTCGGCTTTGATCTGATCTATGGCCTTGAGGTAAGTATCGACAGCATCCTGATCGATAAGTGGGCCTACGTGGTTATTCTCATCTAATGGATCGCCTATGCGTAGCTGGCCGTAAGCTCTAGCCAGATTGTCGCGCACCTTGTCGTACATGCTCTCGTGTACAATCAATCGGCGAGTCGAGGTGCATCGCTGACCGCAAGTACCCACGGCACCGAATACGGCACCAGTCAACACCAGCTTGAGGTCTGCACTCGGCGTGATGATGATGGCGTTATTGCCACCTAATTCCAATATAGTCTTACCCAAACGCGCCCCCACGACTGAGGCCACAGTCTTACCCATGCGGGTAGAACCCGTCGCGCTGATCAATGGCACCCTTGAGTCTTTGGTCATAAATTCTCCTACCGTATAATCGCCATTGATCAGGCAAGAAATGCCTTCAGGCAGGTCGTTATCGGCTAATACTTGGTGAAAAATATTCTGGCAAGCCACACCACACATAGGTGCCTTCTCGCTAGGTTTCCAGACGCATACATCACCGCATACGAGAGCGATCATGGAGTTCCAACTCCAGACCGCTACCGGAAAGTTAAAAGCAGAGATAATACCCACTATCCCCAGCGGGTGCCATTGCTCGTACATACGGTGGCCCGGGCGTTCGCTGTGCATGGTCAGGCCATACAACTGGCGGCTCAGGCCCACGGCAAAATCGCAAATGTCGATCATCTCCTGTACTTCGCCCCAACCCTCTTGCAGGCTCTTACCCATTTCGTAGCTCACCAGGCGGCCAAGAGCGTCCTTGTGCTCGCGCAGTGCATTGCCATATTGGCGAACGATCTCTCCACGCTGCGGGGCTGGCATCAGCCGCCATTGCTCAAAAGCCGCCTGAGCCGCCTCGATGACCTGTTCGTATTCTTCGCGCGTCGTCACACTGACATGGCCAATCGATTTTCCATCTACAGGCGAAAAAGACTCGATATACTGACCACTATCGGTACTGGATTGGCCGGTGCTGGTGCCGGGGTTTTTGGCCTCGAGACCAAGGCTGTTTAGAAATGATAGATTCATCTGGCTTTATTTTGGGCTGCAAAGGTAGCTGAAAAAATGAAGCCTGCCTTAAAAATAGACCACCCTTCTTGGCTTGCCATTTAGCTCAACCGCCTAAAACTACGTTCCTTCACCAAACCCTCCACCCCATCGAAGTGATCGTAAAAATATTCCAGATCCGCCTCTACATCCTCAGTTGGATAGAAAGGCTCTGAGAATTCAATCTTCCTGTTTCCAAAGTCAAAACGACAAGCCACGATCGGCACACCGGCCGTCTTAGCGATATAGTAAAAGCCCGTCTTGAATTTTTCTACGCGCATACGCGTCCCCTCGAGAGCAACACATAGGTGAAAACTCTCTCGCTCATCAAAAATAGCAGCTACCCGCTCTACAAAGTTACCGCGCTTAGATCGATCTACAGGCACACCACCCATCCATTTGAGGATTGGCCCGATAGGCCATTTAAACAGTTCTGCCTTACCCACAAAGCGGATGTATACCCCTATGATCCGTCGCGAATAAATTCCGTACGGAAAATCTCTAAAGCTGGTATGGGGCGCAACTGCCACTACCGTTTTGGGTGGCCACTCCTCATTGTGATCGACCACGCGCATGCGCAACAACCACATCATGAATCGAGCTAACCATTTGGGCATACGATCGTGCTTTTTTAGAACCGCAATCTACAACTCAGTGACAAAATGACCAGTCGACCTGTTCTTATGTACGGCATCCCAGTTGAAGTAGCGACCATTCATAGCTACATATACGCCCGGTGGCAATACCTGAACGAAGGCCAGCGCAGACCCCAGATTAAAAAAACCATCGGAAGAGGAGCCGAAAGCATAGGGTATCATAGCACCCGTGAGTACAATCGTCTTTTTTTGCTCGCTCCTGGCTGCTAAATAGGCCGCTGTCTCCACCATAGTATCGGTCCCATGGGTAATGACGATTTGATCGGAATCCGTACGTACACAATTGTGTGCGATCAACTCTCGATCCACATCCGTCATTTCTATACTGTCGATCATCATCAGTGTCTTGATGTCAAGATCGAGGGTACATCGGCCCGTATCTAGCATTTCCCGAAGTGAAGAATCTTTGAAATACAACTCCCCGGTCACGAAGTTGTAGTCCTTGTCGAAAGTGCCACCAGTGGCAAAAATTTGAATCATTGGTTAGTTTGGTCTAAGCAGGCGCTCTAAGATCGGCAAAGGTTGTAAATGTTTCAGCATTTCGGGTTTCGGTTTCCAACTCAAGGCGCCATTGTTTGCAGACCAATCGTCATAAAGCTTTAATAACCATTCATCTAGAGTAGCTGAATTATTATCGGGTCGGACGTTTTTTTCTTTATAGACTTCCGCAGGTCGGAGGCTCTCGCCAGGGCGGAGTAGATGCCCTGACCCATTGCCTTCTGAATTTCGCATGCTACCAAAAAACACTTTTCCACTTTCACTCCCTTCAATGATAGCCTTCAGCTCTGGATCATCCGGTCCGTTTACAAGTGCCAAAATAGGTCTGCCCGCTGCCAGGTAGTCGTAAAGCTTGGCCGTAAGCACCCCTCTGTATGTCTCGGTCGACCAGCTGAGTAGTAGATTGATATGCGTCTGTTGCTGAAAACCCTTTGCCTTTTCCATAGAGACCGTATCGTTTAGCTCGGTCTTGATCGGCAAATCCGTTTTTGATAGCTGATCGGCAAAGAGTTGTCGATCTCTACCTGCATATCTGATTAGAATTTGCTCGGGATCAACACGGCCTTGCTCTGTCAATCGCTCCAAACATGCCAGTAAAGGAGAGACTACTTGAAGGTCGGGATAAATGCTCCCGCTGTAGTTGATCGTAAATCGATCAGACTGCCAGCTATTAGCTTTTGGTAGCTCATCCAGCCCACCATAGACTACTTTTACCCGATCGTGATAACGCTTAAATTGGTCGGCCAGTCCTTCGCTGACCGTCCAGAGTTCATCTACATAGGCCAGACGATCTTTCAGCAATCGCTTGTGCCTTTCCAACCCATATGGCGGGCTTCGCAGTGGATCCATCGGCAGGTCGCGGAAGTCGGCGATCCAGTGCAGGTGCGGGTATCGTTGCTTGAGTTTGGCAGCCACCTGATGGTCTACCCACGGCCTGAAACTCGAAAAGAGGTGGGTAATGCGCTCCTGTTCTACGAGTTGAGCTGCCCGTCTGTAGGCCAGCTTTTTGTAAGTAGGGCCACCCTCGCCCAGCCAATGATCGAAGGGGGAGGTCTCTCTCAATCTGACGAGCGCATCGTATCCGGGTCGTTGCTTGTGGGCGCTTGGCACTACGTTGTGCTTAGCACCGTAGAGCCATTCGCGTATGCCTCGGCCACCCACCTGCGAAAGTCTAAAATTGTGAAAAAAAGCGGCTTCTGTAGGCCGTTTCGCCGCCTCGGCCGATGTGACTACGACTTGCTCTTCGGTTAGCTCACTCAGTGCTTTGTACAGCAAATACAGCCGCCGCGAAGATACCGTCGCTACCGGCGGAAATTTGTAGTGAATGCCCAACCACCTGATCACGGGGCGAAGGTACGGCCTGGAGCCCAGCCGTTAAAAAAGGCTTAAAGTCTGTCTGAAAAAGTACAGCTATTAGTTACTGGGTATCTTGGAATAAATCAACGACTATGCGCATGACCTTTATACTCTTGCTCTTCTCTTTTTCCCTGCATGCACAGAGCACCGGCGGGTGGATAGGGGGAAATCTGCGATTCGGATTGGATGAACGAATAACCACCGATCCCAACATCCCTGAAGATATACGAAGTAGTTCGATCGGTATAGTTGCGAGTCCTTATTGGTTGAAGCAGATGAGCGAACACTCCGCCTGGGGCATCGCCATGATCATTACTATCGGTAGGAGCGAATCTAACAATGGTGGGATAGAAAACGCATCTAGAAGTTTTACATTCGGACCAAATATTTTCTGGCGATTTAAAGTCTACCAACCTGAAAAAAGTGGTTTGCAACTCGGGCTTCAACCCAGCTTACTGGCTACATATGGCATAAGGGAACGAGTTGAGGATAATCAAGTCGATAGGAGTGATCAAACCATAACTCTTGCTGGGCTTATCTCGCCTTATTTGTCTTTCCCGTTTAGCGACCGCTTTCGGGGTATTATAAGAACGAATGGTTTGGAACTGACCTACTCCTTCTTCAATCCAGGACCAAACATAGAACAAGGCTTGACCACTAGTAACCTGAGCTTAGACCTCAACCCCAGCACCTGGACCTTCGGGTTCGAGTGGAAGATCGGAGGTGGGAATTAGCAGCAGGACGAAGAACCTCGTGGCGTCCGACGATAGAAGGACCCGCGAGCGTTCGATGGACTACGCTGGACGCTACGAGGTCTTCGTGCCTTAGACGCTCGCAGGTCCTGGGCATAGAGAGCGTTTGGTAGCTATATGAATTGATTACCTAGCTCGTCCTTAACCCGCTTCCGCAAACCCTTAATCTCCTGCTCGCGACTCTTGGGGTAGACCACCAGCACATCGCCCTCGTCTATCACCAGCAGGTCGTCTATACCACCTACCACGACGAGCTTGTCTTTGGGTGCTCTTATGAAGCTGTTGTGGGCATCTTCTAGCAGATACTGGCCCGCCTGCACCACATTGCCGTATTCGTCCTTGGCAGACTCGGCGTAGAGAGCCTCCCAAGCCCCAAGGTCAGACCAACCGAATTGGGCGGGGATCGTGTAAATATTCTCAGCCCGCTCCATGATGGCATAGTCTACCGAAATGGAGGGCGTAGACGGATAGTGCTCGTCAATGAATGCCTGCTCGGTTTCGGTATTGTAGCAGCTCATGCCCTGCGAGAGTATGGCGTAAATCTCTGGCGCAAATTGCTTGTAAGCATCCAATATCGTCTTAGCGCGCCAAATGAAAATACCGGCATTCCAAAGATAATTGCCCGCCTCTAGAAAGGTCTTGGCCTGCTCTAGCTGTGGCTTTTCCGTGAATCGCTCTACGGGGTAGACCCCATCCTGTCCGTTGGTGTCGAATTGAATATAACCGTAGCCCGTATGCGGCCGGTCGGGTGCTATGCCAAGGGTGAGTAGCGCATCGTTTTCGGCGGTGAAAGACAATGCTCGCCTCAGATTGTCGAGAAATAAGGGCTCATTGAGGATGTGGGCATCGCTGGGCGCAATAACGAAATTAGCCGCTGGGTCGAGCTGTTGCAGCTTAAAAGCGGTATAAGCCACGCAAGGGGCCGTATTATTTCGGCTGGGCTCTTGCAGCACTTGGCTAGACCCGATCTCGGGGAGTTGCTCCATGACCTGACCAGCGTATTTGGTATTGGTGACCACAAATATCTTATCAGCTTTGGTCAGCCCTAGAAAACGCTCGAAGGTGCGGCGCAAGAGTGACTTGCCATCGCCCAGAATATCCAGAAATTGCTTAGGCTTATCTTCTCGGCTAGCTGGCCAGAATCGGCTACCGACACCACCAGCCATGATGGCTACGTAGGTGTGATTCATTTCGCTTATT
This sequence comes from Bacteroidota bacterium, assembly GCA_039025055.1. Classification (GTDB taxonomy): domain Bacteria; phylum Bacteroidota; class Bacteroidia; order Chitinophagales; family Saprospiraceae; genus Neolewinella. The sequence continues at coordinate 3,080 of JBCCPC010000064.1, read as the reverse complement.
TATTCCAGACCACCCGGGGCATGATCTTACTGTGATCAATCTGATCTTTGTAGCGCATGATGAAATCTAGCATCTCACCCAGCACTTCATCGGTCATATAGTGCGGCTCCAGCCCGAGCTCCATCAGACCCGTATAACTCGGGTTGTAGTAGTGGTCTTCGGCTTCTTTTCGCGGATTGGGGATGGACTTCACAGCTACATCGAGCCCGATAGCCTTACCCGCAGATTGTACTTTCTCCGCCAACTGATTGACCGAAAAGGTTTCCGTCAGCTGATTGAAGATGCGTAATTCTCCCTTCTCGACTGGGTTCTTGCAGGCCAGCTCTATACATTGCAAGGTATCTCGCAAGTTGAGGTAGCCGCGTATTTGCCCACCCTTGCCATACACCGTGAGGGGTATGCCTGCAACTGCCTGCACCAGGAATCGATTGACGACTGTACCAAAAATATCGTCGTAGTGAAAGTTGGGCAGCAGCCGCTCGTCGAGGTCAGACTCATTGGTCGACAGGCCATAGACCGGCCCTTGCATGAGGTCGGTTACACGCAGGCCGTAGGTACGCACATAAAACCATAGCAAGTCAGTATCGAGCACCTTAGTCGTATGGTAAAGGCTGCCCGCCTGGCGGGGCATGAGGAATTTGTCGCTGCGCCCGTTATGCGTAATATCGAGCCAACCTTCGGGTATATCAATATTGGGTGTGCCATACTCGCCCATGGTGCCCAACTTCACCATATGACAATCGGGCGCATGCTGCAAAATGGCCCAAATCAGATTGTGGGTCACCTCCAGATTATTCTTCAGCGTATAGTGTGCCTCGTCGTAACCCTTCAGGCTATAAGGTGCACTGGGCTGCTCGGCATAGTGAACGACAGCATCGGGTGCGAAATCGGCAAAAAGCTTTTCGACGAAGATCATATCGCGCAGATCACCTATACGCACTTCCACCTTTTTGCCGCTCTTTTCGGCGAATATTTCCGCCCGCTTCTCCAAATTTGGATTAGCCATGAGCGCTTCCGAACTGGTTTGTAGCGCAATGTTTCTTCTCGCATAGTTATCTACGGCCACTACTTGATGACCTTGGGCCGCGAGGTGCATAGCCGTAGGCCAGCCCAGATAACCGTCTCCACCAAGAATTAAAATCGTCATACTATTTTTTTTACCTTTTATGATCCTGATCATTCAATCGAAATCATCAGACTAGTTCATTTGTTTGTAGGTAGGACTGTATCTCCTCCACGTTCATTTTACTTTCCAAATCAGAACGGTATATTCGGTCTACTTGCGTTTGCTGATCACCATATCGGTAGTCGATCTCGCCATGCACCGACTGCCAGGCCGGTAGCACCGCGAAGTAGTCTTCTATCTCGACTGTGCGGCGTACCTCTTCCTCATTGATCAGCTCTTCAAATAGCTTTTCACCAGGCTTAGCACCAATAATCGAGATATCGACTTCCTGGGCCTGATCTCCTTTTTCATCTTTTGCAATTGCAATCATGGCTTTAGCTAAGTCGCCAATATTCAAGCTCGGCATTTTGGTCACGAACACCTCGCCACCTTTTGCTAGAAATACAGATTGTAGCACCAATTTGGCGGCTTCATCCAGTGTCATTACAAAGCGACTCATGTCCATATCCGTCACAGTTACAGGTCCGCCTGCCTCGATTTGCCGTTGAAAAATCGGAATCACCGAGCCATTACTACCCAACACATTACCAAATCGCGTACTGGCAAAAATCGGGGGTTGGTTGCTGGTCATGGCATTGGCGGCTGTCATCAATCTTTCACCCATCAGCTTGCTGGTGCCCATCACATTGGTTGGGTTGACCGCCTTATCTGAGCTGGTAAATATCACTCGATCCGATCCAGCATCTATGGCACTATCTATCACATTTTGCGTACCGATTATATTCGTCTGTACTGCCTCTTGCGGGGCCAATTCATTGATGATCACGTGCTTGCGTGCGGCTGTATGCAGTACGATTCCACCTTCTCTGAAGTACCGCTTGAGCTGAACACGATTCTTGATATCACACAGGTAAAGCGACACGCGCTTTTCATCTCGGTATTGCTGATCTACGAAAAACAGCTCTGTCTCATTACAATCTATGCCGATCACTTCCTTAACTGGTTCCTCTAGCAACAGCTTAAGTAGCGCACTGCCTACTGTTCCACACACACCAGTTATCAATACCGATCGATCTTGCCAAGGACTCTTCATAAATGCTTTACATGAATGGGTGGGCGAAGATACGGAAGCTTATTTACCAACGTATTCTTTGTTTGTACTTCCGCAGGTAGTCACATTGAAAAGTACCGTAATTTTGCGGTGCTTCACCTTCCTTGCCAAACAAAAATAGGACACCGATTTCCACGGAGAAACCACGCTCCGCGTGGTCACGGAAACCGCACACTCTGTGTGCGATACATGATAGAATAGGACACCGGTTTTCGCAGAATCAACACGGATACCAAACTATCATTGCCACCTGGCGAGTGGCTAATCCAGAAGGAAATCAGTGTTCATCCGCGTTCGTCCGTGTCCTATTCATATCCACTCGGAGAGTGGCTATTCCAGGGAGGGCGCGTCAGCGCACTACCTGATGATCATCTGCTTGGTTGCAGCATGCTGCCCGGCTACCAGTGTGTAGCTATACACGCCACTGGCACCCAGCTCACTGCGGTTCAGCGGCACCAGATTGGTTCCCGCATGGCCTTCGATTTCACGTACGATCACCGTGCGGCCCTGTACATCGCGTATCGTCAGCACAGCCGTCTCTGCTTTTGGCAGCATGAAGCCTATCTGCGTGACCCCATCTACCGGGTTAGGTACGTTCTGACCGAGTGCGAAGCGTAGGTCGTCAGCCGAATCGCCGTAGGCTTCGTCTGACGACTCGAAGCCCAGCACGAGGTTCGACACCCCTCCAGTTAATGGATATGCCTCAGCACCCGTTATGCGACCGGTCAGGCTCAGTAGGTCGCTTAGCTCGGCGTCTGTCGTGGCGCGCAACTCCAGCGTAAACAGACTCGACGCCTCGTCAGCCGAGTTGCCTCTGGCCTCGTCTGACGAGTTAGCTAATGC
>JBCCPC010000063.1:0-29033 GCA_039025055.1 Bacteroidota bacterium | reverse complement strand
TCTGGCTTTTTAATCAACATGCGGTACCAAAATGGGTGGCGTATTAATTTTTTGGTTTTTTGTATTTTTGTTTTTTACAAAAAATCAAAAAACCCAAACTGTAACAAACCCAAAATCCATCTCATTACCTACCGAGAGCAATACCTAAGGGGTATTATCCGGCCGTTTTGTCCTTGTGGCAAAACGGCCTTTCTTGCTTGCGCTCACAAAAAAAGAAGCCCCGCCAGCCACAGCACAGCCCCCGTACGCTAAACGCAACTTGACGATAATCAAGGACTTTTGCATATTTGCAATCCCAATTCCGATGTATGCCCCAGAAAAGGATGTTTTTCGGAGCTGCCATGTTTTTGCCGGAAAGTATCGTCGGCGCTTGTAGGCAGCTTAGTCTCTTTTTATTTGTTTGTGGATTTTCAGGCTTCGCGCTTGGGCAGACCAGCGTACGCTACGCGAGCGACGATGAAGCCGTTCGCTTGATACAAACCATCAACCACGCCTACGGCCAAATTACCCAATATGGATTGCAGCACCTGCAGATGGCCGTGCACCAGCCGGGTCAGGCCCCTACCCGCGAAAGTCTACATCAACTACTACGAGTTTTGGAAGACTCTAACCGGCGCAGCCAACAATTGAATGCTACTTCTGCTGCCGGAAAACGCTTGCTGCAAGCCTGGCAGACCTGGTTGGAAGCCTATGACTTTGCTTTTCGCCACAACCTATCTGGATTAGCACAACCCAGTCAGCTCGATATAGAGGCCATGGAGCAGTACCTGCGCACATACCAGGGCGTAACCGCCAAACTGGAGAAAGCCTGTGATCAGTTTCTCACCGAGCGGCGCGCCTATATAAGAGCACTAGACCTACAACTGATAGAAGAAGATAACGGCCTCGCCCTAGCACAACTACGCAGCCTGAACGCCTACCAAATTACCGTTTTCTTGAGCGTGTACCGGGTAGAAGCTACGCACGAAGAACTACTCAATGCTTTTGAGCGCAGAGACCCAAACGCCATGCAGGCACATCGCGCTGATCTGCGCATCTTGCTGGCCAGGGAGACTAATCGGCTACAATCGCTTGACGCATTTAACGATAGCGATAACTACAGGCTTCGATCCCTGGAATACTTCACCTTCTTATCTGAATTGAATAGCAATGGTTACCCGGCTCTTTTGCGCCACTTGGCAGCAACGCAATCTGTATCGACTGACGACTATAATGCGGTGATCAAAAAGCTGAACGAAGAGCTCCCCGACCAAAGACGAGCATGCCAAGCAGCAAGGGAGAATTTTTTGAGAGCTAACCTCCCAGTACCTGAGTTGCTTTCACGGATCTAGGCGTTAAACGTACTACTTGATCAGCTCATAGCTATATCGCAACTCTTCCACGATAGGCGTCCCTCTGGAGTCTGTCTGCTCCAGGAAAATATCGATACTGATGGTCTCGCTTTCGTCTTTTTCGGTGCTATCGAAAACGGCGCGTATTTCACCAGACTCGCCGGGTTGGTAGACCTTAGTATTGTTGTGATCTGCTTCGGTACACTCACAGGTCGAGATGAGCATGATTTGGGCTGGCACCTTACCCGCATTTCTGAAGGTGAAGACCATCTCACGGGTGTCGCCTTTGGCTACTTCACCTAGCTCTTGGTTGCGCTGACCGAAGATGAGTATCGGCAGCTCTTCCAGGTTTTCATCGCGGCCGTAGAGGCTGGATTGGGGGTGCAGCTCTGGCGGAAAGCTAGTTTGGCTTATGCCTTGACTAGAAGAATCGGGCAGATCATCAAGTGCACTCATACCTGGATTGGCATTGCGGTCGGGGGCTTCTTCTATTTCTTCACCCGTTTCTTCGTTAATGATGCGACGGCGAGTTATGGAAGTAGGGCCTTGAAGTATCTTCACCTCGGTACGGCGATTGAGGAAGTAGGCCTGCTCTTTTTGCTCTTCACTGGGCAGTGCATTAATAAATGACTCGGTCAGTACATCACCCACATTTAGAAAATCATATCGACGAGCGGTGCGTTCATCGACTTCTTTAGGCACGGTCTCTCCATAACCTACAGCTGTCATTCGGCTATTGTCAATGCCATTTTGTATTAACCAACGTCTTGTAGAGTTAGCTCTTCTCTGTGATAGGCGCTGATTGTAATTATCCTGACCTTGTGGGTCTGTATGCGAGCTAAGCTCAACAACCATTTCGGGATACTCTTCCATCTTGTCTTTCAAGAATTGAAGATCAATTTCTGCTTCTTTACGTATGATGGATTCATTAAAATCGAAGAGAATATTCTCGAGTACGAAAGCTTCTTCTATATAGATCGTATCAAACTCCGGCTCGGGTGGTGGCTTGGGCTTGGCGCGCAGGTAGAAGCGATGGGTAGTAGTCGCACTCTCTTCCAGTCCCTTGGTGTTGAAGAAGAACGTATCGGGGTAGTAATCGGGGTGATCGCCTATGACCATGTAGTCGTACTCCAACTCCAGGCCGAAGTCGTAGCGATTGCCACTGTCCTTGCTTTGGGTGTCGCCGCCGGGTACGATTTCGTTGTTCACCATGGGTTCTATCTGCACGCTACCACCGTTTAAACCTTCTCGGTCAGCAGTAAATAGGCCGACTACCAAATCGGCATAGATACGAGCGATCTCGAAACTGTAAATATCGTCACAGCAGGTCTTGCTCTTGATCGAGCGGCCACCTTCGCGGTTGCTGGTCATGAAGCCGACGAAGCCATCGCCATACAGCTTAAAGCTTTGATCGTCGGCCGGGCTATTGAAGCCTGCACCCATATTTTCGGGCTGGCTCCACTCGGCACCATTCCAGACGGTATAATAGATATCGCGACCACCGATGGTTGGCAGGCCATCGGTCGAGAAGTAGAGCGTACCATCGAAAAAGAAAGGCGAAACATCATCGCCGGGCGTATTGACCGTCTCGCCCAGGTTGATGGGCGTACCGTAGCTGCCATCGCCGCGGTAGGGTGCATAGTAAATATCGTAGCCACCGAAGCCGCCGTCCATATCAGAGACAAAGAAGAGTACCTCGCCACCGAAAAGCTCCCCCACATTCGGTTGTAGCGCCAGATATTCGCCACCGCCAAGACCGTCGACTTCGTTGCCGCTCTTCCAGCCCTCATCGTCTATATCACTGACATATATGCGGGCATCGATGGGCTTGTTGCCTTCCAGTATCAGTCGATTGTAGAAAAGCCTACGGCCATCGGCACTTATGGCTGGGTTGGCCGTATGCACCTCTGGGCGATTTACCTCGACTCCTAGCGGTTCGGGTCGCTGCCATTCGCCCTCCTCGTCTTTAACCGTTTTGAAAACGCGGCTCACATTGGCCTCGTCGTCCATAGCCAGCAGGTTGGCCGGATCGCTCGTCTTCCAGGTCGAGAAGTAGAGCGTAGTTTCATCTTCAGAAAGGGCAGGCGAATACTCGCTAAAGGTGCCTAGTACGCGGCGATCCATGATCTCGACTTCGACTTCTGAAGTGTTCTCGGGCATATTTTGACCCAACTCTGCACCAGTTATTTCGAGCTGCGCCCGACTTCTCATTTCGGGGTCGGTCTCATGGCGCAGATAGTCCATGAAAACCATAATGGCGTCGTCATACTCACCCCGGCTCTTAAGTGCCTGACCGTAGTAAAATCGCTGGTCGTTGAAGGTGCTGTCAGCCGCTTCCCGACGGCGAAACAACCTTTTATATCCGCGTTGAGCCGCCGCATAATCACGCAGCTGGTAGTTGTAATAGGCAATTTTAGCGACCAGGCTATCTTCTTCCTGCTTCTCAAATGCCTTTTCATAATTTTCCAGCGCCCGCGAATAGTTGTTTTGACTAGCCTCCAGATTAGCCGTGGCGATGTCCTTTTCAAATGTAGTAGAACCGGCTAGTGGCTGAGCATACAGTGCAATGGTTGCAGATAGGGCAAGAGCAGATAGTAAGAGGAGTCGTTGCATCATGGTAGTTGTCATTCCAGATATCAAAACTAAAGGCGTGGTGGGGTTTTTATTGTATTACGAGCTGTCTTTAAAAATTTAGACTTCCGCAGGTGGGCGCATTGCTACTTGACCGATAGATTGTATGAAAATCTATCGGCTTGATATTTTAGATTCTTGGACAAAGCGCCTCGGGTTGCGGTTCCGGTTTCTTGGTGATGTTGAAGATGTAATTGGCCGATAGCTCGAAGGCGTTGATGCTGCGACCATCAATTGTAGTCGGCTGCCCAGCAATGATATCGAATGCAGCGGCTGCTTGTAACTGACCAGCATCGAATCCGATCAATATTTTTATAGCGTCATTGGTACGGTATCCGAGTCCGAGCCTGAGGAGTCTATCTTGCGGAAGTTCCCTTCCCACCCATCCTTGCAAGCTGATGGAGTTATTCGTGGCACTAGACTGATAGAATACTGTGGGCATCAGGCGCCACTTTTCACTGAGTGCAAGGTCCAGATTGGCGTGGGCGTGTATGGTCGAGGCACGCTCGCGGGTATCGCGGCTATTGTCGCCACCAAAATCATCCATGCTGGTGGTATCGCGTTCGGGTGTGATGAGCTCACGACGATTATCACCATTGAGGTGGAGCAGACCAAAACCGACTTCAAACATATCGGTATCGTCATTCAGCTTTTGTCTAAGCACCAGACCAGCACTGATGTCGGTATAGGAGTTGTTATTGTTGTTGCCTCCTCCTGGCCCTTGTCCAGGTCCAGGCATAGGCATTCCTCCGCTAAACTCCGAATTCCCAATAGCCATTCCTTGGCCACCCAATGACTGATCGATGGTCTCTTCTATTTGAATGATATTGTTGCTCAGCTCGAAGCCGTAGTTTACGTTACCGTAAAATCCGCCCAGGGTAAGCACCGTATTTCGCTCCTTGTCGACGGCAAAGTGATAGCTGGCCGATACCCCGGTACTGGTCGTATTAATCGATGTAGCACCGATCTCATCGCTGATCAGGCTAAAACCGACGCCTATCCAATCCTGCTTTCTGAGCCCTCTGATGATGGGGGCGTCTACGAAAAGCGTTGGCGTTTGTGCACCATTGAGTCCATACCACTGCCCGCGATAAATACCGCCCACTCTGACAGAGCCCAGAAACCCGCCGGTCTTAGCTGGGTTGAGCCAAATCGGGGCCATATTGTGAAGGGTGTAGTGAACGTCTTGAGCTTTTAGCTCGGTGGTTTGTCCGGCCCAGAGCAAGACAGATAGGATGAGTAAAGTGCGCAATCGCATGAAAATGGCTTAAATATTCAACAAGTAGGGTAAAGGACGTAGATAGCCGACTCGTGTGTTGGTTTTGGACTTTTGGATTTTTCCAAAAGTCCAAAAACACATCTCGTCCGTAAGATAAAATAAAAAGATGGAGTTGTACTTTTTCTTTCTCTAAGAAGTCACACTTCGCTTCACGACCGACTTTTTATACACAGGCACCACACTACAGGGCTCACCAAACATGATCGACTTGGCTACGGGCTGTAAGCGAGCCGTTACATCCAGATAAGCCGAGTCTGGAACAGGCTTTTCGCTACAGCCTTTTATGACTACTCGTTGATTCTCATAGGCTTCCAAATCCAGCTCACCAACGACTTTCCCAAAGTGACGCCTGATATACTCATCCGCTTCGCCCATGAATACTTCCGAAGCAATACCGGCCGCTTTGCCAGCCACCAGCATGTACGCCCAGGTCGGTATAATGGCATCGGCAGAGCAGTAGACCAAGAGTGTCTTATTGCGATACTGCTCCCAATCGTGTTCTTTTAGCGCTGCGCGAAAGTCTTTCTCTTTCAGAATCAACTCCATAAACAGGTAGTCCTTCAAATCGAAGTGACTCATCTCTGCCTTGGGCCAGTAGTCTTCCAGCTTAAGGGTGAGCACTTTGCTCTTTGCAACGCGATTTACCAGTTCTACAGCCATAGCTTTATTCTTCTTCTATTCCAGCCTGCTCTCCAATCACGTTATCGGGTAGCTTAAAGTCTTTGGGCTGGGGTAAGTCTTCGACCGAGTTGATCCCGAAATAATCCATAAACTTAGCACTGGTGGCATACAGCAATGGCTTACCTACGGTTTCGGCTCTGCCTACTATAGAAACGAGTTCCTTTTCCAATAGTTTCTGAATGGCGTAATCGCAGCTCACCCCGCGTATCTTTTCCAGCTCCGATTTGGTGACCGGCTGCTTGTAAGCGATAATACTCAGGGTCTCCAAAGCCGAGCGGCTGAGCCGCTTGCTGGTCGTCTGTCGCAGGTAGGTGCCGATGGTATTATGGTAGGCCCCTTTGGTCATAAAGCGCAATCCGCCGCCGATCTCGACTAACTCAAAGCTGAATTTATCGTGGCTATACTGAGCTTTGAGCTCTTGCACGGCCTGCTGTAGTTCTTCTTCTGGTATTTCGAGTCCGAATGCTTCGGTCAGTACCCCTTGTATATCTTCAAGGGGCATGGGCTCGTTGGCGGCAAAAACCAGAGCTTCTATTTGCTGGGCGAGTTTTTCCAAAGCAGCACGATTTTAGATCATTGCGGCTGCAAAAATTGCAAATTAAATCGAATCGGGGTCGACTATATCATCGGGATCGATTTCTTCGTCACCGATTTCGTCTGCTTCCAGCTCGTCTTCGTACTTGTCTTCGTAATCTTCGCGCACCTCATCGCGCAGCCGACCGTCTTCATCGTAGTCGTCATCGGCAGCGATGATGGCTTTAGCCTTTTCGATGCTCATGCGTACGAGGTAGTATTTTTCCTCGGTCTCAAATGGCAATGCGCTGACCATGTCGCCTTGGGCGTTTTTGAATTTCACCAAATGCCTGGAAAAGCCGATGGGATAGTTGAGTTTGATCTGTTCTTGAATGCTGGTGTCCAGCTTGTCGAAGTCTTTGACAACTCGGGGTTTGCTCATGTTTGTAAGTTAGGTTTTGAATGCTTCTTTAGAGTAGTAAAAGTAGGGGCTGGTCACCAATTTTTAGAAGTATTTTTTGAGGTTATTCTATTCCGTGCTTCTCCGTTTAATCCGTAAATTCCGTGTACCAATTTGAACTATGCGTCCACCCTAAGCGATACATTTTTCAGTACACGGAGCGAACGGAGTTAACGGATTTTACACGGAGTTAAAATCTGTGTTCATCCTGCGTTTTTCCGCGTCCCGTATTATTAAGCATACCGCGCGGAGCGCGGTCTTAACATGGCCACGCAGAGCGTGGCAATTCCGGACGATGCCTAATTCGATGCCCAAATGAGTAGCCCCGTCATCACAATAATAAACCCAACCGCAAATAATATCCGCCACTTCGCATCGTCCTCTCTTTCGGTCTTTTGCTGCTGCTTAAACTTATTCAGGGGCGTGGGCGCATCCTCATTAATGCGACAATCATAGGTATAGCTGCCATCGGACCTGGGCTCGATCTTAATCTCGCACAACAGATCATCCACAAATAGCGAGTAGGTCTTCTCTTCACGCACCTCGAAATCTATCGAAATTACCTTATCGTTGCAGTGTATGACGACGTGCTGGTCACTGTCTCCGTGAAAGAGCCCGATGCGGTAATTATTGCCGCGATTGCCGTGGATGGTCCAGCCGTATTGTGGCACCTATAAATATTTAGAGCCGCTACCAACTTCGTCGGTAGCGGCTCTAAAATAATACAATTTACTTGGAAAGTAACGCCTACTCAAAGAGTACCCGTTTGGTTACTATTCCCTCATCCATTCGGAGTCGAACGTTGTAATAACCTCGCGGTATCGCCCCTCGATCCAATCGGAAGAAGTTTTGATCGATACCTGTCCAGTTACCGGCTACACGACCCATCATGTCTATGAGTGCAATCTCGCGGATCTTATAGCCTTCGGCCACTTCGATACGTACGAACTCGGAAGCTGGGTTGGGATAAACCTCAAGGCCTATGGTGCTGGCGTCTACAAGATCTTCTGCGCTGACCAGCATTTCTAGATCTAGGCCATACCACAGGCGTGGAAGCATATAAGCGATCATGGTATCGATATTCTTTCTTGCCTCATCTGGGTCATTCCAGTTGGGATTGGTTTGCTCTTCACCCATGATAATCTCATCGGGGTCAAGACCAAGTGAAGCTGGAAATTGACCGACAATGAAACGCATTGTAGCTTCGTCAAACCAATTGTATGGCCCGGCTATAGCCCGTGGATATACATTAGGGAAAAGGTTGTCTCGCCCAAGCTGAAAGGTATCCATCACATCATTAGGTACCGGAGATTGTACCATGGCCATTTTATACTGCGCATTGATTTGATTCAGTACATCAGAAAGAGGCGAGAAAAAGTTGTCAGGAATGGGTATTGCGTTTGCATCGGCCAACTCAGGTTGCCCACCTAGATCGTCAAGTATCTCCAGCACACCGTTGCCACCTCGTGCACCAATAATAACTGGCAAAAAGTTACCACCACCAACAGGTACACCTACTTGCCCTTCATAGAATGGTGCAAAAGGATCGGTGAAGCTATGAAAAGCCATGTAGAGCGGCTCATTATCTTGTCCTTCTATCCAGATGGGATCACCGCATGCACCACCAACATTGATGGTCATAGCTACATCGCTAGAATAGCCTGGGTGATTAATGTTGTTAGCTGTTCCAGGGGCAGTACCTTGAGGATTTCCCAAAACAGCACCCTGGATGAGGGTATCTCCCATAGAATCGTAGAACTGTGGATTTAAACCAATCTCATCGTTACGGTCTAGGAAAGCATGGGTATTGACGACATAACCACCAGTACCAACCCCCATAAAGACAATGCGGCTAGTATCTATGTTGTAGGGGTTACCCATTTCATCTACAGTTCTTCTCAAGAAGCGAGCAAGCGTATGCGCATCCTGTCCACCGCGGTAAGCCGCTTGCAGAAGCGAGGCAGTTCTGATCTCTTGATTAGTAGACGTCGGAAGCCACCCTTGTCGATATGAAACCGATGCAGCTACAAATCCTCGTCTTACCAAACGCCTGATAATCTCAACGTTAGCTGAGTCGACTCGGCTTCCATATGCGCCTCGGTTTACGTACTGAGGTAAAAAGTTGCCTGTATGGAATAGACAGACTATGGGTCTGGGTGTCGCATTCGCACCATCTCCAGCTGGCTGGTAAATATCCATTTCTAGATCGATAAGCTCGGGATTGTCTGCTCCCAAGAGTACCGAAATATTCTGTCCGTAAGCCGTGTCAAGATCGACAGTGCCTACTTCGTAAATTTCGTCTATGAATCGCATTTCTTGAGCCGATAGGCCCCAGGCTACGCTCATACAAAAGCAAAGTGTAAGTATTCGTTGCATGAATTCGAGTTAATATTTTGAGCAATAAAAGTTTAAAGACGTCGCACTAACGCTTTTCCCAGTTATAGGTTGCTGAGATATAAGCTAAGCGACCAATACGAGGTCCACCATATACCTGGAATACTTGATTATCCAGAACATTAGATGCCCCGATTTTAATCGTTGTGTTTATTCTTTCGATATTGAAGTTGATCTGCGCATCGAGCAAACCATAAGCTTCCACGATGCCCGTGAACTGTGGGCTGCCTTCAAAGATAAAACCGTCTACCCACTTATAGGCAATGCTGAAGCCAAAGTCACTAATAGCCGCTGAACTACCCAAACCAAGCGGCACATCACGACCACTAATACCGATATTGTACTTGTGCTCGGGCGTATTGAAGGCCGGAATAATCGGATCGTCTGTTTGCGTATTCAGCACATTCCAGCTGTAGTTGGCATTAATAGTAAAGTAGTCGGCAAAGTAGTAGTTACCACCTATACTGAAGCCTTGGGTCGTTACCCTGTCCGTTGCATTGGCAGCTACTCGGAACGCTTGAGCAGAAGTAATATTTGTTCCTAGGAAACCTAGGTCCACTCCGAGATTAAAGCCAATAAAGTTGTTGTAGAAGCTATAGTAGTAGGTCGCATCGAGAAATAGAGATTTACCGATCGTAGTCCGTGCCCCAACTTCCAATGTTCTTACCTGCTCTGGCTGAATAGGTGCCACATTAAAGCTGTCTAGCAGCATACTGTTGCCAGTGTTTGCAAATTCCTCTACACTCTCAACAGTAACCAAATCATTTACCCCATCTAAATTGCCTAGCAGAATGGCGCGACCCACGTTATAGAAAAGATACTGATCGTAAAGCGTTGGGTTGCGAATAGCAGAGCTAAAGCTCGCTCGTAAAGTAGTGGTTTCCCTGGGCGTCCAAACTATACTCGCCGCTGGACTAAATAGCAAATCGAAGTTCTGATTCTTATCTAGGCGGGTACTGGCACTTATGCGCACTTTATTATTCAGATTGAGCGTACCGCCACCATAGAAGCCATACTCATAGGTATCGATATTACGCCCCATGGTGTCGCTCATGATCGTGCCCCGACTGTCAGGCGTAAACAAGCGATAGCTACCACCGACTGTAGCATCAAAGACTCCGTTATCTCCCACCCTAAAGAGGCTGGGCAATTTTTTCTCTGCCGCCAAATGATAAAGAGCCGAGCGGTCGAAAAATCGTGTACCACCTTCACTAGCCAAAAGAGCGGTTATACTGTCGAAGGCCGTTTGAAATCGAGCCGTCCCAGGCTCGAAACGCGCTTGATTGCCAAAACCAAGGCCTGCCTCATTGGCTCTGGCCTGCGCTTCCTCATGGAATCCAAAAAGAAGCTCACGAATAGCCGGTTGATTAAAGAACTCTTCGCGTTGCTGATCTTGCTCCAGTAGTGAGCAATCAGCAGGGAAACAATTTGGATAGCCTTCCACAGAATTGAACCTGGACGTAATGGTACCCGACCAGAAAGAACTATACTCGCCTGCCCAGTCACCATCGGACTTTGCCAATTCTTGCAATCTTAGGGCTGTGAAATAAGGATCGTAGCTATCTCCCGCATCCTCATGAGTTACATAAGCGCGTATGAAAAAGTTATCCCTGTTTCTCAGCTCGATTCTGTGCTGGAAAAATTCGATATTTCGTAAGCTAAAGCGATTGTCTCCCTGGTATACAGTCGTACCTGTGCTGTAATTGCTGGTCAGCAACAGCTCTGTGGACTCTAACGTTCTTTCCGGGTTTAAGCGAAAGTGGAAAGCAACGCCAGCCTTCAGATTTTCACTATCATAATCAACCAGATCGACTTCGCGATAACCTCTTCTCCTAATGATACCCAACCCAGGTTGCTGCCTATTTCCTGTAAAATCAAAACTCGGATTAGCCTCGTCTCCATAAATATTCACCGCATCATATCCACCCGGGTTATCGCGTCCCACCTCGGTATCGAATACCGGGTCATCATTATCGGCCTCCCAGTCGTCGGCGCGGAAGCCGAATACATTGATCTTGTAGGCCATCCACTCTTGTCCTTTCTTATTGGTGAAAGCGTCGGCCCAGCGGAAGCCTGCTTCCAAATAGTTGCGCTCACCCACTTTTACCGTAGCCGACAAGCCTTGCTGTAGGAAAGGATCACGTGTCTCCATGGCGATCACCCCATTGAAAGCATTTGGTCCGTAGAAGGCAGAGGCGGCACCCACCACCAAGTTGACCCGATTAACGTCTAGCTCGCTAGCTCCCAAAAAGTTACCCAAGCTGAAGTTCAGACCTGGACTCTGGTTATCTACTCCATCGATCAGTTGCAGCGATCGCACCGGATTGGTCGAGTTAAAACCCCTCGTGTTGATGATCTTGAAGCCTAGGCTAGCCGCCGTCAGATCAACGTCTTTCAAATTGCCAAGACCGTCGTAAAAACTGACAGCCGGTGTTTCTTTAATGGCAATATTATCCATCGATTCCAGGGTTAGGGCCGACTGCTGCTGTCGCTCGCTGATGCGTCGACCAGTCACCTCTACCACACTGGTGGTTATGGTCGCATCGCCCAACCTAAAGTTCAGACCGTCGTCTACAGACTCGACTTGTCGCTCTTGGGTTTCGTAGCCCGTATAAGAAACTTGGAGGATCACCGGCAGCCCATCCGCGCGCAGCGAGAAGGAGCCATCTATATCGGTTATTGTTCCGCGGCTCGTACCTTTTATCAGTACGCTGGCACCGATCAGCGTTTCATCGGTATTGGCATCGACCACGACACCGGTTAGATCGACTTGCGCTGCCAAAGAGCCAAAGGCAGCCATACAACCCAGTAGGGAAAATAGAATTAATCGCATGAATGAGACTAGTTAGCTTAAGTATTTATGGCTGTCTACCAGCACATTATGGGCCTAGGTGCTTTGGCCTTCAGGGGCAATTCTAGTCGTAAAGAAGTGCAATTTAGTATAAATAAACTGGGTTTCTACCAAAATTTTGTGCGGTTAAACGCACACTTGTCCATATTCTATCCAACTTTAACATCTAGCCGACAGATGCGCCTCAGACCATATCAGCCATTCATTCTATCCAGAAACGGCATCTGCTTACTTCAATCTGTTTCTTTTTTTAAGGACTTCCGCAGGTCGGAGCGTCGCGTAGACCCACGACTTATCGGGGTCGAAGACACCCAAAAAACAGATAGAAGACTACTGATCTGCTAGCTTGAGCAGGCGAAAACAAATTAGACCAAACAACATGTAGACATATATATATCCTTATTTTTGCGTTACACCAATAGCGTAAATGATCAGCCCGCCTACACATTCCGAGCAAACCTTGCATACAGCCACAGAGACCCTAAGGGCTATCGCTCATCCTGTTCGTATGCAGATTATAGCATTTTTGGCTTCGGAAGGAAATTCCAGCGTCAAACAAATTCACGAAGCTTTTGGCATTCAGCAGCCAGTAGCCTCACATCACTTGCGCATTCTCAAAGACAAGCAGATCGTAGAATCTGAGCGCGATGGTCAGAACACCTTATACCGACTGACCAAGCCCGAATATCAATACATTGTAAGGCAGATACTAGCGCTCGTTTAGAATTTTTGGTAAGCCTAGAATAGGTATTCCCAAAGAACTTACTGCTAGCATCGACGGATATTTTTTTTGATTCCGATTTGGAATTATATAGATATCTATATACTTTGGTGCCAGCAAAAAGCTGAATCATCGTTTCTCAGCTATGCGCTTACCACCCCAAGCCACCACTAAACTTAATTCATCATGCACTTTTTCCACTTGTCATTTGTGCGGGCCCGATTGCTTCTACTGGCCCTCCTCGTATTCCCACTATGCGCATCGGCTCAAGAGCTTGCCCCTCCTGTAGAAGACCACAAGTACAAGCCACTGAAGATCAATTTCAACGAATCGGGCTCTAAGTACCTGCGCTTCATTCTCTGGCATCAGATGTGGGTCACCACCAGCAACCTGGCACCAGAAGGGGCCAAGCTACAGCTCACACCAGCCATTAGACGATCACGCGTACTTGCCTTTGCTCAGGTATCGCCCAGATTCTTGATCCTCACGCATTTCGGTCTCAACGGCCTGACCCCAAATAACCTCACAACCCTGGGTAATAATGGCGACGCGCCTCAACTATTTCTACACGGAGCCTGGACGGAGTTTAAGGTCAGCAAAGACAACAGCTTCTTTATTGGCGCGGGCCTGCATTACTGGAATGGACTTACGCGCCTGAGCAGTGCTTCTACGCTCAATTTCATGACGCTCGATCAGCCGCGGCCTTTTGCACCTTGGCACAGCTTGGGCTACGGCGATCAATTTGCTCGCCACCTGGGTGTGTATGCTAAGGGCAACTTCGGTAAGTTCGACTATAGGGTGAGTATCAACTCGCCTAGTCGCGCGGCCTTGTTCGACGGCCAGTCCGTATCGGACAGAAGCAACATCACCTACAACGGTGTAAACCATACGGATAGCGATAGCCTCGCCGTAGGTAATGGCGTCTATCAGGGCTACTTCAGGTATAACTTCTTTGATGCAGAGGGCACCAAGCTACCTTATAACGTAGGTACCTACCTGGGCAGCAAGAAGGTTTTTGCCATAGGTGGCGGCTTTTACCTGCACCCCGACGGCGCTTTCGACAATACCGAAGGCAGCGAACGGCACGTAGACATCAGTCACTTCGCAGTAGATGCTTTTCTAGATATGCCCACCAAGAGCGGTTGTATCAATGCCTACGCTTCGCTGATGAGCTTCAACTTCGGCGAAAACTACGTCGGCCGATGGGCCGGAACGGGGACCAGCCTCTACGGACAGCTCGGCTACTACCTCAAATCGTTGAAGATCATGCCTTATGTGGCCTATCAACTCGGCAATTACGAGGGCTTCGACGACAACATGAATTCTCTCAATGCAGGCGTCAACTACTTCATCAATGGCCACAATGCCAAGTTGACGCTGGAGTACCACAGCATCACACGCGACCTGACGTTTGCGCGGGGCGATGTGCGCCAGATCAGAATGCAGGCACACATCTTCCTCTAAAGGAAAATCACAACGGCTTTTAAGATGGCGACTACCCATCTTAAAAGCCTCACTATTCACCACTAATCATTATCAAAAATGACTAAAGAAGAAAACGCTAAAGCGTACTGGAAAGAGAACCTCCGGTACCTATTCATCTTACTCAGCATCTGGTTTACCGTCAGTTATGTGTTCGGAATCATTTTAGTCGAACAGCTCAATGCGGTCAAGATCGGCGGTGCCAAACTCGGCTTTTGGTTTGCGCAGCAGGGATCCATTTATGTATTCGTCGTACTGATCTTCGTATACATGTGGCTCATGAACCGACTCGATAGGAAGTACGGTGTAGCTGAAGACTAAGGCTTGTGGTTTTGGGCCATGGAACGCTCGCAGGAGCTTCAAGCCTTTTTTAAGTAAAAGCTTGAATCACGCTACGAGGTTCTATTTAGAATGGAAGCATTCTAATTGGCCCAGAGTGGACGAAAAAAAGGAATTAAAAATCTAATTGAGAGCTTTTAGGCTCTTGCAAAATCTAAACTAATGGACGTACAATCTTGGACGTTTATCATCGTGGGGCTGACCTTCCTATTGTATATAGGTATCGCCATTTGGGCGCGGGCCGGTTCTACCAAAGAATTTTATGTAGCTGGTGGTGGTGTACCACCCATTGCCAATGGTATGGCTACTGCGGCCGACTGGATGAGCGCAGCTTCATTCATTTCTATGGCTGGAATTATCTCATTTGCCGGATATGACGGAAGTGTATACTTGATGGGCTGGACAGGAGGTTATGTGCTACTGGCCTTGTTGTTGGCACCCTACCTGCGGAAGTTTGGAAAATTCACCGTTCCCGACTTTATAGGTGATCGGTATTACTCCAACACAGCCCGTACCGTGGCGGTCATTTGTGCCATCGTGGTCTCTTTCACTTATGTGGCGGGGCAGATGCGCGGTGTCGGGTTGGTGTTCAGTCGCTTCCTGGAAGTACCCATCAATACGGGTGTGATCATCGGTACGGTTATTGTGTTTTTCTATGCCATAATGGGCGGCATGAAGGGTATCACCTATACGCAGGTGGCGCAGTACTGTGTGCTGATCTTCGCCTATATGGTACCGGCCATTTTCATATCCCTGAACATGACAGGCAATGCCATTCCGCAGCTCGGCTTCATGGGTGAGGCCGCTGATGGCACCGGCGTGAGCCTGCTCGACAAGCTCGACGGTCTTCATACAGAACTGGGCTTTGCAGAATATACCGACGGCAGTAAATCGATGATCGATGTATTTGCCATTGCTTTTGCGCTTATGGTCGGCACGGCTGGCTTGCCCCACGTGATCGTTCGTTTCTTTACCGTTCCTAAGGTACGCGACGCACGCAAGTCTGCGGGTTGGGCACTGCTCTTTATTGCTATTCTCTACACGACGGCTCCTGCTATTGCGGTCTTTGCACGCACCAATCTGATCGATACCATGCAAGATCAGCAATATAGCGATATGCCCGAGTGGTTCACGAAGTGGGAAGAGACGGCCCTGATCGGCTGGGTAGACAAAGACGGCGACGGTCAGATCAATTATGGTCCTGGTGCTGCTATTGTCGGCAAGCCCGAACAAACCGGTGAACGCGGTGCCCTCGGTCAGATGATCCTTTCCAACGAGGTGACCGACAGCCCTAATGAGGTTTATATAGATCGCGACATTATGGTGTTGGCCAATCCAGAGATTGCCCAGTTGCCCAACTGGATGATCGCCCTGGTAGCCGCTGGTGGATTGGCGGCAGCCCTGTCGACTGCGGCGGGTCTTTTGTTGGTTATTTCTACCGCTGTATCGCGCGACTTGATGCGCAAGCAAATCAAGCCTAACATGAGCGAAAAAGAAGAGCTCTGGTGGGCGCGCGGTGGTGCGGCTATTGCTGTCGTTATTGCAGCTTACTTCGGTATCAACCCACCCGGCTTCGTAGCCGCTACGGTTGCGCTCGCTTTTGGGTTGGCTGCTGCGAGTTTCTTCCCGGCTATCGTGCTGGGTATATTCGACAAACGCATGAACCGACAAGGTGCCGTAGCCGGTATGGTGGTCGGTATACTGCTTATGTTTTTCTACATGGCCATCTATAAGCTCGGCTGGTTTGTGGGTGAAGTACCCCCCAAGAGTGCTTGGTGGTTCGGCATCAGCCCGGAAGGATTCGGTTCGGTAGCGATGTTTGTCAATATGGCGGTATCGCTAGTAGTAAGTCGAATGACACCTGCACCACCGAAAGAGATCGTTGATCTGGTGGAAGATATTCGCGTTCCGGCGGGTGCCGGCGAGGCGCACGTACACTAACTAGGTATCGATTCCCTGTTCGGCTATGCCGAGCAGGGAATCTTGATTTTTAGGTACTTGTGCGCATTTTGTTATCTTGCCATATAGATTTTGATTTTTATGTCCCAGCCAGACTATGCCAAAGTCATCGCTTTATTTGCAGCAGCTCTGCTGTTGTTCAACTTCCCGCTGATCGATCTGCCGGGCAAGTCTTCGTTTCTGGGTATTCCGACCCAGCTATTTTATCTATTTGCAGCCTGGCTGATCGTGATTATTTTGGTATTACGGATGTATTCTCGAAGGCGATCGAGCCGCTGACGCTAGATTTAAAACATGAGCACGACCACCGTCATTCTGATCTTCCTGGCCTATCTGGCTACCCTCTTCGGGCTAGCTGGTATAGCCGAGCGCAAGCGTGGGAAAACGAAGAGGTGGTCTTATGCCTATGCGCTGTCGCTGACCGTTTACTGTACAGCCTGGACCTTTATGGGCTCCGTTGGTCAGGCGGCCAATCACGGCATCAGCTTTTTACCCATTTATCTGGGTCCTCTTATGCTGGCACCGGTTTGGCCAGTACTCATCAAGAAAATCATACGAATCTGTAGAGCTGAAAAGCTGACCTCTCTACCTGATTTTATCAGTAGCCGCTATGGCAGGAGTAGATCTTTGGGACTGATAGCCGCCATTTTTTTGGTTATTGGGGTGGTACCTTATATATCGATACAGCTTAAGGCTATAGGATCGATATTCTCTGTACTGACGGGAAAAGCCACTGATTTAAGTGTGCCGTTTTATGCCGATGCGACACTTCTGCTGACTATATTCCTAGCAATTTTCATCATTGTTTTTGGGGTCAGGCGCTTGGATGCCAGTAAGAGCCACGATGGCATCATGGCCGCTATCTCTTTTGACGCCATATTCAAGTTATTGGCTTTTTTGACTGTTGGGGCGTTCATCACCTTTGGGCTATTCAGCGGTTTTGGAGAGCTGTTTAGCAGGGCTGGTGAAAGTATGAGCCACATCAGCAGTTGGTCAATAAGTGGGTCGGGGCTATCTGGCTGGGATTGGTTCTGGCTCAATTTCGTAAGTATGTGTGCGATAGTGCTGTTGCCTCGCCAGTTTCATATTGCTGTCATAGAAAATAAGAATGATGAGGAAGTCGACAAAGCGGCCTGGTTTTTCCCGCTCTATCTTCTGCTGATCAATCTATTCGTTATTCCGATCGCCATTGCCGGGGTTGTACTCGGCGTGCCTGGTGGGCTGGCCGGAGCGGATAGCTTTGTGATCAGTATTCCGCAGTTTTTGGGTTACGAAGGGCTAGCTGTTATTGCTGCTCTCGGTGGGTTTGCCGCTGTATCAGGCATGGTCATTATGTCGACCATTGCATTGAGCATTATGATCGCAAATAGCATTTTCCTTCCCTACCTGCTCAAGTCTGTCAGACCTACCGAGCGAACGACCGCCGATCTAAGCAAACCGCTCTTGCGCATACGCCGGCTGATTATCTTCCTGGTTCTACTGCTGGCCTATGGGTACTACAGAGGTGTAGCTGCTCAATTTTCGCTGGTCGCTATCGGGCTCGTGAGCTTTACGGCCGTGGCGCAATTTGCGCCTTCGGTTTTGGCAGGCTTGTACTGGCAGCGAGCCTCGCGCAAAGGAGCGATGTGGGGGCTAATTCTGGGTTTTGCAGTTTGGGCATACACCCTTGCCTTACCCACTGTACTGGGTGCAAGTACGACGGTATCCGGTCTTATGGAGTATGGGCCCTGGGGCATCGAGTTTCTTAGGCCTCAAGCTTTATTCGGCATGACGGATATGAATCCAATTGCCCACGGGGCTTTTTGGAGTCTTTTTGCCAATGTTTCTGCTCTGGTCATCGGCAGTCTTTACAGCCAGACGCAACCCATAGACATCACCCAGGCCGACTTTTTCGTCAACCACCACAAGTATCATAATCGCGAAACCGAAGATTATCGCCTGCGCAGGCGCCAGGCGCGCGTAGGTGATCTACGCGGCTTGCTGGCTCGTTTCGTGGGTCCGGTCCAGGCAAAGAGAATGATCGCCGACTTCGCCAAACAGACTGGTGAGGCACCACCTAAAACTACAGAAAACGCCTCCCCGGCCCTATTGCTTTTTACCGAACAGCAGCTGGCAGGTGCCGTAGGTTCAGCGGCGAGCCAGACCTTACTCAAGGGCATCATCCGCGAAGAACCCGTACAGCTAGAAGAGGTGATCGGTATTTTAAAGAGAACCCACGATGCTGTCCGCTATGGGTTGGAGCTGGAGCGAAAGCAAACCGAACTCGAAGCCCTCACCACCCAACTGCGCGCAGCCAACCGCAGATTGCAAGAACTCGACAAGCTCAAGGCCGACTTCATCAGCACGGTCACACACGAGTTGCGTACGCCCATCACATCCGTCAAGTCACTAGCAAATATCTTGATCGATTCACCCGGGCTGGACGGCGAGCAGCAACTTGCTTTTTTGCGTATTATCGTTTCCGAAAGCGAGCGGCTGGCCCGATTAGTAAGCCAGGTACTCGACCTGCAAAAGATCGAAGCCAAACAGGATGGCAGCAGCTTCCAAACGGTCGATCTAAAAGAGCTGATTGATCGCAGCTTAGCCAGCCTCTCCGGTTTGGCAAAGGAAAAAGGCATAAGCCTATCGACTAATCTTGTAGAAGAGCCTGTCTACACTTTCGGCCCACCCGATCGCCTGACGCAAGTCATGGTCAATCTGCTCGGCAATGCGATCAAATTCGTGCCCGAGCAGCAAGGTCATGTACAGGTTGAACTCAGCGTGGAGGCCTCAGCGCATATTGAAAACAGCGCGCTCGCTCTGATCAAAATCAAAGACAATGGCCCGGGTATAGCACCCGAACAACAGCAGTTCATTTTCGAGCAGTTTACCCAGATCAGCAATACCGAGCAAGGGAAGCCAGCCGGTAGTGGCCTCGGTCTCTACATCAGCAAGCGCATCGTAGAGCAATGCGGAGGTGGGCTTGCCCTCGATAGCAGTTACGATATGGGGGCTTGCTTCGTGCTTCGACTGCCTGTAAAAACAACCGTATTCGAGCACACTGAAACCACATTATTAGCCGAAACCAATAAAAACTGAGCCTTTTGGAGGAGAACAAAAAACATCGGGTTTTAGTCGTCGATGACGAGCCGGCTATCCTGCTCTCGGTCAAGTTCTTGATCGAGCGAGCAGGCTTTGAGACCCACGCGGCAACTAACGGCAACGAAGCCATCGAGCTGGCCCGTGAAGTCTTACCCCAAATAGCCGTCTTAGACGTGATGATGCCTGGCATGGACGGTTTCAAACTGGCCGAGCAGTTGCGTACAATCGATCATCTATCTGATCTGCGCATCGTATTTCTCACCGCTAAAGGCACCCCACAAGACGTATCCGAGGGCTATCGCAGCGGCGGCGAAGTTTACCTGACCAAACCCTTCGACAACGACGATCTCGTCAATACCATTCAAGAACTGGCCGCTTACGGCTAACCATTAAAAGCTTAAATATCATCTATCATGACCACAACCGAATCTACCGTACAACTGCCTTTGCAGATCGATTCCTTCGACCACTATCGCGAAGTTTACAAAGCTTCCGTGGCCGATCCCGAAACCTTCTGGGCCGAGCAAGCCAACACCTTCCACTGGCACAAACCATGGGATAAAACCCTCGAATGGAACTTCGATGGGCCAGACGTGAAGTGGTTTCAAGGCGGAAAGCTCAACATTACCGAAAACTGCCTCGACCGCCATATCGCCGAGCGGGGCGACCAAACGGCCATCCTCTTCGAGCCCAACCACCCGGATGGGGATGTGGTCGATCTGACCTATTCGCAGCTACTAGCCGAGGTGAGCCGTACGGCCAATGCCCTGAAGAAGCTAGGCATCGGCAAGGGTGATCGCGTTTGTTTTTACATGCCCATGGTGCCCGAGTTGGCCATATCGGTGCTAGCCTGTGCACGCATAGGCGCCATCCATAGTGTAGTATTTGCCGGTTTCAGCGCCCAAGCCTTGGCCGATCGCGTCAACGATGCCGATTGCAAGATGATCATCTGTAGTGACTACAATAAGCGCGGCAAGAAAAACATCGCCGTCAAGCAGGTGGTAGACGACGCCATACAGCTCGGCTGCCCAACCGTAGAGACGGTGCTGGTACACAAAAACACGGGTGAGGAGATCGCCTGGAACGACAAGCTCGATGTCTGGTATCACGATGCCCGCGAAGGCTTGAGCGATGAATGCCCCGCCGAGCCTATGGATGCCGAAGACGTGCTTTTCATCCTCTACACCTCAGGTTCTACAGGCAAGCCCAAGGGGGTGGTACACACCTGCGGCGGCTACATGGTATATACGGCATTCAGCTTCCTTAACGTCTTCCAGTACAAGCCGGGCGATGTGTATTGGTGTACCGCCGACATCGGGTGGATTACCGGCCACAGCTACATCCTCTACGGACCGCTGCTGTGCGGGGCTACGAGCATGATGTTCGAGGGGGTACCCACTTATCCGGATGCTGGCCGTTTCTGGGAGGTCTGCGCCAAGCACAAGGTCAACCAGTTTTATACCGCACCTACCGCCATTCGCGCCCTCATGGCCAAAGGCGACGAGCATGTGGAAGGCCATGACTTAAGTGATCTCAAAGTCATCGGCTCCGTCGGTGAGCCCATCAACGAAGAGGCCTGGGAGTGGTACAAAGACAAGATCGGCAAGGGCAAGGTACCCATCGTCGACACCTGGTGGCAGACCGAAACCGGCGGTATGATGATCTCAGGCTTGGGTGGTCATTCGCCTCAGAAACCGACCTTCGCGGGTTATCCGCTGCCGGGCATTCAGCCCTGTCTGGTCGGAAAGGAGAGCATGAAAGAAAATACCGACAATCCGGCCGAGGGCTTGCTCTGCGTCAAATTCCCTTGGCCGAGCATGCTGCGCACCACCTGGGGCGACCACCAGCGGTGCAAGCAGGTGTACTTCAGCACGGTGCCGGGCATGTACTTCACTGGAGATGGTGCGCGCCGCGATGCCGATGGCATGTACCGCATCATTGGCCGCGTAGATGACGTCATCAACGTATCGGGCCACCGCATGGGCACAGCCGAAGTAGAAAACGCCATTAATGAGCACGAGCAGGTCGTCGAAAGTGCCGTCGTCGGTTACCCACATGACATCAAAGGGCAGGGCATCTACGCCTATGTCATCATGGGCCCGGGCGAGCATGATCTCGATGCGATCAAAAGCGAGATCGTCAAGGTCGTCCGCAAGGAGATCGGCCCCATTGCCAAGCCCGATAAAATTCAATTCGTAGCGGCTTTACCGAAGACGCGCTCGGGTAAGATCATGCGCCGCATCCTCCGCAAAGTAGCCGCCAACGAGTTGGGTAATCTGGGCGATACCTCTACCCTGCTCAACCCCAGTGCGGTGGATAAGATCATTGCAGGGGCAGCGGAGTTGAGGTAAGGTATAATGTGCTAATGGAAAATGTGAGATGTTAGATGTCTTTGTGCTAGGATTCACAGCACGAAGACATCTAACATCCCATATCCCAAATTAGATATTTCACATTTTTAGACTTCCGCAGGTGGAAGCATTCCCCGAATGCTGACATCCTCGGCAAAGTCCAGTGGACTACAGCCGGGATAGGTACATTACCCATCAAACCGATCCGTTCGCCAGTGCTTCGGATTGTCTTTGATGTATTTGGCGATATTGACGTATGCATCCACATCGCGTATGATGATGTCGTGAAACCGAGGTTGCCACGCAAAAGAAGGATCGATTTCACGCGCACCCTTCGTGACCCCGATTTTATACCCCCGAACGATGGAGCCCAGGTTGCGAGATTGCGGACCGAACCGGTTGCGGGTGCGGGGTGGGTCAGGTGATGGAGGCGCATCGTCGGCCGGTGGTGATACATCCGTGGGTGGTGGTAGGGCGTCCGTGGGCGGTGGTGATGCATCCGAGACGGGCGGACACCCATCGGCGGGCGGTAGAGACGCAAAATTTTGCGTCTTTACAATCGGTGATGCGGATGATCCCGGCGTGTCGGACGGCCCAGACATATCGGACGGTCCCGATATATCGGATGGCGACGGCACATCACGCGCATCCACCGCATCGGATGGCGGCGATCCGTCGCATGATCCCGATGCATCGGATGATCCCGATATATCCGATGGTGGCGATCCGTCGTATGACCCCGGCACGTCAGACGGCCCCGGTGCATCAGACGATCCCGTCACATCGGATGCCCCAGGCACGTCAGACGGTCCCAGCGACACCGCATGTTGCGTTTCCGTGATACGTATGATTCCATGCACATGATCGGGCATGACCACGAACGGCCCCAGACGTACATGCGGAAAGTGATCGGGTATGGCCAGCCAGCAAGCGTGAGCGATTTCACCGATTGGGGAAAGTTGCATTTCACCATCCACAATTTGGCCGAAGTAGGGAACGCGGTCTTTTGTGACGATCGTCACAAAATACGATCCCTTCCACCCATAGTCCCAAAACGGGGCACGCGCGGATTCGATCCGGTATTTGTTTTTGTATTTTGCCATAGTAGTTTCCAGATGTCCATACAATATGCGAATTTTATTCCTTGTATCGGCCATACCGTAACATCACCAAATTACAATTTGGACACCCATGACTCAACCTTCCGAACGCCTCTATATCGTTTTGCATCGTATAGAATCTGGCGTGGCGATGACCCATGCCTTGCACAGAAAGTTACTCGATAAAGATGTAGAGTATGTCTATGAGGCCTTTCAAAAGTTCTTTAAAGGTGAAGTTGCGGGGCGCGAGCTTCCCGAACCCTACTCGACCAGCCAAGCCAGAGAGCAGATGATTGATGTAAAATATGTTGATGGCAGATGTACAATGTAAGATGTCTTTGAGCTAGGATTCTTTGCACAAAGACATCTTACATCCCACATTCTTAAATTGAACATTTTACATTCTACAGCCCTACCCTACAGGATTCGCCACCAAAGCCTCTTCCAATTCTTTCACCACCTGTGGTATCCACGCTTCGAGTCGCTCGGCGGTCTTTTCCATTTCGTTGTCTTCATCGAGGGCGAGACCATAGAAGAGCTTGTCGTTGAATTCACCCTTCGACTTGGTATAATCGTAGCCTTCCGTCGGCCACATGCCGATGATCTTACCGCCATTTTTGAGAATCACCTCACCCAAGATACCGAGGCCATCTACAAAGTATTCGTCATACCCCAACTGGTCACCCAGGCCGTACATAGCTACAATCTTGCCGGTAAAATCGATCTCTTGGAACTGCGGAAAGAAGTCTTCAAAGTCGCTCTGCAAGTCGCCATCATACCAAGTCGACAGTCCGATAATGATGAAGTCGAAGCGGGCATAGTCTTCCTTCTTCATATCAATGGCGGCGATGACCTCGAGCTCAGTAGCATCCCAGGTCTCTACAAAGTCATTGGTGATGACTTCAGTGTTTCCAGTGTCGGAGCCGAAGAAAAGGCCCACTTTCAGGTTGTCGAATGCTGACATCGTTAGCTTGGTTCTTTTAAGGGTGGCCGCCTGGTTTTCAATGACGTCAGACCGCCTATACATTTAGCAATGTAAAGATAAGGATGGAAAGAGGAAGTTGGTTTTAGGGGAGTGTCATTTTTTGGGTGGAAACCATATAGAAATAGCTAGTTAAAACTTATTTACTCGACGATTGGCCGTACGTTTTCTGTTTTAACATGATAATGAAACAGTAGTACTATGGTCAGAAAGCTGAAAGACAGCGCAAAGAACAATATTGATCTTTGGTAATAACTCTTCGCCTTATCAATTTCTAAAGCTTTCACCTTAGCATCTCTATAAATTACTTCCAATTGCTTAAAATCCATTTTTGATTTCTCAAGTCCTCTTTCAAGCATGACATTAGAAATCCTCATTATATCAGTTTCAGTTTCACTTTCACACAAAAAATGGATAAAGTCAGATATTTGTATTTTTTGTTTTTCTATGGAATCCCTGGTAATCGCTAGATTCACACGCAAATTCCTACTTTCACTCTCTGCCGATTCAGCACGGGCTAGGGTTACCTTATGAGTAGCTTTCTCTTCCCGAAAGGCCTCGTTAAAATGAATGTATAATTCCTGGAAGGAGTCTCTTTCTATGCGTGAGCGCCTGAAACCATCGTTTACTTCTGCTAACTGCTCTTCGACTAGCTTGACCACCCTCTCTTCCTGAGATACTCCTTGAGACCTTCCAAAATAGAAGGCAGTGAATGTTAATATGGCGATAACAATCACTAATATTATTAGATAAAAAAAAATCTTAAATACAATGCTTGCTAGTGCATTACTTGCACTCCATAAACCTTTTACAATTGATCCAATCATTTGAGACTAATTTTTTTCCTTCTTGGAAGTTTTAAATAATAGTCCCAAAATTCGATCAACAAACTAGCCATGTCAACGCTGTAATTGACATCTCAATGTGATTACGAAGTGCTTCTAGGTGTTTTGAAGGTTCCTTACAGTGCCATATTAGTGATGCAGTAAATCTTTAGTAGTGCTACTGAAGTGCAGTGAAAGTGAACTAGAATGCTACGATTCCCTTCAGATATTTGATGTGATCTTTATCTAGGTGAGTATCAACCATTAAAACGTGATGAACATACTCGCTCCACCAGCGATCAATAAAGTCTTTTTCAAAATCCGACAGACCTCTTCTTAGGTTTTTTCTGTCATCTTGGTCATATGGAGCCGATTTTTTCAGTCCGTACAAAAAGAAGCCTGTCCTCAAAAATCTGAGCAGTGATCTTTCATCAGGTTGCTCTCTCTTAATACTAGATCGATCAGAAAAGTTCCTAATAATTCTGCAAATTCGATTATAATCAAAGTCAGTATGCAGCAAAGACGCTGCAGTGAGAATTCGGCCAAATAGCCTGTCATTGAAAAGGTCTAAGCATTTAGGTGAGTAGTCCTCTATTCTGGCATTATAGCTTACATTGCTCCGGAAAGCAAATAGTTGCAACTCAATCTCCCCACGCCAATTTTTAAAAACTTCGCCAAAGCGTTTCTCTAATATTTCTAAAAAATGAAGATTTGCAATTTGATTCATCATTTTCGCTGCGTTTTGGATACGCTCATATCTTGCCTCTGTGTCGATTCCTCTATCTGGCTTCACAAATATCAATTTTAAATAAGTATCTATTTCTCCACTAATTTTGAAGCTAACTGCTCCACTATTTCTAGAGGTATTTTTGGGCTTATAAAAACTTATATCTTTACCCACTGGAATTCGATCTTGAAAAATACTCCTTGCCCTAAACTTATTTCCATGCCCCACAATATTACTCCTATCCAAAAAATCAGCAAAATTAAATTTCTTTTGCATTTCTCTGTCTAATGTAGGATGCAACAAGTAAAAGTCTGACTTTGGCAACAATTTGGTTTCATCATATATATAATGAGATACAGACTCAAAATGCTGGTATCCGCCTTGTACATACCCTAACAATCCTGATCGGTAAAGATAATTGAGAGGGGCATCTTCGATTTGACATACTTCCTCAGTAGGCATCACATTAGAAGTGAATGAGCGACCTACTTCAGCGTAATAACTTTCGTTAAATCTAGGAACAAACTCATTTTTATAGCTACCTAAAATATATCTATTAGCAGCTTCATTAACTACACCTCTTAGATTCTGAATATACATGCTTTGATCTTTCATTGAATCAGCTGTCCTTCTAGATACGACACGCTGATACAAATTTTGGCCTAATATTTTAATTTCGCGCGGCCTTTGAAAAGTATGCCTATATAAAAAGTCAAAAATATGTTCCTTTCGTTTAATACCACCTTTTTCGTACGCGCTCAAGTGTTCTAATTCCTCTAATCCGAAAAACCTATACCATAAGGAATCACCTTTCTCACCTAACAAAAGCTCTTTAGGGGTATATGTCATATTATGATAAAAAATTGTTTTAAGATCCTCTCTATCATAATCTAAATGAATACTATATGATTCAATGTTTATTGAAAGAGCTGATCTTACATCGAGAGCCTCTTCTCTCGCAGTTGCAAAAATCTTTATATGCGAATTACCATTAATTAAATTATAACTAGCCTCTAAAAACCCATACTGAGCTCTTTGCCATATAAGATAAGATATACTTCTTCCCTCATCATCTAGTCCGTATTCTTCATTAAGCAATATTGGGTTTAATGCCTGATCTAGTTGGTCAACAAAATATACAAATGAATGAGTTATGTTGTTTACCAAAGAAAGCAAATCTCCAGTAGATCTGAAATATTTTGACTCTAAAAATTCTTTTGGATCTTTTAAGATTCGATTGATTATATCATTTAACCTATTAGCATTATCAAATTTTCTGTTTATAAAATTTAGATCTATTGGTAATTCTATATTTTCCTTTTTTAAAATAAACAAACACAATGAAAACTGCCAAAGATCTACCCAAGTTTTCGTTTTAGAAAGCTGGCTGATAGCAAAACTTGACATACTTGGAATTGTAAAATTGAGCTTTTCAAACATGTTGTCATTGGCCGCACTGCTAAATTTTTCAGATGAGTTCCCTCCCTTTCTCCGAGCCCAAAAATTATAAGCTTTTTTTCTCAGTAGAAGCGTTTTCCCACAGCCCTTCGTTCCTAATAAAAAGAGCCATCTGTTGTGTTGGCTCGCATCCAAGTACTCATCTAAAACCTTATTGGTATGGATAAATACATTATCAAGATCCTCTGAACTTATATTTCCAGCATCAAAACTCCATAGTGCTCTTGTATTCATGTGCTTGATTTTTTATAGATCGCTATTCAGTGTAAAGCAACTAAATATTTATAATTTTTTCAAATGTTTTTACAGTTCCAAAATTAGTAGTATTCATTAGATACTATTAGACCTAGGGTGTTCCGTATGAACCCATCAGGCTGCGCCTGATTTTAGCTCTCGATTCATACGCCGTACTAAACTGTATCGGTTATCGCAGACATGCTGTTCTTCCCAATGGTGGACCGCTTTATATGGCACCTTAGAGAGTGCTTTTTGTATGAGCTGTGGAGTAATCTCACACCCATATAGAGCTATGGCTAGTGCATCGGCGCTGATAGTTGGCGTTCCACCCTTGTTTTTGTATCGTCCGAAAGTACTTTCGATGATGTCGGTGCAGCATAGCAATCGAGCATGCTTGGCCATAATGGCTTGATGATTGCTGAAATAGCTTCTCATTGCTTGAATAAAGTCTTCTGCCTCCTTGGTCAATTTGTTTTTGCTACGAAATTGCAAGATCAGTCTCTCCCATCTTTTCTGGCTGACTGGGCTAAGCCCAGCTCCTTTGAGCACGCCTGCGGTGATTTCTACCAATATTTTAAGCTGGTCCATGCACCGTATTCGCGGTCGAGCTTTGTGGATAAAGTCTAGTTTTTGGCGACTGCTCTGAGGTAACTTGGCCCACATACTGTCTATACGCTCGACCCAATCAACAATGGTAAAGATGCGTAGAAATCGGTCTTTGTCTCGCAAGCTTGGTGGAAGCAAAAAGCCTTCAGCGGTCAGCATTAACTGACGGCGAATACGGCCAATGTCGGTACATAACTGACTGAGCACAGGATCGTCAGACAATGATCTTTTAACCGCATTCATCATGATGTGGGTACAGTCGCAAACAACATCCAGCCCTAGTATTTTCAAGGCTTTGGCCAAGTTTGTTCCTCCGTCGGTAATGAAGTACAAGATGTTGATTTGTGGCATCTTCTTGAGATTACGCCGCACAAAATCAGCTACTGCCTCCCCGGTCCAAGATGGCTGGACTTCCAGACCAAGAACGACCACATCTCTGCCTGCTAAGGGACGGCAATGACTACGGTCATGCTCTATTTTAACCCCTAACATGAGTAGCAATTTCTCTCGCCCGATTTGGATGCTTTCATCTAAAAGAGCAACGTAATTACCGGCCCGATGGGCAGCGTGTTCAAGTTGATAAAGTCCTGATCGAAGGACCCATCTGCGTACGCTAGTGTGGCTAGGAGTAGGACATGGCCAGTCGAGCAAGCGGGCCATAAAGCCAACCGTTTTGGCCGCACAGCGAAGCGAGCCGTTCGCGTGTACTACAATGAAAACAGCCAAAGCAATTAGTTGAGCCGGATAACAATGATTGGCTACTCGTAAGGGTGAGTATTGTTCTCGAAGAACTTTCAACTCGTATTCCAGTTGGGCCACTCGGTTTTGACTACGCCGAAGCCTAGCTCGTAAAAGCCGACTTTTCTTAGTCGATCTGAGGGCATTACTTTTCCAGCGCTGTGCCGTAGCTTTGAGT
Organism: Bacteroidota bacterium; assembly: GCA_039025055.1. GTDB lineage: Bacteria > Bacteroidota > Bacteroidia > Chitinophagales > Saprospiraceae > Neolewinella. Next base: position 110 of record JBCCPC010000063.1, on the reverse strand, counting down.
CGTGCTCGCATTTGTGTTTTTTGTGTCGTAACTCAAAGCTACAAAGTCGCGAGCACACTTTTTATGAACACAATCAGGCGCGAACAGCGCACATCAAACGGAACACCCTA
>JBCCPC010000062.1:0-29933 GCA_039025055.1 Bacteroidota bacterium | reverse complement strand
TACACTTTCACGGTCCTGGTTTCGGGTAGCAATACGGGGGCTTTCTGGTCAGCCGATGATCCCAATGCGACGGTGGGCGGCTACGGAAACAATATTACCTTCGGCCCTTACCTCATCAGCGATGGAGACCTGACAATAATGGTGACGGACTCGGATGACCCGAGCTGTACCAGCACCTTTACGGTCACAGCACCACCGACTTGCTCGGTGCCGCCGCCTTGTAGCATCGAAGCCAATGCCGGAACACCAGTTTGTGATGACAATGGTACACCAAACGATGCGAGTGACGATACCTATACTTTCACCGTCTTGGTATCGGGTAGCAATACGGGGGCCTTCTGGTCAGCCGATGATCCCAACACGACGGTGGGTGGCTATGAGAGCAGTACCACCTTCGGCCCCTACCTGATCAGCGATGGGGACCTGACGGTAACGGTGACCGACTCGGAGGACGCAAGCTGTACGAGCACCTTTACGGTCGCTGCACCGCCTACTTGCTCGGTACCGCCCCCTTGTAGTATAGCAGCGAATGCAGGAACGCCGATTTGTGATGACAACGGTACACCCAACGATGCGAGCGACGATTCCTTCACCTTTACGGTCTTGGTGTCGGGCAGCAATACGGGGGCTTTCTGGTCAGCCGATGATCCCAATGCGACGATTGGTGGCTACGGCAACAATACCACCTTCGGCCCCTACCTCATCAGCAATGGAGACCTGACGATTACGGTGACGGACTCGGAGGATGCAAGCTGTACGAGCACCTTTTCGGTCAGCGCACCGCCAACTTGCTCGGTACCGCCGCCTTGTAGCATCGAAGCGAATGCAGGAACGCCGATCTGTGATGACAACGGTACGCCCAACGATGCGAGTGATGATACTTACACTTTCACGGTCCTGGTTTCGGGCAGCAATACGGGTGCCTCCTGGTCGGCCGATGATCCGAATGCGACGGTGGGCGGCTACGGCATCAGCACCACCTTCGGTCCATACCTCATCAGCGATGGAGACCTGACAATAACAGTGACCGACTCGGAGGATGGGGGTTGTACCAACACCTTTACGGTTACCGCACCGCCGACTTGCTCGGTATGCAATGTATTCGTTGATGCGGGGCCAGACCGGCTGATCTCTTGCGATCAACCAGAAGCTGAGCTGATAGGCATAGCCGTTGGAGCGGAAAGTGCAAGCTGGACAAATGCAGCGGGCGACACCGTCGGAAGCAGTAATGAAGTGAACATAGACGAGGCAGGTAGCTATATCTTCAGTGCAGTATTCCCGAATGGTTGCACAGATTCCGACACGATGGTGGTGATTTCAGATCAGGAAGCGCCTTTGGCCATCATCTTTGCCGACCCGGATAGTCTTTTGAATTGCGTAGCTACCAGCCTAGAACTAACGTCTCCCGGAGAAAGTGGCGTGATCTACAACTGGGAAACGGATGACGGCATGGTACAGACCGACGCACTACAAGTGACGCAGGAAGGCACTTATAGCTTGATTGCTCTAGACACTCTGAATGGCTGTAGCAGTTCAGCCAGCATAAGCATACCCGACTTTACAGATTTCCCCTTCATCGATCTGGAACCGGAAGTCGTTTTAGACTGCGAAGATGGTCGCATAACCCTAGATGCGAGCGGTTCACAATCCGGACCGAGTATTCAATATCAGTGGTTGGATGAAGATGGAATCCCCATTCCGAATGCTGACCAAAATGAGCTGACGGTCAGCGAGCCGGGGATTTACTTTTTGACCTTGACGGATGTAAACAACGGCTGTGAAAATACAGATACCGTACAGGTTGAGCCTTCGTCTACGGTTTCGGTGATGCTACCTGCGGAAGTACAAATCAATCAAAACGATCCATTTTTGCTGGAAGGCAGCACGAATCTCAATGAAGATGAAATTGCCCGCATTTTCTGGACGCCCGGCGAGCTGGTGACTTGTGACACATGCCTGAGTACGCGCGTGCTGAATATTGAAGATCAGCGATTTACGCTATTCGTCGAGTCGATTGATGGCTGTCTGGGATCGGCTTCTACTTTCGTTAGGCGGTTACCCAGGGCGGCTGTTTATGTGCCCAATGGCTTCTCACCCAATGACGATGGCGTCAACGATCGCTTGAGGCCTTTTGCCAACGAGCAAGTGGAACGCATCGACCTGTTTTTGATGGCCGATAGGTGGGGAAATACCGTATTCAGGATCGAAGATGTTTTGCCCGACGATCCGGCTTTGGAATGGAATGGCCGCTTTCGTGAGCAGCTTGTACCGGTGGCTGTGTACGTGTATTATTTGCGGGTGCGCCTGGATACGGGAGAAACGCTGGAGTTGAAGGGGGATGTGACCTTGGTGAGGTAGAATTATCCCCACTTTCCCTGTACCTTCATCACCTTCTCAATAACATCGCGCACACAACCCGCCCCGCCTTTAAACCGGCTTACATACTGACTCAAACCTACAATCTCCGGGGCCGCATCGTGCGGGCAGCAGGGCAGTCCGACTCGGCGCATCACTTTTAGGTCGGGCATATCGTCGCCCATGTAGAGAATTCGGCCTTCGCCCATGGCGTCTATGCCGTTGATGCGCAGGTACTCTTCGTAAATGGCGATCTTGTCTTGCACGCCATAGTAGACATCGGTAATGCCCAAATTATTAAGCCGCTTGACCACCCCCTGGCTCTTCCCCCCCGTGATGATGGCCACCCGGTAGCCTGCGCGCTGAGCGTGTTTTAGTGCATAGCCGTCGCGCACACTCATGCGGCGCAGTAGCTCGCCCGCTTCGGTAACGAGCAAGGTCCCGTCGGTCAGTACACCGTCTACATCAAAAATCAAAGTATCGACTTCCCCAAACCTTTCTAATTCATTCATAAAGGAACTTCACGCAGAGTTTGAGCTAATCGCAATTGAGCTTTAGGGCATTTCACCGACTAAAAACCAATCACTATCAACTTTTAAATCACTGATTATCGCGCCACTCGTAGACCCACTTGGCCTGGATTTGCTCCAGATGCTCCTCGCTAGAGCCTTCGCGCTTGCCCTCGAAGTTGGGAATCTCCAGTATCCAATCTAGCAAGTCCGTAAAGCGTATGCGATAGATTTTCCCCTCGCCGAAGTCATCCCCGAAACGATCGTAGAGCTTCATGGCTATATCCTCGTGATCGGCCCAGTTGATGGGGAAATTGTCGAAATCGTCGAAGTTGCTCATTTATTTGGTTGGTTTTCGTTCGCGCTTCGCGCGAACGAAACATTATTTTAATGCTCGTGCCCAATAATCTTCCGCTGATCGGGAATGGTGACTTCCAGCACCGCGTTCTCATCTTCGATCATGCATTGGCAGGCCAGTCGGCTCTCGATACGTGGATTGATAGCCCGATCTATAAAATCTTCCTCGCGGTCGGTTATTTCGGGTAGGTACTCCTCACCAGACTCGATGTAGACGTGGCAAGTACTACAGGCGCAAACTTCCCCACAGTTGTGGTTCAGGTGGATGCCCGCCTCTTCAGTTACCTCCACGATCTGTAGGCCCGGCATGACCTCGACGGTCTGCGGCTCCAGATTGGGATCTTCAAACTTGAAATGCACAGTTACCATGCCGTTTGACGAAGGTTTGGGTGCCTGCCGAGGTGGCTCAGGCGTTGTTTCGTTATTTGAAATTTGTACTTCCGCAGGTCGATAGTCCATAAGCAAACCTTAGCTCGCGGGTCGCGAATGTAGATACTTTTTTTGTTTAACTGTTTACTACAATCTCTTAAACCGAGAAATCGCGCTTAGGTTGAGAACTGCATAGTATTGCTAGATGTTTATTGTGTTATGGAGACGGATAAAGATTTTCCTGTTGCGATCTTTTCTCAGTCTTTACTACTTTTGATATTCCTACAGAAAATTCACCATCTAGCATGAGTACCACGACCAAGAAGACTACCGCCAAGCGAAACGGAGCTGCTAATAAAGCCAAGTCCAATGGCACCAACGGTCGCGCAAAGTCAAACAAGAAGACCACAAAGCCCCAAGACTACGGCAAAGCGCAGTATATGGAGTGGTACGAGACCATGCTGCGTATACGTAGGTTCGAGGAGCGGGCACTCATGGCTTACGGTCAGCAGAAGATCAGAGGTTTTTGTCACGTTTACATTGGGCAGGAGGCCATTGCCGCAGGCATGGAAGCGGCTATCACTAAAGACGATGCCATTGTTACGGCTTATCGCCAGCACGGAACGGCCATCGGGCGCGGGGTGACGACCAAAGCGGCCATGGCCGAGCTTTTCGGTAAGGCGACGGGCGTGGTGAAAGGCAAAGGTGGCTCTATGCACTTTTTCAGTAAGGAGAATCGCTACTTCGGCGGTAATGGCATCGTGGGCGCACAAATTCCAATCGGAACGGGCATCGCTTTTGCCGAGAAGTATCGCGGGTCCGAGCACCTATGCGTGACCATGTTCGGAGATGGTGCAGCCCGCCAGGGTGCTCTGCACGAAAGCTGGAATATGGCCATGACCTGGAACCTTCCAGTCCTATATGTCCTCGAAAACAACGGCTACGCCATGGGCACTTCAATAGAACGCACCAGCAATGTAACCGACATGTCTAAGTTGGGTCTTAGCTACGATATGCCTTCAGAAACCGTCGATGGCATGAGTGTCGAGGCCGTATACGAGGCTGTAAAGCGCGCCGCCGCTCACATACGCGCAGGCAAGGGACCATACTACCTCAATATCGAGACCTATCGCTACAAAGGACACTCCGTATCCGACCCGGCTAAGTACCGCGAGAAGGAAGAGGTCAAGGAATTCATGGAGCGCGACCCGGTAAAAACGACTGAAAAGACCATACTGGAAAGCGGTCTCGCTACAGAAGAGGAGATCAAGGCCATCAAAGACAAGATCAAAGCCGAAATCAACGAAGCCTACAAGTTTGCCGAAGAGAGCCCCTACCCCGACCCATCGGAGCTCTACACAGACAACTACCTGCAAAAGGACTATCCGTTTTTGACGTAAAGTAGGAATCGTTTTCGCAGTCCGAAAACAGACATCCTATCGTATTTTATTGATATCTTTGCGCTCGCTTTTCAAGGAGGGGTGTTTTTAAGTTCGTTCCGAACTTGAAAACATCTATTAAACGAGTACCATGCCGAAGAACAATATCGGACGCACGCCTACCGGCAATTCAAGACGCCGCGGACAAATAGCCAACGAGCAAACTGGCGACGAAACACTAGTCGATCTCGTAGAAGTGCGCGACCAAGCCCAGGGTTTCGTCGATCGCAATCGCAACCTCATTTTGGGCATCGCCTTCGGATTAGCCGCTGTTGTGATCGGTTATGCGTTGTACAAGACACTCTACCAGGGTCCACGTTCGGTTACTGCTGCCGAAGAAATGGTACAAGCCCAGATCATGTTCGAGCAAGATAGCTTCCAGGCAGCCCTCTCCAATCCCGGTGCCGGCCAGCTCGGTTTTCTCGACATCATCGATGATTACGGCTCTACGCCTACGGGTAATCTCGCCAACTACTATGCAGCTGTCAGCTACCTCAACCTAGGTGAATACGAAGCAGCTCTCGACTTCATGAAGTCCTTCAGTGCCAAAACCCCCACCTTCGCCACCATGAAGTACGGTGTCATGGGCGATGCCTCCGGAGAGCTCGGTGATTACAACGGTGCTATCGGCTACTACGAAGATGCCGTCGATGCCGCCGATGAAAACTGGACCCTGGCCGCCTACTACCAGAACAAGCTAGCTCTTCTACTCCGCAACCAAGGCCGCAACGACGAAGCCCTCGAAGCCTTCCGCGAACTCAAAGAAGAGTATGGTCAAAGTACTGAAGCGCAACAGGCGGATTTGTACATCAAGCTCCTTGGTGGGAAGTAACAAAGCAATTCTTTGCAATAAAAAAGCCGGTCAGCTACGCTGACCGGCTTTTTTATTGCAAATTAGTACCTCTCCTTAATTGTCTCCATTCCCTCGGTTAGTGCGCGTATTACCCCTTTCTCTCGTGGATCGTATAACCAATTGGTATCGAAGACCGTCAAAACGTTTTCATTAGCGTTCTTACCCAGCGTCAGACAGTGGAACTGGGTATTCTTATTCTGCTGGTGGTAGCGTAGCTGAGCGAGGACGTCCTCATCCAGGCGTGACATGATGAAATCGGAGACCATCAGCACATCGGCGTCTTCATATTCGTGGGTACCGAGCTGGCGAACGGCTTCATAAAGGGCCAGGGTCGCATCCGTTCCGCCGTGGAAAGACATGCGCAAGAAGTAGGCGATTTGGTCTATACTCCCTGCGATATCGTGTAAATCGAGTGTTTGTATGCCGCTGCTGAAATTGATCAAAAAGGCTTTGCGGCCCTGATTCATCGCCATTTTGAGTATGCCCAAGGTCAGCACTTTGGCGATCTCTTCGGGGCGGCCCTCCATACTCTGGCTAGTGTCTACGCAGATGATGAAGGGGCCTTTTTCCTTTTCGTTAACTCGTTGATTGATCTCTGTAAAATGATCTTCGCTGCTGACCAGTTTCTTGTCTTCGTACTTGAAGGTCATCAGCTTTTTATCGGCGTACTTTTTCAGGAAAAGCAGCTCAGTTTGGCGATCGCTTAGCAGGCCAGCCTCCGAACTCAGCATCTGGGTGAGGTCGTCGCTTTCGGCTACGCCTACGATTTCCGACTTGCTGAATTCATCGGTCACCCATTCCTGGCGGATGATGGTCTTCTCGAAGGTCTCTTCTTCGATCTCGATCTCGGCTTCGCGCATGTTTCCGAGAAGATCGGCTAGCGACTTGACCGATTCTTCGTTTTGTAGGAGATCATCATAGTGATAAAGTACATCGAAGGAGGTCTCCTGCCACAACTTGCGCGAAAGGTCCCAGCCTAGATACTCGCTGAAGGGATTGAGGAAGTCGCGGATTTTATTGTATTCCTCCACTTTCTTGCTCATAAACTCTAGGAAAGTCTCTTGCTCTTCAGCAAATTTCTCCAACTGGAAAGACAGGATCTTAGCGTAGAGCAGGGCGTCCCATTGAGCGAGCAGATCCTTGAGCAAACGCTCGATCTGTTGCTGGTTTTCATCGGAGACTTTATCGATCTCTGGACTGGTGATGAGTTCTTGAAATTTCTCTTGGAAGAAGAGGTAGTCCAGCTCCGTACGCTGGTAGACCGTTCTTAGGTAATTGGGTAGAGCAGACCAGCGTTTCACAAAAACGTGCAAAGGTGTGATGGCCCAACCCTCTAAACGGTCTTTTTCGTCTTGGTGAGGATTTTTAGTCGTGGACTTTTTATGGGCCTTGCGCAGCCAGTAGAGCACGTCTTGTATGACCTGCTTTTTCAGCTTCTGGTTATAGGTCGTTAGTTTGAGTAGGCCATCGATCAGAAATATCTGGTCCAGGGCTTTTTGGAAGTATTCGTAGTACTGCTCTTGAAGCTCAGGAATGAGGTAGCGATCAGGGTCGAACTTGTTTTTCAGGTATTGCACCAGGTAGGTGCGCATACGCTTGTCGAGCAAACCACCGAATTCTATGAATCGCTCGTACTCCTGTTCCAGCTCTTTTTCCAGATCGCGCACAGCTACAGATTGGTGTAGGAAAATTGCAGCTTTTCGAGATTCAGCTTGAGTTGTTCGAGCTGGGTGCGCACCTCTTCAAAATTCTTGGTAACGACCTCTACAAACTTCGAGTCGACAAAGAGATTTTGATCCAACTGCTCAATCTCCGCCGGGCGGTTGCTCCGCATATTCTCCAACTGCTGATCGATAAAGCTGTCTAACTGATTGTAGCGGTCATCCCAGAATTGTTGAACCAGCTTGTGCGGTTTTTTACTGATGATCTCTACATGGTCTTGCAGACGAGTCTCGAGCATATAGATCGCTTTTTTGGAATCGTGGAGTACCTCTATGGTGTTTTCGTCCTTCCCCTTAGCTGCGCGCACTCTATTGACCAAATTCTTCTCCTCGTCGTAAAAGTTAGTCACTTGCGGCTCGTCGATCTCCAGCGAGCGATAATGCTGGATTTTAACCAGCACGCCTTGAAATTTCGTGTCTCGCTTCACCAGCCGGAAGTACTCATCGTGTACCGGCATCAGCTGCTCGACCGATATTTTGTGCTTGATCTGGGTTTCGTTTTCGACTTCCTCTTCAAAGTCTTTGACTTCCTTCTTGATGGAGACCAAATTAACGGCCATAGTATAGCCGTGCTTGGCGATGGCATCGGTGAGTAGGTCTTGAATGATCTGCTGCTGATCGGGTGAACTCCACAAACAATGACGCATCAAAAAGCAATCCATGAGATCGACCTTCTTGCGGCCATTCAGGAAGGCAGATGCCCGCATCAATCGCATCACCTTTTTCCATCTCCGGTCGTGGACGACGATGGGGTGGCCCGCGCCAGCCAGTCTGACGTTGTGCTCCTCCAGCTTGATTTTCATCAGTTGCATCGTATTAAGCACTTCAGGACCTACTTCGATCTGGTCGATCAGCTCACTCCAACGATCTAGCTCCTCGGAGCTTAATTTGTAACTAGCGGGCACATCGTCTTCGTACACATCTTTGGTGTCGACGATCATGGTCAGGAAGTTGCTGAACTGCTTGATATTGCCCAGTTCCAGACGAAGTAGAAATCTGTCCCAGATGGGTGCAAGGCTCGCATTGCGCGAAGGCAACTCATTGGAGGCGGTGATGATGCCCCGTATATCCACATCTATGTCCACATCGCCATTTCGATAGATTTTCTCGTTGAGCACTGTCAATAGGGCATTTTGAATGGCAGGTCCGGCTTTCCAAATCTCATCCAGGAATACGATGTTGGCACCGGGCAGATAGCGATCAGTGAGACGCTCATATTTATCCTCCTCTTTGAGTTTTTTGATGGAGATCGGCCCGAATACCTCGTCTGGCGTACTGAATTTACTCATCAGGTACTCAAAGGAACGGCCATCTGCAAAAGCGTACTTCAGCCTCCGGGCGATCAAACTTTTACCCACGCCCGGAGGGCCCAGCAAAAAGATACTCTCCCCGGCAACGGCACTCAGCAGGGCCAATCTGACAGCTTCCTCACGCTCGTACAATCCTTTGCCCAGATACTCCAGCAGCCCTTTGACCTTATCATGCGCTAATAGCGGCTGATCGTCGATCTTACTCATATCTAATTAAGAAGTGAGATGTAACTAAATTGTTTGATGACCGGGGTTGTTTGTTTGTGAATTTGGCTGCGCCAAATTCACAAACAAACTATTTAATATCATTCTACGATGAATCTCTGAGTGGCTACGTCAGTTCCCACTTGCATCCTCAAATAATAAACCCCCGCCTGCCAGTCAGACACATCGATTGCTTGCTGGCTTTGTACAAAATCAAATCCATTTCGTGTTTCCCAGATTTGTCGGCCGACCGCATCGTATACGCGGATGGTGCCGACCTGTGAAGTCTCCAAATTCAACAACACATTTAATTGGTTAGCCACCGGATTAGGAAATAACTCCAACCCGAACGCCTCCGCATTGGCTATCTCATTGCTGCTGGACGGTTGCTGAGAGATCAGATCACGCTCATAGGCACCGTTGCCATGCGTGGCCACCCGCAGCTTCTGATTGACAGGAGAAATCGTCAAGTCAAAAACAAGGACTGCTGCTGGCAAACCATCTTGAAAAGCCGACCACGATTCACCCCCATCTATAGAAGAAAACACGCCTATATCATTACCTAAGTAGATATGATCGCTATCGAGGGGATCTACGACGACCGCATTGGTCGGCACGTCGGGTAGATCTTGGGTGATGTCTGTCCAGGACTGCCCGAAGTCAGTCGTTTTGAAAACGTGGCCCGTGCCAAAGCCGGAATAAACCACATAGGCCGTAGCTGCATCGTTGGGGTCTACAGTTAAATCATTGGGAAAGCGATTGGGTAGATTACCGGTTATATTCGTCCAAGTCACTGCCCCATCTGTGCTCACATAGATGCTAGGGTCTTGTACTAAGGGTGCTGTGGCGGCGTATACTACTTCATCATTCGTGGCAGCTGTTGCCATGCTTAAAACAACGTTTCCGTCTAGGGCATTTTCATTGGGCACGAACCAGGTGAATCCCCCATTTTCTGACTTGTGTACGCGCTGAGCACCCGCATACAAGATATTGGAGTTGTTTTGAGCGACCACATAAGGCGCAATGAAAGCAGCGGCTTCTCCTTCTAGAGCGAAGATGCCAAAAAACGATTCCCCACGATCGTCACTTCTGGATATGCGTAAGCCTTGAGACGAGCCATAGATAATCTGATCGTTAGTGAAGTTTATCCCCGTCCAAGAGCCATCGCCACCCACACGAGTTGCCCATCTTTTGTCACCTTGCCAGATGATGGTATTGTTGTCCTGTAGCCCGCCAAGTGCCAAAGTCGAGTCTTGGTAAGAGTTAGAAAAGCCATTGTAAAATTGGGTGGTTTGTAACTGCCCATTTCGACCTATGAAAGTGGTCCCGCCATCAATAGATTCGGAAATGCCCCCGTCTGAGGCGATAAAGAGTCGGTTTCCATCTACTGGATGAAAGATAACGTCGTGCGCATCCGAGTGCACATATTCAGGAATACCATCTGGCCCACCAATATCAGGATTTGAGAACCCAGTTCCACCCACCGAAACGGGATCGAGTGATAGTCCACCATCGAATGAACGCCAGACTTCTATTCCCGTGCAAATGATAAAATCGGGATCGATCGGACTTACCGCCACATCATGGGAAAACCAGCCCTGCCACCTGGAGTAGTCGGTCGTTGTACGTAGTTCCCAATCTTGCCCAAAGTTTTCGGATCGCAACAACCAAGTGGCATTGTCTGGGCTAAAAGGTGTAAAGCCATTGCCTATGCTGGCGTACACGATGTCTGGATCAGATGGGGCAAAAGCCATATCTATCTTACCTGCAAAGCTGGAAGGGAAATCGGAGTCGAGAATCTGAGTCCAGGTAACGCCGCCATTGGCACTGCGATAAATACCCTTGCCCAACGAGTTAAAATTACCACAGGCGGCGAGCATCAAACTCGAATTCGTCGGGTGAATGATCAAATCCATCACCATGGACACATCCAATGTCTGCGCCCAGGTCTCGCCCGCATCCTCAGAACGGAACACACCTTCAGTGGTGGCTGCCATGACTATATCGGCATTGGTCGGGTCTACCTCTACCGACCAAACGCCTCGATTTTGATCCAGTGTCCAGTCCAGGCTGGGTTGCCAGGTATCGCCGCCGTCAGTCGATTTTAAGATGCCTATGCCATAAGTGCCGCGGGCTGATCTAAAAGCCGCTCCATTCCCTACACCACCGCCATTGTATACTTCACCCGTGCCGATGTAGATCGTCGTCGAGTCGCCGGGTGCATAATTGACACAGCTTACGCCCAAGGCTGGAAATCCGGTTTCTACGCGCTCCCAGGCGGCTACACCGGCACCCGCTGTATAGCTACGCCAAAGCCCACCGCTGGCCGAGCCAGCCAATATGGTATTCGGGTTTTGTGGATTGAAAGCGATAGCCAGCATGCGCCCGGCTCGATTGTGCGGCCCCATAGATGCCCAGGGCTGCATATCCGATTTAGCTTGCTCGTCCTCGAATTTGGATTGCGCTTCAAGCCAACCCTCGTAATAGCTAGACGCAGGCAGCTTTTCATTTGGATAAGCGCGAGATTCGGCTAGCCAAGTGAGTGCTTCGTAGGCACCGGAGACTTTTTTCTTAACGGATTCATCTTTAGGACCTGCCTCACTGCGTTCAGCAGGCGGGCTTCCGCAGGTGGAGACGACGACTACTAAAAGTGAAATTACAAGTACTCTAAGAAACATCTTCAAAATGAGGTTTATGTTTTCCATTTGGCCACAGGCCAAATGGAAAACATAAAAATACTACACTCACCTAATCATTTCCCTTACAACTCGCAAAATCTCTTCATCCACCCATCTCTGATACTGCTCACCACTCGGGTGCAGACCATCGCCAGCGACCAAACTGGGTGTTTCCAAACCTCGACGAGAAATATTCGTAATGTTGATGAAGGGCACATTGTAGTCGTTGGCGACCTGAGCTTTGACCGCATTGTAAGCATTGATACCTTGAGAGACGCTGGTACTACCTCCAAAAGACGGCGTAAAAGCATAATCGGGTATACTTACTAAAAATACGCGGCTGGCATCATTGTCGGCAAAAGCGATGGCTTGATTCAGTAGGTTTTCCAGCTTCGGCCGGTAGGTCGCTACATCAAGTCCACGAAATTGATCGTTTACGCCTATGAGCAAGGATACTAAGTCATAGGGTGGGCTCAGATCGGCATCGGCTATGCCTGCGTCTAGCTCGGTGGTAGTCCAGCCTGTGCGGGCTACAATTTTCACTTCAGAAACCGGCTGGTCGAATTCCTCCAGCCGCCTCGCCAGCTGATTGGGCCAACGTTGATCTTCGTCTACGGCCTCGCCTATGGTGTAGCTGTCGCCCAGGGCCAAAAAGCTAATCGGTTCATTCATTTCCGGGGGGTTGGAGGGTGGATTGATTTCAGGTCTGATGTCATCGTCGTCAAACGAGCACGAGCTAAGAAATAGCAAGAAAATAGCAGATGTAGCAAGTATTTGTCTCATAGTGTCATAGTCTCAAAGTCCCATGGTATCACCCGAACGCTACCAGGACCTCCTGAAAACTCAGCCGAACGCTGCCAGGACCTCCTTCGTCGGACGCTGGCAGGTTCAGGTGCTCGCCTTCGGCAGTTCGATGGCAAAGGTAGTCCCCACGCCCACTTCGGACTTTGCTACATAAATTTTCCCCTTGTGATATTGTTCAATAATTCGCTTGGCGAGACTCAGTCCAAGTCCCCAGCCGCGTTGTTTGGTGGTATATCCCGGCTCGAATACCGTTTTTTGCTTGCCCGGCGGTATGCCCTTGCCCGTATCGCTCAAGTGCACGATCACCTGATTGGGCATTACTTTCACCTCGGCCGAGATTTCGCCCTTGCCCTCTAGCGCGTCTATGGCATTGCGCAGCAGATTTTCGACTACCCAATCGAAGAGGAGGGGGTTGAGTTGTACTTCCGCAGGTGGGATCTCTTTGGGGTCCGGGAAGTTCAGTCGTACTTTTCTGGGCGCTCTTATGGCCATATACTCATAGTTGGTGTAGAGCTGCTCGTAAATGTTGACGGCTTTCAGTTCCGGGTCGGAGCCGATCTTGCTGAATCGGTTGGCGACCATCTCCAGGCGGTGTACATCCTTGCCCATCTCCTGGGTGACCATGTCGATGTCTTCCTGGCCTTCGTAGTTCATTTTCAGATGTTCCAACCAGCCCATAATGGCGCTTATGGGCGTACCTAGTTGGTGGGCCGTTTCCTTGGCCAGCCCGACCCACACCCGGTTCTGCTCAGCCCGCCTGGCCGCATTTACCCCCAGATACCCAAGGAGGATAAAAGCTCCGATCAATAAAATTTGCCAGATGGGAAAATATCTTAGCTGCCCGAGTATTTCACTCTGCCCGAGGTAGATCATATTTCCATAAGCAGAAGGGATGGGCTCTATACCTTGATCGATCCACTGCTGCAAAGTCCGCTCCAGCGCAGCTGTATCCATAGGTGGGCTTTCCTCATAGGTCAGGGTGGTATCTTCCCCCATATTCACTGCAAAGATGATCTCGTTATCGGGCGTAACCATGATCCCAGGAACGGTCGTATTATTTCGCAGGATAAAGTCCTCGAATCCAGTATCGCATGCCAGTTGATCTGGTGGTAAGTCTTTATTCAGCTCTTCAGACGCCATGGCGTAGATCTTGGTATAATTCTCCTCGATCTTGGCCAGCTTGTTCGCTAGATACTGTGTGTAGAAAACCGTGATAGCCACAATGACCAAGCCCGCGATAGCCAAGTACCAACGCCAAGCCGACGATGCTAGTAGTTTCATGGTCGAAAGGTAGGTGAAAAATGAGAACGAAGGTGAGGTAGTAATACTTATGCCTTTATGTCTATGGGATTAGAAACTTTCTTAGACTCTTCTACTCTTTTATCGAGCTATAATCGTTTAAGTTTGTGTTAGTATGCCCAAATCGAAGAAGACAAATCTCGAAGTCCTCGGCAAGTCTATCAGGCTATTTGTCAAAGATGATGATTACATCTCTCTTACTGATATCGATGCTGGCTTTGATGGTGGTGGATCACACATTGAAAACTGGATGCGTAATCGCAATACAGTTGAATTTTTGGGGGTCTGGGAGAAAGTTCATAATCCCGATTTTAATTCCGTCGAATTCGACGGAATATTCAATCAGACAGGCTTAAACCGCTTCAAGCTCTCCATCAAAAAGTGGACGAGCGCAACCGGGGCCATTGGTATCCAAGCCAAAACAGGGCGATACGGCGGAACATACGCCCATCCTGATATAGCCTTCAACTTCGCACTTTGGCTTTCGCCGACGTTTCATGTCTACATTGCGAAGGAGTTCCAGCGTCTCAAAGCCGAAGAACAGGCACAACTTGCCATAGAAAAAGACTGGACGATCAAACGGCTACTTACCAAAATCAATTACTCTATACACACTGATGCGATTAAGGACAAGCTTATACCGCCACGCTTAGCAAAAGGCCAAAAAACGGGAATTGTCTATGCTGGTGAAGCAGATATTTTAAATATAGCCCTCTTTGGTATAACGGCGCGTCAATAGCGAGAACAATTCCCTGACAAAAAGGGCAATATGCGCGATTATGCTACGCCTCAGCAGCTTATCGTCTTGGCCAATCTCGAAGCTATCAATGCCGAATTGATCCGCGCAGGTTTATCTGAAGAAGAGCGAGTTCTACGGCTAAATGAAGCCGCTATTGCGCAGATGAAATCACTACTGAACTCACCGAGTGCAGGGGAGCTCCCCCCGCCCCACAAGTAGTATTATAGCTGCGGGCACCCTATTTCATTCTCCACACAACCCCCACCCGCAAATCCCTTCCCGCCCCACTGATCCCACTTCCAAAGGTGCGGTAGTGCTGGTCGAAGATATTGTCTATGGCCAGGCGGATCGTCCAGTGCTGGCCGAGGTCTTTTTGGAGGTTGAGGCCCAGAGTCCACCAGCCGTAGACGCCAGTAAACTGGCCTGACTGTGGGTCGAAAGGAGTCAATTCCAGATTATCGCTGGTGCCGGTGCGGCCGAAGATGTAGCCGTCGGGGCCTAGAGTGATCTCGCTGACGGCATACTCTTCGCGGGACTTGCTAAGCTGGAAGCGAGTTTGCAAACTGGCCAGCCAGCCACCTTTTTGGTATTGCAGGCTGGCGCGCCCATAGGCAGGTGGGATGTGATCTTGCGGTAGCCATAGGAAATTCCCATCGGGTGCTTGCTGCCTTCTGCGGCCGCGCAGCCAGTGGCCCTCCGCAGCGAAAAGCCAATTGGCATTAAACTGATACTGAATACCCAAATCGACACCAAACACTCGCGCCCGCTCGGCATTGACGTTGGCCTGTACGTGAAGCGTATCTCCTCGATTGATGAAGAAATCACTACCGTCAGGTAGCACAAAATCGGTGCGTATGATGGCGTTTTGGAGGAAGGTGTAGTAGGCGTTGATTTCTAGGGACAAACTTGTCCTTGATCCTCCCTCTAGCTCCCTCCGAGGGAGGGAGGACGACCCGCCTTGACTTTCCATCGGCGAGAAGACCTTCCAGCCCAACTCAAGAGTATTCGACCGCTCTGGCCTGAGGCCCGGATTAGGCACCTGAATAAAGCCATTTCGCTCTCGAAATTTGGCGAAGTCGTCTACATTAGGTGCGCGGAAGGCTTGGGCAAATAGTAGTCGAAGTCGGCTCTGTGAAAAGATACGCTGCATGCTGGCCGCCCCTGTGACGGATGTCTGCTCATTGCCGATACCATCGATGTAGCTCTGCGGCCATCGGATAGGATCGTCCGTACCGAAGCGGGCGCGCAGCCACTGTCTATTGGCGCGCAGGCCAGCACCGTAACGCCAGTTGTTTTTGGCGTAGCGGTAGTCGATATAGGTACCGATGCTGCTCAGTCTGCTCCCCTGGCTCGGGTAGCGACTCGGGCCACCGACGTTAGGTGGATTTTCGTCGGAGAGGTCGTCTATACTTGCCCGCGAGTTGACCCAATCGGTGCGGCCATCGAAACCATAACCCAAGCGACCTGCCTCGCCGATGGACTTATCAAAGTCCGCCTGGGCCGTCCATTGCTCGACATCGACCTCGGAGATTTCACGGATGGGATCTTGGAAACGGCGTTGGATTCGGTCTTCGGCCATGAACTGACGGCCCACGAGCAGGCTGAAGTAATCGTAGAAAGAAGTCGAGCGATTGTGCTCCAGTCGAAGTCCAGTTAGCAATCGAGTTTGCGGCCCGTAGTACCATTCGGCCCATCTTGGCTGCCCGCCCTGCCGCTGTGTAAGCTGATCGTAACGAGGTATATCGCTACTGGTCGAAAACTGGATGTTGAGCTGTGCCTGCCAGTTGTTGCCGAGTTGTAGCATTTGCTTGTGAAGTAGGTCTATCTGATCGTAGCCGCTGAAGACCTGTCGGTTGGGCTGGTCATTGTTGACTATGCTATCCAATCCGATAGGGGACGGCAGTACGTAGGTATCGCGGCGGCCGAAATCGGGGAAGGCATCGGGTCTATTGGCTCCTGCGCGCAGGTCGTCAAAAGCATTAGCAGAGATGACTGTTAGACTAGCCCACTTACGGCTGCCAATCTCGAAAGAAGTCTGTATCTGCCGATGTCTTGATGCTGTACCGTATTGGGTAGAGACCGACAAGTTTTGCAATCCAAAATCGCTGGCGAAGGAAGGCTGGCGCGTGCGAAAGTGTACGACTCCACCTATGGCATCGCTGCCGAATTCGAGCGATCCCGGCCCGCTTAGTACTTCTACTCTTTCGAGTGCATTAGGGTCTATGGTGATGGCATTTTGCAGGTGTCCGCCCCGGAAGATGGCGTTGTTGAGCCGCATGCCATCTACGACCAGCAGTACCCGATTGGCCTCAAAACCACGGAGTATAGGCGAGCCGCCACCTTGTTGGGATCGCTGGATGTAGAGGCCACCTACGTTTTCGAGCACATCGGCAGAGTTACCGCTGAGGCTGGATTGTATCTCGGCAGCGCGGATGAGTTGGACTTGGCCGGGGGCTTCGTTGGTGGAGATGCCTCGGCGGCCGATGACTTCGGCTGGATTGACCAGGTCGATGGCTAAAGCTCTGTCTGGCACCATTGGCACATCAATGAAGCCATCACTCTTACAATCTTCAACACGTAATTTCACAGTCTCGTAGCCTAGATACGATACTAGGATTTCCGTTTCGGTATGTACTTCTGGCGGAAGATGAATCTGCCCATCGGATAATGTAAAACCTATTCCAAGTGTGTCGGGTAAAGAATATGCTACAGCTCCCACAAGTGGCTCGCCTGTTGACTCGTCGGTGATATAGAGGCTAATCAAAGTTGATTGGCTGTGGAGGAGGAAGGGGAATAGGAAGATTGCTAGTATAGGCAGCATCCTTTTTTGGTACGCGGACGACGCGGATGAAACTGATAAACACAGATTTTGATTAAGCGCTAAAGCGCCAAGGACCAACACGGACGGAAATCTTCCTGAAGATTTAGACATGGCTACAAACCTTGACTAGCAATTGAATTGCTTCGTTTTTTGGTGGATGTAACTTATCCCACATCTCGGTCTACAAGACCTCGTGCGAGGATCGGAAAATTCGAGGAATCTTCCGACCTGCGGAAGTACAAAAAATTAAGACGTTCCAACCTCAAGAATCGCTTTTTACCTCTGTTTCGTCTATCTGTGGGCTGGTGGTTTCTACGGCTTGAGGCTTGGCTTTTTTCTCACCTTTGATCATAGATGGTAAGATAAGGATCATGCCGAAGACGATGGCCAGATCGGCGACGTTGAAAATGCCGGTTTGCAGACCAAAGGCTTTCATGTGCATGAAATCGACGACGTAGCCCTGGGCAATGCGGTCGACGATGTTGCTGAGGCCACCGCCGACGATGGCACTGAGACCGATGACTTGCAGCCGGTCGAGCTCTCTATTGACGAGGATGTAGAGGAGCATGCCGACCAGAAGTATAGCTGGAAGGACGTTGAGCAGGACCATGCGCAGGCCGGGCGAGAGGTCATTGCCGAGGGATAGGAAGGCCCCGGTATTTTGTACGTAGCGGAGGTTGAACAAGCCGCCCAGGTACTCGATGGGAGTCATGAGCTCGTCCATGTTGGCGACGGCCCACTGTTTGGTGAGCTGATCGAGCCCGACCATGACGGCTATGATGCCGATGACCCACGGAAGGCGTTTTTTTACGATCTGAGTTGTAGTCATAAGGACCGCAAATATACGACGGTTAGCGGCCTGCGCCCAAGACTTCGGCCAGCTTGGCTTCGAGGGCGTCACCGCGCAAGCCTCGGGCTACAATCTTGCCTTCGGGGTCGAGCAAAATGGTCTCTGGTATAGAGGTAACGCCGTATGCCTTTGCGTGTGCCGAGCGCCAGCCACCCAAGTCGCTGATGTGTGGCCAGGTAAGCCCGTCTTTCTCGATGGCTGCCTGCCAGCGGTCGGCTTTGTTATCGAGACTGACCCCTAGAATCTCGAATCCACGCTCGTGGTACTCGTTGTAGACGCGAACGACATTGGGATTTTCTCGGCGGCATGGTCCACACCAGCTCGCCCAAAAATCGATAAGTACATACTGCCCGCGCAAGTCGCTAAGTTTAATAGTCTTGCCCTCAGGAGAGTCACCTACCAGCTCGGGTGCCTCTGCACCAGGCAGAAATGTCCCGGCCGACTGCACCTGACGGCGTAGTTGATCAATGGCTGTGGGCTGCGAATCGGCGAATCGCTCGATCATCAAATCGGCCCACTGAGCAGTGATGCCTTTCTTAGCTTGCATCAAGGCGGCGAAGGCACCACCCATGGCGTAAAACTGCGCCTGACTACCCTCGGGCCATTTGCTGACGATGGCAAAGAGGGTATTGTACAGGTTTTCGCCGTCTACGACCCGTAGTAGGGGCGTAGTGAAATTCTTAGTGCCTTCGTAGGTCCAGGGGAGTGTATTGTAGCCCTCGTCGGTAAAGTTGACGTGCTGAAAGAATGTATTCACGTAGTAGTTGAGCTCGTTGCCGTAGGTGCCGTCGTCTTGACCTTGGTAGCTCAAAAAAGTATTGATGGCAGCAATACGGCCCAGAATGGGGTTGGCCTCTTTGGCAGCTGCTATATTTTGGCGTTTCTCTTCATCCAGTGCTTTGAAATCGGCGATTACCTCATCTAGCTCAGCTTCATCTTCGCTCTTGCGGGCTTTCATGAATTTGGATTGCAGCTGGCGCGTACGCTGATTGAGATCGTCGAAGCTGCGCTTGAGGACGGCATATTTCTGGTTGATACCTTCGTCTTCCAGGGCTGCACGGCGCATTTGGCGGCAGTCGCCTGTTATCTTGAGCGTGCCTTCTTCACCACCGAGTATGATGGGTACCACATTATTCGGAGCGGTACCTATATAGTAGAAACGAGGAGACTCATCTTGGCTTTCGTAAGCATACAGGTCGGCCTCTGTAGCATTTAGCTCTTCGGCCACATCGAAGCCCAGACCGTTGAATTGATAGAGATTGAGTGCGCCGTTGCAGTTGAGCAGCTCGGCCTCGAGTTGTGTCTGAGCTACCAGGCTAAGTGCCAGAAAGTTTAGCGCGCAAATGGTGAAAAGTGGTTTCATTCCTATATTCATTGGGGCTTCAAAGATACGGATAAATTGAGCTGCCACATCGGGCTGCGTGTGATGGAACAGCATTAGTCCGTTTTTTAAACGTATTAGTCGATGTTTTGCCAACTTCGGCACTTGAGCCGCTGTTATAAGGCGGAATCAAGTTGATATATTATGTACGGAGGACAATTGGGCGGCGGTAATCAATCGGGTGGATCGGCCTGGCGCGGGCTGCTGAGCCTGGTGGCCTTCGGCGTGATCGTTTACTTTGCGGTATTTGCATTTGCTTTCATCTATCGATGGTTGTGGTATGCTGTACCTGTTTTCCTGATCGCTACTGTACTGGTCGATCGGAAGTTCTTATTTGCCTTAGCTAGTCGACTCGGTCGGTTAACGAGTCGCAATTTGGTTGCGGGGGTACTAGCTGGTATTTTTATCGTATTCAGCTTGCCGTTTTTGGCACCTATACTATTGCTGATTGCGCTCTTTACCCGCAACATTAAAAAGCGAGTGGTTAAGCAAAGCGAAGAGATGAACGCCATGTACGATATGTTTCAGCAGCGGCATCGGCAAAATGACCCACAGGAGATCGAGATCGAGTATGAGGAGGTGTCGTCGAAGAAGGGGAGATAAAGGGAGCATTTGCTACTGATTTCAAAGAAATCAGTAGCAAATGCAGAGTAATGTTTTTTTTCAGCATAGCCTTATTCGCCATCATCGGCACCTACATCTTTTGGCAATTCATTAACCTATTCTACTGGTGGCAAATCATAGCACCGAAAGAAGAAGAAGAAACCAATACCAACTGGCCCAGCGTAAACATAATCGTACCGGCGCGGAATGAGGCCGAGCAGTTGCCATTACTGCTCAAAGATTTATTAAAATTAGATTACCCATCTGACCTGCTGACCATCACAGTAGTCGATGACTTTTCAGAAGATGAGACAGCTGAGGTCGTGAAGCGATACCCAAAGGTGAAGCTGCTACAACTCTCGGATCATGTAAAAGACCCAGCATCCATTGCCGCACACAAAAAAACGGCCCTGACCTATGCCATAAGCCAGACCGATACAGAGATCATCGTCACGACCGATGCCGATTGTCGTTGGCATCCAAAATCGCTGAAAGCTTTATTAGCTAGCTGGAAGGAAGAGCAGTTTCGGTCGGGGCCGGTACTGATTGAGGAAGGAAACCGTTTTTTTGCTGGATTTCAGTCGCTGGATATGCTGTCTTATATGTTTTTGACCGGGTCGTATGCGGCGCGGAAGAATCCGATATTGGCCAATGGGGCTAATTTGGCGGTTAGCCGATCTCTGTTTAAGCAGATCGATGGCTATGCGGGCGTCGATCATATCGCTTCGGGTGATGATGTGCTGCTATTGCACAAGTTGGTCGAACTAGGTTACGTAGAAAAAGTGCAATTTATACCCGATCGCGGGGCTGTGGTAGAAACACAAGCCGCACCGAGCTGGCGAGCTTTCTGGCGGCAGCGACTCAGGTGGGCAGGCAAAACAGGAAACTATAAAAACAGCGCATTGAGCTGGGCACAGGGCATTAGCTTTCTGGCTTCGGCGGCATTGGTACTTGGTCTTGTGCTCAGTCTATTCGACCCTCGGCTACTCACGATTACGGCCCTGGCCTGGGTGTTCAAGATGGGCTGCGATGGCTTTATACTGAATGAGCTCTGCCGATATTACGATCGGAAAGAGGACTTCCGCTGGTACTTGCCTTCCGCGCTGGTGTATCCTTTTTACCTGCTGGCTATAGGAATGGCGGCTTTGGTAGGTGTTAAGTCACGATGGAAAGGTAGGAATCTGTAGTCTTCCTGTGCCTTGTGGGCGCAAAAAGTCTAAGATTGAAAAACAACAAATTTTCGACCCCATCCATTCTATTAAGGCAACTACCAACATTTCGATATGCACACTAGATTACTCCTCCTTTTCCTGCTTTCGGTTTCTTTCATTCACGCTCAACTCTTACCGGAGTTTTCGCTCACTTTCGAGCCATTGGTCTCCTCCGGCCTGCAGCGGCCGGTGGATGTGACGCATATACCCGGAGACGATAGCCGCCTTTTCATAGTCGAGCAGCCCGGGCGCATACGCGTGTATGATATGGCCAATGAGCAGCTTTTGTCGACGCCGTATTTAAATGTAGTAACTCGGGTAAGAGACCAAGGGAACGAGCAAGGGCTTCTCAGTGTGGCCTTCCACCCGGATTTTATGAATAACGGCCGGTTTTTCATCAATTACACCGGTAATCCTGCCCCAGATATCCCTCAAGGTGCAACGGTGATAGAGGAGTATATTATCAGTGATCCGACGGCGAATAGTGGTGCAACGAGTAACGGTATTTACATGGTTATCGATCAGCCATTCGGCAACCACAATGGCGGGTGTATGCGCTTTGGCCCAGATGGCTACCTGTATATCGGCACCGGAGATGGTGGACAGGCTGGTGATCCAGAAGATACGGCTCAAGATCCACAATCGCTATTGGGCAAAATGCTGAGAATCGACGTCGATTTTGTGGGTGGCTCGATTTACGGTATACCACCCGATAACCCGTTCAGCGGCGGAGATACCCTACGAGAAATATGGGCGATGGGTATGCGCAACCCCTGGCGATTCAGCTTCGATCGCGAGACGGGCGACCTTTATATAGGCGACGTGGGTCAGGATGCGCGCGAAGAGATCAACTTCGAGCCCGCCGACTCGCCCGGTGGACTAGACTACGGCTGGGATTGCCGGGAAGGAGACATCGCCTATTCCGGTTTTGGTAGTAGCTCCGACGATTGTGATCCCGGAGATGAATACGTAGAACCCATTGCCTCGCTGGTACACGACAATGTGGTCAGCATAACAGGTGGGCTAGTGTACAGGGGTGCTGAGTTTCCGTTTATGCAGGGTTGGTATATGTGTGCCGACCTGTCCCGCAATTGGTTCTTGCTAAAAAGAGATGCCAACGGCGACTGGTCGCAGACTCAGATCGAAGTCGATGAGGTCACCACACCGGTTGGGTTCGGCGAGGATGCCAATGGTGAGATATACGTAGCCGACTTAAGTGGTACTGTGCACAAGATCGGTGCCATCTCGACTTCTTCGATCGATTTGGTGGAAGGCGACCCCACCCAGCTGACTATCTTCCCAAATCCAGCACAGGAGATGCTACAGATCAGGTTGGAAGATGACCGACCTGCGGAAGTACAAATCAAAATATTCGACTTGCAAGGAAAGCTGGTGCGCAGCCAGGCCTGGACCAACGCACCCGCTAATTTCCAGACGGATATCACCCCGTTGGACCTATCTGCCGGTGTATACCGATTGCAGTTGGTTCGGGGAAATGTGTCTTGGACGAAGCAGTTTGTGGTGCGTTAAAGTAGACTCAACAGCCACTTCCTTTCGGTGCAGGGGTCGCAGTTTTCGATCTCTTTGCGCAGCCTGTCTCTAGTTTTGCTTCGGCCAGGGCTCAATTTGGCTATACTCGATGCGAGCCTGAAAATATTGTGGTAATTCTGTCGGTGATAGCCCAGTTTTCGCCGGCGTACATACGCTCGTGAGCTGCGTAAATGGGCGTCGATCAGGCTATAGGCACCTTGCGCAAAATAGACCTTGAGCTGAAAGATACGGGCCGTGATCTGGTGATAAGGGTCTTGATAATCGGCTGTTTGCAGGTAGGCTAAAGTAGCGTCGTGATCGCCTCTGGCCCAAGAAATACGTGCCCTAGCCAGCGAGCTTATTTCCTGCCGCCATTGCGGGTGAAGCCTGGATTCATAGCGGTCGATAAAGTCTGTACTCCACGCCAGTTCGCCCAGTCTGGAGGCTACGCCCACGATATTGTTGAAGGTGCGCTGGCCTAGTCGGCGGCCTTCGAGCAAGGTATTGGTTTCCAGACCGTATCGATAAAGCTCCAGGGTGTCTTTCAAAAAGCCCGACTGCCCGGCATTGCTCTCGCGCAGGCTGTGGTTAATGGCCAGCAAAAGCAAGCTTTGCCGGTCGATTTTGGGAAAATGCCGGCCGTGTTCAAAAAGTCCTGTGCGTAATTCACGAAACGCATGATTAGCCGCTTCCCTTTCTTTGAGGTATATCTGCGTACCCAGATAGAAGAGCCGTACGCCGGGCTCGTTTCTATACTTTTCATCGGCAGCGCGTACCAGCAGGGCAGGTAAAAGTGGTAGCTCGAAATCGAGCTTGTGAATGCGCTCGTGCGCCAGCGTGGCACATGCCTGCCGAAGGCCGAGTGCCAGTATGTACCGCTCGAGTTGAGTCTCCTGCTCTTCGAGATTGTAAGCTCGCCTACGCGTATCGGCAGCCGAGTCGACCTTGTAGCGCAGTTGCTCGTGGCGGTATTCGTAGTGATAGCGATCCAAACCGGCCGAGTGGTCGGTCTTGTAGCGATTCAGGCGGGTGCGCAAGTGTGCATCTAGCCCGGCATCTTCGTAGGCTTCGAGCAGGTGGCGCTGAGCTTCGGCCGTTCTAGATTTTTGGTGGTCGTACACGAGGTAGTCTTCCAGTGCGGCTAGCAGCCGATGGCGCAGTCTTCGCCAGGCGAGATCAGAAAAAGGGCGGTCGGGAAAAAGTTTTGCCCAATAGGTTTCCGGCTCGAGTTGGAAGGACAGCTCATGGAGGGTTTCAACCAGTAGATCGAAGAATCGGGCAACCTCTTCACGCTTATTATGTACCTCACAAGCCAGCCATGCAGCGGCTTCTCGGCGCTGTTTGGCCGATAAGTGGAGGATGAGATCGTGGAGGAGGTCGGCTTTTATGGTTGATGATTATTTTTATGTGAGTGACAAATTTTGCTTGGACGTATAAATGCATTTATACGTCCAAAGCCTATTTCAAATACTTTCCACAATTTACAACATAAAATTTTCAAAAAAAACCCAGAACAAACCCCATATTTTTTGCTTGCCAGCCCCAAAGATTACCCGCATCATTGTATCGATCAAAATCCCAGTCTCATGCACATGCGCTTCTTCATCGGTCTTGTTTGCTCTTTTTTTGTACTTGCGCAGGTCGGTCACGCCAGCACACCATCTGATTTCTGTACCATATCTATACAGCTGGTCAGTGTAGAATGCCTGCCTGGCGATCTCAATGATCCTAATGACGATGAGTATCTAATCATAGCCAGCGTATTTGGCGTAGAGGGTAGCGAAGGTTTCATTAGTCCGCCGTATTACCCTCAACCCACTGCGTTCGGCGACCTACTGACCTTTGGGCCGTTCAGCACTACAAATGCACCGATTACCATTACAGTAGCCGATGCATCTAATCCACATTGTACCGATGAGCTCATCATCGAACTCAATCAGAGCTGCGAAGAAGAGTGCTTCATCGAGCTTACGGATATAGAATACATTGTTGGTGATGCTTCTTACTTCATCCTGGCAACTGTACTCGGCAATGGGTCTGACTTTTGGGAATCTTCAGATGGTGCACTCGGAATTTATGGCGACCGCTTTGAGTTTGGTCCCTTCGTATGCGGCGAGAACCCGAATATTTTATTTTTCGATACCAACGAACCCAACAGTTGTCAAGATAGCCTGGTATCTGCACCCGACGATCTCTGTTTCTGCGATATCGACTTGCAATTGGTAGCAACCACTTCTAGTACCGAAGGCTGGTATGCCACCGTAGCCGTCAATGGCCAAGGCAGCTCATTCAGGTGGGAAGCCTCCGATGGGCAATCTTTTTTTTATGGCGGCCTAGCCACATTCGGACCCTTTCCATGCGACCAGGAGGTAGCTGACATAACTGTCTTCGATGAGGCTATCATCGGTTGTGAGGAAACCATCTCTGTGGAAAGACCTCAGAACACTTGTGACGATTCGGACTGTGATCTGGAGATAAATTTGGGTGGTATCGAATGGACAGATGGAGGTCTGACACTCCAAGGCGTTGTTCTCAATGGCAATCAACCTGGAAGCTGGGTTAGCAATACATTTGACGATGGCGACTATGGCTCACTGGCTGAATTCTACATTAACTGTGACTCCGACTTTGTACTCGAAGTCTCAGATGCCACCGACCCGACTTGCGTAGATAGTGTCATCATTAATACGGAGCCCGTATGCAGCAATTGTGAGAACTTGAACATACAAACTGAACTCATCAGTGTCGACTATTTCGAGAATGGTACTAGCAATACAGGTGATGATTATTGGACGTTCACCCTCGAAGTAAACGCTAACTCCAACGGTACCTTTAGAGCTATGGGTGCCGGTAATGATACGGGCGGTATAGCGTATGGCTCACAAGTGACTTTCGGGCCATTCTTCTGTGGCATCGATCAATTCGGCAGCTATGAAATATTTGATGAATACTACAACGCTTGTACGGAAAGCGCCATCGTGTCTCCTCCTGCACCATGTGAGAACAGTACGCCTTGCTCGACCTTCTTTACCAACCCCGAATATACCAGCATTGGCGATCAATACTTCACCGAAGTGACCGTTGGCGGTTATGGGGGCAACAACATGTGGTTCAGCAATACCGGTCAGATGGGCGAGTATGGTGCCCGGGTCACCTTTGGCCCATTCGATTGTAGCGACCCTTTAGACTTGATTGTGTACGACAGTCTAGGCCTCGATGTCTGCTCTGACACTTTAGTACCAGAATTTTCATCTCCTATTTGCCAGGATACTTGCACCCTAGAGGCCGTACTTCTAGACTATTTAGCCACGGGTAGTAGCTATTATTTTGTCGCTCGAATAGAAAATGCAACAAATCCTAGCGGCCAGTGGCAAACCGACAATGGCATGCAAGGGACTTATGGTTCTCTTGCCACATTCGGTCCATACCCTTGCGGCGATGAAGCAGAAATCACTTTTACCGACGCCAATGGAGTAGATTGCGAGACAACAGTCACTATTCAGTCCCCCATCGACATTTGTGGCCAGCCTTGCGATAGCCTGGGGCTATCAGCTACGATACTCAGTACCATAACCGACGACAATAATACCCCCAATGACCCAAGCGATGATTTCTGGTTTTTCGAGCTACTAGTCATAGCTAACGATCCTAATAGTGGATTTACATTATCGCCGATAGATTTACAAGGCACCTACGGCCAACTGCTCACCGTTGGTCCATTTGATTGTCCGGTCGGCCCTTACACTCTTGAGATCATAGACAACTCCAATCCCACCTGCTCTATACTCATGGTAGCTACGCCCCCTTTCACCGATTGCGGAGCGAACACCTGCAACCTCACCGCCCAGGTAGATGCTGTAGAATGCACGAACGACGGCCAGTTCTTCACCGCCACCATCTCTTTTTCCGGTGTAGATGGCGATGTGGAGATCATTCAGGGTTCTGTTGCTTCCAGTGGTGAACCATTTGTCATTCAAGGCATACCGACGGCCTTTCCACCCACTTTAACCTTGCGGAGTTTAGAAGACCCTTCTTGTGAATTCAACTTAGTCGTCGAAGCACCCGATTGCGAGCCGGACCCCTGCGATTCATTAACACTAGAGGTAGAGCTGGAGGAAATAGAAGAGTGTGGTGACCTGCCCCTGGTATCCATCAATTTAGCAGGCCCTGACTCATTTATATTTACCATTTTCGACGACCCCAATGGCACCAACGTATTTAGCCAGGAGACATTCAATAGCGATACCTCCTTCACGCTTGAGCTACCAGAAGGTTTATACTTTTTTAGTCTAGAAAACAGCAATTGTGCATTAGCATCCCAGCTTTGGGTGGCACCCCAACCTGTTTTTCCGGTCGATCTGATCTATGTACCCAGCGAAGATTGCAGCACAACCGGTACTATCTATGCGCCGGGCTTCGGTAATCCCTTCAGTTGTAGTGATGGTGTGCAGAATGGAAATGAGACAGGCGTGGACTGCGGCGGATTTTGTCCGCCTTGCGGTACGGAAGATTTAATCTTTGATGTCCAGGATGCTTATGGGGAGGTTGGTACTGAGGTTTGCGTGGATATAACTACAAGGAATTTTGACAACCTATCATTTTTCATTTTTCTGATCTCTTTTGATCCGGCAGATTTGAGCTATCATTCTTTCATTGAAAATCCTGAATTCGCTAACTTTTTTTCTCCCTTAATGGTGAGTTTGGTCAATCCTGGGGAAGTAGGTATCGCTTGGGCTGGAAATATTCCCGGCACCCAGGGGCTTTTCCTAGCTGATAATGAAGTTATTCTTAGCCTCTGCTTTACAGTAAATTCAGAAGATCCAGTCCCCATTTCAATTTCAGAAACGGGAGCTCGTGATAACGATCTCCAACAAATTCAGGTATCTGCATTTGGAGGCACCATCAACCCCACATCCTTCAACTGGACCTGGCTCAACCCTAATGGCGACTCCATCCAAACCAATACCCTCAGCTTACCCGTAGACAACCTCCCCGGCGAGTATCTGCTCATCTTGACCGATGAAGAGACGGACTGTACAGATACTACAAGCATCACCCTTCCAGAGAGTATCTTCCTGGGTTGTGTATCGGTAACGGGCACCCTTTGGGCCGATGAAGGAAGCTGTATGCTGGAGGGCGATGAAATACCCGTGCCCGAATGGGTCGTCGAGATCACCAGCTCGGACGGCAGCATAAACACCTTCGTGATAACCGACGAGAATGGTAACTGGACGGCCGAGTTGCCGCCAGGAGATTATACGGCCATTCCCTCACCTTATCAAGGCGATCTGTATACGGAGTGTGTGCCACCCGCTGGATTTACGGTAGATAATACGACCATACAGCATGTAGATATACTCATGCCATACGTGGAGGAATGCAACATTATGTATACCCATGTATCCATAGGTGCCTTGCGGGTGTGCGAAGACCGCGAGATCCAAGTTTACTACTGCAATGATGGGCCAGTTGTAGCTGAGGATGCTCAACTCGAAGTGACCTTCGACGATCTGCTATCCGTCGAGCAAGTATCGTTTCCACCTGCGCAAGTCTTCGGCCAAACCTACGTCTTTGACCTGGGCAATCTAGCTCCTTTTGAATGCGGTACGATCACCTTCACCGTCATGGTCGACTGCGATGCGGAGCTGGGTCAGGTGCAATGTGTAGAAGTGATCGCCTCGCCCAATGCACCCTGTCCCACCCCTAACAATACTTGGTCGGGCGCGACAGTTGAGGTAGAAGTCGACTGCGATGAGAATACCGGCGTCAGCTTCAAAATCGAGAATACCGGCCTGGGCGATATGACGGTGCCGCTCGAATACGTGATCATCGAAGATGTGATCATGATGATGGGCAACCCCGTGACCCAAGACCCGCTAGACAATGGCGATCTTATAGAAATCGAGCTGCCTGCCGATGGCACCTCATATGTGCTCTGGTCTAACCAAGAGCCCGGCAGTCCGGGTGCTATGATGCCCACTGCCAGTATAGAAGGCTGCGGCACGGACGAAAACGGAGAGTTTACGACGGGGGTTATTAATCAATTCCTGACCAGTCCGACCGATCTCGACTGGTACCGACTGGTTTGCCGCCCCATTAATGGCAGCTTCGACCCCAATGCCAAGGTGGGCTATCCGCTGGGCTACAGCGAGGAAAACCTGATTGAGCCCGGTACCCGACTTACCTACGATCTCTACTTCCAAAATACGGGCAATGACTTTGCCAACCGCGTCGTCTTGGTCGACACCTTAGCCGAAGAGTACGACCTGGGCACCATCAGGTTGGGATCGGCTTCGCATCCTTACACCTACAGCCTCGATACCAATCGCGTGCTCACCATCGTCTTCGACGATATCATGCTACCCGACAGCACCAGCGACCCGATCGGTAGCCAGGGTGTGGTACAGTTCACCATCGATCATTTAGCCGATCTGCCGCTGGGTACCGTCATCGAGAACGAGGTGGATATTTACTTCGACTTCAATGATCCAATCAGAACCAACCGCACTCGGCACCAGCTAGGCCGCGAGTTTTTGCCGACCGATGTGGACGAGCCGCTGCGCGATCTACCATTCTGGTCTGTTTACCCCAATCCGGCGTCAGATTGGCTGAAGGTAGACTTTCCGGTGCAGCATCGCGGCCTCAGTCGCGTGGAAGCGATCGCTATCGACCTGCTCGGGCGAGAGGTGCTGCGGGTAGAGCTGTCGCAAGGGCAGCCACTGAATCTGAAAGCTCTGCCTTCGACTACATATTTGCTTCGTTTTCAAGATGAAGATGGGGTGGTGATTGGAAAGGCGGAGCTTATAAAGCAATGAGAGGTGGGGGGCGGCGCGGCGGCCCCCCCCCCCAAAAAAAAAAAACCCCAAGAAAAATTATTAAAACACAGAGCGGGGGGAGAGT
>JBCCPC010000061.1:0-30304 GCA_039025055.1 Bacteroidota bacterium | reverse complement strand
TTCGATTTCGGGTGGCGTGTCATCTACGATAGAGACGGTGAAGTCGCAAGTGCCTCTGTTTCCAGCGGCATCGCGAACGACGACGGTTCGTATAAAGTCTTGTCCGGCATCATCGCAGTCGAACTCTCGATTGTTGTTGCCGGAGATGAGTGGACCGCGTAGGTCTGCTTCTGGCGTACAGTTGTCGGTAGCGGAGATGAATGGGTCTTCTTTCTCGAAGCTGGCTTGGCCATTTTCGTCTAGCGAAAGGGTCAGATCCATGCAGTTGACTACTGGTGGTGTTTTATCATTTATGCATCCTAAAGGAGTATTTGCGCTTAGAACGCTGGAAGAAGTGATAAATACGAGTAAGGTGAAATATATTGAAAAATGGTATATGCGATTACAGCGAGATGACCATTTTAGGGGTGAAAATCGTTTCATTGGAAATGGATTTGGTTTAAAGATGCTTTCTCATGTGCTGTTGTCAATTATATAAATGTAATAAAAATTGGCGTGTCTAACCACATATATTAGTGATTTTTATAAAATTTAGCATTCAATTTACATAAAACTTCAAATGTTACTTGATTGTGTTGTTAGATCACAGTTGTTAATCTCAAAATATTGAAATTAGGGCGATGAAGGAAGTACTACTTTTATTATTTACACTCTTGTACAGTATTGCCAGTGCCCAAATCACCCTAGAATCCTGGAAATTTCAAACCGGGGATAATCCGGAATGGACCAATCCTAATTTTGACGACAGCGACTGGGCAACGATCAAAGCCAACATTCTTTACGAGAACCAAGGCTACGAATATAACGGCTACTCTTGGTATAGGGTCCATTTCGACTTGCCATCGTCGCTTAGGGAAGCATCGCATCTAAAGGATAGCTTGCGCATATTCCTGGGCCGCGTAGATGATATAGACGAGACCTTCCTCAATGGCGAGAGAATAGGTGGTATCGGCACTTTTCCCAATCCCGATGGAAGTGGGGCTGTAGGGTATTACGATAAGATTAGGCGGTATGTGCTGCCCTGGGATCATCCGGCTATACGATGGGATAAAAAGAATGTGATTGCCGTGCGTGTATACGATGGCGGCGGCGGCGGTGGACTTTGGGGCGGTATGCCAAGCGTGGGTATGGTGGATTTAATAGATTTTGTGGAGATGCAGATCGATGCAACGCCTTTTAGGGCAATTAGTGATCAGAGGTATTATACTAAGCAGGTAAAAATGGCTAATGCCGGATTGGAAAACTTAGAAGGCGTTGTCCAACTTGAGCTGATAGATAGAAAAGGCATACCAATCGATACGATACGAAGTGAAGTTAATGTAAGTGCTAATGAAGTCCAATTAGTAGACTTCCAATTTCCAAAAATAGACAATGTTAAAGCCAGTTTTACTTTCAGGGAAAAACGTACCGGCAAGGCTATTTCAGATTTCATGTATACGCCCTTCATTTTAACGCCAGAAGAAGGGGTACACCCATTTATCACAAATCCGGATGTTTATGGCGTGAGGCCGGGACGCGTATTTCAAATGAAAATAAACGCTTTAGGTGAGCGGCCAATGACATTTTCTTCTAATAATTTGCCTGAAGGACTTACACTGGATCCAATGACAGGTATAATAAGGGGGTGCCTGCAAAAAAAGCGTAAGTATCAGCTCAATGTAGCTGCTCAAAATAGGCATGGCTATCTTTCTACCTATATCTCCATTATTGTTGGAGACCAAATAGCGCTCACACCGCCCATGGGTTGGAACTCTTGGAATGTTTGGGGGATGACGGTATCGGATGAAATCGTAAAGCAATCTGCCAATGCTATGGTCTTTAATCGATTAGCTAATCACGGTTACAATTACATCGTGATCGATGACGGATGGCAAGGGCCGCGAGATGAGTCAGGAGAATTGACCACTAACGAAAAATTTCCCGATATGCAGGCCCTTGGTCAGCACATTCACGATCTAGGACTAAAATTCGGTATTTACTCCAGCCCCGGAGAGATCAGTTGCGGTGGGCTGGCTGGTAGCCTGGGGCATGAACTCCAAGACGTAAAAACCTGGGCCGATTGGGGTGTTGACTATATCAAATATGATTGGTGCTCTTATTCGGGCTACCTACTCGATGAATATGGCCGCGACCAAACCACCTGGACCATCGAAGATCAAGTGTATCCATTTCGGCAGATTGCCGATGCCATCGACTCCACTGATCGCGATATGGTGCTCAGTGTGGCCAATTGGGGTATGAATCGCGCCTGGGAGTGGGCCGATCAAACCGGCGGCCAGCTATGGCGCACTACCGGGGATATAGAAGATAACTGGGCAAGTCTATCTTCCATTGGTTTCTCGCAGGAGGAACCTGGAAAGTATAGCGGCCCTGGTGGTTGGAGCGATCCAGATATGCTGGTCGTAGGTCGTTTGGGATGGGGCGAATCGCAGCGGCAGTCCAGATTGACACCCGTCGAGCAGTATACGCACATGAGTCTCTGGGCTCTGCTTTCAGCTCCACTCATGATTGGTTGTAACCTAAATGCTATCGATGATTTTACCTACAATCTCTTGGCCAACTACCGGGTCATAGCCATCAATCAAGACCCGCTAGGGCAGGCCGCTCAAATCACGTACGAGGCGGATGATGTCATGGTATGGGTTAAACCACTACAAGACGGTAGTAAGGCCGTCGGTATTTTTAATTTGGCAGATGAAGACCGCCAAATCGTAATCCCATGGTCAGATATGGGGCTCTATTCCGTTACCGATGGCTATGATGCCTGGACGCACAAACCATATCGAGTAGCCGATCGATTTGATGAGGTGGTATTTGGGCATGGGGTGAGGCTGGTCGTATTACCCTAATTCCCTACATTGCCAGAAACAAGGTGTTTACAGTGGATAAAACTTTCCTTCATCAAATTTTCAAATCGGAGAATTTTCGACCCGAAGAGCTTCAGCTGGTCCTCGCCCAATATCAGCAAAGATCGTTTGATAAGCATGACTATCTAATAGAAATGGGCACGAAGACACCATACTATTACTGGCTAGAGTCGGGCTTTGCTCGTGCCTATGCTATCGATCCGGATGGTAATGACATCACCACCAAGTTCTATGCTTCTGGCGATATTATAATCGATTGGCATTCCTTCTTTTTGAAAACCGAGTGCCGGGAAGATGTGCAGGCCATTAGCCCTTGTGTGGCTTGGCGAATTGATTTTGTCAATTTCATGAAGTTGTTTCAAATCGAGGCTTTTCGGGAGGTCGGTCGCACCTCACTCATCAAGACGTACTTCGAGCTCAAGTCGCACTCTGTTTCAGTTATAGCCGATCCAGCCAAGGAACGCTACCTAAACCTGCTGGAAGAAAAACCAGACATAGCCATGAATGTGCCCCTTAAGCAAATTGCGACCTACTTGGGGGTAACCGATACGTCTCTAAGCAGGATCAGAAAGCAAATTGCTCAGGAACGTGCTTCCAGCAGATAATAGATCAACGCACAGATTATGCTACCTACTTTCGATATACCACAGGTTTGGATTCTTTTATTTCTTGGCTTGCTACCCTTACCTGTCATTATGCTATCCAGATTGGCTCATCGAGGCGCACCGGATGGTAAAAAGGGCGTTTATGCTTTATCAGTGGCTGTCTTTTATGCCATCTACTTTGTTTATGTAATTGTTGGCGAGCACCTAGGCTGGTTCGCTAAAAATATCTTTCCGGCCAAGATCATATTGTTGGGCACGATTCCTTTCGCGCTGGTCCTGTTTGGCTTGGTTTGGAATAGTAGCGTATTCAAGAATTTGAGTCGTAGGCTTAAAGTCGCAGACTTCGTGGAGGTCCATTTATTTCGAGTTATGGGTGGATTTTTTATCGTATTAGCGGCATTAGACACCCTCCCGCTTTGGTTTGGTCTTATCGCTGGCATAGGCGATGTGACGGCGGCGTTGGGCAGCATTTTAGTGGCAGGCGGACTCAGGCGGGGCTACAAAAAGGCTGAGCAATGGGCCAAAATCTGGAACACCTTCGGCTTTGTCGATATCCTTTTCACAGCCATAGCAGCGAATGTATTGACCAAGCTCGCACTCGACAATGGTGGCGATGGGGTAGCGGTGTTAGCACAGTTTCCTTTTATACTTATTCCTGCATTCGCGCCACCAACCATCATTTTTTTGCATCTAATAATCTACAAAAAGCTGGCCCGTCAGTCATAGCCTATCACTTCTTGCCATAGGGCAAGTTTTCGGTCTTTGCCTGGTCTCACCTTTGTATCAGCGAAAGCAATTAAATCTAAACTTACAATCGCTCATACAATGAAAAGGACTATGCTTACCATCATTCTAACTATCGTCGGCCTTGTAGCCGCATTG
Source organism: Bacteroidota bacterium (assembly GCA_039025055.1). Taxonomy (GTDB): domain Bacteria; phylum Bacteroidota; class Bacteroidia; order Chitinophagales; family Saprospiraceae; genus Neolewinella. The sequence continues at coordinate 25,950 of JBCCPC010000061.1, read as the reverse complement.
CTCGCTTTCGGTTTTTTCCGTTCAGCAGACCACCGCAACATCACCCTCGACAACGAGGTCACCATCAACGCCTCCATGGACGAAGTCTTCGACCTGGTTCGCTATCTCGAAAACTTCCCCCGCTGGTCGCCATTCCTGGCCCAAGACCCCGATCAGCAGTACGAAGTGCGCGGGGTAGACGGCAAGCCCGGTGCTACCTTCCACTGGAATGGCCGCGGCGGAAAAGATGTCGGCTTCCAGGAGATCATTACCGTAGAGGACGCCAAGTACATCGAAATGCGCTGTGATATCCAGAAGCCCTTTGTGGCGCACCCCACCTTCGCCTACACCTTCAAGCAAACGCCGCAGGGTGTGCGCGTCAGCCAGCACTTCAACGTCAAATCGGGCGCAGTAGATGCCCTGTTCATGTGGGCCTTCGGTGCCCGCAAAGAAATGGATTCGACTAATCAGCAGGGACTGGATTTACTCAAGCAAGCAGCGGAGAAAACACCGTAAACCATCCAAATTTTTGCAAATACATACATCCTCTTCGGCACATTTGTCGGAGGGGGTGTTTTGTTTTTTGTACTTCCGCAGGTCGAAAACTCTTACCAATACCGAGTGGGGGCAGGCCTATTCAGCTGTTTGTATTTTTGTCAGTATTAGTTAATGAAATAACTCCTCATGTCCACTGAGAAAGTCGCCATATTCGGAGGTACTGGCTTCATCGGCCTGAGCCTGGCGAAGCATCTGGCCGACAGAGGGCTTCAGCCTATTCTGGTAGCCAGGAATAGACCCAAAAAAGAGCTGCCTTACGAATTCGTACAATGGGATGCACACACACTTGGTAGTTGGGCAGAGTGTCTTTCAGGGGCTAAAGCAGTTGTAAACCTAGCCGGAAATTCTGTCGATTGCATCAAAACACCAGACAACTGCGATGTCATACTTCGCTCGCGTGTAGAATCGACTAAGGTTATCGGCCTAGCCATATCTTCGCTAGAGCGAGATAAACGCCCCAGCGTTTAGGTGCAGATGTCTACGGCTCATATCTATGGTGATCCGCCTAGTCAGCTGTGTTCTGAAGAATCTGCTTTGGGTTATGGACTTGCCCCCACTGTTGGGCGAGCATGGGAGCAGGCATACTTCGATTAGATATAGATGGTTTTACATTTAAGTTTCCAGAACTTCGCGCTGCTCTCGAGGATGTAGTGAAGTGATCCACCTGCGAAAGTCTTTTAAAAAATTAATCTTCTGATACACGAATATATTCGGAATCGCATTTAAACACACAAAAGATGAAAACCAAAACCTGCGCCACCTGCCATCAAGACCATACTGTCCTATTCCGTGTGCAGTTGCGCAAAGGCAAAACCTGGGTTTTCGTCTGCAAAGACTGCTGTGAAGAGCATAAGAAGAAGCCCGAGTATCGGTACGGGGGTACTTGGAAGGGGAGCCGGCATTGAGCAGACCATAGAGAGCATGGAGAGCATGGAGAACATCATGAGCATGAAGGCATAAACCCCAGAAATGGCCCCGGTAGGGGTCTTCCAAGAAGCGAGGAAGGTCTGCAAGTGCGCAGCACTAGGGCCTTCCCAAATGGAGAGCATATAGAACATGGAAGAACCTCGTGGCGTCCGACCTTGGGAGGTCCCGCGAGCGTTCGGCGGACTAAAGGTCATTCGCAACTTATCAACTGCCGGTATGGGCACAACTAATGTCCTTACTTATTTTAAATATGTGAGCTAATGTTGATTAATGCATACATAATTGTCTATACATACTTTTGTGTAGTTCATAATTTTACTACAAGGGTAATTGCCTTGTAAATTTTCAACGTAGTATTCATGCAAGATAAGATAAGCGAAAAGTTTTCTGACAACAGCCACTATCAGCGGGTGCCTCTTATGCCTATTAAGAAGGAATCGACACATCTTAATCTAGCTGTCGAGGGGCACATCCCATTAGAGTTGAACGGACTATATGTTAGAAATGGTCCAAATCATGTGGATGACGTACACCCGCATCATCATTATTTTAGTGGTCATGGAATGGTTCATGGTGTCCGCATTCGAGATGGTCAGGCTTTATGGTATCGAAATCGAGTAGTTAGGGCTGGCGATGCGCCCAAAGTATTGGGAGAGCCAGATCCGGGAGGGCCTATTTCTCATGAACTCGATGCTTCACCGAACACTAATGTGGTACTTTTTGCGGATCGGTTATACGCTTCAATAGAGGCTGGACCGAATCTCGTAGAATTGGGACCTCATCTTGAAACGGTTTCTCGTAGTACGCTTAACGGGGTATTAGAATACGGGTACACTGGACATCACAAAATTGATCCCGACGATGGTGATGTCCATGCAGTGATTTACAACATGGTTCTTGGCGGACGTGCCCAATACGTTAGGTTAGATAAAAACGGCAAATTGCTGAATGAGGTGAAAGTACCACTGACTGGTGCCACACAGATTCACGATATGTCAATTACAAAGAATTATGTAATTATTTTTGATCTGAATGTGGTTTTTGATCCTAGCTTGGCCAAGCTGACGACCCTTCCAATTACTTGGAATGGAGATAAACCCGGCCGGGTAGGAATTCTTCCAAAGGATGGAAAAGCTGAAGACGTAAGATGGTTTGAAGTCGAGCCCTGCTATGTCTATCATCCTATGAATGCTTTTGAAACAGATGATGGTAAGGTAGTAGTAGACGTGAGTCGATACAGAAGAGCTGCTCAAAGAGATATGTATGGCCCCCTTGGTGACACCACACCTACAATTGATAGATGGACATTCGATCTTCTCGGGAATACAGCTGTAGCAAAAGAAGATCGTCAGGTTGATCAGCCTCTTGACTTTCCAAAAATTAGCCCTTTGGTCGAGGGTAGGCCATATCGCTATGGGTACGCTGCTATCGCCACTTTATTACCCAGCTTTGAAGGAGCTGTGAAAGTCGATCATCTTACCGGGCAGGTTGAACACCAAGATTTCGGTGGCGGGAAAGTAGGAGAAATGACTTTTATCCCTCGCAAGGGGGCAAAAGAAGAAGATGACGGCTGGTTAGTTGGATACGTATACCAGCCAGCTGTAAATCGATCTCGGTTTGTTATTTTAAACGGGAAAGACTTTTCCGGTGAGCCAGCTGCAAGTGTATGGATACCTGAGCCATACGTCCCGATTGGCACCCATGGCGGATGGTTTCCCAACCACGGAGGACTCTAGAATTCTGTTACAAGCACTTTATTAATCTAGATTATTTTTCCAGTGCGTAATGGGATATAGGTTTGTGGTGCACACATTCCAGACCAAGTTGAAACAAGTAAAAGTTGAGAAAGGGACGATTTTACAACGAAAAGGGGACCCTTGTAGAAATGTATATCACGTCGAGTCCGGTCTATTAAGGGCCTACTCAATAGATAGAAAGGGCAGGGAGTACATCTTCATGTTCGCGCCTGAAGGCTGGATCGTAGCGGATAGCGCACTGCCAGAAGAAGCCTGCGAGCTCTTTATAGACGCACTGGAAGATTCTACCATTTTAAAATATGATAAGCTTGAGGACGTAGCTTCCAACGAGAGTTCTAAACTGATTAAGCGCATTCGGGTTTTACAAAAGCGTGTGATCATGCTGATGAGTGCTTCTGCCTTGGAGCGCTATGAAGATTTTCTAGATACCTATCCTGATATCGTTAGGCGCGTTCCTCAAAAAATGATCGCATCATACCTAGGTATTACGCCCGAGGCACTTAGTTCGATCAAGCGCAAAAGAATAAATAAGCAGAGGGATAAAAAAAAGTGATCTCTTGTCAGTTTGGAGCTTTTTTGGAAATAGAAATCGTTGTTATGTCCTACCGTACGATAAATAAAATCATCTCCGCCCAAAAAGTGAATATGGGCGGTCATCTGCTCGATCAACCTCTACCCGCAGAAGGCGTCGATTATATCGATCCATTTTTGTTGATCCACCACTGGGACAAGGCTGCGCCTGGTGGATTGAGGCCCCAGGAGGTCGGTGTCCCTCCGCACCCACATCGTGGTTTTTCACCGGTGACTTTCATCTACAAGGGTGACTTGCAGCACAGAGATTCTCTAGGCAACAACGCCGTCGTGCGTGCAGGCGGTACCCAATGGATGCATGCAGGCAGGGGTATTACGCATAGCGAGAGACCCAGTAAAGAGTTTGCGGCCAAAGGTGGAGAGAATGAATTCATCCAGTTTTGGGTGAACACGCCTGCTGCTTACAAAATGGAGATACCTTACTATTTGCCACTTAGTAAAGAAGATACGCCTATGGTCAAATTGGATAGGGCCGAAGTCGCTGTAGTAGCGGGTACATTCGGAGAAATTACAGGCCCTGCCAAAACATATAGCCCTCAGCTGCTGCTGCGTGTAAATGCACAGTCAGACGCCGATTTATCAATAGATGTACCTCCATCATTCAATGCGCTGGTTTACCTACTCGATGGCGAGCTTGAAATTGACGGGCAAACTGTTTCGGCTAAGGATATGGTCTGGCTAAATAATGATGCCGAATCTGTACATGTAAAGGCCAATACAGATACCAGATTCATTATACTATCTGGTGAACCGATAGATGAACCCGTGCAGCAATATGGCCCCTTTGTGATGAACAATCAGACAGAAGTCATGCAGGCCATCAGAGATGCGCAAATGGGCAAAATGGGTGTATTGATTGAGGAATTTGGCTCATAGACTTTTTAATCGCGTCTTTATATTGTTATATTTGGTGTAGCCAATGCATATAATATGTTTAAGTATCACGGGCTCACCGCCACATTTATTCTTTTGCTTTTTTCCTGCAAGAGTGATTTTGATCCAGTTATATTGAGCGATCTCACAGATGGGTCGACTCGCGAACTCGTTGTGCAAAATCTTGTGCGTTTTGATGCCTCGTCATCACCATCTCAACTTGGAGATGCTTTGGCGTCCAGCGACATAACCATTTTTGGAGAAACGCACTACACACAAGAACACCAAGAATTTATAGTGCGGATGCTACCAACGCTTAGCCAGTTGGGGTATCGAGTTATTTTTGATGAACTATTTCATAGTGTCGGTTGGATCGTTGAAGACTACATTGCAGGGCATATAGAGGATGTACCTGAATTTATCCGATTTTTCCATCACGAGCTTATTGAAGGCATCAAAGATTTTAACGCATCTGTTCCTGATTCACTACAGTTCAGGCTGGTCTATTTCGACTTGAATCACTGGAGCCAAAACTTTGTGCATTCACTTGAAATCATGGAGCAGCAAATAGGGCAGCAAGCTTTGTTCGCAGAAATTTTTAATGAAACACTCGATTCTCCCGGTTATGCATCAGCTCTGAATGGTATGGAGGTAGCCATGGAGAGTGAGGAAGTATTTTATCGAAATGATATGGGCTCTAAGTGGTACGATCGGCTTTTGGATATGATTCGAGTTGAAAAAGCTTCTTACGAATTTCGAAGCAATCGCGACCATTTGAGCAGAGAAATCTTAATGTTCGAAAATATTTCTCAGGTATTTGACGCTGCGCCAGATAAAAAATACCTGGTTAATACAGGTATGACTCACGGTCAAAAAGAAACCCATATGTCGATTGATATACCAAGAATCGGTGCCACTTTAAGCGGTTTGACAGAGCAGATATTTTCTATCGCTTTCATTGGAATAGAAGGGGAAAGAAAACGGAGATTTTACGACGAGAATGTTATAGCGTTTAACCTGATCGAGTCTTCGAGAAATAGCGATATGATAAAATATATCGGAGAAGAAGCTGGTGGCCAATTGTCTTACCTACCCCTTTCAGATGCTCATTTCAGCAACTCTATACAGCGAATAAGCTTTTCTGCTGGTACTACCATACTTGCCCCTGTTGGTCGTCAATTCGATGCCTTGATATGTTATCCTTCCATCTCGGTCTTGTATAGTATGGATGAATTCGACTGGAATTGATGATATGCATTCTCTTCGGGTGGGATTTTTAGAAACCAAAAAGAGTCTGCAGGACGTAGCACCTCAATTCTCTCTAAGACTTGTATTTAACCGCAAAGTTGACCATAGCCTCGATCAAATCTTCGGCGTTTTTGCCTTTTTCGGTGAGTGCATAATCTACTCGTGGTGGCACTTCGCCATGATTGGTTCTAACGACAAGCTTGTTCCGCACGAGGATCTTCAGCTCCTGAATCAGCATTTTCTCACTGATGTCTGGTAGTCTTGATTTCAGCTCTCCAAACCTGAGCGTATTCCCATTCAATTGGTGCAAGATCAATAGCTTCCATTTTCCACCCACCAGTTCCAATGTAGTTCGGATAGGGCACTGTGGGCTGATTTTTACTTGTTCTGATGGCATACTTACCAAAAGGTGTGTACTTGAATTATCGTATAGCAAAGGTATAGTAAATACTTTTGTGATGGAAGTAGATACTATGCGTAAAAGAATTGCACTATTTGGTGGTACGGGAAGAACCGGCACCCTCTTTCTGGATCGAGCTCTGGCCGCTGGATACCAAGTTAAAGCACTAGTCAGGTCGCCTCAAAAAGTTACTCAGCAGCACGATAATCTGACAATTGTGGAAGGCGACGTACTCGACCCACTGACCGTAGACAAAGCGATTACGGACACAGATGTCGTGGTCAGCTTATTCGGGCACGTTAAGAATTCGCCCGAATGGTTACAAACGAATGGCACTAAGAATATTGTAGCAGCCATGAAGAATGAAGGAGTGAAAAAGATCGTATCGCTCAGCGGAGGAGGACTACCGTTCCCAGAGAAAGACGAGCCGAAATTCATGGACAAACTAATTAGAGGTGCCATGAAATTATTCGCTGCAAAAATATTGACCGATGCCATCGAACACCACGGCGTGCTTAGTAATTCCGGCCTGGATTGGATAATTGTCAGAGGCCCTAGACTCACCAATGGTGAAGAAAAGGGTACGTACCGCACAGGCTGGGTCGGTGTAAACTCCGGCACTTCGATTTCCAGAGCTGATCTGTCTGACTTTTTGCTCAAGCAAGTTGAAGATGATACTTATTTGAGTCAAATGCCATTCGTCAGTTATTGATGGGTTTATGATCAGTCCATTTCTGTGCCTAAAAGATTGTGTACAAGCTTTATAGTGTTAGGTCAAACATAAAATTGGAATCCTCGATTGAATGCTGTGAATTCTCTGGTATTAAATCGATTATTCCATGACTGCAACCAAGCTATATTTACTCTTAGCCCTTTGCGCCTGTGCCTTATTTGCAGTTACAAGATCACCTGAAGAGGAGGTGGTAATTACAAATACTGCAGATTCGGGAGCATTCAACAATCAGGGCTTTCCAGTCAATCGATTTACGACGGGTGAACAATACCTAAGCATAGGTAGGCCGGTACTTTTGCACGCGAAGGATAAAAGTCAACTAAGTTTTGGTTTGAGCTGGGACAAGTCATGGCGGCAAGGTGAATCTTATGATGCGGCCTGGATATTTGCCAAGGCCAAGGATACAAGAGGGCAGTGGTCGCCCGTCAAAATAGAGCAAGCCCGTCTAAAGCCAGGCACAATAGGCATTTCAGCTACACTAAGACGCAGCTCCGACGGTATGGGTTTCTTCATCTATAGGGCCGAAGACGGGCAGGGCGACAATAATTGGATAGTCGATGTAGCCATCGGGTCTGATATTCCGCAGGAATCGATAACAGACATCAAAGTTTTTGGCTTGGAAATGGTGCATGTTCCGCCCGGTGAGTTCGAGCTAGGCACCCTCAAAAGCCTCTCAGACCGCCGAGAGGTCTTGACCGAAGGTGCAGGTGGAGCACCTTACAACTCTTTTTATAGCTATAGCTCAGACGAAAAAGACAACTATGGCGGCATCTATCGGGTCGAATCGGAAGAACCGATATCACTTCAACCAGAGGAAGGGAATCTTTATTGGACAGACGCGAAAATAAGGGGAACCAATACCTTTTCAGGCGTACCTAAAGGCAGCTTGTCGGCTAAATTTCCCAAAGGATACAACGGCTACATGCTCATGAAATACGAGCTATCTCAAGGGGAATACTGCGATTTTCTGAACACACTTACACCACGACAGCAAGAGGCTAGAGACATCAGCAAATCTGTAGAATACGGTAAATCTACAGCCGATCACCGCAACAATATTCGCAAGCACAGGGGGTTGTACTTCACCGACCGGCCAGATCGCAGTTGTAATTTTATTTCCTGGAAAGACGGTCTGGCTTACGCCGACTGGGCTGGTCTTCGTCACATGACCGAACTTGAATTCGAGAAAGCTTGCCGAGGGCCTGAGCCCGCTGTTTATCGTGAATACGTTTGGGGTGCCAGCGAAATAGCGGAACCTGAAAATTTAGAATTCGCCCATCGTTTCAGTGATACATTGAATAGGCTGGCCCAAGATGAGTCCGATATACTACGAATAGACGGTAATGCCCACCTCAGTTTCTTCAGCTACTACAACTTGATAGACGTTTGTAGCCCGGAGGGGCGATTCTATGATCCAAAATGCAAAGCATGTCGATCTTTCTCAGGTGGTGACGGTGGTCGCGGACCGGTGCGCAGAGGCATATTTGGCGGTGACGCTAGTGGTGATCGCTTACTAGCCGGTGCGACCTACTACGGTGCCATGGAAATGGGCGGTAACCTACAAGAGCCAGTCGTCACGGTCGGCCACCCCAACGGCCGTCGGTTTGAAGGCACTCATGGCGATGGTGTTTTAAGCACCGATGGCCAGGCCACTAACCCCGATTGGATTCCCGAAGATGGCGAGTATGCCTACGCTGGCCGTGGAGGGGCTTGGCCATATCACCAGAATCATGCCCGCACAGCAGATCGTTTTAAAGGACTCAGGCAGCGACCAGATCGCAGGGCCAGCCACATAGGTTTCAGAGGTGTGCGGTCAGACTAAAATTAGCTATTGCGTGCCGAAGACACGCAATAGCTAATCGAATAGGCATTATGCGGAATAGTTTATTTCGCTCTAGAAATCATTTCCGTATAATGTCTAATTAAATTTCGATTAATGGTCCGCGATACTCCCCACTGGAAGTACTGCCATCTAGCATCTCGAAGTCGAAGGTGATGGTATAATTATTGCCGCTACGACTGATTTCCACCGTACCGCCATCGACCACATTTTGGGGTCCAAAGGTGCCGATATTTACAAAGCTCGTATTTAATGCCACCCCACCACTGACAAAGGTCATTACATTGCCAAAGTCTTCACTGTAGGTGTAGGTGCCCTCTTCTATCTCGAACTCGGCATCGGTGCGCAGGTCTATATAGACGATGTTGTAATTGCCATTGATCAGATCGTCCGTATTGGTCAGGGTGATATCTATATCGAAGGTGCCATCGAAATCCTGGCCCAGAAAGTCGACAAAGCCATTGGTCAAGTCGAATGATTGTCCGCCGATCTCGGCCGAGCCATTACCCGGCGTAGTGCCGCCATCGTCGTCGTTACCGCCGCAGCTCGCAAGTGTTGCGCAGCTCAAAGCGAACAATAAAAAAAGAAAGTACATTGGGTTTTTCATCACAGTTGTTTTGATGAGTGAATTGATGCTTATTTATGAGATAAGGACAGCATTTGTTACTGGAGGCGCAAATATTTGCGCCTCCAGTAACAAATGCCCTTACTTCACTACAAACTGCCTGATGCCCACACCTTTGTCTGTAGTCACCTTCAGCCAGTATGCCCCACTCGGTAGTCCAGAAACATCCAACCGATCGACCGCACTCGATTCCAACATTATTCTCCCACTAGCATCATAAACCTGGCTGTTGAGCAAGCGATACGCTCATAGATGCGCTGAAAACCTCCGCTATTGCCCATTATAAAGGTGTTGCCACTTTGCTCATCATAAGCGATTTGCCGTGCCGCTTGAAAGTTGGGCAGGTCTACCTCTTCAAAGGTATACGCAGTTCTGTCGAATAGCCAATATTCATACCCGCTTGGATTATTGAATACGATCAGATGTAGGAGGCCATTTGAATCCATGAAACCTGTTACCACCTCGCTGGTATTACTGAAATCGCTATTAAAATCGAGGGTAGGTATTGCCGGATTGGGCAAGTTATTCCATTTTCCATCTGCCTCCCGCATAGAAAGGCCGTTTCGAGTTATGTATAGCTCGGTATCATCGAAATAGTTAGGCAGCATTTCGCTGACCCCATCGCTATTTAGTCCAGAGCTTTCGATCACTACGCCCAGGTTGCCCACAGCATCGCAAAAGGTAAGCTTGCCCTCGGCTTCAGGCACCGACTGGCCGCATTGGCCCATGAAGTAGCTGATTTTGGTGCCGGGTTCGTATTGATCTATCCGTTGTACTTGTTGGGCGAAGAGGGGAAGGCTATAGATAAAAAGGATTATGAGTACGGCTTGGCGCATAGTTTGGGTTTTGGCGGTTTATGGTTTTGAAAGGGGGCTTCGTTACAGCGGCGACGAGCTCACCCCGAATCGCTTCGAGTCGGAAGAGGTGGTTGGTAAGGTGACGTATATTCGGCAGTTCTGATTGTTTACGGCACAATCCACTCTCCCATCCACCTCTCTTTGGATGCACGCCAGGTAAACTTAGCCCGCCTGTGCCCACCGCGCTTAAGCTGTAGTACCTCGAACCAATCGACTACGATCTCGAATACCCCAAAATGAGGTTTGGCGTATTCCGTTTCTGAGGGTTCCATATCGAAATACCCTTCCGGCAGCCCATTTTTGGCACTTTTGAGCTGACTGCCTGGGGCTGCCTTGGTCGCATAAGACGAGCGGCTGTGCACCGGCATGCTACTCCATATATGGTCTGTGGCATCGCGATCTAGTACCACGGGCTTGCCTATCATTTGAGCTTGTAAAGCGTGTCGGCTGTCCCAGAAGAGGAGTGAAAAAGTACCTCCGTTTTTCACCATCGGCCACTTGGCAGAGCGCTTGTCGGTATAGAATCGGAGGCTGCGAGATTGGGTATCGCTTTTTCGGAGTACGATGGTTCTCATCCTGGCATAATCGCCGTCGGTATTGCCCATCACAGGGGTACGCCATTCGTGTCTTCTTTGGGTGGTGGCGCGGGTCAGTGTGCTCCAAACCGTTTGGCGCACATCGTCTAAATCGGAAAATGTGTCCATTTACTCCCCTCTGAATTTATCGAGCAGGCCGCTTAGATTTTCGGCCTCCACCAAGTCTAAATTACTAAAGTAGTCTTCCATACTTTGATCGAGTGCCTCCGAGGCTTCAGCAATGAGATTCAAGCCTTCATTCGTGATATAGATATCGACCTGCCTGCGGTCGTCTTCACAGGGCTTTCTGATGACTAAGTCTTTGGTTTTTAGTTTTTCGACCAGCCGACTGGCGTTCGAGGTCTTGTCGAGCATTCTCTCGGTGAGTAGCTTGATGGTTGCTGGTTTGCCATTCATACCGCGCAGTATGCGAAGCAGGTTAAACTGCTGCATACTCAGATTAAACGGCCGTAGTATACTCGTTACATGCTGACTCAGCACAGAGGCCGTGTAAATAATATTGATGTGGGCCCGTTCATGGCTCGATCTAAACTCGGGTTGTTGAATAGCTTCTTCAAGGCGCATAGGGATGGCAATGTCAATTTATGTGGGGACAATAAATACAATCGTATCTATTCGTGAAATGTTCAAGAAAACAAGTTCTAATTTTGCAACATGAAAATTCTAATTGTAGGCGGCGGCAACATGGGGCTGACCTACGCCCGAAGTCTGATCAGGGCCCACATTACCGACCAGGAGCAGCTCATGATACTGGAAAGATTGCCCGAAAAGGCGGAGAGCCTGCGCGAGCTCAATCTCGGGCGTGTATTCACCGACGCTTCTGGCTGCATCAATGAAGCCGACCTGATCATATTGGCCGTAAAGCCACAGGATTCGCCTGCCCTTTTCGAGCGTCTTAAACCCCTGGCGCATCCGCAGCAAGTGTATCTGTCGATCATGGCGGGCATAAAGATGGAGACCATTCAGCGGCAGTTGGGGGTCTCGAAAATCATCAGGGCTATGCCCAACCTGCCCGCACAGATAGGTATGGGTATGACGGCCTATACCGCCACGCAAGATGTGACCCGTATCGAGTTGGTGTTGGTCCAAAACCTACTCAACACGACGGGAAAGGCCATTTATGTGGAAGACGAAGCATTTATCGACTCGACCACGGCCATCAGTGGCAGCGGCCCGGCCTACGTCTTCTATTTCATGGATGCGATGATGAACGCCGCTCGCCAGATGGGATTCGATGCGCCACAATCCGAGCTACTTGTCGCCCAAACTTTTCGCGGGGCCGTCGAGCTCTACACTAAAAATGACCTGAGCTGTGAAGAGTGGATATCGCGGGTCAGCAGCCGAGGTGGCACCACAGAAGCGGCCATGAATACCTTTAAACAGACCAGTGTCTACCAAGATATCGTTAGTGGGGCAGAGGCTGCACTCAAGCGAGCAAAAGAGCTCGGCAGCTGAAATTTAAATCGATTTCTCTATTTTTAGAGGATGATTTCGTTGAAATCATCCTCTAAAAATTAGAGAAATTATCTCCACTTACCCATGCCCATTTCTCCTCAACAAATTACAGATTGGAAAGACCAGATCAGAAACGATCGGCTGAAAGACGCCATAGATTCTCTCTATACAGCCGTACAACAGAGCAACGAATCGTGGCTCAGCAGTTGGCAGAACACGGTCATTAGCCTACAAGGCGACTACAAGATCAACGAAAAACTAAATCTATCGGGCGAGCGCAGCGCAGCAGAATACAATACAGCTAAGTCCAAAATACGAGCCCGCACATTGAAGGTAATCGATAAGATCGAAAACCAGGAGAAGTATTCCGTGATTGAAAATGGTGGCGGTAGCCAAGTGCCGGTATGGTTAAGATTCGTACTTCCGCTGGTCGGTCTCCTCGCGGTGGGCTACTTCTTCCTCCCTGCTGGCTCTACCGATGACGAGCAGGAGACGCCGCCCGAAGCAGAACAAACGCTTTGCCCCGAGTTTGCGACCGACGCGAATTTTAAGGCCATCGTATTGCCATACGACGCCGCCAGCGCAAACAACCGCAATCCAAGCCTACACAATCGGGTCAACGGACTGCTGCAAACGTTCGCCGAAGATTACGACCTCGCCATAGAATCCCGAGCAGTAGGTCTGGATGTAGACGAGATCAATGCACAAACCGGTTACCCCGGTGGACCAGCCGATGCAGATCGGCTCGGCCAGGCGTGTGGCTCCCAACTCGTCATCTGGGGTTATACAGAACGAGCAGGCGATAACCGCAGACTCACCACCACTGAGTATAGGTTTGTCGAGTCTCCGGCTTGGCAATTCAGTGAGTTTCAGCTCGACGAGAATATGCAGGTGGCTACGGCATCTACCTTTACCGAAATCGTGTCTAGTGGCCAACTCACTACGGGTATAGAAGATGCGCTCAGACTTATATTCGGACTGGTCGCCCGCAATATGCAGAATGATAAAGCGACCATAGCCTTACTTGAAGATCACCCAGTTAAATCCTATGATGATCAATCATTTGTACTGCAGCAACTGGCATTGGCTGAGGCTTATCACAACGCCGGGGATGATGCCCAAGCTGAGCAAGCCTATACCGACCTGCTGGATAAAGATTCGACCAATATCACAGCACTACGCAATAGAGGCACTATACGCTATTACAATCAGGAATACCAAGGTGCTGCCGCCGATATGACGGTTGTTTTGGTCCAAAAACCCGACGACGAACAGGCACGTTATACGCGTGCCTTGTCTAACCTGAAGAGCAACCGATTGCTCGAAGCAGAAGTAGACCTCATCAGGCTGAATAATCAGACTCAAGTCGCCACACCCGATACCGAGAGAAGCCATAGCGATGAAAACGATGACGAGAAAACCGATCCACCTGCGGAAGTACAAATGAAGAAAATCAGCCCTGCTCAGATGCGTGTCCTTTCCAGAGAATGGGAATCTAGCCAGACTCAAGTTCGTGGCTTTAGAGATGCTGGTCAGGGTGCTCTCCAAAATAATTCTACAGATGTGGAACAGCTCCAAAAGGGGATGGAAGCAGCCTATCAGCTTCACGATTTTAAATTGGCGAGTGAACTGGCAGAGCGGGTCGTGAAATTGGAGCCTAAAAATGCCCAGGCTTACCAAATAGCCGCTGATGCACTTATTCAAACTGGAAAAAAGGAGGAAGCTGAACAAGTGGTGGAACAAGCGAAGGACAATGGAGTCGGAGAGAAAGTGATCCTCCATCCTAATTTAAGGCTGCAACCCGCTGTGCGTATGCAGACGGGTACGGTGATCCAAAGGCGTGTGGACAACCGCTAGCCGTTTTTTGACGTTCATCCTACCTAGGGCAAGATACCTTTGTGCATATGGATGGACTGATCCGAAAATCGTGGTGGAAGTGGTTGGGTGTGGCTTTGCTCGTGTACGTTTTCGTGGCAGGTATGCTGATACCTCTAAAGCCGAATGTGCCTTTGGTTTCCCACGCTTTCGATCGCCCCAACAATAAACTGATACTAGACCTAACTGGGTATAATACACAGTTTACTCAGCAAGCGGAGGAGACTCGGGCGTGGCTTTGCTTCCCAGACTCGCTTAGACCGCACATTTCTTCTCGTTCCATTTCGGTAACCGACGACCAGCAAGCTCGACTGACCTTCGATTTGCCGGCGAGCCTGCCTGGTGATGAAGATTTTGTAAGCCTGAGCTTGATCGTAGACGGCTCTGTAGACGGTGCCTACATCAGACCCGATGCCGTACGTTTGGCGAGAGTAGACTTTGAAGACGTTTCCGATAACCAGTGGAATTACGATAAGATCACTGGTCTCAATGAGCTAAGCCGTATGACCTTCCCCGCTCGGCGTATTATTGAAGAGACCATTCGCAATACCTACTTTCACGTGGCCCTATGGCTGGCCATGGTCATCCTTTTTACAGCGGCTATGGTCTATGCGGTCAGGTATCTGCAATTTCAAAAGCGCAGTGAGTCTGGTGCTGTAATACCTGTGAAGAATGGTCTCGATCTCAGAAAACGTGCGGATTTGTGGTCTTTGGCCTTGACCGAAGCCGGTTTACTATTGGGCGTGTTGGGCTTACTGACCGGTTTTTTATGGGCCAAGTATACCTGGGGCAGTTACTGGAGTGGAGATATCAAGCAGTACACGACCATGGTGGCCTTGCTGATCTACTCGGCCTATTTTGTACTGCGGTCCTCTTTCAAAGAACCAGAACAGCGCGGCAGGACCAGTGCAGCATACAATATTTTTGCCTTCGTTTTGCTCATACCATTGATCTATATTTTGCCCAGGCTTTCGGAAAATAGCCTGCACCCGGGCAATGGAGGCAATCCAGCATTCGGTAGTCAGGATCTCGATGGCACTATGCGTATGGTTTTTTATCCCGCCGTTCTCGGCTGGACCCTACTGGCCTGTTGGATGGCCAGCCTGCGGTTTAGACTAAGCCAGATGCAAACTAAAATAGATGAAAAGTGGGAGGAAGAAGAATGGCCGGTCGCAGAAGAAGCTAAGTCAAATGTTATTTCCTAGCTCTTTAGTTTGGCATGTCAAATTTAAAAAGCGACTTTTGAGCCGTCGATCGATTTAAAACAAGCTCTATACCTATTCCATTGGTATGTTATGCCAAGACTTATACTAACCACCATCATATTTTTCATTTGTAAGCTGGCTTATGCCCAGCAATCTCCAGATGTACCGGCTGATTTTATGCGTTCATTGGGGAAGATATATGTCGTAGTAGGGGTTATTGTCATCATCTTTTTGGGTTTGGTATTCTATTTGTGGCGACTCGACCGGCGTCTAACCAAATTAGAAGACCAAAACCACTGATGAATGTCCAAGAAATCCAAGGGTAAGTTCCTGTCGAGTGTAAATGCTTACTTCGACAAGGCAGCTCAGCACCTCGATTTAGAAGAGGGTATACTCAGCCAGATCAAGGTCTGCAACTCGGTCTACCGCATGCAGTTTCCTGTACTGATCAAGGGCAAAGTACAAGTCATAGAAGCCTATCGCGCCCAGCATTCTCACCACCGCTCGCCAACCAAGGGTGGTATTCGCTACAGCATCCACGTTAACCAAGACGAAGTCATCGCACTGGCTACACTCATGTCTTACAAGTGCGCCATCGTAGACGTACCTTTCGGCGGTGCCAAAGGAGGGGTCAAGATCACCCCCTGGGATTACGAAGAGTCTGAGCTGGAAAATATTACCCGTAGATATACGACCGAATTGCTGCGCCGCAATCTGATCGGCCCTGCTCAAGATGTTCCTGCACCAGACTACGGAACCGGTGCCCGCGAAATGGCTTGGATCTACGACACCTACCGCGCCTTCCACCCCGGAGACATCAACTCAGCTGGTTGTGTGACAGGCAAGCCGGTAAGCCAGAACGGTGTGAGAGGTCGGACAGAGGCTACTGGCCGAGGTGTATTCTACGGCATTAGAGAAGCCTGTGAAACTAAGGCGATGATGGACAAGCTCGGCCTGAGCGTTGGCCTCGAAGGCAAAACTATGGTCGTGCAAGGTCTTGGTAATGTTGGCTCTTACACCGCTACCATTAGTCAAGATGAGGGTGGCGCCAAGATCGTAGGGGTTTCCGAAATAGAAGGATCGATTTACAACAGCAAAGGAATCGATATTCATGAGTTGCTGGCATACCGAAAGGAACACGGCACCATTATGACATTTCCCGGTGTCGAGATAGCCGATAGCGATGATCGCTATAGGGTTATGGAGTTCGAGTGCGATATTCTGGTGCCAGCTGCTCTTGAAAATCAAATCACTTCGGACAATGCACATAAGGTTAAAGCGAAAATCGTCGCTGAGGCAGCTAATGGGCCAGTCACTTCCGATGCAGCAGAAATTTTGACCAAGCGCGGTATAGAGGTCATCCCAGATATCTACCTCAATGCGGGCGGAGTGACGGTCAGCTACTTCGAGTGGCTGAAAAACCTCTCTCATATGCGTTTCGGTCGCCTGCAAAAGCGTTTCGATGAAGCAACCAACAGGGCCATCATCTCACAGATCGAGCAACTTACCGGCAAAAAGGTAGACGACCGCGACCGTAGAATGATCGTCAGAGGAGCAGACGAAATAGACCTAGTACGCTCTGGACTGGAAGAAACCATGGTGTCTAGCTTCCAGCAGATGTATGAAAACTACCAGGCCACGTCGGGTATCGAAGACCTGCGAACGGCGGCCTTTATGACGGCCATCAAGAAAATCTCCAACGATTACAAGTCGATGGGTATTTGGCCATAAAGAGATGGTTCGTGCCACATCGAGATCATTTTTCGGTGTGGCACCACACTTGTTTAGCAAAATTTTTGTCAATATATGGGCGATTATTTGAAATAATCGTTGGCAGCTGTATATTGCCGCCCAACTCGAAATCCCATTAAGTAACGCACTATGGCAGACCGCCTCGATAAGATAGACTTGAAGATTCTCAAAATCCTACAAGAGAACAGTAAGATCACCAATTTAGACCTTTCCAAAAAGATCGGATTATCACCTGCGCCCACCCTCGAGCGGGTCAAGAAGCTCGAAAATAACGATGTGATCAAATCCTACCACGCTGAGGTCAATCCCGAGGCCATCGAGCTAAAGGTGAAGACTTTCGTGCTGGTATCCCTCGATTGGCGCAAGGAAAAAGCCCGCGAGCACTTCCTGGACAAAATCCACTCCATCGAAGAAATTACCGAGTGCTACATCATCACCGGCGAGGCTGACTTTCTCATCAAGGTCGTATGCGCCGATATTCCCACCTACGAGCGCCTACTCTTCAAGACCCTCCAGCAGATCGATGAGATCGAGCGTCTCAAGACCCTCATGACCCTATCGACCGTCAAGGACAGCAAGCTGCTGCCATTCGACTACGATCAGGACTAGTCGTGTCTCGTAAGCTTAAGGTTGGTTTAGTGCAGCAGGCTAATGGCCCCGATCAGCACACTAATCGAGCAAAATCTGTCGCCGGTATACGGTCATGTGCCGAGCAGGGTGCCGAACTCGTAGTCTTGCAGGAGTTACATACTAGCCTGTACTTCTGCCAAACCGAAGCTACTGATAACTTCGACTTGGCCGAGTCCATTCCTGGGCCAAGCACCCGATATTTTAGCGAGATCGCCAAAGAACTGAGCATCGTCTTGGTCATCTCCCTATTCGAGCGCAGAGCGCCGGGCATCTACCACAACACCGCTGTAGTTATCGAAAAGGATGGGACTTCCGCAGGTAGATACCGTAAAATGCACATTCCGGATGATCCCGCCTACTATGAAAAATTCTATTTCACTCCTGGCGATCTTGGCTTCGAGCCCATAGAAACCTCCGTGGGCAAGTTGGGTGTCCTTATTTGCTGGGATCAATGGTACCCCGAGGCCGCCCGCCTGATGGCCTTGGCTGGCGCCGATTTGCTCATTTACCCGACAGCTATCGGCTACGATCGCTCAGACGCTACCGATGAGCAACAACGGCAGCTCGATGCCTGGCTGATCAGCCAACGGGCTCATGCCGTAGCCAATGGTATACCGGTAGTCGCCGTCAATCGAGTAGGCTTTGAGCCCGACCCCAGTGGGCAAACGGATGGTATCCAGTTTTGGGGCAATAGCTTCGCCGTTGGCCCGCAAGGAGAGTGGCTACATCGCTCGCCTTCAAATCAAGCGGATTTTGCCGTCGTCGAGATCGATCTAGCCCGAAGCGAACAAGTCAGACGTATCTGGCCCTATTTTCGAGATCGAAGGATCGACGCCTATAGCGGACTGCTAAGGCGCTACATAGATTAATTGAATCGAGGCCCCGAGGGGCCTCGATTCAATATATTTAGATAACACACACTTATGAAAAACCAACTTATTCAGTGCTTACTCTTGGCCATTGTACTTTGCTCGGCTTGTGGCGGAGAAAACCCAGAGCAGACCGACACAGTAATCCGCCAATCGACCGAAACACCAACCGATCAGGGCAATGAACCGGGCTCGTCTTTAGATGATTGGACTTACCAAAGTATAGCCTTGTTACAAGCAGAAAGTAATACTGCCTTATCGAGCATAGACTTCGGCGATATAAACAATGATGGACTGATCGATTTGATCAATGGAAATCTCCTCTATAAAGCGGTTCAAGATGATCCGATGAATTGGGAGGTAGCAGCGTATGGAAGCGAATTTCAAGGTATAGCCATCATGTATTTAGGCGAAGAGAGAGGTACCGGCATCGTAGGTTTGCGCGGGACAAAGCTTGTCGAACTACTCCCCAATCTCGACAATCCTGAAACCATGGATGCGAAAGTAGTGGCTGACATCCCCGCCAGCAGGAGAAATAAAATCAGGCAGTGCAAAAAAGCCCAACTCATACCCGGTGGTGCCCAAGAGCTATTGATCACGGGCCGGGAAGGCATCTACATGGTCGAAGCCGACGATATGGACGAATGGTCGGTCAGTCTGATCGCACCCGATGCCAACTCATCCCGTTTCGACCTGGGCGACATAGACAGAGACCAAGACCTCGATATTGTTGCTGCCATCGATGATGGCGGTGGTACCAAAGTCGTTTGGTTCGAGAACCCTGGCGACGGAAGTGAGTACTGGAATAGCCACGAGCTGACAGCCGTAGGCGGCACAGTGACCCAAATCGGTCTGGCCAAACTGGACAGTGATGATCGAATCGACCTGATCTTAAATAGTGGCGGCACAGAAGAGGGCCAAAACATCACATCCTACATGCAAGCAGATACTGGTTGGGTCAAACAAGCCGAACTGCTTAATGGCATGGATATCCTCTTTGAAATCGACGATATAGATGGAAACGGTACCATGGATGTTACTACCATGCATACTTCCAGAGACGGCTCCAAATTTTGCATCTGGCCCAACGATGCAGATGGAAAATTCTCTCAAGTCGAAGTAGCTGCATTAGAAGGAAGCCCGATTGTTTTCAGACAAGTCGACATCGATGGAGATGGAGATTTGGATGTGGTCTACCTCGTGGGCGATAATGAAGCTGAGTTGGCCGTATATATTAATGGAGCTATAGGAAAAGAGAAGTAGTGCTTCTTTAAATGCTTTTCTCATCACCCTCATCCCCCGGCCCCTTCCCCCATATTTGGGTTTTTACCGTTCTTTTGAGTTTTCCCGATAGGGGAAGGGGTGGCAGTAGCTGGGAAACTGTTGGTAGGAGTGTAGGGAATATTTTGCTCAGCAGGTGAAAGCAACCCGGTCTCAAGTAAACATGTCTCCTTGCTCCCTAGCGTGAGTTGGGGTAGGGGCCCTAACTCAAAGCAAAAAGCTAGAAAAAGAGGGGGAGCTAACGCTCCAGATAATGCCTCTCCCATCGCCCTCATCCCCCGGCCCCTTCCCCCATATTTGGGTTTTACCGTTCTTTTGAGTTTTACCGATAGGGGAAGGGGTGGCGGTAGCTGGGAAACTGTTGGTAGGACTGTAGGGAATATTTTGCTCAGCAGGTGAAAGCAACCCGGTCTCAAGTAAACATGTCTCCTTGCTCCCCAGCGTGAGTTGGGGTAGGGGCCCTAACTCAAAGCAAAAAGTTAGAAAAAGAGGGGTAGCAAACGCCCCAGCCAATGCTCCTCCCATTGCCCTCATCCCCGGTCTCACTAAGTGGCGAAAATAATCTACATTAATTTTACCACAAGTATAAACAATCCTTAATAGTATAAATAAGAAAATTTTATGGATAGGTGATTTTTTGCCTTTATCCTCAATGAATTCAGGAGGAAAAATCAGTTTTATTATTTTTAGGCAAAGGAAATATTGTCTCTCTTGTGTCAAAACAACCACATGTAACTTGACTGGCATGTCATTCTTCCCGTAATTTTAATGCATTCAAATAACCCTTAAATCAAAAACGCATGAAATGGATATTCTATGTACTGCTGTTTAGTTTTGTTTTACCCCCCCCATTAGTACTTCGAGCTTAGAAGCAAAAATGCAAGAAGAGATTTGCAATTTGACGGATGCTAATGGAAATAGTCTTCTCGTAACAACGTTTGTGGGATTCGATATTCCCGATGGTTTTTTCCCAATTCCTTCAACACCCCATGGAAGAATAATTGATGGTCATACATTAGTCCCGATTATGGTTGTGTTAGATTACTTTGGTAATACCGGGCCAATAAATAATATTACAGCAACTGTTGAGGTGAGAACTACTGGCGAAAGATTTAATATCTATGACCAATCCGATTTCCCGAATACTGAAGTCGTGAGCCCTGATTCTATAGCATACACTTCCAGTGTGCTGAACTATCCAGCTGCACTAGATGAGGGTTGTCTAAGTGCTAGCTCAGCAGCGGATACTCTTGTACTATATGGAATTCCTGATGAGATCAATGATGTGATTAATGATATAATCAGATTCAGGTTTACAATAACATTCGATGGTCAGACTTGTGCGACGACAACTAGCCAACCCCTTATATTTACGCCACTAGGCACACAGCTTGCCAATATTGTGTTACCAACAAATTCAACTGATAACATTAGTCTCTCCGATACAGGTGCTATTCAAGATTGTTCGCCTCCTAGTATTTCTTCAGTGTTTCCTTGCTCGACTGTTCCCAATACAATCCCAAGGAATATTTTAATAGATAGAAAGTTAATAGTAGATACAAATTATACCTTTAGAGGCGAGGGTACAATTACGATGACTGACATAAAGTCTGGAATAATCGTTGAAAGCGGTTATACGCTCACACTAGACGGCTTCTTATGGATAGAGGGATGCCTCGATGCCTGGGAGTCGATATTAGTTAAAGATGGCGGCACACTGATAATTAGAGGCAATGTTCATATCAGTGGGGCCCGACAAGCCATTATAGTCGAAGATGGAGGTACACTTATCATAAGAGGCAATGCCTTTATATTCGATAATTGGGATGGTATCGTCGCTAATAGCTCCAGTTTAAATGGTGCGAACCCCAATATCTTCATTGATGGTGCTGTATTTGCACATGCCTATTTCCTGCTAGAGCCGCGTTTTGGCGAAAAGGCCAATAGAGGTATTAAGCTCGACAAAGTCACCGCAGGTGTTACCATCACAGGTGAAGAAAATGGCGGGAATCTATTTTATGATCTGAAAACCGGGATAGACCTAACCCAGTCTTCTATTTCTGTATCTGACTCGGAGTTTAGCAATTTTTGGTCGGTATTACCGAGAGGGACTGGAGTCAATCTTCAGCATTCGAAGATCGGGATTAAAATGAATGAAGCTCCAGTATTTTCTTTTCTACCATTTACAGCGACTATGGGGCCTACTGCTCAGGGAACTTCTGGTAATACTTTCAAAAGCTTAGATATAGGCGTACTCGCACAATCTAGAAGCAATGCAGTAATAATGAGAAGAAATGCTTTAGATTTCGTAGCTAATGGAGTTTACCTCATCAATGGAGCGGCAGCTACAATAAGCAACAATAGGATCACATCTAGACACCATGGTATATATAGCGTCGGTACGACACCTTACTTGTCTCAAATCATTACCGATAATACCTTTGAAGCCACTTTCGATTGTAACTTTCCATCGGCTTCTTTCACATTCGGTATGGGCTTTATAGATTTAGGTTCTGCACCTCTTTTTCAGTCTCGTTTTATTAGAAATAACAAAATAGACATGCTAGGTGCCAGATATGGGCTACTTGGTGCAAACATGGTCAACTGCTCTATCTTTGACAATGATATAAAGTGGCTAGAAGAGGAGAATGGTATCGAATCACCTTACCCATACGAAAGCTTGGGTTTGTATTTGATCAATACAGGGCTCGCCAGTATTAATAACAATCTGGTAGAAGGCCTGGATTTACCGAACTTCGAACTAGCAGACGGCATGCGCTTCGAAAATATGCTGGCCCCGAATATCTCCTGCAATACAGTCGACTATGTGGGCAACGGCATCCACTTCATCGGCATGAACAATAATAGTTTCTTCGCAGCCAATGACATCTACAATGCCGAAACCGGCCTGCGCTTGGGCGAAGGCGACGTAGAGGCGATCATCGGGCAGCAAGGAAATGCCACCAAGCAGAATGCGAATGAATGGTTGGGAAGCTATGGGAATATTGGAGCACTAAATAATTCAAGCGATTTATTTACCTTAGAGTCAAGTTTATTTACTTTAAGTACTGAAAATGATCTTGACTATTTGCCAAGTAATAATCAAAATGCAAATGTCTGGTTTGCTGATTTAGAGCCGCAACTAGTAGATCCAGTAGGCTGTCCGCCCAATCAACCGCCCGAGCCCAGTGGATTAATTGAAAGCGATCCATACTTGAACGCGCTGATGAATGGAGGAGATATATTCAATAGTGCCTGGACTGCTGCTGAATGGATGGGACATACTCGCTTAAAGGAGTTGGATGAGACCGGCAGAATAGACCCTAGTCAGTTCAGCAACTACAGTAAGTGGGCGAATAGCCCCATACAAGTCGATCTGGATAAGCACTGGGATTATCTCGACAAGATAAATGAACTATATACTTTCGATTCGCTCGATATGTACCATTACGAACTGTTCAACGAAAATATCGGGGCATTGACCTTGGAAATGGATACACTTCACACGCTCCTGGATACAAATAGCGTAGATTTCGACAGCACCCTGATTGCAGATAGGGCTGAATTGATCACAGATTTAAATAATCTCTACACTGCCAACGCTACCCTTATCGCAGATATGCAATCAGAGATCGTTTTTGATATGAGCAAGCTAACTACAGCCGCTAGCAACTTACCCCAAACGACCCAGGTGCAGAAAGATTACAAAACCATGCAAGGGTATTATCTCGATTTGCTACAAAGCGATTCGTCGAATATACTCACCGATAGTGTCATCATCATAGACCTGGCAGATGCTTGCCCACTGATGAAAGGCGAAGGCGTCTATACAGCCAGAGCTTTACTGGCTGCTGTAGGCATCGATCGAACTTACGATGATAATGCCAATTGTCAGCTACCGCCCAGCAGGCCCGGTCTGACAAATATTGGAGAGGAGAATTTTGCAGTCAGCATTGCTCCCAATCCCTTCAGGGGCGAAGACTTGACGGTTCGATACCCGGCAGGAGAATACCAAAACATTGAATTGGTCAATACCCTAGGCCAGTCATTTGGTCAACAAGTAATTACTGAAGGCCAATCAATGACCGTATTCGGCTCAGAGATATTTGACCAGTTACCTTCTGGAATACTCTTTGTTCGGCTGAGCGGAGAAGATGTCGAGCCAGTTACTAGTCAAGTTATTTTAAGATAAAGTCTTAGTCGTTTTATACCTGACTCGATAGTAAATATTTACTATCGGGTCAGGTATATTTTAATTACTCATTATGAGATTAAGTAGTATACTCTTTTGTGCTATTCTTTCGTGTAGCTTTTTGACTGCTCAGCAACATGACAATGTCTGGCTTTTTGCAGATTTGGGGATTAGAAGTGCAAAAGCAGATTTTTCAAACGGGAGTATTGAGATTAGTGATTTGGGAACTTCTGTCGGAGACTTAGTGAAATCTACAAGCATAATTTGTGATTTAGACGGAAATCTTGTCCTATATACGAATGGATGTGATATTTATGGTGCAAACCATCTGATTATTGATAATGGTAACCAGATAAATCCTGGAGAGACATGGGATAACTACTGTGCAAATAACTCTGGCTATCCTTTAGTAACTCAATCCAACTTGTTATTACCTTGGCCAAATAATAGTGAACAGTATGTGCTTCTTCACCAAAATATTGCATTCATTAACGCGCCCAACGGAGGTATAGAGTCTCAGCTTGGACCACTTCTATTTTCGATAATATCTTTTGGAGCCAATTCTTCAGGTCAAGTAATTGCTAAAAATCAAATTTTATATGAAAATGAACCGTCAATAGAGGGTGGTGTAATGACCGCCAATCGACATGCTAATGGAATAGATTGGTGGATAACTAATAGACTAGAAAACAATGGTGGGCTTTTGAAATTTCTCTTAACTAGCGATGGTATTGAAGGGCCTTTTATCCAACACTTAGGCTGGTATCCTGAAGATTACCAAGGAGGTGGTGGGGAATCTGAATTTTCTAGCGACGGTACACGTTACGTTTTCAATTCTTCGAGATCAGGTATGGAAATTTATGACTTTGATCGACAGACTGGGGAATTCACTTTTGTAGATACCATAGACCGACGAGAAGAAACAGCGGATATTTTTTTTACAGGTATAGGATTATCTCCTAGCGGTCGTTTTGCTTATGTTTCTGAAAATACGAGAGTATTTCAATATGATTTAGATGCAGAAGATATAGAAGAGAGTCGTATTCTACTGCATACATTCACTAATCCTGACAGTATATTCATCCACCCTCACTCTAACTACTTCCAGCTCGGCCCAGACTGCAAGCTCTACAACTACATGAATAGTGGCCGCTACATCCACCGCATCAACAACCCAGATCTTCCTGGTCTAGCCTGCGACTATGAAGTCAACGCCATCGAGCTACCTTTTCCGGCTTTCCGTGACCAACCACAGTTCCCACACTTTCGCCTTGGCCCTGTCGGCGATGAGGGTAGCCCTTGTGTGGAAAGTCCTAACTCTACCGAGACGGTACAGGCCCCTAAGGCCGAGCTCAAGGTGTACCCCAACCCCAGCTCTGGGCCCATCCGCTTATTTTTACCAGTAGGCGAGGCGGCGGCTATGTGGCGGCTCTACGATTTGCAAGGACGGCCCTTGCAAGAGCTGTCTCTCCTGCCCGGCCAAGACCAGCGCGTAGATGTAACGGCTGCACTGCCTGCGGGTACCTACCTGTGGCAGCTGTTTAGAGAAGGGAAGGTGGTAGAGACGGGACGGATTATAAGAAATTGAAAAGCTAGAAAACCATTGATATGAGTGAACTGACCACAGCCACCAGTATTTTACCGATTACTCAGCAGGTTATTCTAAAATAAAATTTCTGAATTGTACACTTAGCTCAGCAGTGGGGA
>JBCCPC010000060.1:0-30521 GCA_039025055.1 Bacteroidota bacterium | reverse complement strand
GTGTTTTGTCTTACAGGTTCTCATATTCTGATTGCATATACTCCCGGCCTCAAGAATGAATGCCATGATTCCCCTCTCCAGAGCGAGACTTGGGGTAGGGGCCCTAAGTTCGAAGCAGGGGTTAGGGGAGAGGTCATTAAATTATGCTCTAAAAATGAACTAAAAAAAGATGTGTAGGGAGGGTAGCCCGCCGGGGAGAAGGGGGCGTCTTCCAAGCTCGGTATCGTGCAAATGTCTAGGCTGCACTTTCTTCAGCATGGCAACTAAAGTAAAGAGACCGAGCTTTCCTACCAATGAATAAAGCATGTTAATCCAAACATTTAGGTGTGATCATGTCACCTTGCTCCCTAGCGTGAGTTGGGGAAAGGGCCCTAACTCTAAGCAAAGGCCCGGGAAAGAGGGGGAGCAAACGCCTAAGTATATGCCCAACTATATTTTTACAACAAGTCACTAAAGTGAAAGAAATAGATCAAGGCATAAGCATGAAAAACCGCTCTAAATCTCAAATCGCAAGCGCAAGTACCAAGGATTCAACTGACTCCTAAGCCGCGAAAATCCGCGGCATCCGTCTATGCAACTTGTTGCATCCGTAATAAGCGCGAAGTGCTGGCAATTTATCCGCGTAACCATTCCTCACCACGTCAAGCAGGAGAAGCCAAAATCAAAAATTGAAAAGATAAAGAAATATTCACACCAGCCGTAGGTGAACTGCAACCCGATAGTCCAGTTTAAAATATCCTACATCTACTGCTACCTTCGCCCTATGTACAGCCCACAAAAACAAAAGGATTTCATCAGCAAGACGAAAGCGTTCTTGAATGGTGGAGATGCCGATCCCGCTTTCTTTCCTCAGGAAAGAACACGGGATGTCGCGCATCCGGGGGATGCACTCCACCTGCGCAAGTCTGAAAAAATGAACCAACTCATCGAGCTGCTTCAGTATCATGAATGGCGGTATTATGTGCAGAACGAGCCGGTGATCGGGGATACGGAGTACGATATGCTCTTTAAGCAGTTGGAGGCACTGGAGGCGGAAAACCCGGAGTTAATCTCGCCCGGCTCCCCGACGCAGCGGGTGGGGAGCGATCTGGATGGCGATTTTATGTCGGTGCCTCACCTGAGCCCGATGCTGAGCCTGGGGAACAGCTATAATGCGGAAGATCTGGCGGAATTCGATAAACAGATCAAACGGTTGCTGGTCATACCGGAAGAAGAGCCACTGACTTATGCCGTAGAGCCGAAGTACGATGGCGGCAGCATAGCCCTGGTCTACGAGAACGACCGATTGGTACGCGCAGCCACACGCGGGAACGGAACCCTAGGCGAAGAGATCACGGCCAATGCGCGAGTGATCAAGTCGGTACCACTGGTGGCGGAGTTTTCGCGATTCGGGCTGTATCGGGTGGAATTGCGCGGGGAGGTCATCATCCGCAAGGATCGGTTTGAGGAGATGAATGCAGCACGGGGCGAGGCTGGACTTACACTCTTTGCCAACCCCAGAAATACGGCAACCGGCGGACTACGCATGAAGTCGCCGGCAGAGGTTTCGCAGCGGCAGCTGGAAGCTTTTATTTATCACCTGGCCGTAGCCGAAAATAAGGCCGGACAAGACAAGCTGGGCAAATTCGAGACGCATACGGCCTCGCTGAATGCCCTCAACGAGCTGGGCTTTAAAATACCTAAGCTAGATGATGAGCGGCTGCAAGCCGAAAGCATCGAAGGTGCCGCCGAGTTCTGTTCGCGATGGGAAGAACGCCGCGATGGCTACGATTATGAGATAGACGGCATGGTGATCAAGCTGGACAATCTGGGCTTGCAGAATCGAGCCGGATTTACCAGCCACCACCCGCGCTGGGCCATTGCCTATAAGTTTGCAGCCCGCCAAGCCAGTACCCGCCTGCTGGATGTAGAGTACCAGATCGGGAAGATCGGTACCATCACCCCCGTCGCTAAGACCGAACCCGTGAGTCTTGCCGGGGTGACGATCAGCAGCATCAGCCTGCACAACGAAGATTTTATCGTCGAGAAGGACTTGCGGCTGGGCGACCAAGTGCTGGTCGAGCGGGCGGGGGATGTGATTCCCTATATCGTGAAAGCATTGGATGATCTGCGCGATGGCAGCGAGGTGCCCATTCGGTTTCCGACGGCCTGCCCGTCTTGTAGCACCACTCTGGTCCGACAGGAAGGCGAGGCGGCCTGGCGTTG
Organism: Bacteroidota bacterium; assembly: GCA_039025055.1. Classification (GTDB taxonomy): domain Bacteria; phylum Bacteroidota; class Bacteroidia; order Chitinophagales; family Saprospiraceae; genus Neolewinella. The sequence goes on along the minus strand of JBCCPC010000060.1, from coordinate 28,316 downwards.
CGTGAATGAGGATTGCCCGCAGCAGGTGCTGGAGCGCATCGTGTGGCACGTAAGCAAGGGCGCGATGGATATAGACGGTATGGGTCGCCGCTATGTGGAGCAATTCCATAGCCTGGGCTGGCTGCACAGTATCGTGGATGTGTATCGGCTGCCCTATGAGGAGATTGCCCAGTTGGAAGGTTTCGGCCAAAAATCGGTCGACAACCTGAGGCGGTCTATCGAGCAGGCGAAGCAGAATCCGCTGTGGCGATTGCTGCATGGGCTGTCGGTTCATCATCTGGGCAAGCGATCCAGTCGATTACTGGCGCAGCAGGTCGGTCATATCCTGGAGCTGGCCGACTGGTCGGAAGAAGACTTCACCAACCTCAAAGACATCGGCCCCACCGTAGCCCGTAATGTAGCCGAATACTTCGCCAACCCCAAGCACCTGGAGCAGCTCCGCGAAATGGAAGCCCTAGGCGTCAACCTGCGCCCTAGCGAAGAAGACCGTCCGCCGAGACAAGCGACGGAAGGACCGCTGGTGGGCAAGAGTATCCTCTTCACCGGTACGCTTACTCAGATGAGCCGCAAAGAAGCTCAGGAGAAAGCCACGGCTGCCGGCGCGCGCAATGTGAGCGCGGTAAGCGGCAAGCTCGACATCTTGGTCGTAGGCGAGAAGGCAGGCTCCAAGCTCAAGAAAGCACAAGCTCTTGGCACCGTAGAGATCATGACAGAGGAGGAGTTTCTCGGAAAGCTATAGTCTAGCTCACTCCTTCACGCACCGCACGTAATTGCCGAACTGCTCATTGCCTTTCTCATAAAGCGTGAGCGTACCGTCGCTGGCTAGTTCGACAGTAAAGGCTTCTGTGCCGTCATTATCCAGCGTCCACCAGCTTACTGTTTTTCCTTCCATAGTGGAACCTCCTGTTTTGATTCGGCCCATCATCTCGGCCTGGAAGCCGCGCTTTCCGTCAGATTTCAGTTGCTCGCCAGCCTTTTCTAAGCCACCTAACTCTTCTACGAGGGCTTCCCAGTCCGCCTTTGTCGGTAGTCGGTAGCCGGAGGGGCATAGATCGCATTCCAAAACCGCACTTTGATTGTAAAGCGCACCAAATGACAATTCAGGACGATTTTGATAGTAGGCATAGTGCGGCTGACCGTCCTGGAAAGTGGCATCAGTGCCGCGCTCGCTGCCGTTGGCAAAGCTGATCTGATCGTCATCGCTGCATGGAGACTCTTCGACCCGCAGGTTCTCAGCCATCCAGGTTTGGCTGCCGATTTCTACGACTCTGTAATCGTTGCCCTCGCTATCTTGTATCGCATCGTCTTGGGCGTATGTAGGAAGGACAGCATAAAGGGCCAAAGCCAGTACTAAAAGTAGCTTGGAATTATTCATTGGAGTGTTGTTTTTATGGGTAATACAGGATGAGGGTGAAGAATGATCATTCTTCACCCTCTAACGGACTTGCATTGCTTTTCTTGTATATAAGTCAATAGCTTATTTAGGCGTCTCGATATGAGCGAGCGCGACCAGCTGCTGGTTCCAGTTGCCGAATGGAAACTTGGCGTGCTGACCGGCATAACTGCCTGGGCCATCGTAGTTGGCCGTCGTTCTGGAAGCGAAGTTGCGCGAATTTCTACCGTGCATCATATCGTATTTAACGACATTTCCCGCATCGTCCTTCTCCACTTTGGTGACTACCGCAATGTGCATAATTTTCCCCTTGGTACCGTCGTGTACGAATACCCCGGGATTGCTCAGTAAGTCGATATTGATGTTGCTGTATTTCTCTTCGGTTCGCCCGAAGAAAACGACCGTACCCGGGGTAATCAGATTGCGATCTCTATTGGCATCCTGTACGATGTGGAGGTTGTTATTGCGATAGTACCAATCAGCGATTTGGCGCGAGTTTCGGTCTGCTGTATATGTCGGGTAGTGAAACCGGGTATCGTCACCGAGCACCGACATTTTGCGCTGCACCATATCCTTTATCTTGTGATAAATACCCGAGCAGTCCTGCCCCAACTCGCTTTTATACTCCAGCTTCTGAGCCTCCAACTCTTGAGATATCAAGTCGATGATTATTCCCAGACGCTCTTCATTCACTGTGCGTTCGGCAAGGCCACTACTCGTTTTATTGGTGTTGTTTGACGCGTCTTCGGCGTCAGCTGTATCCGTATCTGACGAACCGGTATCGGTATCCGACGAATTGTCGGTCGAGCCTTCGCCCGCTCCGCCATCGGTTGCCTGAGTTGTATCTGTGGGTGTTGGTTCGGTATTCTCGTTATCCGTCGCTGTCGTTTCTGTAGCGGGTGCATCCGATGCCTCTTCCTTCTTTCCACAAGACGATACGAGAATCACACAAAACAGTAGGATAGCAGCCAGGTAGCTGCACTTCTTATATGGGTTCATTTATTATGGATTTTGAGTTGAATCTTTCATGGATATAAATGACTGGCAATATAGTGTTAAATTCCTAATATCACAGCCTAACCGATACCAGCCGCCGGAGAAGAACATCCTCAAAGGATCATTCCCACCCGCAAATCAAAAAAGTCCGCCACATGCCGGTGTGTCTTCAAATTGAAGCCCGCAAACCAGCGCTCATCGAAATGGTAGGTCAGCCCATACCGCTGATAAAAATCATCGGAATTGCGATAGGCATTGATGTAATAAATACCCAGCTGCTGACTAAACGTAACCCGCCCCAGCCAAAATTCGTGCCCAACCAGAAAAGCAGCTTGCGGAAATGACGCATCGGCTCCATCCAGCCGTATGCGCTCGCGTCGAGAGAAATCTAGCACCACTTCGCTACCCAGAGTAAATGCACTTCGCCCACCAAACCAGCGGCTGTAATTAGCGGCCAGACCCGTCACATAATATTGCCGCCTATCGCCAACCACCGTATTGCTCAGACCAGAAATATACGTAATCGCCCAGCGCGTCTTGTTCTCAGGCTCGGGCCGCTTGCCGTTTTTGCGTACATCGGGAAATTCCAAGGGTGCCAAACTGCGATTTAGACCCAGGCTGAGCGTGGGCGTATTCAGCCCCTTATTCGGCACCTGAATACCGCCATTCGATATGTGGTTATAATTAGCTGCAAGACGCAAATTCAGCTGATCACTCAGCCGAAAGTTAACGCCCGCCCCGACCATAATCGAGAAATTAAGTGCCGTACTATAGGAGAGGTTATTCGGGTTATTTTCTTCATCATATGGGCTACTCAAAATCGCCGCGCCTACACCCGCTCTGAAAAATAAATTCACCCGATGGCGGGTCAAAAAATAAGGTTCTATAAACCCCATCGGCACCAGTCCGCCTCCCAATATTTTGGGGTTGTCGTAATTCCAATACGCCAAGCTCAGCCCCACGCGCGGAAAACAATTGCAAAACTCAAATGCCTTTTTGGTCAGCAGCTGCTTACTCCAACTCAGCCGTATCGCATAGGGGTAGGCATCGTCAATTTCCCGCAGCGATTGCGAGTGTTTAATCAAAAAGCCGTAGTCGACACTCAGCCCCAAAATCGTCGGCTTGCTATCTTCAAAGGTAGCGTAGTCTTGCGCATCGGCCATACGCAAACCCGTGAAAAACAACACATAGCAAATAAACCAGCACTTATTCATGGCAGGCAGGTAAGTATCCTGCAATTTAATAAGGTTCTTAAAAATTTGTACTTCCGCAGGTAGAAAGGATCCTCGTCAGCCGAGTAGCCCGATAGGGTCCCTCCTCCCGCTCGACACATCGGAGGACGCGAACACGCAAAGTCTGGTCTCCAAAGCCGAGCGTAAGCGAGGCATCCGGTCTCCGGTCTCCAAAAAGCACTAGAAACCAATCCTCCCACGAGCAAACAAGTCTTTCCTCTTTCTTCTTTCCTCTCTAAACCCAGTCCCCAAAAGAACCAGCTACTCCTATTTACCCAGCGTATTTTCCTATCTTAAAGCATATTACAAAACCATTCCTCGACAAGGAAATTCACCACCATCTACCATAAAACCACTCCTATCTGTTTTACTCTTATTTTTCGTTCTACCTGCCATATCTGCCCAACAGAGCAATGAAGAAGTCGCCCTTCAAAAGGCACGCGAAGCCATAGCAGTAATGGACTCAGGAGATTATAAAAAGAGCATTAAAATGCTAGAAGAGGCTAGAAAGCTCGATCCCGAAAACGCGATTTTCCCCTACGAGATAGCCCTAGCTCATTTTTACATGAAAGATTATAAAAAAGCGATCAAAGAGCTTAAGAAACTATTGAGCCATCCAGATGTGGACAGTCAAATTTATCAGCTTTTAGGAAACACACACAGCGTAAGTGGTAACCCAAAACGGGCCATTCAAACGTATGGGGAAGGCCTCGAAAAATTCCCAAATAGCGGAAACCTGTACTTAGAAAGAGGAAATGTGCATTCTTACCAAGAAGAATACCAGGAAGCCCTGAGAAACTACGAGAATGGCATTTCGGTAGACCCCATGTTTCCTTCTAACTACTATCGAGCGGCACAGATATTTCTAGCGTCTACTGATATTGTTCCAGGACTCATTTACGGAGAGATTTTTATGAACCTGGAGCGAACGACAGAACGAACTAAGGAGATGAGTAAACTTCTCTATGAAGCATATGATGGTGCTATCAATATCTACGAGGATAGCATAAATATTGATTTTTGTGAAGTAATAATAAATATTGATCCCGATACATTCGATCCCGAAGAAGACTTCAAACTACCATATTGCGCAATTTATGCCAAGAGTATGGCCATGGCCGCACTCGGTCAGAAAAAAATAAATCCTGGATCGCTATCGGTAATAAGACAGGTATTCTTAGATCTATACTATCAAGAAGACGCCAAGGAATATCCCGTCATATTATTCGACTACCACAAAAAAATGATCGAAGTGGGAATTTTCGATGCCTATAATCACTACCTATTCCAAATGAGCGATATCGACAGATTCAATACATGGTATTCGAGCTACGAAAAAGAATTCGATGAATTTGTCGATTGGTACACCAAGCCCGAAAACCTGCTATCGCTAAATGCAGAAAACAAATACACGAGAAGGAACTAGCCAACTGCCCAACGAGCTCGCACACGCGCAAAGTCTGGTCTCCAAAGCCGAGCGTAAGCGAGGCATCTATGTCTCCGGGCTCCAAAAGCACAAGCAATCAGATCCTCCCGCTCGACACATCGGAGGACGCGCTCCTAAGGTCGCGCAGGCTTCCGATGAGCTCGCGAACACGCAAAGTCCGGTCTCCAAAGCCGAGCGGCAGCGAGGCATCCATGTCTCCGGGCTCCAAAAGCACAAGCAATCAGATCCTCCTGCTCGACACATCGGAGGACGCGCTCCTAAGGTCGCGCAGGCCTCCGATGAGCTCGCGTACGCGCAAAGTCTGGTCTCCAAAGCCGAGCGGCAGCGAGGCATCCGGTCTCCGGTCTCCAAAAAGCACTAGAAATCAACTCATCAACGAGCAAGCAAGTCTTTCCTCTCAGCGAAGCTACGCCAGCAGCAAGCGTCTCTTTCCTCTCACTCAAAACCTCAAATCCGTCTCATAATACCCTTTATAATCGTCTTTATTATAGGCGAAGCGGTCGGCGGGTATGCTTTGGTTGACTTTAGTATTATCGAGTTGGAAAGTGAATCGGCTACCGTCGCGACCGAAAGCGAGGACTTTGACCACTTCCTTTTTATTCTTGTCGACGATCATGCGCATCTTAGTGAAGTCGCTATTGTCTCGGTCTAGTGGCTTGAGCTCGAGTACTTGTACCAAACGGCCGTTCTGGGTCTCTTCGCCTTGGAGTGCAATGACGAATTTACCCGAGTCGTAGAAATTAAAGATGGACTGGGGCGTGAGCAGGCCGTCGGTCTCTCCTTCTTCAGGTAGGTTGCTGATCTGTATTTCTTTGCTACCGTGAAGGATAAAGTAGATGGCCTCGCCATCGGATATGCCCTCCTGTGGGCCTAGCTTAAAGTGGAACTTGTCGCCTTGACGGGCCAGGGTGCCGGATTGTGTTTCGGGCTCGGTGCCGGGTATGTCTATTTCGAGACGAAAATCAGCTTGAATGGTGGAGTAGCCTTCGTACTTGGTGCGGAGGGTCTCGACTATGCGCAGGGCTGCTGGATCGGAATCGGATGCAGCCAGGTAGTTATTGGGTTCGCCACCGGGTTGGGCGGAAAGGTGACTACCTGCGGAAGTACAAAAAAAGAAAGCAATTAACAGGGAGCTCAGTAGTTTGGTCATAGTTTGTTTGGAGTTTCAGTTGATAAACGCTTTTAAGCCTTCTTGGGTATGCTCTCACGGGTTAATGGGGTGTTAAACAAAATATTTCTGTATCCCGAAAATCCTTCGGGTTTTCGGGATACAGAAAACTTATAACTCCTTTCTCAACCTAGCCACAGGTAGGTTGAGTTGCTCGCGATATTTTGCCACCGTGCGGCGGGCGATGGGGTAGCCTTTTTCTTCCAGAGCCTTTTGGAGCTTACCATCGCTGAGGGGTTTGCGCTTATCTTCTGCGGCTACGATCTCGGCCAGTACTTTTTTGATCTCGATGGTGCTGATCTCTTCGCCGTCTGATCTGGTCATACCTTCGCTGAAGAATTTTTTGAGGGCGAAGGTGCCGTAGGGCGTTTGTACATACTTGCTGTTCGCTACGCGGCTCACTGTGCTGATGTCGAGACCCGTAGGCCCGGCTATGTCTTTGAGGATCATAGGCCGCAACTGTTTCTCATCACCGCTGAGGAAGAAGGACTCCTGGTACCGCAATATCTGGTGCATGACACTGTAAAGCGTCTGGAATCGCTGCTGGAGGGCGTCGATAAACCAGCGGGCACTATCGGTCTTTTGCTGGATGAATTTGGTCGCTTCTCGGTCGGCTTTAGAGGCCTTCATCGCTTCTTTGCGGTCGCGGCGCAGCTGGGCCAGCATGCTTTGGTACTGGTCGTTGAGTTTGAGCTGGGGGGCGTTGCGCGCAGTGAGGCGTAGCTCTAGCTGATCCTCGTTTTTATTGATGATAAAGTCGGGAATGACCGTCTGGCTGGTGCCTGCACCAGATGGTGTGGTGTAGGCACTGGCGGGCTTAGGATTGAGGCGCAATATCTCGGCCATGGCGTCGCGCAGCTCGTCTTCGTCAGCATTGAGGGCGAGCATGAGCTTATCGTAATGCTTCTTGCTAAAAGCGTCGAAGTGCTTATCGAGTATGCGCTGGGCCAGGGTCAGATCGGCGATGCGGGCGGTGGAGTACCCCTCTTCCCTATCGAGCTTCTGGTCGATTTGTATGAGCAGGCACTCGCGCAGGTCGCGCGCGCCCACGCCCGGTGGGTCAAAGGCCTGTATGCGTTCGAGCATAGACAGTACCTGGGCTTTGGTGACGTCGAGATCGTGATACAGCAGCAGATCGTCGGCTATGGCATCTATGCGGCGGCGCAGGTAGCCGTCTTCGCCTATGCTGCCTACGATCTGCTCGGCCAGGGTGCGCTCGGCTTCACTACGAAAATCTAGATTGGCGAGCTGCTCTTCCAGGTACTCGAAAAAAGAACGCTCCTCTACGGCCAGCGCACGAGCTACATCGGGCTCCGAGCGCTCGCTAGACTGGTTGTAGCTGCTGGGGTCGTCTTCGATGTAAGACTCCAGATACTCGTCAAGCTCGTAGTTGCGCTCATCGTCGTTATTGTAGTCATCGTCGCGCTCATTTCGATCCAGATCAGCTGGAGAGACTTCTTCCAAAGCCGGGTTGGACTCGAGCTCTTCTTTAAGCCGCTGCTCCAGTTCCGTCACGGATAGTTGCACCAAATTCATAAGTTGAATCTGTCTAGGCGACAGCTTCTGTTGTTGGGCGAGCTTGGTGGTTTGTCCGAGCATAAATGGATTGTGCTAAGGATACATCTGTCACTGCAAATATGTTTTGGACGAAATTCCCTTGACTTACGTCGATAGAAATAGAGGTCACTCCAATAACCCGAATACTTTGAAGCCATGAAAAGTACCGCTCGCTTTCAGGCCATTACGGCTATTGCTGTGACCATTATATCGCTCTGCGCTTTGGCTGTTTCAATCTACCAGACCAAAATACTGGCCGAACAGCAAGCACTGGCCACTAAGGCCGAGAAAGCGCAGCTCTGGCCGCGATTGAATTTTAATAGTGAGATGGAGGTGAGGCAAGAAGGATTCTACAGTTTGTCATTGTATGTCACCAATGTAGGCGTTGGTCCCGCCATCGTAGAAAATTTTAAATTGATGTACAAAGACTCGCAGTTCTACTTTTGGTCCTATCCGCTAGAACAGGCCTTCGGAGAGGTCGCTGCCGATTCGATGATTGCAGAATATCTCGAAGGTATGACAAGCAATACGCTCAAGATCGATCAAGTGATACCTGCCGGGCAAAAAATCAAATTATTCAATATTACCGCGAATGAGCCTGGCTTATTTGAGGACGGGTTTAACCTATATGTCAGCGAAGATCAGCCCCGCTTTGAAGTCATATATCGGTCGGTATTCGATGATCGCTGGGAGGTGAAATCCAAGCTGGTGACTTTAGGCACCAGCCCGGAACCTTTGCCTTGACTTTTGAAAATCAGTCATACGACTACATCAAATCGCTACACCTCACTCAATTCTTCTCTGATCTTATTGAGCGCACTCCCCGCCCTGACCCAATCGATCTGGGCTTGGTTGTAGGTATGCTTCACCTCGAATACATCGTGAGAGCCATCGGCATGATCCAGGCGAATCTGAAGATTTTGCTTTGGTGCCATCTCGGTGAAACCTAGAATACTCACCTTATCGTCTTGGCGAATTTTGTCGTAGTCGGCAGGGTCGGCGAATGTCAGTGCCAGCATGCCCTGCTTTTTCAGGTTGGTCTCGTGTATGCGCGCGAAGCTTTTTACGATGACAGCCATCACGCCCAGCCAACGGGGTTCCATGGCCGCATGCTCTCGGCTACTGCCCTCGCCGTAGTTTTCTTCGCCAAAAACAACGGTACCAATACCGTGCGCTCTGTAGACCTTAGCCGATTCGGGTACGGCCATGTATTCACCATTGAGCAGGTTTAGTACTTTGTTCGTCTCTTCATTGAAGTAATTGACAGCCCCGATCAGGCAATTATTGGAAATATTCTCCAAGTGGCCGCGAAACTTCAGCCAGGGGCCAGCCATAGAGATATGGTCGGTGGTACACTTTCCTTTGGTCTTGATCAAGATACGCATATCGGTTACCTGATCTTGCGTGATAATCTGGAACGGATCGAGCAGTTGCAGGCGATCACTTTCCGGATTGACCTTTACGACTATATCGCTTCCATCTTCTGCCGGTGCTTGGTAGCCAGGATCATCTACATCAAATCCCCTGGGCGGCAACTCGTAACCGTGGGGTGGTTCCAGCTTGACTTCTTTCCCCTCCTCGTTGGTCAGGGTATCCGTTACTGGGTTGAACTTCATAGAGCCCGAAATAGCCATGGCCGTCACAATCTCTGGGCTGGCCACGAAGCTACGGGTTTGAGGATTTCCATCGTTGCGCTTGGAGAAATTCCGATTAAAGCTGGTGATGATCGAGTTGGCCTTATCGGGGTCATTGGTGTGCCTGGCCCACTGACCGATGCACGGCCCGCAAGCATTGGCAAGTACCACACCGCCTATATCTTCGAAGGCATCCAGAATACCGTCGCGCTCTACAGTATATCGTATCTGTTCCGAACCGGGGGTGATGGTGAATTCGCTCTTGGCGATCAGCTTTTTTTCGGCAGCGTCCTTGGCGATGTTGGCAGCGCGATCCAAGTCCTCATAACTGGAATTGGTACAGCTCCCGATCAGACCGACCTCAAGAACAGGCGGGAAGTCGTGCTCATCTACGGCTGCAGCAAATTGGCTGATCGGGAAGGCGCGATCAGGCGTGTACGGCCCATTGATGTGTGGCTCCAGCGTATCCAGATCGATCTCGATGACCTGATCGAAGTAGCTTTCCGGATCGGCATATACTCCGGGGTCTCCAGTCAGGTGCTCGGCGATCTGATCAGCCAGGTCGGCTATCTCCGCGCGGCCCGTAGCGCGTAAATAACGACTCATACTCTCATCGTAACCGAAGGTCGAAGTCGTAGCACCTATCTCAGCTCCCATATTGCAGATGGTCCCTTTGCCTGTACAGCTCAGGTTGCGGGCCCCATCGCCGAAGTATTCGACTATGGCCCCTGTACCGCCTTTTACAGTGAGGATACCAGCGACTTTTAAGATCACATCCTTTGAGCTTGTCCACCCGCTCAGGCGGCCGGTCAGCTTCACACCGATCAGCTTGGGTTGTTTCAACTCCCATGGCATACCGGCCATTACGTCTACAGCATCGGCACCACCCACGCCGATAGCAATCATACCCAGCCCCCCAGCATTGGGTGTATGCGAGTCGGTACCGATCATCATGCCGCCGGGGAAGGCGTAATTTTCCAATACGATCTGGTGAATAATCCCCGCACCGGGCTTCCAAAACCCAATGCCGTATTTATCGGAAACCGATGCCAGAAAATCATAGACCTCCGAATTCACATCGTTGGCTCTTTTGAGGTCTGAGTCAGCTCCGTGCTCCGCAAGTATCAAGTGATCGCAGTGGACGGTAGAGGGCACCGCCACCTTGTCTCGTCCGGCCATCATAAACTGTAGCAATGCCATTTGGGCCGTTGCGTCTTGCATAGCTACTCGGTCGGGTGCAAAGAAGACGTATTCTTCCCCGCGTTTGTATTCCCGCAACGGGCTCTCTGAATGCAAGTGCGCATACAATATCTTTTCCGTCAGGGCCAAGGGGCGGCCAAGCTTTTTGCGTACTTGATCTATTCTATTCGGTAGTGCCTGGTACACCCCCCTAATCAAGTCGAGGTCGAATGCCATGGTGGTTATAAATTATCTAGCTCAGAAAATAATCCTACAAATAGAACGATTTCAGATATAAATAGATGACTTGTACTCGTATTTGTCCTGAAAATTCGGAAGCACTGTGTTTAGGCCAAATACATCTACATCTCGCCTGAATATTTTTGAAGCCCATGCGTAAGCATGACCAATATGTGTATTTTACGCACCACAGGACCTAATCTGATATGCCAAATACACCATTCACACTAGGCGAATTCATTATTCGCAATGAAAACGATTTTCCGTTCGATAGCAGTGAGTTGGCTCGCCTGCTCAACTCCATTCGCCTGGCTGCCAAAATGGTCAATCACGAAGTAAATAAGGCCGGATTGGTCGACATCACCGGCTCGGTCGGTTCGACCAATGTACAGGGGGAAGAGCAGCAAAAGCTGGATGTCTTTGCTCACGACACCTTCGTCAACACCCTCATCAATCGTCAGATCGTCTGTGGACTGGTCAGCGAGGAAAGCGAAGAATTTATCACGGTAGCCGGGCCAGACAATCGGCACAGCAATAAGTACGTCGTTTTGATCGACCCCCTCGACGGCAGCTCCAATATCGATGTCAATGCGCCGGTTGCGACTATCTTTTCGATATATCGTAGAGCATCGCCTGTGGGCACGCCCGTTACACTCGAAGACTTTTTGCAGCCAGGCAACTTACAGGTTGCGGCAGGCTACATCCTTTACGGCACCAGTACCATCATGGTCTTTTCTACCGGGCGGGGCGTGCACGGCTTCACGCTCAACCCAGCCCTAGGCACCTACTACCTCTCACACCCCAATATGAAACAGTCGACCGAAGGCAATATATACTCGGTCAACGAGGGCAACTATGTCCACTTCCCGCAGGGTGTAAAAGACTACATCAAATACTGCCAGGCCGAAGAAGACGATCGACCTTATACGTCCAGGTACATAGGCGCATTGGCCGCCGATGTGCACCGCAATCTCATCAAGGGAGGCATCTACCTATATCCGAGTTTTTCCGGCTACCCCGATGGTAAATTGCGCTTACTCTACGAGGTTAATCCCATGGCCTTTCTCATCGAGCAGGCGGGCGGTATGGCTACAGACGGGTACCGACGTGTGCTCGACATCAAGCCGACAGACATACATCAGCGAAGCCCATTTTTCGCGGGCTGTAATGGAATGGTCAGCAAGCTACACGAGTTCATGGGCCAGAAGTAGTTCGGCGCATGAGCGGCTTCATCCACAAAAATTGGAAGATGGTCCGGTACACCATAAAGGCTGTCAGAGTTATCCAAAGCCCCCAATTGCCGTAGTACTGCCCCCATAGAAAATAGGTCAACAAATAGCCCGCGAAGGCCAGCAGCATCGTATCGCGCAGAGCCCTGGCTGCGGTCAGGCCTACAAAAACGCCATCGTAGATGTAGCAAGGCGTAGCTAATAGACAAAAAACGCTGATGAGTGGCAAGTATGATCGGGCGGCAGCCAATGCTTCGGGAGCAGCCTCCGCAGGGGCAAACCATTCCACGATCCGACCGCCCAATAACCAGTAGATCAAGGCGTAAATAATAGCTAGCCCCATCCCCCAAACAAAGCTTAATTGTATAGACTTCCGCAGGTGGAAACCTCGCGAAAAAAGAAGTTTTTCTTTCTGATGATTCTGTGAATCATCAGAAAGAAAAACATCACTTTGCGCTCCAAAGTATTTTCCCACCAAACTCTCAGCCGCAAAGGCAAAGCCATCCACCCCGTAGCTCATCCAGTTGATCAATTGTAGTAAGATCACATTAGCAGCAACGACAGCTGTCGCCTCTGCTCCGTTCGCCCAATTATAAAACAGCGCAAAACTCAACGTCAGGCAGATCGTACGTACGAGTATATCACCATTGAGGCGCAAGAAATCAAACAGTTTATCGCGCACTAGTATTCGGGTTGATCTCAGTCCTTTAATCACCCACCCATACCGCCACGCCAGCAGCCCTGCACCTGCCAGCACACCTACATATTGCGCGATGACCGTCCCCCATGCTACACCCGATACCCCCCAGTCCAAATGATGCACCATATAGTAGCTCAGCCCCATATTGACCACATTGATCAGCAGCGTAAGGATGAGTGGGAATACCGCATTCTGCATACCGAAAAACCAGCCGAAAAGTACCATCAATCCCAAAGCTGCCGGTGCGGCCCAAATGCGTATGTAGAAGTACGCGCTGACCAAACTGCGCTGGTCGGCTTGGATATCGAGCAGGGCTTCGGTGCCTTGCAGTATGTATGTTTGCAATAATACAAACAGGGCCGCCAGTACCCCACCCACCAAAAGCCCTCGCGCCAGTACGCCTGCCATCTCCTGCTCGTCTTTGCGCCCGTAGGCCTGCGCCGTTAGGCCCGTACCCGCCATGCGCAGGAAGCCGCAGTTCCAATATACAAAGTTAAACGCCATACTCCCCAATCCGATAGCCGCAATATGCAATGGCCCCAAACCGCCCATCAGATACGTATCGAAACTCGACAGCAGCGGCACCGAGATGTTACTCAGTATGTTCGGTATAGCCAGGCGGAGGATTTCGCGATTCATATGTAGAAATGCGCCAGGCATGGTCGATTTCAGAGAGCCACTTCGGGTCTTAGAATAAGATAGGTAGTCTTGTGTAATCAAAAAAGCCGCTTCGGACAGCTGTCCGAAGCGGCTTTTTTGATTACCCTTTGATACTTTCTTCACAGCCATTTTTACACTCGCCATAAAGATTCAGACTGTGATCCAGCACTTTGAAGCCGAGCAGATCGCCCATCATGTTTTTGATTTGCTGAACGCGGGGATCACAGAATTCGACCACCTTGCCACAGTTATTGCAGATGATGTGGTCATGCTGTTTGTAGCCGTAGCTCTTTTCGTATTGAGCGTGATTGGCTCCGAACTGGTGCTTCTTGACCAGTCCACACTCTACTAAAAGTTCCAGAGTATTATAGACCGTAGCACGTGAAACTCGGTAGTTGCAATTGCGCATGTGTATGTAGAGCGCTTCCGCGTCGAAGTGATCGTCGCGCTGATAGATTTCTTCGATGATAGCATACCGCTCAGGGGTACGACGCATCTTGTTTTCGGCGAGATGCTCGTTGAAAATCTCTTTGACTGTGTCGAGATGTTCGGCGATGTTGGTAGTAGTGGGCATGCTTTGATTCTAATCTGTAAAAATATAAACCCCGCGAAGTAGCCTGAGGTTTAACTTCACTCGCCTCGGTCCAGTCTTTCAACGGTCGCGACCATATCGAGTGCTTGTAAGCGCATCATGGCTAAGTTGAGTTGGTCCGTATTATATACGAATAAGCCCAGGCGGGCTTCGAAGAAACCGTCCTCTCCTGAGATGTTGAGCCGTCTGATGCTGAGCCCCATGTTCCCGATTTCGTGCGTCAACTCTTCGATGACGCCCTTACCTCGGTCTAAACCTGTGAGCCTAAGATTGACCACAAACTTGTGCTCGGTTGTAGAAACCCACTCAGCGCGCAAGATTCGATAGCCGTAGTTGGCCATGAGGTTTTCGGCATTGGGGCAGTTGACGCGGTGAATCTTCATACCTGCTGTAGCTGTTATATAGGCAAAGACATTGTCGCCCTGCACGGGATTGCAGCAAGAGGCCAGCGAGTAATCGTACTGATTGCTGGGGTCTCCGTTGATAAGCAGTTTAGCCTCGCCTTTTACGCGATTGGCCGGGTTTCTTTTTCTGGCAGCAGGTTGAGGTTGCTCCAAGGATTGTTCGGGTAGCGTTTCGAGCTGACCATCGTTTATGGTATAAGGTTTGAGCAGTTGAGCGATGGTCACTCTGTCGGTCGCAATGTCGAAGAAGAGATCCAGAGTGCTATTGTTATTATATCGTTTGGCGAGTATATCATACGCAGCGTCGAGGTCTTTGATGCCCAATTTTTCTAGTCTGCGTTTCAGTGATTGCTGGCCGAACTCGCCTTTTTCGCGCCGCTCCTCGCGCATGGCCGCGCGTATTTTAGACTTTGCCTTTCCGGTCTTAACCAGCTTAAGCCAATCTCGATTGGGCTTTTGATTTTTATTGGTGATCACCCGAAGCTGATCTCCATTTCGGAGCTTGTAATTGAGTGGTACGATACGCCCGTTTACGATCACACTCTGGCAGGTATAACCCACCATAGAATGCACGCTAAAAGCAAAATCGAGTGCCGTGGCACCCTTGGGTAGCATCTTCACATCGCCGTCGGGCGTATAGACGATGACTTCTTCATTGAAGAAATTGTTGTCGCGAAAATCGCCGAGGAATTCAACCGTATTGCCTTCCGGGTCTTCGAGTATATCGCGTACGCTGGAAAACCAACGCTCGTATACATCGGGGCCGGACTTGACACCCTTGTACTTCCAGTGAGCTGCAAAACCGCGCTCGGCGATCTCGTCCATTCGTTCCGTGCGGATCTGCACCTCGACGAAGCGGCCATCTTTGGCGATCACGGTCGTGTGCAAGCTTTCGTAGCCGTTTGCTTTCGGGGCTGATACCCAGTCTTTCAATCGCTCGGTGACTGGCCGATAGATATCGGTCACCATGCTGTATACGTTCCAGCAAGCCGATTTTTCCTTTTCGGCAGGCACGTCTAATATGTATCGAACAGCGAACAGATCGTATATCTCCTCAAAGGGGATTTGCTTTTTCTTCAGCTTATTGTAAATAGAGTAGATCGACTTTGGGCGACCTGTAGCGCGATACTTGTAACCTTCGGCATCGAGTTTGGCATTGATCGGGTCGATAAAGGTTTCGATGAAATCTTCGCGCGATTTTTTGGTTTCCTGTAGCTTTTGGGCAACCATGTCGTAGTCTTCCCG
This sequence comes from Bacteroidota bacterium, assembly GCA_039025055.1. GTDB lineage: Bacteria > Bacteroidota > Bacteroidia > Chitinophagales > Saprospiraceae > Neolewinella. The sequence continues at coordinate 12,640 of JBCCPC010000060.1, read as the reverse complement.
ATTGAGGATCTTCATGCAGAGATCGAGAAACTCCGAGCGTATGGCATAGAGCCCTAATCGATGCGCAAGCGGAGCGTAGACGTAATTGGTCTCAGCAGCGATCTTGAACTGCTTTTTGAGCGGCATGGCACCCAGGGTGCGCATATTATGCAGGCGGTCGGCCATTTTGATGAGCACGATGCGCACATCGACAGTTAGAGTGGTGAGAACTTTCTTGAAATTGGCCGCCTGCTGAGATTCTTCCTGCGTTGACTTTTCGAGCTTGGTGAGCCCATTGACCATAGTGGCAATGCGCTCGCCGAATTGGGCTTCTATATCATCGAGTGTGATGGGGGTGTCTTCTACTACATCGTGAAGTAAAGCCGAGCAAATGGCCGTTGGTCCAAGGCCGATCTCTTCGGCACAAATCCGCGCCACAGCAATAGGGTGCAAGATGTAAGGCTCGCCCGATTTGCGCCGTTGTTGGGCATGAGATTCTTTAGCTAGCTCGAAGGCTTGGCGCATCTGCGCGTCGTCTTCTTCGGTGTACTTCACGCGCAGCGAAGCGATCATATCGTCATAGGCGGCATTGATGGTGCGCACCTCTTTAGCAGTAATGTCTATGACTTCGGGCATGTGGGCTGAATCAAACCTACACGAAATTAACATCTGATCCGGTATTTTTGGTTCCTTGCAGGGCCAAAGGACAATTATTTTCCATGAAACTGGTCTTATTCCTACACACGCTGATAGAAGGTGCTATTGGTATGCTTTTTCTCTTCTATGCAGATGCGCCCAATTTGGTGCCTGGTTTCGCTGACGGTAGCGGTGTCAGCTATACTATGATCATGCACATGTATGGGCTGGCGGCACTTTTTTTGGCAGCCACCAGCGGCTACTTACTCTGGCGGCTCGATGCGCTAAAAGGAGCGACGGGGCAGACACTGCTATTATTCCTCATGCTCTACCATGTCGGCATGGCAATTATACAGTTGCAAGAGAATATCGACCCACGTGCAGCTTACCTGCACTTTTTACTGGTAATCTTACTAGGGGGCGTTTTTGGACGATTGAGGGAGTGGTATGCGGAGAAGGTGGAATGAATTCGCTTCTACACGGCCATACCGATGGTAGCGACACTGATTTTCAGGTCGGGCATGGCTGTGGTGAGGGCCTCTGCACAAAGATCGAGTGTAGCACCTGTGGTCAGTACATCATCGATCAAGAGAATATGGTTGCCTTTCAGTTTGCGCGACATAGCCTGGAATACATTGCGCACATTTTGGAGTCGCTCTTCACTGCTTCGCTTGGTTTGTGAGCCCGCAAAGCTGACGCGCTCGATGATATCGAGACGCTGGGGTACGCCCAGCTCTTTGGCTAGCCCACGGCCATAGTATTCTGCCTGATTGTAGCCACGTTCACGCAGCCGCTTTTGGTGAAGCGGCACCGGTACGATGGCCGATAGGTCTTTCAGTCTTTCGACCGATTGGAGTCTCGTACTGTGATACTGCCCGAGCCGCTCAGCTAAGTCAGGACGCTGGTAGTACTTGAGGGCGTGGATCATTCGCTGTACGGGCGTATCGGGCTGGTAGTAAAAGAGTGCGCCACCGAAAACCAGGCGGATTCGCCCGGCTAGGCGGTCTGTTATCTCGTTTTCTATTAGCAGATGGTGCTGCGTGAAAGGCAACTCCGACAAGCAACCCGCACATAAAAATGGCCGCCCTGTACCATCTATGGTTTGCTCGCACGACAAGCAAGTCTGCGGAAAAAGTAAGCCTTCTAAGCTTGCCTTTAAATCAGCCAAGGCCTTTGCCACTAGTCGATATAGATAACCCGACGACGAAAGCGGAAACCAGCAGAAAGCTCTATGGTAACATTTCTGATCTGCCTAGCTCCTATAGTCGTCGGTGCCGAGGTAAAAGGATTCGCGCTAATGACGTTATTCAGCTGGGGCTGGTTGTACTGTAAACTAAAGTCGGGCTGTACGCTGAGCTCTACAAGGACTTCCGATTCCAAGCCCAATGGAATTTCGAGACCTGCACCTACAGTAGCACCAAAGACAAATCGGTTGATCCAGTCGTAATTCTCGAACGGAAAGAAATTCCGAAAGGCATCATTGCCAATCCGATCAAAGTCATCCAGATTGGTATTTACCGTGTACTCTGCCCTCAATCCTAAGAGCCAATAGGCATTACTAACTCCTAAATAGCCGAATATTTGCTTACCCCCTACGCCTAGTACTATATTCTGAAACTGAAAGGATTCTGAAGGGGTGCGAAATACCTGGCCTGCTTGGTTCGAGCCGATTTGGCTTTGGAGCCTGCTTCCTCTTATGTGATACCCCAACTGTGCCCACAAGCTGAATAGACCTTCTTCCCGCAAACTTTCTATGAATAAGTCGCCATGGTAGATCAGAAGCGGCTCCATTTCGAAGGAGTTCCAGTTTTGAGTGGCTACCGTCAAACCTCCTTTGAATCCGAAGTGGTAGCCACCATCGTCGTCTTCCTCGAAATCGTCTAATGGATCGCCTTGCGCAAAAGCGATAGAAAAGGAAAGTAGAGCAAGAGCCCAAGGGACAAGAAACCTGACCATAAGAAAAATATTTGCTGTTGCTTAGTGACTAAGCAACAGCAAATATAAATCACTGGACGCGCAGCCGTTGGCCAATCTGGATAGTATTGCTCGAAAGATTATTCAAAGCCTTGAGCGCATCTACGGTCAAGCCGTACTTACGGCTAATGGCAAACAAGGTTTCGCCCCTGATCACAGTGTGAAAACGCTCGACAGGTAATGGGTCTGATATAATCGGATCTTCGCTGGGCTGTCCATCTGTGTTTCCACCAATCTGAGGATCCGTCGGAGCAGGATCAACGGTTGGCGGGATGGGGGGAGCGGGGATGATTACTCCACCACCACCTGTAGGAGGAGGTGGAGCAGTCGGTTCGTTTGTCTGATCGTTACCCGGTTGAGATGGCGGGGGAATTGGGTTATCGTCGTCCATATCCAGGTTGCCATCTGGCCGGGTCGGTACGTTGGGCTGAGTAGGGGCAAGGGCCGAAGAAGCTCCGGCGAGTTTGGGTATAGAACTACTCGAAACCTTGCCACCGCGCAGTTTAATGCGTTCGTCTTTAGCGGGCTCTTGCCCAGCTTCTAATCGGTTGCGACGAAGCAGCTTTTCCAGCTTTACGGCATAGCGCTGCGAGATGTCGAACATAGTCTCACCTTCTTGCACGGTATGGTACCTATCGCGGCCACGGTAGCTATTGCGCTTGGGCTGAAGGTAAACCCGATTATCGACTTCTACCCGCTGGGTGCCGTCGTTGAGTTGCTCGTTGTAAGACAGAATACGCTTGACGCTCAGGTCTACTCGGCGGGCTAATTCCTCGACGGTAATGGGCTCGCCAGTGAGGAAGTAGGTGACGTCGTTGTAATTGCCGATGGAGCTGCGCGGTGCAAATGGATCATCGAAAGGATTGTCTGTGCCAAAGTCATCTCTAGGCCTAGTACCTGCACCAGGATAGGGGTCTTCGTCAAATACCGTGCTGCTGTTATTGATAACGCGCTGGTCGAAGCGATATAGCTCGTAGGTCTCTACGATTCGTATAATTTTTTGGGCGTACGCCGGGTCGGTAGCATACCCAGAACTCCGCAGGCCTTCTGCCCATGAAACATAGTCGGTTGGGTCTAAACGGAATAAAAAGTTGTATCGCATTTTAGCCGGGTCGCGTAAAAACTCGCTGTGATCACGGTAGCTGGCTTCGGGGTTGCGATAGCCCCGGAAACAGCTTTTGATGAGCCGCCCTCTATCGTCGTAGTCATCGTCTTCGCGATAGGCTTCACGGCCGGTCCAGTTGCGGCCACATTTAATGCCAAAGTGATTGTTGGCGCGCGTAGCCAAAGGAGAGGTGCCTGCTCCGCTTTCGTGTATGCCTTGCGCCAGTTTTATACTAGCTGGAATACCCGCTCTGAGCATTTCTTCCATAGCTAGCTGGCTAAACCGCTCTATGTAGCGCAGGTGCCCCTGGCTCTGGGCGCCTTGTGCATAAAGGCCCGTGGAAAGGGCTAAAGAAATGACGAATATGATGATACCTCTCATGGTTATTTGGTGTTAGCCTCTTGTTATACTTTTTTCTGCATGCGAGACTTCGTCTCGCATGCAGAAAAACAACATTTCTAACGCAGCAAAATCTAGCTACCGTATCAGATTCATTCAATAGTAGCGGATTTTACGAATGCATTGTGGCAAAATAACGAGTTCTTAAGGAATGTTCCGACCTGCGGAAGTACAAATCCAAAAAAGGAAACACATTACTATATACCATTCAATACTCAAAAACGACGGTTTAGTCGAAAATGGTAGGTGTGGGGATAGCTGGCCCATTCATTTGCAGCAACAAAAAAGACTAGTTATGAAGTATTTGAATACTCTTTTCGCCTTATTCATGGTGGCGAGTTTACAAGCGCAAAGCATACAAGGGCGCGTGCTCGATGCGCAATCAGAGATGCCACTGATCGGGGCAACGGTAAGTATAACTGTAGACGACTCGCCTAAAGGCACTACCACAGATGTAGATGGCCGCTATTTAATACCGAACGTACCGCCCGGCCGTTATGAGCTTCAGGCAACCTACCTCGGTTACGAGTCTAGTACGATTCCGAATGTATTAGTGACCGCAGGCAAGGATGTGATCATCGATATTGATCTGGAGGAGAGTTTTACTCAACTTTCGGAAATAGTAGTCACGACCGACCCGCGGCAGTCCAATAATGAATTGGCGGCAGTTTCCATACGCACCTTTCGGCCCGAAGAAGTAAATCGCTATGCCGGTGGCCGAGGCGATGTGAGTCGATTGGCTAGCAACTTAGCGGGTGTGGCCACTACCGACGACAGCCGGAATGATATCGTGATCAGAGGTAATAGTCCAACAGGGCTATTATGGAGACTCGAGGGCATTGACATTCCCAATCCCAACCACTTTTCGACCTTGGGCACGACCGGTGGACCAGTGAGTGCGGTGAACCCGAACATGCTGGCGACCAGTGATTTTATTACCTCGGCTTTTCCGGCCGAGTATGGCAACGCACTATCAGGGGTATTCGACCTGACGCTTAGGAAGGGCAATCAAGAGCGAACGGAATTCATGGCCCAGCTCGGCTCATTTACCGGTATAGAACTCATGGCGGAAGGACCGCTGAATAATAAGAACGGCTCATTTGCCGTAGGCTTTAGAAATAGCTTTGTGGGCTTGGCTAGCACTCTGGGCATACCCATCGGCACGAATGCAACGCCCGACTACAGAGACTTGACCTTCAATATTGATTTTGGCCAAAGTAGTAGCGGTCGCTGGTCAATCTTCGGCATTGGTGGAGCGAGTAATATCGATTTTCTGGCCAATGAAATCGATGACGATGATGTCTTTGCCGACCCCTCCAGGAATAGTTATCCGCGTTCGCGTTTCGGGGTCTTGGGGGTAAAGCATAATATTATAACTGGCGATAACACCTACATAAGGACCGTACTAGCAGGAACACTACAAAATCTGGAATACGAAGAATTCGAGGTAGATCAGTTTGGAGCCGATAGCCTGCTCTTTTCCGAGGCACAGGACAATAATCTGCGCTACAGTTTAAAGAGTTTCATTAATTCGAAGCTGAATAATCGCACCAGTATCAGAGCGGGGATTCAAGCAGATATCAACAGCCTGGAAACAACCGTCGATGACAGAATCGGATCACCTGATCGAGATGAAGACGGACTGCCGGATTTAGATCGCATCCGCGATTTCGACGATGATTTTGGACTTTGGCAAGCATTCGCACAAGTGCGCCACAGACTGACCGAAGACCTGACCATCAATGCCGGGCTACACGCTCAGTACTTCGATTTGTCGGAGGCGTTTGGTTTTGAGCCTAGACTCGGGCTCGAATATGCGGCCAGTCCTAAACTGACGCTAACCGCTGGCTACGGCCGCCATAATCAGACGCCTGCCTTTCCGGTCTTTTTCTTCCGCGATCTAGAATCGGGTGCACCTGGTGCGAATAGCGAGCTAGGTTTCCTGACAGCCGACCACTTAGTGGGTGGAGCTACTTGGCTTTTTGCGCCCAACTGGCGATTGAAGTCGGAGGTGTACTACCAATGGCTGTCTAATGTGCCGGTCGATCCGTTCTCTTCTTCCTTTTCGCTGCTTAATGCCGGAGCCGACTTTGTCTTTCCCGAGCGTGGGTCTTTAGTCAATGAAGGGACGGGCACCAACTACGGCTTGGAGTTGACCTTGGAGCGCACCTTCAGCAACAATTGGTATATGCTGTTGACGGGCTCGGTATTCGAGAGCACCTATGAGGGTAGCGATGGCATAGAGCGGTCTACGGCATTCAATACCCAATATGTAGGTAACCTCTTGTTGGGCCGGGAAATTCCCATTGGCAAGGACAAGCGTAATCGATTGACCATCAACACCAGGGTGTCAGCTTCTGGTGGACGACCCTATAGCCCCATCGATTTGGATGCTTCAATCGCTGCCGATACAGATATACGCGATGAAACGAATGCTTTCAGCCTGACTTTCGATGATTACTTCCGTTGGGATTTCAAGATCGGCGTGCAGTTCAACAGCCCGAGCCGCCGCTTCAGCCAGAGCTTTTTTATCGACTTTCAGAACTTGACCAATCGCGAAAATGTGTTTACCCGACAGTTCAATCGGGTGACTCAGCGCGAGGACGTGTTGTTCCAAGCCGGATTTTTTCCCGACATTCAATATCGAATTCAGTTCTAAACCATCTTTTCTCCTGAATCGGTTGTACCGATTCAGGAGAAATATATGCTTCTGACCATGCCATTATTCATCAATAGAGAAAAACGTATCGAACTCATGGGCTTCGATGATCTATGGATGTGTATCATCGGTATGGTGATCGTCACGGGCATTGCTTATATGCTATTCAGCCCAACAATTATAGCTCAGCATGGTACCAATGTAGTCTGGATATGTATTTCCGTATCTGCGATTTACACGGCCATTTATTGGATTGGCTGTCGCTGGATCGTCTTGTTTTACCGCAAGCGTTTTCCGAAAGCCGATCAAACGCGCAAACGCCTTTCTTACACAGCTACAAGCATACTCATTGCCGTGTTAGTCATTGAGCTAGCTGGAAATTTGGTTAAGGCCGTGAGCTTATTTAGAACCGGAAATTACGGTGGAACGGTAGAACTGCTGCTATACAATATCATCTTTACCCTGGTGCTATGCTTCATGGTCATTGCACTTTATGAGTCGATATACTTTTTTGTAAAATACCGTCAGAATTCGGTTGAGCGAGAGAAGCTAGCCCGATCGCAAATGCAATCTCAGCTGAGTATGCTGCGCCAACAAGTCAATCCGCACTTTCTATTCAATAGCCTCAATACCCTGAGCAGCCTTATACCGGAAGATCATGAAAAGGCAGGCCTTTTCACACAGCGGCTGTCTGCCGTTTATCGAAGGCTGACTTCGACCCGACATGAAGAGACGGTAAGCCTGGGCGAAGAAGTCAAAGCACTGGAGGACTATATCTTCTTGTTGGAGTCTCGATTCGAAGACAAGCTCAAGGTGAGTATAGACATCCCAAGCCATTACCTCATTAGTCAGATTCCGCCCTTGACTCTTCAGCTATTGCTAGAGAATGTGGTCAAGCATAATGCTATTTACAGTAAGAACCCGATGCAGGTGCGTATACGTGCTAGCGGTGAAAGGATAAGCATGAGCAACAATCGCCATGCACGCCTGCGCAAGCAAGACTCTACCGGCTTAGGACTAGAAAATATTCGCCTGCGGTACGAGCTGCTCACCAAAGTACAAGTTGAAGTAATTGCCTCTGAAGATCACTTCGAGGTCTCGCTACCCATCATCTGGAACAAGCAGTATGAGCAGCAGGCCACCGCTTAAAGTTTGGCTGATCGAAGACGAGCCGCCAGCTATGCGACGGCTGGAACGACTGATTGCCGAGCTACGCCCGACTTACGAAGTCGTATTTAAATCCGACTCGGTGGCCGACACCCTAGACATATTGAAAAATGTGCCTCAGCCCGACCTCATTTTTAGCGATATTCAACTGGCCGATGGGCTGAGCTTCGACATCTGGGATAAGCAGACGAATATGAGCTGTCCCATCATTTTCACTACGGCCTTCGATCAGTACAGCTTGCAAGCCTTTCAGGTAAACGGTATAGACTACCTACTCAAACCCATAGAGCCCGACCAGCTGGAAAAGTCTTTGCAAAAACACGAGCGACTCAGCACACCACCTGCCAATACGGTCGACTGGCAAAAACTGACGGCCATTTTGGAGACGGGTCAAGTGTCTTATCGCAAGCGCTTTTTAGTGCAGCACCGAAAGGACTGGCTTCCTATTCAGACCCGCGAAGTAAGCCAGATATACAGCGAAGACAGCCTGACTTTCTTGCTCTGCCATGATGGAAAACGGTTTATGCTAAGCGAACCGCTCGACAAATTAGAGCGCGAGCTCGACCCACAGCATTGGTTTCGAATCAATCGCTCGCAGATCGTACATGCGCGTAGTGTGATACGGATAAGCCCTTACTTCAATCATCGGTTAAAGCTAGACCTTAAGCCTTCAGTCGATATGGAGAATCTCGTTAGTCGCCAGCGTGTCAAGGCATTTAAGGCGTGGATGGGGAATGGTTAGGTTAGCTTCCGATGTTTACCCCCCAACCTCACGTTAAAATAGTCTCCCATCCAACCCATAGGCCCAATTGTAGCTCTATCTAATGTTGGAATTTCAGAAGAAGCCCGGCATGTTTTCAGGAAACTCCGTCATTCTGTTCAGCCTAAATTATTATCCTTAACTTTGCGCCCCTTATGAAAATCAGGTCATTCGTCTTGTATTTATTGTTTGCTGCTAGCGTGCTCATTCTGAGTGGGTGTCGCAGCCAATTCGAGCGTGTACGCACCTCGACTGACCCAACCACTATTCTGGAGGGTGCCAACAAATACTACGATGCCGAAGAATACCAAAAAGCCCAGACGCTCTACGAGTTGGTGGTTGCTGCTTACCGGGGTACAGCTGAAGCCGAGATGATCGCCTTCCGATACGCCTACACCTTCTACAATACAGACCAGTTTATATTGGCCAGCTACTACTTCAAGACGTTTGCCAATACCTATGGGGCAAGCAAGTTGCGAGAGGAAGCCGAGTTTATGGCAGCCTATAGCAACTACCGGCTTTCGCCCATATTCAGACTGGACCAGTCGTATACTGAGCAGGCCATCGAGGGCTTCGAGGAGTTTGCCAACCGCTACCCCGAAAGCACCCGCGTACAAGAAAGCAACAGCCTGATAGACGAGATGCGCAACAAGCTCGAACTCAAAGACTTCGAGTCTGCCAAACTCTATCTCGATCTCAGACGTTATCAAGCGGCGATGCAATCGCTGGATAACCTCTTAAAAGAATATCCGGAAACCCGCCGTGCAGAGCAAATCAGGTACATGGCCACCAAGGCCGCCTATGATTTTGCCGAGGCCAGCTTCGTAGAACTCCAGCAAGAGCGATTCGAAGAAGCCGTAGAACGTGCGGAATACTTTCTGCGCCGATACCCGGTGAGTGATAAGCGCGCAGATATAAAACAATTTTTAGAACGAGCAACCGCTCGAATAAACGAGTTGCAAGATGTCAGATATCAAAGCAAAGGCTCAAGGTCTTAATCCCAATATTTCCGCCCGCGACATAAACGGACTGGTGGAGCATACCGACAACGTATACGAGTCGCTAGCCATAGTCAGCAAGCGGGCTCGCCAGCTGGCCGTAGACTTGAAGCACGAACTCGACCAAAAACTGGAAGAATTTGCTGAAGTAACCGAAACCATCGAAGAGGTAACGGAGAATAAGGAACAGATCGAGATATCCAAGTTCTACGAGCGCCTGCCCAACCCCGTGATCATCGGTACCGAAGAGTACCTGCGCGGAGACCTCTATCACCGCTATAACGAGCGCCGTGATGAGGACGATGATTTTTAGAAATCAATCATAAATTCATAAAATAAACCTCTCCGAAGCTGGCTTCGGAGAGGTTTATTTTATGAATCTCGGTATGGAACTTAAGGGCAAAAAGATCATCTTAGGCATTAGCGGTAGCATCGCTGCATACAAAGCTGCTACCCTGGCTCGCTTGCTGGTCAAGGCTGGCGCAGAAGTCAAGGTGCTCATGACTGACGCAGCTACCGACTTCATCAGCCCGCTTACCCTGAGCACCCTTTCCAAGAATGAAGTATTGCGATCTGTACGCAGTGAGGCAGGTTGGAATAACCATGTAGAGCTGGGCCTCTGGGCCGACGCTTATGTCATTGCTCCAGCTACGGCAAACACCCTCGCCCGGCTGGCTAACGGCATATGCGACAACATACTAGCCGCAGTCTATCTGAGTGCGCGCTGCCCCGTCTACTTTGCCCCCGCCATGGACATGGACATGTGGCTGCACCCGTCTACGCAGCGCAATTTGACGTTGCTCAAAGAAGCCGGTGATCGAATCATAGATCCGCCTTCCGGCGAGCTGGCCAGCGGGCTAAGCGGGCCGGGGAGATTGGCAGAGCCAGAAGATATAGTTGGCTTATTGGCGAGGGATTTATCCCCCTCTAGCTCCCCCGACGGGGGAGGACAAATTGTGAGCTCCCCCGAGGGAGGAGGACGTGCCAAGGGCTCCCCCGACGGGGGAGGACAAATTGTGAGCTCCCCCGACGGGGGAGGACGTGCCAAGGGCTCCTCCGACGGGGGAGGACAAATTGTGGGCTCCCCCCATCGGGGGGACGGGAGGGGGGACCTTTCCCACTTGAGCTTCCTCATCACCGCTGGCCCTACCCACGAGCCCCTCGACCCAGTCCGCTATCTGGGTAATCGCAGCACTGGGCGTATGGGCATAGCTTTGGCCGAAGCAGCCGCTAATCGAGGTGCAGATGTCCATTTAGTCTTGGGGCCGAGTAGTCTGGATGTGGATGAATCTTTAATTAGACTTTCGCGGGTGGAGACCGCCCGGCAGATGTTAGACACCTGCGTAGCTGAATGGGATCGGGTTGATGTGGGCATCATGGCAGCAGCCGTAGCCGACTATCGACCTGCGGAAGTACAAAACCACAAAATCAAAAAAACCGAAGACGCGCCCCTCCTCGCCCTGGAGCGCAACCCCGATATAGCGGCTACGCTCGGTGCCAAAAAAGAAGCGCATCAAAAGCTGATCGGCTTCGCCCTCGAAACCCAAAACGAGATCGAGAATGCCCGACGCAAATTAACAAGCAAAAACTTCGATTTTATCGTACTCAATAGCCTGGGCGACCCAGGTGCCGGCTTCGGTACGACCACCAACCTAATCCGGATTGTAGACCACAATAAGGTGACTGATTTCGAGTTAAAAGATAAGGCCCTGGTGGCTGAGGATATTCTTAATTTTCTATGATATATTTTTGATGCCAGCATTAGAAATATGTTCAAGCTTTTTCCATGATTCGCTACGCTATTCTCCTCTTGATCTTTTTTGGCACTACTAGCCTTTCGGCTCAGGAAGACCGGCCCTTCGATGTGTCGCTGAGCATCAACACCCAGCAGGTTACGACCATCGATCCTGGTATTTTCAAGACACTGGAGCGCGACCTGATCCTGTTGCTCAATGGCTACACCTGGACCGACGATCGTTTTAAGGAAGAGGAGCGCATACGCTGTAATTTCGTGATGACAGTTAAGGAAAATGAAGAGCAGCCAAATACCTTTTTGGCCGACCTAGCCGTGCAAGCCACTCGGCCGGTCTACGGTACAGGCGAGCAGACGCTGGTATTCAACTACCTGGATAAGAATGTCGATTTTTACTACGAGCAGTTTCAGGCCGTGCAGCTGAGTGAAAACTCATTCACTGGGAATTTGCCGTCTATTTTCGGCTACTATGCCTATATGATACTGGGCTACGACTACGATACTTTTTCTATGCTGGGTGGCCAGCCCCACTTCGAGAAAGCTCAGGAAATCATTAACCGCCTGCCCACGAATTTAGCCACCGGCAACCCCGGCTGGTGGACTCGCCAAAGCCGCAACCGCTACTGGCTACTGGAGAACATCCTATCGCCCCGTAGCCTGCCGCTGCGCCGCGCCCAATACGTCTATCACCGAGAGGGCCTAGACCTGATGCACCAAAATATCCCGCAGGCTCGCGCCAACTGTCTACTGGCCATCGAAGATGTACAAAAGACCAACCAAGCCTATCCGGGTACGGTCTACGTACAGACTTTCATCGACGCGAAGCGCGATGAGATCGTCGAGATGTTTAAAGGTGCTCCACCCGCCGAGCAGCAGAACGTGATACAGACCCTCACCCGGGTAGATCCTGCCAACTCGGGCCAGTATCGAAGCATCAGAAGCCGGGGGGCCGCAAGAGGGAGAACTTCCCCCGGAAGAACGACCTCGCCGGGGCGGACGCCCAGCACAAGGGGGAAAGGAAGGGGGTAAAGCATTATGCAGTGGAACGCTCGCAGGAGCTCGAAGCTATAGCGGAGAGCTTGTAATCCTTTGAGGTGCTATGTTAATTTCCAAGCAAAATCGGAAGTATTTTTAGCTTTGCACGACCAAAGACGGTCTAGATAACTAGATCAGTCACCGTAGGCGTGCCCACCAGCTCGCCTACTTTGCT
>JBCCPC010000059.1:0-30863 GCA_039025055.1 Bacteroidota bacterium | reverse complement strand
GCGGAGTTGGGATGACTCGGCTTCGCCTTGTGGGATTAGCTCGGCTATCGCCATTGCATGGATAAACTCGCTAACGCTCGCGGGATGAGCGTCTCTCTTTGGAAGATGATACCTTATGCTTTGGAGCTCCCGCGGCTGTATACGTCGTCGGCCGAGCTCTGCTCGTCCGCCGACAGGTATGTGCAGAATACTAAGAGCAAATCACGGGTAAATTGCGCCATGAGCGTGCACTGTGCTAAAAGCCTAGCACCGTGCTAATTCTCGTCAGCCGGCTAGCAAAGCTCGGCGGATGATAGGTGGGGTTACGTGCTAAAAGCTTAGCGCTGTGCAAATTCTGGTCAGCGGACGAGGAAGCCTCGGCCGATGACAGGCTCCCGCGAGGGCTCTCGGCCCGAGCCATCCCGCGATGCCGATAGGCGAGCAAGTCCCCGCGACCGATAGGGAGCACATCACAGCACCGGGCGATAGCCTGTGCTAGTCCCGCGACCGAAGGGAGTTATCCCCAGTGCCGGGCGACAGCCCGCGCTCATCCCGCGACCCCGATCACTATCGGAGAGGGAGTTATCTCAACAACATCACATCTCCTGCAAAATCGAGTTCTTCCCCATTCAGCAAGCGGACCTTGGCGAAGTATACATAGATACCCATGGCGCAGGGTTCCCTACCGCAGCTGCCGTCCCAGCGGGGTCGATCTTGTAAGGTCGAAAGGTCTGAGGTGGTTAGATCGTAGGCGTATCGCTGACCGCCCCAGCGGTCGTAGACCTTCAGCTCCACTACTTGCCCAATACTTCGATCGGTGTAGAGCTCGAAGTTGTCGTTGCGGCCATCGAAATTGGGGGAGAAAGCATTGGGAATAAAGACGCGCCCCGTCGGGTCTACGCGCACCAGCACCGAATCGGAAAAAATGCAGCCTATCGGGTCGGTATAGCTGATCGTGTATACCGTATTTCGTACAGGCTCGGCCAGTGGGCGGGGGCAGTCGGTACAGCTCAGTCCATCGGGCGGCGACCAGCTGATGGTAGCTTGACTAACAGTGCCGCCCGAAGCTGTAGTGGAGATAGCCACGAACTCACCCAGGTCGACTTCCAGGTCTGGACCGGCTTCGACGAAAATGGGCTCGGGTAAGATAATTTCAGGACTCTCGGCTGTGATTGCACAGCCAAACACATCGGTCACGCTTATTTCGTAAATGCCGTTGGGCAGATCGAAGAAAGTCGGTTCGATCTGGGTCGGGCCGCCGTCGAGTTGGTATTCGTAGGGTGGGGTGCCGCCGTTGATCACAATAGTTAGATTAGCCCCAGTGGGTGAGGCACAATCAGCGACGCCAACTTCGCTGGTAATTTCGATGGGCGTTCCTGCAACGACTGTGAATTCTTCGACCGCCGTACAGCCCGCCACCGCCGTCAACTCCACCCGGTAAGTACCTGGCGACAGGCTGCCTACGCTCAAATTATCATCCGAAATCGGCGTATTGGAGCCCTGCTCGAACCACGCTACCGACAGATCTGTGGGGGCGTCGGTAACGACCAGATCAGCCGTGCCGTCATCGCCGCAACGCTCGTCTTGCACCTGCACTTCAAACTCGATGCCGGTATCGAAACCTACTTCGTAAGTCTCAGAAATACTGCACAGCCCCGATGTGAGAACCAGGGTGTACCTGCCCGCTTCTGCTATATCCAGACTGGCTTCATTTCCAAGCGGTTGGCCGTCCTCGTCGAGCCATTGGTATGTATATGCACTTCCGCCGGTGGGCACCACACTTATGCTCCCCGAACCGCCAAAACAGCTGGGCTCATCTATTTCTTCAGTAACGGCCAGTTGGTTGTTGGGTGGCGGAATGCTCACCTGCTCTACCGTCTCGCAACCGAAGCTCGTCACGACCGAAAGCTCGTAATCGCCAGGGGGAGCGACTAGCTCTTCAGACATCCCGACGACTACACCGTTTTGATCTCGCCATTCGTATATTGGGTCACTTGCACTTGTCGTTACCGTAGCCGAGCCGAGGAGTGTTTCACAGACTGCCGGCGTTACGGATACATCGAGCTCGAAATTGTTCTGTGGCAAGTCGAGTGGCTCGTCGATCAAAAAGCATTGGTTGGAAGCGATCAGCCGCCAGGGGTCAGCTAGGTCTTCTTGCGTGAGGATGAATGGGTTTTGCCCAAATCTTTGTTCGAAGGTCACATCGTTGGCGATCAATACGCCTTGCCAAAAAAAGTTAGACTCGAAATTTATGAGTATGGTATCTGCAAAGCAGTCGTCTTCGGGCTCGATCGTGATTTCGTAAGTAGGCAGTATTCCTTCTACGACTTCTATCGTCTCGATCAATTCTTCGCAAAATGCAGTGATCGTAACCGAATAGGTACCTGGAGCAAATATTTGCCTGGTTGGGAAGGTGCTCCCGTCATCCCATACAAAGGCATAGGCATCGTTAAAAGTGGTGCCTAAGCCGCTTGGCGTTAGGTTAAGACTGAAAATTCCATCGCACCATTGCACAGAATCGGCAAAAGCATTGGTAATAACCGGCCGGATGAGATCGACCTCTTCGGCTATGCCGCATCCTTGGTCTGTAGTAACTCTTACGGTGTACTGCCCGTTAAAATCCTCGTCTTGTGGCGGCCAGTAAGTTTGGCCGGTAGCACCGTCTATGGCTACGCCGTTTCGGTACCACTGGTAGTCGGCGTCGGCAATATCGGGGGCGACCATCTCGGCATCATCGTCGCAAATATCATCGGCTGCTACGGCGATTGGTCCTATGGTGGGCTGCTCGAACTCGCTGGCTCGATTCAGCCTCAGCTCGTCGACGAAGTAATAATTGCGCCAAAACTCGAAATCAGTTCCCAATATCGTCCCATCACAACTGCCACCTATAGCAAATGCCTCGTAATTGTCTGGAGAGATGAATGAGGTCGACACAGCCTGCCAAGTATCGGGGTCACCGTCGGTGATGACTATCTCGGCTACTTGGGTCCATCCTTCGGCACCACTCAGCTCGGGGCATCGTATACCTTCGTATGGGATTTGATCGCAGTTAGTAATCCCATAAAGAGAAAGCCTGAGCGGCAATGGCGAATAGACAATGCTGTCGGGCCCCTGAAAGGTCGCTTCGGCCAGTCCCAGGAAAAAGTCGAGCTGATATTCTTCACCGGCTATGAGTCCTTCCTCGTCGAAGCAGGCACCGAGATATTCTCTGTAGTCTGCTCCGTCAACTATGGATCCATCCACGTCGGTAATATTTTGATTCAAGCCTACGTAGAATCCCGCTGCACCCACGCCACTCGGTATAGGTTGGGGGAGGGAAGACGGCCAAAAGGGTGGTGCACCAGGTAGGGTGATCAGGTGCCAGGCATCGGTGGTCGTATTGCTGGCTCTGATCCAGCCGCCCAGGCAATTGGCCTGACCGAGGCCGTCGGGGGCCCCATTGGGTTGATTGGATTCGCAGTCGGCATCATTGGTAAACTGATCGAAAGATGGGTTGGGCAGCAAGCTCTCTACAATAGGAGGAATGGAGCAGGCACAGTCGGTCGTGTCATTGAGGTCGATCAGATTGTCGCCATCGTCGTCTATGCCATTGTCGCATATTTCCTGGGCGCTAGCGGCTAGACACAAGCATAAAAAAAGGCTGGCGAGTTTTATTTTAAGGGGCAAGTTCATTCTCATCTGGAGTTTGTAGGCAAGGACGTAAAAGTGGGAAAGTCATGTTTGCTCGAAGGGCTCTCAAGATACAAAATGCCAAAAACTTGATTTTGGGTTTGAAATAGTCACTCAGGTTAGTCCGATAAAGGACAAGAATTCGATTTGATGCCGATTCAAGTTACATTTGCGCCACCAATTCAAAAGCTAGATCATGTCCGTCCATTCTGAAGTTAAACGCGTAACGACCAATACCCTCCAAGCCATGAAGCGCGATGGCGAGAAGATCGCCATGCTCACGGCCTACGATTTTTCGATGGCACGTATACTCGATTCGGCGAATGTAGATGTGCTGCTGGTTGGTGACTCTGCTAGCAATGTAATGGCGGGCCATGAAACAACCCTGCCCATTACGCTCGACCAAATGATTTATCATGCTTCCTCCGTCGTGCGCGGTGTAGAGCGGGCATTGGTGGTGGTCGATCTTCCATTCGGTAGCTACCAAGGGAATAGTAAGCTGGCCCTGGAGTCGACCATACGCATCATGAAGGAAAGCGGTGCCCACGCCGTCAAGCTAGAGGGCGGGGCTGAAATAGCCGAAAGCATCAAGCGCATCCTCTCCGCTGGCGTACCGGTGATGGGCCACTTGGGACTGACCCCGCAGTCGATCTACAAATTCGGTACCTATACCGTGCGCGCCCGCCAGGAAGCCGAGGCGGCTAAATTGAAGGAAGATGCGATTATGCTACAAGAACTGGGCTGCTTTGGTATCGTACTTGAGAAAATACCAGCAAAGCTGGCGACTGAGGTAAGCCAGTCTTTAGAGATTCCCACCATCGGAATTGGTGGCGGACCTAACTGCGATGGGCAGGTATTGGTTACACACGATATGTTGGGCATCACCAAGGATTTTCATCCGCGATTTTTGCGGCGATATGTCGATTTATTCGAGACCATTGGGACGGCGACTAAATCTTATATTCAGGACGTTAAGTCTGGAGACTTTCCGAATGAGGAAGAGCAGTACTAGTGTATTGATTGGTGCGCAAAGCGCACCAATCAAAAAATTAAAATGATGAAGAAGCTGATTTCTTTCATTTTTCTTTTTATGCTTGTAGGGGGAGGTTACCTCTATTATCTAGCGGGTATCCAAAACCAACTCCCTGCTAGCGATGAGCCACTCATGCTCGAAGTGACCGAAGGCAGCGACTATGCATCAGTAATGGAGACTCTTGCTTCGTTGGGCATAGCGCCTTCTCGTTGGCTATTCGACCCGCTGGCCAAGCGGATGAACTTTAAGCGGGAGCCTATGCGCTCCGGTCGTTTTGAGTTGCCGGAAAGCGCATCTATGATTGGGCTGATCAGGCACTTGCGATCGGCTGGACAGGCTACGGTAGCGGTGGTGCTCAACAACGAGCGGGAACCGAAAGATGTAGCCGGAAAGATTGCGAAAGTACTCGCGCCGGATAGTATGGCCTTCGTCTCTGCTTTTGACGACGAGGCATTACTCGCTGAGCTAGGACTGACACGCCAGACCCTACAGACCATCTTTATCCCCAATACTTACGAGTTGTATTGGGATACGAGTCCACGCCAGTTTTTGGAAAGGATGCAAACCGAGCATGAAAAATTCTGGAGCCAGAACGAGAGAAAAAATCGGGCTGATGCCAAGGGGCTTCTACCTGCGGAAGTCTATACCTTAGCTAGTATTGTCGAGAAAGAAAGCCTGCTCGCCGAAGAAAGGCCGCGTATTGCGGGTCTCTACCTCAATCGTCTCGAACAAGGGATTTTACTACAAGCCGACCCGACGGTGGTTTTTGCCAATCGCATCTTCGATGTAGGTCGCGTATTATTTCGACACCTAGAGATCGATAGCCCCTACAATACCTACAAATACGCTGGTCTGCCGCCTGGACCGATTGCAATGGCTTCGCCAGGAAGTATAGACGCCGTTCTCGATCCAGAGAATCACGATTATCTGTACATGTGTGCCGTGGGCGATGGCAGCGGAAAGCACAATTTTGCTAAAACGAGCGCGGGCCATGCGCGGAATATTCGGGTGTATCAGGAGAATTTGAGGGCGCGGGGAATTCGATGAGAACCAAGACCATTTGAGAACCAAGAGACAAGATATTAGAGCCAAGAGGTGCGTTGCGCTTGAGGCCTGATTTATGCTTGAGCATTAGGTCAATAAGCCTAGATTTTAGAGCAAAGATTAAAGAGCAAAGACAGCCTGGTACAAAGTCTTTATTCTTTTCTCTTTGCTCTAAATACCCAGATTGAAAATACTACGCTCAAGAACAAAGAAAACTCCAAGCTCAACGCCCCTCTTGATTCTTGCCTCTAAAGTCTTGATTCTATCCTCTAAATACCAAGGGTGAAAATGATATGCTCAAGAACAAAGAAAACTCCAAGCTCAACGCCCATCTTGACTCTTGTCTCTAAAATCTTGGTTCTCTAAAAAAGCACTAGAAATCAATCGCATACTAGCCTCCCCCCTTCGCCTTAGCGAGTGCCTCCTTATAAGTAGCAATCGCTCGCTCCCTTCCAAACTTATGCTCGACCACTGGCTCGGGGTATTCGGAGGTGCCGTACTCCGGAACCCAACGTTTGACGTACTCGTATTTGGGGTCGAATTTCTTTTGCTGGCTATCGGCATTGAAGATGCGGAAGTAGGGCTGGGCATCGGTACCGCAACCGGCAGCCCATTGCCAACCGCCGTTGTTGCTGGCTAGCTCGAAATCGAGGAGATGGCGCGCAAACCAGGCTTCGCCCCACTGCCAGTTGATGAGCAAATGCTTGGTCAGATAGCTGGCCGTGATCATGCGTACGCGGTTGTGCATGTAGCCGGTGGCCACAAGCTCGCGCATACCCGCGTCTACGATGGGCACACCCGTTTTACCCGCTTTCCAGGCCTCGAAGTGGGCTTCATCGTCCGTCCAGGGGATACCGGCGTATTCTGGGCGGAAGGGAGCATCGACCACATGCGGGAAGTTCTGTAGGATATTGCTATAAAAGTCGCGCCAGATCAGCTCGTTGACGTAGGTGTCGTTGAGGTCGAGTGCGGCGAGTGCTTTCTGGCGAATGGAAATAGTACCATGCCTGAAGTGTACGCCCAGCCTGCTGGTGCCTTCTTGGGCGGGATAGTTGCGCGTCTCGTCGTAGGTGCGGATGAGCCCCCGCGCTACCGAAGTCGGCGGAAACTCGATATCGGATTTGGTGAAGCCCATATCTTTTAAAGTCGGAATGGGCTTGGGGGCAGAGACCTGATTCAGGTTTTTGTAG
Organism: Bacteroidota bacterium; assembly: GCA_039025055.1. GTDB lineage: Bacteria > Bacteroidota > Bacteroidia > Chitinophagales > Saprospiraceae > Neolewinella. Next base: position 23,948 of record JBCCPC010000059.1, on the reverse strand, counting down.
TGGTCTTCGCAAGGGTAGGGGGCGAGAGCGGGGGGGATATCCCCCCTTCCGTCCCCCCGAGGGGGGGAGACCAGTTGTCCTCCCCCGTCGGGGGAGTTGGAGGGGGATAGCTTCTCCCGCCACTTCCGCATATACGGCGTAAATACGGTGTATGGCCCGCCGCTATTTTTTTCTATCTCATGCCCCTCGAAGATGACATGATCTTTAAAATCGTGCCAGCTGCCGCCTTTACTTTCAATTAGTTTCTTAATGACTAGATCGCGGTCTTGGGCATAGGGCTCATAATCGCGATTGGTGTAGATAGCGGTTGCACCGAACTCTTCTATGATCTGCGGCCACAATTCTTTGGGCTTGCCGTAGTATACGCGGATGGCGCTTCCCTCTTCTCGATACACCTCATTGAGCTCACTTACCGACTGGTGGATGAAGGTGACCCGCGCGTCGTTCTCGTCCTCTAGCTTATCGAGTATTTCCTTGTCGAAGATGAAAACAGGCTGAACGGGGCCACCAGCTTTCAGTGCTTCGTAGAGGCCAGCATTGTCGAAGGCGCGCAGGTCGCGTCGGTGCCAGAAAATGGTCATGAAATTACTTTAGCTTCTGCCTCCACCGGAGGCGAATGCTAAAGGATAATCAGCTCGATTTTGTTCATTCGCGGAAGCGGCGAGGGATGTAATAAAATAGTGGCAGGTCGTACAGGAATTTTCCCACTTCATCTTCGACTCGCAAAATAGGTGAATGGCCTAGTGGAAGAATGGTCAACTCGGCGCGTTTGGCATCCCAGGCCCAATATTGGACTAGGCGGAGTTTATCAATTAGAGAATTTTCATAAGATGTTGCAATTACTTCTATGTGTTCTTTGTGGGTAACTGGGTCGTAAGTTATTATTGTGTCTATTGTCCCACCCTTTATCATTTCTCTGTCTAGTTTGCCTAGTGGTTCGAAGGATCCGTCTGTCAATACGAAATTATTGTCGGTACCTGATTTTGCAGTTTTTAGTATACTCTCAAACATCTGAGAAGTAGTCAAATTACTAGTTGGAGAAACAGAAAATCTCTCTATATTGATATTCCTCATATGCCGATCAATGACATTCCACTTTCGTTTATGAAAGTTTAATGAACGATTAGTTGATTTAACAGGAAAGTAGATATTGAACGTAGATCCATGTTCATACTCACTAGGCTTACTTTCATAGTGGAAATATCCGCATATGATTTTTTGACTAATCAATTTTTTGGATCCGTAGCTTAATTGGATTATTAAACCAACTTTCTTGACATTATCAACAGATGGGCTACTGAAAACTACTTCTACGATTTCTTCGTATGTAGCCGGATCATATGTTACTACAGTATCTATAACAGATAGCCATTCATATGATTTTGCAGCTGGAATGGGTTTACTCAACTCCTTGTCATAATAGGTTTCTAGATTTCCATCTAGAATGGATTGAATGATCATAAGCCCCATTGGGAGATCAAAAAACTCATCTGCTTTTCCAATAGCCTCCGTATCAGGTCTGCGCAGCAATTGAGTACAGCGATCTTCACCTCCTTTGGTGGGTACTGTCGTCATCTCGATTTCTACTTCGGCCGACCACAGGGGTGATTGAGCAAAAAGAGTAGTGGCAAGTACCCCAAAAAGGGGGATCAACAAATACTTAATCAACATATCTAAGGATTATACACACTAAAGGTAACTTGTCTGGCTATCTTTACCGCCTGCCAATATTTGTTTTATCATGTTTGAAAATCCAGACCAACAAAGTCGAGAAAATCTCAAAGAAGCATTTTTAGAGGTTGTAGAAAATCAACTTAAAGCTGATGATCCAAAAATCACACGGCAAACGCTTGTTAGGTTGACTTCCGAAGGTATCTCTAAAAAAGACGCCAAAAAGCTAATCGCTCAATGTGTTGTGACCGAAATTTATGAGATGCAGAAGAGAAATGAGCTGTTTAATTTGAAGCGATACACCAGGCTTCTAATGAATCTGCCTAAGAAACCAAGTTAAAAGAGGATATCTATATTTTCCGCTAGGAAAATTAAGATCCGCGTTCATCCGTGCAAATCTGCGTCCTATGTTAACCTATGCGACCGAAGGTCGTATCCTAGTACTATAATCCTCGCGCCCTGGCCACCAACTCCCTGAATTCCGCCTTAAAGCCATGTTCATCCTCCAGATTCACATCATCCAGCCAGTCGAGTATATCGTCGTAGGTGCCATCGCCACTGTACGCTGATTCGCGTAGCAGTAATCCGAATAGAGCCACACTAGCCGTAAATTGGGTAAAATCAGATGCCTGCTCGAATGGGAAGCCCTGCTCGAAGACGGGCAGCTCCATAGGTACGCTCGTGTCGCTATCGGGCTGCTTGTAGCGAAAGTCGATGGTTAAAGCCGGTGTAGCCAAAGCCGGTGTCTGTGATGCCGGGACGATCTCGTAAAGGGCCGTGATATTCTGATCAGCTCCGATCTCACCGGCATCGCGTTCGTCGTCTTCGAAGTCTTCCTCGCTTAAGAGGCGATTTTCGTATCCGATCAGTCGGTAGGATTCGACAATGGCGGGATCGAACTCGACCTGTACTTTTACATCTTTGGCGACGGTCAGAAACTTGGCATAATCGTAGATAAACACCTTGCGCAGCTGCTCGATATTGTCGATGTATTCATAGTTGCCATTTCCGTTGTTGGCGATTTGCTCCAGAGCACCATCGTTTAGGTTACCGCGACCAACGCCCAATACGGTCAGGAAAATGCCGAACTCACGCTCGATTTCGATAATGTCGATCAACTCATCCTGACTGCTGAGGCCTACGTTAAAGTCGCCATCCGTACCGATAATGATGCGGTTATTACCACTCTGAATGAAATTGTTTCGAGCGATCTCATAGGCGGTGAGTATGCCTTCTGCCCCTGCTGTACTTCCTCCCGCCCCCAGGCGATCGATCGCGTCTTTAATGGTCGTCTTTTGATCGCCGGGCGTAGATTCGAGCACCACGCCAGCAGAGCCTGCATAAGTGACGATGGCTACGCGATCTTCCTCAGATAGTTCATCTACGAATAGCTTGAAGCCACTCTTGAGCATCTCCAGTTTGTCTTCGCTAGCCATGGAGCCTGAGACGTCGATCAGAAAAACAAAGTTGGCAGGCGGCAAATCGTTTTCAGGAAGCGGACGACCCTTTATGCCGATGCGAATCAAACGGTGATCGGTATTCCAGGGGCAGCTGCTCACTTCGCCGTTTAGTGCGATGGGATGACTAGGGTTTGTGTAGGGATAATCGAGGTCGAAGTAATTGATGAACTCTTCAGTGCGTATGGCGCTAGCAGGTGGGATGGTGTTATTTTGTTGCAAAAAGCGACGGCTGTTGGCGTAGGAAGCACCATCGGCATCGATGGAAAAGGTCGATACGGGCTGTTCATTAACTAGCACAAAAGGATTTTCGATAATATCATTGTACTGATCGCCTGAGGCTCCTACTTCAATAGGATTAAATCCTGGAACGAGATCCCCAGAAATACGATCGTTTAAGGCTTCTGGGGCGTAGTTTTCGTCTGAGCATGACCAAAAGCCAAGCATAATGATTGATGCGTAAATTAAGTTTTTCATATTTCGTTAGACGTAAGTGAAGCGAGCTTCCGTTAGCTGGCAATTTGAGAATAGATGCATCCATTAGATGAAATGGGCGTTTAGAATTACACAATTAAAACGCAGGTGCTATTTCTAAACCCAATTTAAGAGCACCTGTCCACTATCTTTGCGGCCCAAATTAAAATCAGATGCAAAACGGGCTTCAGGTCTTCAAATTCGGCGGGGCGTCGATAAAAGATGCAGATGCGATACGGAATGTGGCCGATATACTGGAGGGTTTTAAAGGACTTCCGCTGGTGGTCGTCATTTCGGCTATGGGAAAGACCACCAATGCTTTAGAAGAAGTAGTCAAAAAATATCAGGCTCATCAACCGGTGGAGGCCCAGGAGGCTCTCTACGCTATCAAGGATGCGCACTTATCGGTCGCCTTGGAGCTTTTCGACGATAGCAGCTTGCCCAGTGACCTGGCCGACCAGCTCAACGACCTCATGGTGCCCGTCGAGTGGCAAATCGAAGACGAGCCCAGCGACAATCCCGACTTCGACTACGATCAGATCGTCTCGCTGGGGGAGTTGCTCAGCACGCGCATCGTAGCGGCCTACCTCAACCAGCGCGGTATCAAAACCCACTGGCTGGATGCCCGCGATGCGATCTTAACCGACGACATCTACCGCGAGGGCTGGGTCCAATGGCCCGAAACCGAAAGCCGCATCAAGTCGCTGGTGCCCGAGCACATTAAAGCCGGTGAACTAGTCCTGACCCAGGGGTTTATCGGTTCTACCACCGAACTCCATACCACCACACTCGGCAGAGAGGGATCGGACTACACAGCTGCCATCTTCAGCTACTGCCTCGATGCAGACCGGATGAGCATCTGGAAGGATGTCCCCGGTGTGTTGACAGCCGACCCGCGGAAGTTTAAAAATGTAAGCAAGCTAGACCGCCTAAGCTACCGCGAAGCCATAGAAATGACCTACTACGGCGCGAAAGTCATACACCCGAAAACCATTAAGCCGCTGCAAAATAAGAGCATCCCGCTGCACGTCCGTTCCTTCATCGAGCCGGAAGGGGAGGGTACCATCATATCCGATGCGCTCGAAGACGAAGCCTATCCCGCCATGGTCGCCGTCGAAGACCGCCAAGCCCTCGTACACGTGAGTACGCGCGACTTCAGTTTCGTAGCTGAGCAACACATCAAAGAGTTTTTCGACCTCATAGCTGAGCTGCGCCTACAGGTCAATATGATACAGAATACAGCCATTGCATTCAACGTGGTCTTCAACGACGTAGACGATAAGGTGGACCAGTTCTGCGCGCGTTTGAAAGCTAAATACGCTACGGTCACTGACCGCGAGCTACAGCTAATCACGATTCGCCACTATACAAACGAAACAGTCGATAGTCTGAAGAAAGGAAAGCTGGTGCTACTGGAGGGGCGTTTGCCGAAGACGGTGCAGATGGTGGTGAAGGAGCAGCCGGTGTTGGTGAGGAAGTGACGTTGACAAGCGCCTGCGGCGGCTTGGTTTAGAGCGCCTGCGTCGCCCAATTAGTAGGAGTGATTCCCTCTTCAAAAACCTTAGTCGCCGTAGGCGCTAAAAACCAAATGAGCGATAGCGAATTTGTAAACGAGCCGCCGATAGGCGCTCTAAACCGAATGGCGTAGCCACTTCGTAAACGAGCCGCCGCAGGCGCTCTAAAATTTACTAAAAAGGGTACGTAAACTAACACACTATCTCCGCTGTTCCACACACATGATCGGCTGGAGATTCACCAAATCACTTCCCGGCGGCGAAGACGAAGCCCCTTTCGACCGCCTCCTTCAACTCTTTCAGGAACTGCTGCTACACACCAGCGGCAATGTGGGCGAGGCGTTGAGCTACATGAATGATCTCGACAAACGCTACGAGCTGACATCCGATGATTATTCGATGGCGGATTTTATTCAGGAGCTTATCGACAAAGGATATATAGAGCCGGGTGATCCGCAAAATCCTGGTTTTACGCCGAGCGCGAAGATCGAAGGGGAGATGCGTAAGAAGGCACTGAAAGACATTTTTGGAGATCTGAAAAAGAGCAAGCGCGGCAATCACTCGACCCGTTACAGCGGTCGGGGCGATGAGCACAGTGCCGAGCGCAAGCCCTACGAGTATGGCGATCCACTGCATCAGCTGGCGGTGAGTGAGAGCCTACGCAATGCTCAGATTAACCATGGTATAGATGGCTTTCAACTAACTCAAGACGATCTGGAGGTCTACGAGACGCACTACCAGGCACAGATGAGTACGGTGCTTATGATCGACATCAGCCACTCTATGATTCTCTATGGCGAAGATCGGATTACACCGGCTAAGAAAGTGGCCATGGCACTGAGTGAGTACATCACGACGCGCTTTCCGAAAGACACCCTCGACATCATCGTTTTTGGCAACGATGCCTGGCCGGTAGAGATCAAAGATTTGCCTTATTTGCAAGTCGGTCCCTACCACACGAATACGGTTGCTGGTCTGGAGTTGGCCATGGATATTTTGCGCCGTCGCCGGAACCCCAATAAGCAGATCTTTATGATCACGGATGGGAAGCCGACCTGTATCAAGCGTGGGAAGAAGTACGTAAAGAACAGCTTCGGACTGGATCGTATGATTGTCAACCGCACCTTAAATCTGGCAGCTCGACTGCGTAAGATCAATATTCCGGTTACGACCTTTATGATCGCTCAGGATCCTTATTTGGTACAATTTGTCGAGTCGTTCACGCAGACGAATCAAGGAAAGGCTTACTACAGCACCTTGAATGGGCTGGGTGACTTTATATTTAGGGATTATAAGAGTAATAAGCAGGGGCGGCGGTAGTGCGCTGGCACGCTCGATGGGTTAAAACCCATCGGTATGTTGGGCGTCCCCGGGGGACTAGTTAATTGGAAGTTATGATGAAGGCTGTATTTGTTTTGGGATCACTTTTCATGTTTCTGAATTTACAGGCGCAGCTATCTGTCTCTGATTTGGATGATCGAAACTGGTATTTATTTGGTGCCGAGGAAAATTTGCTGAGCATACAAAGATCAGAATCATTCAGCACCTCAGCTTCTGAGTATCATACCACGACCGAAGGGAGTTATTCCCGCGAGGGCTTTGCCCGAGTTATACCACCGACCACAGGAGGTGATCTCTTGAGCGAAGCGAGTAATCCCAGCTTGCTGATCCCCAAAGACCACCTCGCCTTCTTCTGCCTTGTAGAGCTTCATCTAGAGAAGGCAGCTCGCCTGCCTATCAAATTCCGACTGGGTAGCGTTGACTACGTAGATCGGCTGGAAGGCAAGCGAGACTGGTAGCTTGGATGTCTAATCGACCTTGTCCCATCTGAGCCGGAGCTCGCCGTCTACTTCCTGTATCAGCATTTTCAGCCTGCGTCTATCTAGCCGCTCGATTTCGGCCACCCAGGTGAAGGCGAGTTCATTATTGACGTCATAGAACTCGGCATCGATTATAAATTCTATGCCTTCTTCTGCTCCGGCGTCTACAGTAGTGATGCGCCAGGCCCCGTCGAATACTTCGCCATCGCCAGTACGATAGAGCAAACTAAAATCCGAGAGAAACTGCACTTCATCGCGTCTAAAATCGGAAGTGATGTCTTCGAAGAATATCCCCCCGCGATTGCGGAAGGTGGCTCGGTCCATCAGCCATTCGCCCATGAGGCGGTCTTCGCGTCTCTCGATTCGCTCTTCCAAAGAACACGAACCGAGAATGAGGATCAAGAGAAAAAATGGTAGGTGCTTCATGATCTGGAGGATTTGCTTATCCAGATAACATGGGAAGGCTATTTATGACTGTTTTTATAATTGGTTTAACCTCAATTTAAGATAAAACTGTTTGATTGCTATTGAACGAATGGAAGGCCCTGGTGCTGCGCACTGTAGACCTTCCTATTTTCTAAGAAGTCCCCTCCGGGGCCATCTTTAATGTTCGGGCGTAGATTTGACTGCCTTCGTCAACTCCCTGATCGTGGCCTTTAGATCAGCCATCTCTTCCTGAACATACCGCTGGATGTTTTTGGGTGATGGCAGGAAAGGTGTGATGCGCGCGCGTACGTACCAAATCTCGCGTAGGTCTTTTAGGCCGACCCGATAAGTTTCATAAAAGCTATTGTCGCTGCTTAGCTCCAGCTCTTTTTCTTCTTTCAAGAAGTTTTTGACGCGCTTGATGGCCACATCGCTGCGGGTCACGATCACATAGGCAAAGCCATCTTTGATACCCGTTTCCCAGAGGGTAGGCTCTAAAAAACTACAGACGAGTTTATCGCCTTCGAATAGGGTGGGCTCCATGCTGTCGCCCGGGACGTCGAAGGAGCGGTGGGTACCTACCTTGTATTTATAGTCTGGCAAGCTATAGGTAGGCAGATCGCGCACGAAACTTGGATCGTCGAGCTCAGAAGCATAGACAGCTTGGGCGGGCAGTGGTACATGTACGAGCAATTCATCTTCGTTCTGATTGACGATGGTGCTGAGTACTCTGAAATTTTGACGACTTTCTTCGGTCATGAAAAGCGGGCCTTCACCCGTGAAAATGTAAACGGGGTTAATCTTGTACTTGGCGATAGCTTTGCGCAAGACCTCGATAGTTACATCGCGGCGTCCTTTTAAAATTTCGGATAGCGATTGAGGCAGATAGTCGAGTGAGAGGGCAAATTGTCGGCTGCTGCGCACCACCTTATCCGCCCGCAACTTATCATGGCATTTGATAAAACGCTGCGAGACGATGTTATTCATTCTGGGTGTTTGACGTAGTGAGAGGCATAAAGTTGGCCAAATATATATAGCCGAAATATTCTGTCAAAGTTGAAGACCTGTCTTTTTGACACTTTTTTGCGAATGCTTAGATATTTGAAATAACACTATAATAATTTGTGACTACAGCTTACATTTGTTGTCTAACTACGGTGCTTGTCTGCCCATCGACAATAACAACGTATCGCTTACAACTCTTTCCAGAGATAAACATTTACCCTACAGACGAGCAATTCCATTTATTTTAGGCTAACCTATCAGTATCAACAACAACAGCCTATTTTGTCTCAGATGACACGCAAATTTCTCCATGCATTACCAGATTTACTGGTACTTGCGATAGTTATTATCCTCTACTTTTCGACAAGCTTCTCTAGCGAGTCTTCGATGATGGAGGTGGTTCCCGCTTTCGATTACGAGAGTGGTCAATCAGGGCAGACAGTCCTGACAGAGGAAGAGCTTTATCAGCAGCAGTTCGCTAGCTTAGATATCGAAGCGCCTGTAAGTATTCCAGTAGTTACTCCACTCAGAGAGCTTCGAGATGCGGATCTGGAGTTAGCACTCAGAAAAGCAGTTACTTCCAATCCGGTTTGGGCGAAGCTTTTGGCCGAAGGCCGAATGAACCTGGGCTTAGTAGATATGAGCCAGCCGGGCTACAGCCGTTTTGCTTCTATCAACGGGCGAAATATGGTCTATGCAGCCAGCCTGCCAAAGATCGCCGTGCTCGCCGCTGCCCTCGATGCCATAGAGCGCGGTGAGCTCAATCCGACGGAACAGGTTAAAAGCGATCTCCGTCTTATGATCGCGAAATCGAATAACCAAGCAACCACACGCACTATAGATCGTGTAGGTTTCGAAAACATCGAGCGTACGCTAACCGACGAAGATTGCGAGCTGTACGACCCGGAATTTGGTGGTGGTCTTTGGGTGGGCAAACGATATGCCGCTGGCGGGCGTCGCTATCCCGACCCCATCAAGGGCATCAGCCATGCGGCTACAGCCGAGCAGGTCTGCCGCTTTTACTACCTGCTGGCGAACAATGCACTCGTAAGTCCGGAAGCCAGCATGGAAATGCGTGAGTATCTCGTCGATCCTGAACTGCACCATAAGTTCGTGAATACGCTAGATCGCCTAGCTCCACATGCCGACGTTTATCGCAAGTCTGGCAGCTGGCGCACCTATCATGCCGACTCCGTTTGGGTAGATGGCCCCGAGCGCAACTACATCTTCACCGCCCTGATCGATGACCCCAATGGTGAGCAAATCTGCCGCGAGCTGATGGCTGTGATTGATCAAATGCTACAAGGAGGCGCATAGTTGGTGCCGCCACGCTCCGTGTGGTCACGTTGTAGCTGCACTCCGTGTGGCTTTTTACTAGGATTAACCACGCTCCGCGTGGTCACGTTTTTGCCACGCTCTGCGTGGCCATTTATTTCAAACCAACCGCGCGGAGCGCGGTGTCAACTTCACCACGCGGAGAACTAATGATTGTTAACATGTTGCACTTAGAGTCTTTGAAACTCGTACGAGTCTTGCTAGACTTTTATTCACTTCAATCATTAGTACCATGAAAGCTTCCAAAACTGTAGTAAGCTATTTAGGCCAAACTGTTTATTTTGGTCTTGACCACCACAGAAAAAGCTGGGCAGTTGCTCCTTTGTTTGGAGAAACTACATTCAAACCATTCACCATTTTCGAGCCTACAGCTGCTGAACTGGCTAGAAGGCTAAAAAAAATGTTTCCTCAAGCCAACTTCGTTGGTGTACAAGAGGCTGGATTCAGCGGCTATCACCTTTGTCGTAGTTTGGCCGAACTGGGTATTGATCTGCGTTTGGTTAATCCCAGCGATGTGCCCACTTCTCAGAAGGACAAGCTGCTCAAAACTGATCCCAGGGATGCTAAGCGACTATCCAAATTGGCTCAATCTGGCGATTACAATTCAGTATACATTCCGAGCCGAAAACAGGAGTTTTTCCGCCAATTGGTCCGCCAACGGAGCACTTTTGTAAAAGATAGTACAAGAATCCAGAACCGCATTAAACAGCACTATTACTTTACTGGTCACTTGCCCGAACCTTATCGATTTAAAGAATGGTCTTTAACTAAGCGTCGGTTGAATGAGCTCAAAACGCTTGCTAGCCAAGCCGATGAAAAGCTAGGGCGTCCTGATGAAGTTGGCTTGCACTATATCGCACAGCTCGAAGATATTCGGGCACTCCAGCTGGGCCAGACTCGCCGTATTCGTCAAATAATCAAGGAGGACCATCACACACTATACAAGCTCTTGCTTGGATGTGCCGGTGTGGGTCCCGTAACAGCTATGACACTGATCGGTGAACTATTCGATATAGATCGTTTTGCATCATTCGACCATTTGGTGAGCTACTGTGGTTTGATGCCCTTACGCCATCAATCTGGCGAAAGAGAGACCGCTGGCGTACTCATTCCTCGGTTCAATCGCGCCATACGAGCAGTAATTATAGAAGCAGCATGGCAGGCCACTCGCACCGATCCAGCTTTGACACTATACTTCAATAAACAGCACAAAGAAAGGGGCTTGCATAAAAACAAAGCCATTGTGAAAGTGGCTAGGAAACTACTAAGTAGAATTTATCACGTCTGGAAAACCGGGGAAGTATATCAAAAGGGTATCAGTTGAGTAAATAATCATAAGTCCGGTTATTTACTTTGGTTAAGCCCCCTGACTGTGTAAGGGGCTTAACCAAAGCAAATAACCTTGCAAAGCAGCTAAAGTAAATGCAGGGAAATGACCGTTACAGCACGCTATGGCTTTAGACCAGTTCGCGGAGAATCCGGCTTCCTTATATTTGCACAAGGAGGAGGACCGCATATATTGACATTCTACGGCATAATGACCGTTCGCAAGATTGCGGCCTCTTCCTTTTCGAAACATCATCAGTTCTTCCGGCCATAGACCGTTTATAGGAGTATTACTCAAACGCTGCCAGCAGGCTTATAAAAAATTAGGGTGAAGCAGCCAGGCTTACCAGCTAAGCCTTAGAAAGGTATAGCCAGAAAAGAAAAAATGAAGAAAAAGCATGAGGTTTACAACATAGGAGCGTGGTTTCTACCGAGGCTTGCATATATGCCGTCTGGCCCTGACCTTTGGGTGGCCCCACCTTTTCTAAGCCGCTTAACCTCAGCCCGCTAATGCGTATAGCCCGTTTATTTCCAGTATTTCTTCTTTCTTTTTTTGTACTTACGCAGGTGGAAGTCCTCGCTCAAGAGCCGTCTGAAATTGCGGAGCTGATCAGCCGGTTGCGGCAGGAAGATCGGGGTCCCTATATGGGTATCCGCTGGTTTTGTGCCGATGGTAGCGTGCTCCACCCGCGAATTGAAGGCAACTGCCCCAATCCCGATCCCGATAATAAGCAACATGCCAAGTATTTGCCAGAGATCGAGCAGTTAGGCCGTAAAAAGCATATTTTCCTGGGGCAGATCCTCACGGCTACTGACCGCAATGAATTCTGGGACGAAACCAACGACCACGACCGCCTCAAGCAGTATATGCTCGGCAACTATCTGGGTCGAATAGACAACGGTTGGATACAAGAAAAATCACAGTACTACCGCGGTGCCTTCCAAATCGAAGATGAAAGAGCGTGGGGCCGGGACTTCCTCGCCTGGCTGATGCGTAATCAGGAGGTGCTCAGGGGCGATTTTTACCTCCTGCGCGAAGCCGTGAAAGACATTCCCCACGGCGAAGAGAGTGATATCGATCAGCGCATACGCGACCGCTCGCGCATACTCTCTGACGCGTACGAAGACTTTCTAGACCTGCGGGTAAAAATACACGGGCAGCCGACCATTTCAGATGCGGCGGCAGTACGAAAATTCATGGCGGCCAACGAGTCCGACCTGCGCGAGGAAGGTCTCTACGAGCAAATGGATACGCTGGCTCAAGACATAGAAACAGCCTACTCATCAGAGAACGCCATGTCCCTGATCTCGGCGGCAGTTTCGGCTTTGAGCAACAATAGTCCCTTTAGAGAGCAGGCCGAGCACTTTCTCGACAACTTCAAGGAGTCGGAGATAGAAACGAAAAGCGATATCACTTCTGTTCTCACGCGCTCGGCGGAGTTGATGTGGGCCATTCGCCGCGAGATAGGTGAGGAAACCTACCGCGAGAATCGACTGGCTCTACTCGACCTCAGCATAGAACTGGAGCGGCTCATCTTCCGCTTGGCTCCGCGATGGGAGCCCGCCCACGCCCGCGAGCTGATGGAGAAAGCCTGCTACCTGACCGAAGCCGCCGCCGGGGCCGGACTGATCGAAAGTTGGGAGTACGAGCAGGTCGAGTCGGCCATTGGCGATTTCAATTACCAGTATGTCTTTCTAGATCATTTCGAGTCTTACGTTGATTTGATGAGCCGAATTGTTTCCTGGGGAGCTGCGACCAATCGGGCTACCTTTGGGCCTACCGTCGACAAGTATGCCGAGTTTGAACCTTTGGCTACCGACTTCCTCGATGATCGGGTGAGGGGTTCGGTTTTGTTGCCGCTTGGCGAAGCTGCTTCCTTTCTGACAGAGTACCAGGCGACTACCGGCTCACTAGGGAGTGATCTACCTGCGGAAGTACAAAATATAAATCTGCTCAGAGGAGTAAACCCTGGTTATGCCCGTGGCAAATTGTACGTGATCGAGAGCTCTGGTGAGGAATTGGAGGTCGATCCAAAAGGCATTTACGTCTTCCAGCGGCCGCCTGCAGATCTGAAGCCGGTGGCAGGTCTGCTGACTGTTTCCGAAGGTAATTTGGTGAGTCATGTTCAGCTATTAGCCCGAAACCTGGGTATACCCAATGCCATCATCGCCAACGATCAATTCGCGGACTTTAAGCAGTTGGATGGCGATGAGTTTTTCTATGCCGTTAGCCCGGCCGGTGGGGTTATTCTTAGGCCAATCGATGAAATGACGGAGGAAGAGCAAGCCCTCTTCACCGAATACGAACGCTCTGAAGATCGGGTCACGGTCGATAATGATCGCCTCGATCTGGCTGCCAATCGCGTACTCAATATGAGTCGAGTCAACAGCCGTGATAGCGGCGTGCGCTGCGGCCCGAAAGCGGCTAATTTGGGTCAGCTCAAGCAGTTGTTTCCCGATCAGGTTGTGGAAGGATTAGTCATTCCCTTCGGCATATTTCGCGAACATCTCGATCAGGAGATGCCCGACCAAAATGGATTGAGTTACTGGCAATTCCTGAATCGATCTTTTGAAGAGAGCCGCCAACTCGAAGCCCAGGGTAGCTCCCAATCTCAAGTAGACGAATTTTTAATGGGCAAGCTCGCCACCATGCGAGAAGCCCTGGAAAATATCAGGCTTAAACCCGAGCTCATCCGCGAGCTACGCGATAGCTTTCAAGTGGTTTTTGGTGGTAGCATGGGGCGCGTTCCCGTATTCCTGCGCTCGGATACGAATATGGAGGATCTGCCCGAGTTTACGGGTGCCGGCCTTAATTTGACGCTCTTTAATGTGCTCGATGAAGCGACTATTCTCGACGGCATCAAGCGCATTTGGGCCTCGCCCTACACTGAGCGTAGCTACCTGTGGCGGCAGCGCTATTTGACCAATCCTGAGAATGTGTTTCCGAGTATTCTCATCATTCCGACGGTAGATGTGGCCTCTTCGGGTGTACTGATCACGAAGGGCATACTCGATGGCGATCCGCTGGCGAGTACGGTGGCCTTTAGCCGTGGTGCGGGTGGTGCTGTGGAGGGTCAGGCTGCCGAGAGTTATCGCCTGGGGCCGAGCGGTCAGCCGCGCCTGCTCTCGCCCGCCCGCGAGCGCATACACCGGCGGTTACCCGCCACCGGCGGCTCCAAGATGACACCCAATGATTTCTCTGAGCGCATCTTGTCTACAAGTCAGCTACAATCTCTTCACGAGTTGAGCATAGCCGCCCGAAATCGTATGCCCGATAGCCCCGGCGTGAGCTCGGATGGGCCATGGGATATCGAGCTGGGATTCGAGGACGAAAAAATCTGGCTTTTCCAAATTCGACCCTTTGTAGAGAACAAGCGGGCCCAATCTTCCGATTATTTGGAAAGTATTAGCCCCCAAAAAGAAGCGGGTTTGTACATTGATATGGAATATGGGTTTGGTGAATAATTTGCTGCGGGCCGCGGCCCGCAGCAAATTAAATTTTAGTCTATGATCAAGTTCTTCAGCTTTTTAGCTCTATGCATATTTGGCTTGTTCCTCCTCTACCCAGCCTCCGGGCCGCAAGCCTATCCGATAGACGGCTATGCGCATACAGGCATTAGCCGATTGGCGAGGCTGCTGGATATGGACTCGGCTCAGATCGTGCGTACGCTACCGGCGGGTGGGCGAATGCCCTACGCTTATATCAGACTGAATTTGATGGCTGATCCGGTAGACAGTCTGCCTCTTAGAGATGAAGCCATGCAAGAGGAACTCATTGATATGTTGCCCAGCCGGGGTGCCAATTACGGTATTGCCGTGGCCGACATTAGTCCGGGGCGAGAGCCGAGATACGCGGCCTATCACGAAGACCGAGGTTACCAGCCCGGAAGCGTGGGCAAATTGGCCGTAGCCACAGCTATCTTTTGTGAGTTGGAAAACTTGTTTGTCGACGATTTAGAGGCCCGTTTCGATCTGCTGGAAAAGCGCATCGTTGCTGGTGGACCCTTTGCGGTTTATGACCACCATACGATCCCGGTTTATGATACACTCACCCAGAAATATACCCGCAAGCAGGCTTCGGAAAGTGACCGGTTCAGCATTTACGAGTGGATAGACCATATGCTTTCGGTCAGTAATAATGGAGCAGCTAGCATCGTATGGCGAGAGGCTATACTCATGCGCGTATTCGGGCAAGACTACCTGACCCTGACCGAAGAAGAAGCCAAAGAATATTTCCGCACCGTCGACAGGCGTGAGCTATCGGATATTGCCAATAGTGTGGTCAACGAGCCACTGCGTCACTTGGGCATCAGCGAAGATGAGTGGCGGTTGGGGACTATGTTTACCCGTGGGGGTAGTAATATCGTTCCGCCCCAGGGTGGTAGTATCGGTAGTCCGGTTGGATTGCTAAAATGGCTGGTTGCATTGGAAAGTGGCCGTGTGATCGACCCGGCCAGCAGTCTGGAGATCAAGCGGCTCATGTACATGACCGATCGCCGCATACGCTATGCTCACTCGCCTTCATTGGATAGTGCAGCGGTATTCTTCAAGTCGGGTAGTTTGTATAGTTGTGGAGGCGGACCGTGTAAGAAATACCACGGCACCAAGATGAATTTCATGAATTCGGTCGCCATAGTCGAGCAGCCCAAAGGCGATCGCTATCTAGTGGCCTTAATGTCGAATGTGCTGGGCAGAAACTCAGCCTACGACCATCAGCTGCTCGCGAGCCGAATCGATAATATGATCAGACAGACAGCAACATCAGAAGCTAAACTGGATCAGGTGAGGGATGGAGGAGAGTGATTAACATAAGCTTAGGGGTTCAACTGCCCCAACCTCAAGTTATATTACACGAGTTGCTCCTAAAATCGTCTGCATAAACTTCCCGAACCAATACGACGCATACTATCCATATAACGACCAAAACTAAAATAACCCAGCTGATCTGAGAAGGGGTAATGGCCAGGTATTCGATGAGGAAGATCAAGATTATACCAGCTAGCCCACTAGCGAGACTATCGATAAAGACGTCGATATAGGTTTTGACCCGCTGCTTGAGGTCTGAAGAAAGCGGAATAAATAGCAACTCCGATGCCGCCCGATTTAGGCTTTGCTTAAAGCTACCGTCTGCTCCACGGCTGATAAGAGCAGCGGGCAAACCAGGTGTTATTAGCATAAATAATGCGCCGAAACCTATCCCTAGCGGCAGAAAGAGTAGTGCACCCCAAACGCTAAATAGGCGCAGCACCCAACTCGTGACCAATAGCTGAAGTATGATCGCTATAAGGCTAAAAGTAGACAGCCAAAAGCCAAAGAAGGAAGCCAGTTCATCCGGATCTGGATATCTCTTAGCACCCAGGGCACTGAATTGATACTCTACGAGCTTAGAAACCATCACACCAAGCAAAATCAATGAGCAGATCAAACGCAAAGATTTTGACTGTGTGACTAATTTCAAGGCCGTTACATCGCGAGTTTCTCTATTTTTTTGGGGTGTTTTAGCTGTCTGTTTAGAAGAGATATATTGGGCTTTTTCTTCTGGCCTCAGGTGTTTTTTCCATACTCGGATGGTTATCACCATAGCCGGCAGCAAAAGGCATCCTGCGAAAAGGAGTAAAAAGTCGGTAGGTATTATCGGGCTAAGTAGGCTTGTAAGATATCCGCCCAGAGTTCCGCCCAGTATTCCGCCGGCACCGATAAAACCGAAGAGCCGCTTAGCTTGAGATTTGTCGAGGGTATAATTCGCCAGCATCCAAAACTGAGAAGCAGCCAGTAAACCATAGATGGCCATCCATAGATAAAGACCGGCTACTGCGGTTTCTTTAAACATGGGTATCTGATTGAGGACCAGTAGAAGCAATAAGCTGATGAAAGAACCGCCCAGAGAACTCAGGTTGAGCCGCAGTGGCCCGAAGCTTTGTCTGTATTTAGCGAAAAAATGAGACAGCAGTGCCGCCAAAAAAGCAGTGACAATAAATATATTGGCCAACGATTTAGCACCGAATATGTCTATAAATAGAGCAACTGATATCGGTTTGACGATGAGCAGGACGAAGACAATCAGGAATAGTTGCCCCTGCAACAGAAGAACCAAAGGCCATTCTTCTGGCCGTACACTAAAAAGCCGACTCAATCTTTTGAGCATTCCCCAAATGTAAATACCTCTTTTAAAATTTACTCTTCAATAGAGACCAATTCTGTGGGTTGGGCTGCACTCTGGCGAAAATCGGTGCGAATGCGATACCCGCTGCCCAGTGTACGTACAACAGGTGTAAACATGGTATTCATCAGGTTGCGTGCCTGCTCTTTGGCGCGGCCGTAGACCCCACTTTCGATGGCCTGATTGCGAAAGGTAGATCGAAGGCTATTGATACCCTCGTTAATGTTGACACTCTCTACTTCGCGGAGCCAGCCGATGTCTAGCTTTTCGATCTTGGGCAAAACCTCGTGGCTCAAAACGCTGGGTTCGGGCAAGGTCACCGTTACCAACTGGTTTCGGGAGTCTAGGCTGACCTCGAAGAAGTCTGTCAGGCGAAAGCCGACCTTCAAAATGGAAATAGCCGTGATCTCCACATCGCTACTAGACACATTGATGCCCCAGATACTGGTTTGAAGATTCTTACTCAAGCCTTTTTTATCGGTCACTTCAATGGTGGCCAATTCACCGATCACATTTTCGACTCGTTCTTGAAATATGCCCTTACTTCGACTAAAATCTTCAATGGCCGCCCGTTCTTCCATGCGCCGCATCATGGGCGATAGCGCCTCTCCCATGGCGATACCACAGGGGGAAAGCACATTGTCGCCACTGGCCAGTACATTGCCGTCGCGGGTACGTATGACAGCCGCCAGTACCTTATTGACCATAAAGCAGGTATAATTGGCCGCTACTTCTTCAAATAGCTGGGTGATGCGCTTGCCCCCTTCTTCGTACCAGGTATCGAAGAGCATATCTGAGGTGTCTCGCATCTGCATAAAGTCGGTGAAGTACAGCTGTGCGATCTGTGGGTGTTGGATGGCATACTCCTGCAAAACCTCTGCTTGGAGGCTGTCGTTCAGCCCCAGCCGATTGCCCACATGTCTTAAAATATCCACATTGATATCGTAGACCAGCTCGTTGAATTGGGTGCGATAGGCTTGGGGGTCTTGTAATATGGCCAGTGCTTCTTCTGGATTGATCTTCACCTTGAACTCGGCGGGCATGTACCTCAGCGAGTATTCAGCCGGTGGGGCGAGCCAGCTGCCGGGACTTGCCGTCAGGTATTGATAGCCGAATAGTAGGGCTATAGCAGCTACTAAAGCGACTATGATCTGGGTGCGGCCGTTGGCCTTTTTTGGAGGTCTGGATGGTTCTGCCATTGGAGTAGTTTTTATTTCTTCCAACAAATGATTTTGAAAAAATCATTTGTTGGAAGAAATAAAATTATATTTTTTCATATAAATAAACAACTCCACCACTTCCCTGGCCTCTGCCACATCATGCACCCGCAAGATCGACGCCCCGCGCTCCAGCGCAGCCATATTTAGGGCAGTAGTGCCATTGAGCGCATTTTCGGGTTTAATGCCCAGCGGCCGCCAGATCATCGATTTACGGCTCAGGCCTGCTAAGATCGGGCGGTCGAATAGCCTGAGCTCGCCGAGGCGATCGAGCAGCTCGTAGTTCTGCTCGACGGTCTTGCCGAAGCCGAAGCCGGGGTCGATCACGATATCGTGCTGGCCGTCTTGGGTCAACTGCTCGATGCGGGGGGCTAGAAAATCGACGATTTCGACCAGCAAATTTTCATAATCGGTTTGTTGCTGCATGTCTGCTGGCTTGCCGCGCATGTGCATCATCACATAGGGAACACCCAGACTAGGAATGGTCGTCAGCATCTGCTCGTCGAGGGTGCCGGCACTGATGTCGTTGATTATGGAGGCACCGGCAGCTACGGCGGCTTTGGCGGTACCGGCATAGATCGTATCGACGCTGATGATGGCTTCGGGATGCGCTTTGACGATGGCCTCCAGGCTGGGCAGCAGGCGGTCTTGCTCTGCGTTCGTGCCGATCAGCTCGGCACCTGGGCGGCTACTCATGGCACCTAGATCGAGTATATCGGCACCTTCAGCCAGCATCTTTTCGGCTTCGGCCAGGCTCTCGTCTATACCGGCCTTTCTGCTGGCCGCGTAGAAGCTATCCGGCGTCAGGTTGATGATACCCATAATGCGGGGTCGGCTCAAGTCGAGCAGGCGGCCACCGCAGTTGAGGGTCGTTTTAGGAAATCGCATCTGCTTATATTGCAGCACAAATTACGCCATCCTTGCGCAAAGCCGTACGCAAATCATCGGAATCCCCGCTCAGCGAGCAAGACATCCGCCGCTTGTCCATTGGTTTTTTGCGTACCTATTACCGTGACGAAGCCCGAAAACAGCCCATAGATCGTACTGCCCATTCAGAGGACGAAATGGCCCTCTGGGAGGAAGATCAAAACTGGACGGAGTACAGCGGGCAGACCTTCGACAAGCCGCACGTTTTCAAGAACGGCATCACCATCGATGCGCGCATCACCTACCAGCGGCAAGACGGTTCCAACTTCATAGCCACCGTAGAGGCAACCGATTTAAAGCGACGCAGCGAGCTCGATTATCGGTTTAATTGGTTGGCTATACTTCAAGACGGGCTGGGATTCGCCGTCATTTTTACGGCTCTTTATTTAGTACTTCCGCAGGTCGGAGGTACCGAATTTGCGCTGGATCTCTTGACTCGTGCTGGCCGGGTCAGTCTATTTACCACCTTCCTGCTGTTGCTGCTGATCTACTTTATGGTCGCACACAGGCGAGTGGCTTACAGGTATATCTATGCGGTCAATCAGTTTCGCCGCTTCTATGCCGATCATCAGTGGGTGGCTTTCGATGCCGAGTTATATCCCGAGCCGACCGACCCGAAAATGCTGGAGCTACAACGCCAATGCACCCGCTACGGCCTGGGCATGCTCATCGTCGAGGCCGATCGGTCGGTAAGGTTGCAAATGGCGCCCAGCCGGATGGATATGTTCAAGGGCCGCCGTAAGCTGCTGCCGAGTTGGGTCACCCAAGTGCCCGAAAATAAGATGCTGGGCGGTATCAAGCAGCAAAGCTCCCGATTGATCGAGCAGGCCAAGTCGGCCTCTAAAAAAGCGAAGGCCCTTCCGCTACCTAGCTCATTGGTACCGAAGCCCCTGACCAAAAAGACCGAGTCTGCTACCGACCAACTGGGTCAGCAGGTAGGGGCTAGCGCACCTGATGCATGGCCCGCTACC
This sequence comes from Bacteroidota bacterium, assembly GCA_039025055.1. Lineage (GTDB taxonomy): Bacteria > Bacteroidota > Bacteroidia > Chitinophagales > Saprospiraceae > Neolewinella. Next base: position 3,645 of record JBCCPC010000059.1, on the reverse strand, counting down.
CGCGGAAGCCTGCCTGCCGAAGCCACACAGGCAGGTACAGAGAAAGAAAACCTCTCTTCGGCACAAGCTGCAGCTGAAAAAGACGGCCCTATTGTACTAGCTAAAGAGCTAACTTCCAAGCTTCGTCGCAAGTTTCAGATACGCGTAAATACGGATGATGCACCTCGTTTTTATCGATTCAGGTGGTGGGCAATCGGCGGTTTTTTACTTGGGCTACTCGTAGTATATGCGGTCTATTTAGAACAGGATAAGGAGACCAATTTCGCTTCTCCTACCGATGCTATGTCTGTGCAAGATCTCAATATGTTGGAGGTCGATACCTTTCTGATGCGACGGATGCGCCCCGACCAAAATGAGATCGAGGAAGAGCTCCATATGCGCCGGGAAGGTCTGGCTCCCGACCCTGATCTTGCAATCGACGATGCGCCCCTAAATGACCTGCGGGAAGAGTCGCTTATTTTGGGCGGCACGGACTTGTACAGCTACCGGCTCAATGCGCTCGGTCAATCTGATTTGGGCTATGATTGCACACCGCTCTACACCCAGCCCGATTTGCTCGACCGGTACCTGATTGTTATTGGCAGCTACACTCGTTTCAGTCCCGCCCGGGAAGCTGCTCGCGCCTGGTATGCCCGCACCGGAAAGTCGGTCACAGTTATTCGCACCTCCTGCCTGACCACCGACCCAATCGATAATTTTATCATTTACGTCAGCGATCCCATCGGAGAGATCGAGCAGCTGCAATTCGAGCAGCGCGAGTTGGAGGAGTTGTATGGAGGGGCTTTGAAGCTGCTGCAGATTAGATAGAAAGAAAACCTCCTTCGCTGTCTCCGAGACATCGGAGGAACTTTTAGCGAACAAAACGTTCGCCAAAAGATGCCTCCGATGACCTCCGCCAGCTAGCGATCTCATCGGATGTGTGCGCGAAAAACAGGCAAGCGAAGCGCAGTCTGTTTGAGTGCCTCATCCGATGCGTATCGCAGCGTTCAAATAAAAATCAATTTCTAGATTTTCACATAAAACGGAAAACGCTCCTTCCTCAAAGCACGCTATACAATCTATCCCAACAAACTCAAAATCTGCCTGCTGCAAGCTGAAGTGCACCTGCTGAGTTTCCCCTGCTTTTAAGCTTAGCCTGCGGAACCGCACCAACCGCTTATTCGGCGGCGTAACGGTAGCCACATGATCGCGTAGGAAGAGCTGAACGATATGGGATACTGCTTGCTGATTGGGGTTGTATAGCTCTACAGAAACTTGCACATCAAGGCTATCGTCATCCAGCTTGACTTGCAGGTTTTTATACTGTACGGCCTGGGTATAGGTCAGCCCGCTACCGAACTCGAATTGCGGATTGAACTCACCAGCCAGTCCTTGTAGCTCTCGATTTTCGGTGATCTTGTGGTCGTAGGTAAGCAGGGCGTTGGGGTAGCGGGGGTAGGTGATGGGGAGTTTGCCGCTGGGCTGTACGCGCCCGCTGATGGCACCCGCCAATGCTCGCCCACCTGCTCGACCGGGGTAGCAAGCAGTGAGTACCGCTGAGATACCTTCCTCAAACCGGCTGATGAGGCGCGGCCTGCCACCCAACAATACCAGTATGACAGGCTTGCCGGTAGCCAGGCAGGCCAGGGCGAGTTGCTCTTGTGCAGCGGGGAGGTAGAGGTCGTCTATATTGCCGAGAAACTCGGTATAGCTGGCTTCTCCCAGGGCTAAGACGATCGCGTTGGATTTAGCGGCCGCTTTTTCGAAGCCATTTAAATCCAGCAGGTCATTAAAATCGCAGCCGGGGAGGTGACCGACCTGCCCTTGGCCAAATTCTTGCACCAATGCTTCTAGTAGGTTAGGTTCATCTTTAGGGGCGAGTTCGTCGGTGCGCTCGCCTTGCCAGGTGTAAGTCCACCCGCCGTGGAGGCTGCGCAGGGTCGTGGCCGCTGGTCCGCAAACGAGGATACGGCTGTCTTTGGATAGGGGGAGGGTGCTGTTTTCGTTGCGCAGGAGTACGACGGATTCTTCGGCAGCCTGCTGGCAAAGGTCGGCTCGATTTGCGCTTGGAATCATCTCGGTTTGTAGACGTGGAATAGGCTGCTCGAATAGTCCTAATTCTTCTTTTAAACGGAGTATCCGCCTGACCGATTGGTCGATGCGCGCTTCGCTGATTTCGCCGGTCTCGACCAGGTCGACGAGGAGGTCGGTGAAGTCAATATCCAGGGGCGTCATACTCATGTCGACCCCGGCCAGGATGGACATTTTGACGGCTTCGCGGTAGTCTTTGGCCACCTTGTGGAAGAGAAAGAGGTAACGTATGTCTTCCCAATCGGTTACAATTACGCCCTCGAAGCCCAGCTCTTGTCGCAAGACGCGGTCCAACCAAAACGGATCGGCGTGCAGCGGAATGCCATTCAGCTCTGCCGAGTTGACCATGATGGTTCTGGCTCCGGCTCTGAGCCCAGCTACGAATGGCGGGAGGTGGGTTTGCCGCACCTGTCGCTCGTGCAGGTAGGCCGGTGTGCGGTCCTTGCCAGAGCGGGCGGCTCCGTAGGCGAGGTAGTGCTTGAGGCAACTCACGGCCCCGGTCTTTTCGATGCCCCGTACGGCAGCGGCCACCAGCTCACCGGCCAGGTAGGGGTCTTCCCCAAATCCTTCCCACAATCTGGGCCAGGCCGGGTGGCGACCCACATCAGCTACCGGCGAGAACAACCAGGGGATACCGACTTCGAGGGTTTCTTCGGCTGCTATGGTAAAGAGCTGCTCTACGAGTTCGGGATTGGCTCCGGCGGCTAGCCCTAGTTGTTGTGGGAAGAGGTGGGTGTCTTGTATGTAATTCGCTCCGTGGATGGTGTCTATGCCGTACAAGATGGGTATACCGAGGCGCGATTGGGCGGCGGTGGTCTGCACCTGCGCTATGATGTCTTTCCATCTTTCTTTACTATGCGCGCGGGTGCCGACATTGAGCATGGAGCCAACGGCCTTTTCGGCAAGTATGTCTTGCAGTCGGTCTTGGTCTATAGTTAGCGGGTCATCGAGCTTGTAGGGCTTGCCCTTGCTGATCATATCGATGGTGACCTGGGTCATTTGGCCGGCTTTTTCGGCCAGCGTCATTCGGCTGAGGAGAGATTCGATGGTGGACATGGGCGCAAGGTAGAGTGTCTTTGAGATTTCATTTGCAAAGGAGGGATGAAACTAGGGCGGGGTGGTATGTTTTTGCTTAGTACGATACTTCGAGCTAGCTTTTGTTTGCCAATAGGACTTGGAAATTGTAAACGGATTGGACGGATTAAACTGATTTACATTAGTCCAGTTTGGGTAGAATCCATCTCTTGTAAATTAAAAGTATTACCCACGCTGCGATTGCGCCAACTAGCCAACCGCCCAATATATCAGTGGGCCAGTGCTTAGCCATATAGATTTGCGCTAGAGAAATGGTGACCGCCCAGATGACAAGGAGGAATCCTGGAATATCCCCACCTAGCCTCCCCGAGGATTTGTCTCCCTCTAGCTCCCCCGAGGATTTGTCCCCCTCTAGCTCCCCCGAGGATTTGTCCCCCTCTAGCTCCCCCGAGGATTTGTCCCCCTCTAGCTCCCCCGAGGATTTGTCCCCCTCTAGCTCCCCCGAGGATTTGTCCCCCTCTAGCTCCCCCGAGGGGGGAG
>JBCCPC010000058.1:0-30997 GCA_039025055.1 Bacteroidota bacterium | reverse complement strand
TTTTCTAGCTCCATAATTTTTGAGGCATCATGTTTGATGCCTTGCCTCCACACAAAAGGAGATTTAGAATCCACAGATCTATAATGTTTATATTTTTCTATATCATAGACAAATTTATTTTTCACCCATCCAAAAGTATTCTCTTCTTCTTTTGTGTAAAAATCAACAACTCTGCACTTTTTTTGAGATTCATAACCCAGACGGCACGAAAAAAGTGCCGAACAAACAGAAACATTGAACTCTTTTTTAGAGTCTATATTTTCTTGTTTGATCTGGTCAGTTTTAAAGCACCTTTCTTTCTGCTTGCGCATAATATTCCTAGACACACTAGTTTTTATCAATAGGGCAAAATATCCTTTATGCTTGTGGAATTTCTCAATTAGTCCTAATGCAATATATTCAGCAATATCAAAATTAGACTTTCCGGTAATAGCATCAAGACCTTTAAGACCAATGTTCTTTTTAAAAGGCAAATTCCTAGAGTCGATAGATGAAAGATCAGAGTTCATAACCCATGGCGGGTTACCTATTACCAGAGGTTTCAAATCGCGTAAACCTTCAGTATATTCTCTTATGTCGAAGTCAAAAATACTTGCATGTATTATGTGTATATCTACGCCTCTTCTGGTACTTTTGATTTGAGCTGCCAGAGCATTGCACTTGCATTCTTTAACATAAGGTAGATAAATTTCTACACCGATAATCTTACAACTCCCATTAAAGTATTCTAACGCAGAAGTTATAAAATTACCTTTTCCACAGCTAGGTTCCAATATGAAATTAGGAGTGAACTTTTTACTGATTGACTTGACTATCTTGTTGGTTAATTGACTTTTGGTTTGGTAGTCGCCATATTCTCTTTTGTTTCTAGATGACTCAATTGTATTTTCGTTATTTATGTAGTGAATAAAGGATTTGTAGTCAAAATCAGATGTAAAAAAACCTACAACTCCATATTTAGAGCTTATAGTTGAATTAGCCGAAGTCCATGATTCGTTTTCAAAGCTGTTTTTTGCAAATTCAATTACTGATTTTGGAATTTCAACTTCTAGCCAGGTGCTATCAAAATTTTCGTTTGCCTGCATTACACCAATCTTTTTATTCCGCTTACATCATCTTTTAAGTTGACTACTCTGGCGTACTGAAGTCTCCACTGCAAAGCATTTGAAATAGTCAAGTACCCCTGCAAGGGAGTTTTGTTTAGAATCATATTCGCTAACTGATTCAACGTTATATCGTCACCGGGGACATTCTTATCGATAAGATAGGCTAGTATATCTTCTCGGTTGGCACCATCTTTAAGCATTTCTATCAACCTGTATGTAGTCGTATAATCTGCTGTTCTGGAGCTATCTAAAAAAGTGCAGTCAGTAATCTTGAGCAAGCAATTCTGATCTGCTGGAGCGTCAGTCATTTCATAGACAAAGATCAGTAAATTGTAGCCAAGACCATATATCTTTTGTTTGCTATCTCTATAAGGGCATGACGATTGAGGTTGTCTTGCAGAAGTAACCTTTATATCGGTATTTATATCTGATCCTGGTAGATCGATACCCTTTGCAGACGATCCTCGTTCGTATATGAACTGATCAGCAAGGAAAGACTGGAACCTATGCTCAATGTAGGTGCCGATAGCCTTTCCGTCAGTTACTCCAAATAATGATGGGTGTGAGGCTTCCGACTCTTGAGCACTAAATTTCTTGGCAGCTTGGCAAAGTCGATTCAACGTGAGTCGCTTCATAACAGCAAGGTACGTTTTATTTCACCTCATCACCGTCACATCACCCGCATACGTCACAATCTCCCCATCCAAGAAACGGAGGTCGACCTGATATACGAATACTGCACTATTTACCGGTCTGCCATTGGCAAGTCCGTTCCAACCCAGGCTGGGTTCGTTGGGAGGGAAGGGTGCATCAGACTCATAAATGAGCGCGCCCCAGCGGTCGAATATGCGCAGCTGATCGACCTCTAGCGCAGCCGGGCCGGTAAAGACCGTGAAGCCATCATTGCGCCCATCGCCATTAGGCGAGAAGACATTGGGAATGTAAACCGGCCTGTTCTTGATGACAACGACACGCACCTCGGCAAAAGCCTCGCAGCCCGCTTCGTTGATGCCCGTCACGATATAGGTCAGTCCGTTGGGAGGCGAGACCAGCACTCGACTACAATCGGGGCGTAGGCAATCGATATCGGCATCCGGATTCCAGACGAAGCTGACGGGCTGGTAGTTGCTCTGCACATTTACGATGGTGTCAAAGCCCAGATCGATGGTAACCAATTCTGGTGCATTGACAATAAACTCATCGGGCTGATCGATCGTAGCCGAGACCGTGTCCGTACAACCCTCGGCATCACGCACGATCAGGTTATAATCTCCAGCCTCTAGGTTGGTGAGTAGCGGGTCAGCACTGAAATTGATGCCATCGGAGCTGAAGGTAAAAGGAGCTGTACCGCCCTCCACGTCCATTAATGCACTCCCACCAGCCTCCCCAAAGCAGAGATTGTCTATCACCTCTATAAGCTGGCCGAAGATTTCACCTGGCTCGATCACCTCGGCCTCGGCACGCACTTCACATCCATTATCGTCTATTACATTCAAGGTGTAGCTACCCGGGCCGAGATTTTGAATCGTACCGCCCGTGTTGCTATTCGACCAAAGCAAATTGTAGTCGGGCCGCCCCCCAGTGACGGTGCCGACTACGCTGCCATCTCCTGCGCCGAAGCAGGAAATATCGTCCACGGCCAAGCTCACTTCGAGCAGAGGTGGGTTGGGTAGCTCGAAGGTAAAGTTACCCAGGCATCGGTTGGCGTCGCGCACTACGACATCGTAAATACCAGAAGGTATACCGCCCTGTGTGGGGCTGCTCTGAAACCCGCTGCCGAAATCGTACTCGTAAGGCCCTAGACCATTGTTGACGCCCAGTGTGATCTCGCCATTAGCATCGTCTCGGCAAATGGGCTCGGTTAGCATAACCAGGCCGGGGTCTAGCACCAGTACTAGCTCATTGACAAAAATATCTTGCTCTATAATGCAGCCATTGGCATCGCGGGCGCGCACATTGACCGTACTGACCGGCAGATCAGTTACGGTATTATCAGCACCAAACGGACCGTTGTTGAAGCTGTATTCGTAGTCAGGGGTACCCCCGCCCAAGGTAAAGGTCAACTCGCCATCCATACCGCCATCGCAGGTAGGCATTACGATGCTGGTATCGAAGGTGAAGGTGGGCGGCCCTTCGATGAGAAAAGTCCGCTCGGTCACGCAGGTGGCCTCGTCCGTAATTTCGACGGTGTACTCGCCCAGGCCGAGACCACTCAGATCTTCGCTAGTCTCTCCGTTGCTCCACTCATACTCCAGCGGGTCGTAGCCAGAGGAAGCACTCAGATCGATTGCACCGGTCAAATCATTGGGGCAGGTAAGCTCGCTCACTTGCGCATCCACATCGAAGTGATCGTCGCAGCATACGATTTCCAGGTTGCTTTGGATGGTTGTAACCAAACAGCCGCGACTGCTTTCCACCTCCAGGAGTACGCTCACATTGCCGGGCCGGTCGAAAGATACCTCGTGTGGGCCTGGACCAGAGACCGTATTAGGTGTAGCCGTACCTCCAAAATTCCAGCTCCAGTTATCGATGGGGTCGAGAGAGGTCGAGGCATCGGTGAAGGTGACGGTCTCGCCTATGCAAGCCGTACCAAGGTCGCGCGTAAAGTTGGCTTCCGGCCCCTCGAAGGTACCTGTACCGCCGAAGCTGATGCTGAAGCCATCACCCGTGGCCGAGAAGTTCATAATGAGCAGGGCATAGCTTCTACCCGCCACCATATCTATCGACTGCACGAAATTGTTGTTGCCTTCATCGCAACCGCATTCCTCACGGTCGTCGTTATCGTTTTCGCTCAGGCCGGTCTCGCCCAAGCAGGGGAGATTCTGCTGCAAGGTATTGCCTTGGGTTTCACCCGAAAGCATGCACCGGATGTTGATTTTATCCGAGCATTCATCCAGGCCGCTTGGCAGCTCATAAAGCAGAAAATCAAGGTCTTCACGCGCATTGCCCGATAGTGGGTCGATGGCGAAAGTCAAACTACCCGCATCGCGGCAAGTCCACTTATACCAGGCTGAATTAGCCTCGCCGAAGTTGCCGACGCCCCCGCAATTGGCAATATTACATAGCACCTCACCCAGCGGGTCTTGAATAGAGCCATTGCCTGATAGAAATGGTACTGAAAAGCTGCTTTTATCGCAGAGAATAACGCCCGTTTCGCAATCGCCACTGGGCTCTGGTACAGCACTGAATTGATTAAGGCAAATTTGAAAAGTACCCTGCCGCCCGATCCGTGCACTTACATTGATGTAATAAGTCTCACCGACCTCAAAGTTGTTGTAAATGCCCGTGGCAAAATTATCTCCAATACTCGCACTTCGGCAGGCCAGGGCTGTAAGGTCGTCGCACTCACCCCCATAGATCACGAACTGAGGCGTCTGCATAGTACCCAGCGGCAATGGTGATACAGAGCCATTCACCGTAATACTGAAATCAGTAGTCTGGGCCGTAAATGAAAACCAGACATCTCTAATGGCGGCCTCATCGGTAATACAGGCCGGATAGTCAGTGAATGAAGCAGTAGCCTGTATGTTCTCAAAAGATTCTGGCTCAGAGCACCATTCGAGATCGTCTATGAGTGCATCTAGATTTATAGCGTCTACACACTCGTCATTAGCTGGTACTTGAGCAGCTAGCCTATGAGCAAAAATCGAACTGGAAATAAAAAAGAGAAGTAGGATTTTAACGCGCATAATCAAGGGGTAAATTGGTTAAATCATATAAAGTAGACGAGCTTATGTTAACAAACGTCAAATTATAGCTTTCACTCATACTCTTTAACAATAAGATAGCTTTTAAGGTGGCTGCTGTTGGTCGGCATACGCATAAATCACACAAATTCAATCAAAATCGTCTTCTGGCAACTACTTTTGAGGCCGTGAAAGCCTGGCTGCCCAATCTGATTACACTGCTCAACCTGTTTTTAGGGTGCGTGGCGGCCGTTATGTTATTCAACAGCGAATGGGCGTTTGCTTGTATTCTACTCATTGCGGCCCTGGGCGCAGACTTCCTGGATGGCATGGTGGCCCGTGCACTGGGTGTGAGCAATCCGCTCGGCAAAGAACTCGACAGTCTGGCCGATATGGTTTCATTCGGGTTCCTCCCGGGCTTAATCTATTATCATCTTTTGTACTTCCGCAGGTCGGAAGTTCTGCCCACAGCCGAAAGCTCCGGCTTCGATGAGCTATCTCTATTCGGGTTTTCAGTCACGCTATTTGCCGCCATACGGCTGGGTAAATTCAACATAGACGAGCGACAAACATCGGGCTTCATTGGCCTGGCTACGCCCTCTAGTATGCTATTTGCCGTAGGCTTGCTATGGATAGCTAAACACGATACCTGGGGCCTAGCTGAATACGTACTACAACCTGGCCTGCTAATACCTATCATCATCGGGATGAGCTATATCCAAATTGCAGAACTGCCCATGTTCAGTTTCAAGTTGCAGCAGATGGGCTGGTCAGGCAATGAGATGCGTTTTATCTTTGCAGCTGTGGCAATAGTTGGCCTGATCGTGATCGGTCTGTCTGCGCTGCCCTTCATCATTTTACTATACGTGCTGCTCAATTTGGGCAGAGCGATAGGTCGAAAAACCAAACCATGACCTTTCTGGCCCACATCAATATTATGCCCCATGCCGAGCTACTCGACCCACAGGGGAAAGTCGTTGTCAAGAATCTACCACTCATCGATGTGAAGGGCGTAGAAGACGTCCGCATCGGCAAGCACGTCACCATGAAGCTGGAAGCCGAAAGCGAAGACCAAGCCCATGATCAAGTCGACCTGGCCTGCAAAAAGCTGCTCGCCAACGAGATCATGGAGACCTACGACTTCGTGCTCGAAGAACTCTAGAAATCGGCCATGCTCTACCTTGTGCCCACACCTATCGGTAATCGGGAAGACATGACCGAGCGGGCTAAACGCATCCTCTCCGAAGTCGATCTGGTGCTGGCCGAAGACACCCGCACCAGCCGCCCCCTGCTTAAGCACTACGGTATTGAGACGCCATTGCGCGCATTCCATACCCACAACGAGCACGCCATCGTAGAGGAACTAACAGCGGCCATGCAAGCCGGTGCCGATTACGCCCTCATCACCGATGCAGGCACACCGGGCATCAGCGACCCCGGTTTCTTGCTCGTACGCGCTTGCCACCAAGCCGATATACCCGTCAGTTGCCTGCCCGGCCCTACAGCATTCGTACCTGCGCTGGCCGCCTCTGGCTTGCCGTCAGATCGCTTCCACTTCGAGGGTTTCCTGCCCCACAAAAAGGGCCGCCAAACCCGCCTCAAATCTCTGGCCGAGCTGCCCAATACTTTCATCCTCTACGAAAGCCCCCACCGACTGATCAAATGTCTCGGCCAGCTCATCGAACACTGTGGCCCCGACCGCATGGCCTGTGTAGCCAGAGAGATCAGCAAGCTGCACGAAGAGATCAAAACGGCTACCCTCCAAGAACTCCAAGAAGACTATCAAAACCGGGCTAAGGTGAAGGGGGAGTTGGTGATTGTGGTGATGGGAAAATCTGGTACAAAGTAAAAGGTACAGGGTATTTAGTGTATGACTATTCTTACCCAGTACCCTATACCCTATACCAAAAGACTATACATCACCTGTACCAGCAATATCTTTCCGATCAGGGCCACCGGCAGCATACGCGTGTAGCCGATCAGTGGATAATTATTGCCCGATCGCTCGATGGCAAAGTCGAGTACGGCTGGCTGGCTGCTCACCATTCCTGTCAAGAACGAAAACGGAATACCTACCAGCCGAAGGCCAACAACCAGCGTAAAAACCGTTGTAACGATGGTAATGACCGTGCTCGCTAAAAAGAGCTTCCAGCCCAGATCGGTGGCCAGCGTCTGAAAGAACGTCTGCCCCGAACGTATGCCGATACCCGCCAATAAAAGAATGAGTCCCAGCTGACGAAGCGTGAGGTTAGCCCCGTAGGGAAGCGTCCATACAATTGGCCCCGTGCGCCGGAGTGCCCCCAAAACCAAAGCCACAATCAACGGCCCACCTGCATAACCCAAGCTAAACGAATAGCCACCCGGCAGACTGATGGTCATCAAGCCAAGTAACAGACCGAGTGTGATTCCCAATCCAAAGCTGAGCAAATTGATGCGGCTAAGCGATTCGTAGCTATTGCCGAATACTTTAAACAAGTCGGGTAAGTCCTCCCTTCTGGCAACCAATAGTACACGATCACCCAGCTCCAGTACGGTATCACCTCCGGCCAGTAGGTCCATATCACCCCGTTGCACCCGACTGATCAAAACCGAAAAGTGCTGCTCTAGATTGAGAGAGGCTATAGTCTTACCAGCCACCTCCGGATTAGAGACAAATAAACGCCGCACATCGTAGACCGATCTATCATAGGAAAGCTCCTTTTCGGCCAAGGGCCCGAGTAGCTCCCTCGCTTTGACCAACTGTCTCTCCGCACCGATCACCACCATTTCATCACCCAACTGCAACTCCATCTCCCAACTTGACAATTGCACTTTATCTCCACGCTTGATGCGGCCGAATACGATATTAGAACCCAGCTCCTGCTTGAGCTGGCGTAAGTTCTTGCCGACTACCTCCCGGTTTTCAATGACTAGCGTGTGGCTATTCAGCTTCTGCCCGAGTGGGTATTGCTGGCTCAAGGTTTCTGCCTCTTTCTGGTAGCTGACGCGCATCAACTTTTGCAACCAGCCGATGCCCAGCATCACACCCAGCACGCCCATCGGATAGGATAGCGAGTACCCAACTACCGCCCGCTGGCTCATTTCCGTCAATTCATTCTGGCCAGCCGTCTTTTCGATCACATCTAGCAGGCCGGCCAGAGCAGGGGTGTTCGTACTCGCCCCAGCAAGTAGCCCGCCGGTAGTCGCCGCATCGAAGCCAAAAGCCCAGTGAAAAGCCCACGTCAGCAAAGCCGACAAGATCAAAGTGCCGACTATAAAGTACAGATCACGATTGCTACCCTGCTGAAAACTCGCAAAAAAGGCAGGCGCACTACTCAGTCCGACCGTATATACGAAGATGGTCAGCCCAAGAAAAATCACCAGCTGCGGCACCGAAAAGCCAGTGTCTATCGCCCCAAAACCGAGCCCGACAAACAGCACGGCTGCCACGCCCAGCTTGAACCCACGAATGCGAATTTCACCCACACCATAGCCTATGGCAATGACGGCGAATAGCAGAAGTAGCGGGTTGTCTTGAAAAACTTCAATCATAAAAAGTGTGTATCTTTAGCATACGCCTACACAGGCAATTAGTTGTTCTTTGCTCTTCGAGCCTTCCCTTACGCAATTCTTAATCGCCAAATGACTCGATATGTCATTACAAGTAAAATTTCCAGGAGATGAAATAAGTCTTCGCGTCCCTACTCATATGGAGCGCGACGCCTTCGAAGCTTTTTGCGCTGAAAATCCAGAGTTGGTAATAGAACGAGAGCCAGATGGTACAACTACTATTATGACTCCTGTCACTTTACGCTCAGGCAATCACGAGAGCGACTTCATCGCAGATTTAACCATATGGGCCAGAAATGAAGGTGGAGGTGAAGCCTATTCTTCATCTACAGGTTTTACACTGCCAGATGGCTCAATTCGATCACCGGATGCCGCATGGATAAGCAATGAGCGCCTCGAAAATATCCCTGACGAAGAATTCGATCACTTTACCGAAGTCGTACCTGACTTTGTCGTCGAGGTAAAATCCAAATCCGATAGCACAAGCGTACTAGATGCCAAAATGCGATACCGATGGATAGCTAACGGCGTACGGCTTGCTTGGTTAGTACTTCCACAGGTCGAAGAGGTCCACGTATACCGGCAAGATGGCTCGCAGCAAACCTATCGTGGGTTTGATCAAGAGATCGACGGTGAGGACGTACTACCGGGCTTTGTGTTTGATCTCGGCATCCTAAAAAGATAAAGATGTCGGCGAAAAATCTCTTCGGAATTTTTCGCCGACATCTTCATACTACCGGAGCAAGGTCAAATCCCCTCTGTAAAGTAGCACAGCTCCATCTAAGAACTCGACCTCCACCATATAAACAAACACATTCGGATTGAGCGGCCTTCCGTTTTTGGTGCCGTCCCAGGTGCGAATACCATCTAAGCAATTGGGATCCAGGTTTTCTTCGTCGTACATGAGCCCGCCCCAGCGGTCGAATATTTGAACTCGGTTGATATTTGAAACACCCTGGCAGGCATATATCCTGAAGTCTTCGTTTCGCCCATCTCGATTGGGGGTAAAGGCATTCGGTATGTATACATTTCTATTGGCGTCGACTTCGATGAAGATCTCCCCGAAGGCTTGGCAGCCGTTGGCATTGGTGACTTCCAAGGTATAGAGCCTGCTGTCTAATGGGAAGATCGTCGGATTGCGTACCGAGTCGCTACTCAAGAACTCGGCGGGCGACCAGAAGTATTCGTAGATGTCTCCAGCCGGGCTGATGATGGGGTTAAGCACGGTTAGGCTGTCACCCAGTTCAACGGTATCTACGGCAGGCAAGCTGACGGTAATCTCCGGCGGCTGATTGACGCTGAAGGTATCGCTGGCCGTGCAGCCCACCGTATCGAAGACGGTGACTATCGTCTGACCGGCAAAGGTGCTCCCCGGCTGGCTCACCGGTATCTGGAAGCCGTTATTATTAACCGAGAAAGTGAAGTCATTGAATCCTGTACTACTGCCACCAAAAGCCGTATCGATCAGTACTAAAGTCGTCTGGCCAAAACAGAGCGGCTCCTCGATCGGTAAAACACTAAAGGTGATGGCTGGCGGCTCGCCTATAGTGAAGCTGACATCATCTGTACAGCCCTGCACGTCTTCTACTGACACGGTATAGGTGCCAGGTGCCAGCCCGGTAGCCACACTTTCATTTGCATTGGCCACACCACCGCTCCAGGTATAGGGCGCAGGTAGTAACGGATTACTATTGCTGCTCGATACGAAAACACTGATGATGCCATTGGCATCACCTGCGCAAACAACTGTAGGTGTGGTCAAACCCGGATCGATATCCAGCACCAATTCATCGGGCTCGTCTATGACTACGATCTGCTGAAAGGAGCAGCCATTATCGTCTCGAACCACAACCGTATTTGTAGCGGCATCGAGACCAGTTTGCATAGGGCCAGTCGCATTAATCTCGACCCACTGATAGGTGTACGGACCTGTGCCACCCATAGCCGTGAGGGTGGCCTCACCGTCTTCATCACCGAAGCAGCTCACAGGCTCGGTCACTACATTTACACTGATCTGCTCTGGTGCCGTGATAGAGTCTTCTACTATAACAGAGCAGATACCATCGGTAATCTCTACGGATATAGGTTGCGGGCACAGGTCGGTAATAGTCGAAGTCGATGCCCCCATGGTTGTTTCGCTGTTGAACCACTCGAAATCGAAGATTCCCCCCGAGCCGTCACTAAACTGAACAGAAATGGTCGCACTACCATCACACGTCTGGTCACCCGGACAGCTGGTCGGCGATAGATCGGTAAAGAAGCCTACTATAGCAGGCGGGTCTTCTACCACTATCGTATCAACTAAGGACGGGCAGTCGTTAGCATCGGTGACCGTAACGAAATAGGTATCGGCTGAGAGATTGGGTAGTGGGTTGATCGTAGTCGGCGTAAACGGATCGGTCGACCAGTTGAACTCATATGGCGCAGTACCACCGTTGGGAAAGATGGTGATGCTACCCGTACTCTCGCCCGGGCAGGTCGGTTGTACGATCTGTACAGAGTCCATAAACACAAAGCCCGGACTGGCAACGACAGCCGTATCTACCGTAGCGCAGCTCCCCTCATCAGAAACGATCACGTAGTAAGTACCTGGGCTCAAATTATTCCTGCTCGTGACATTTACGCCCGAAGCAATCAGAACATCCGTTTCGTCAAACCACTGATAGAGATTTATGGGGGCAGCTCCTGGCGTAGCCGTCAGCGAAAGCATGCCATCGGTAGCATCGGGGCAACTCACGAAGTCATCCGGAAAGCTAGTGATGGACGGAGGCGTGGGTGCACTCACGATATAATCTCGATCAGTAGTACAGCCATTGACATCGGTTACAATTACCGAATAGTTACCTGCCGACAGGCTGTCTGCTATGCTATCGGTCAGCATAGGGTCGTGCGACCAGGCGTAGGTGTACGGCTGCACACCACCGGAAATGGTCAATATAGCCTGACCGTCGTTTCCGGTCGTACAGGTCTCGTTGGTGACTTCGACCAGGTCGATCGCTAGTAGCTCTGGCTCGAAGACTTCAAAGGAATCTACGACCTCGCAGCCCGCATTGTCTGTCATTGTCAGGAAGTAAAGTCCTGGACCTAGGTTGCCCACCTCCGTAGTAGTATTCGTATCGTCGGAAGTCAGCCCGTTCCATTGGAAGGTATAGGGCAGGTCGGGCATACCCGATGGAATATTGAAATCGGTTGCTCCGGTAGCGAATATGCCTCCGTCCTGATCGGCAAAACAGGTTACGCTATCTACGATCGCATTGATCGAAAGTATCTTGTCTGGAATGATGTTGTAGGTGGCGGTATCTGTACAGCCATTAAAGTCTGTGACCACCACCGTATACGCTCCGGGATTTAGATTGGAGACCGTAGCATCAGTACTCAACACGGGTGGTAGATCGGGCTCCAGCCAGTCAAATTGGTACTCACTATTCGGGAAAGACGTACCCCCGCTGGCAGAAACAGTGATATCTCCATCCATGGCACCGAAGCAGGTCGCATTGGTCGTAGCATCGGCGTCGGTCATGGGTTCTACGAAGAGCTGGCTAGCACCACTGAGCTGGCCGCTACCCATGCTCATACATTCATTAGGTGAGGTAACTGTAACCGAGTAGAAACCGCCTGCCTCGAGCCCTGTCAGGATGTCTGTATTTGCTGTATTTAAATTCCAGCTAAACACATATCCTTGGCTTACAGGATCGATCACTTCTACATTATCGAGTGTGAGTATGGCTCTGATCGATCCGTTGGCTTCCCCGAAGCAGAAAGGCCCTTCACCGACTACACTTACGCCCAGGAAGGGAGGAGAGACCAGCTCTATCGTATCCCTGACGATATTGTTATTGCTATCCTCTGATTGTATGCAGTACTCGCCGGGGGCCAAACCGGTAAACGTGGTCATCGCTCCATCGCCATCGATAGTGACCGAGTTGATGCAGGCCGTCTGTGGCGGTGAGATGCGCTTGATGCAAAGATCGTAGGGGCCGATACCTCCAGATACCGTTGCAGTAATCGAACCATCTGCCGCATCGGAACAACTGACGGGACTGCCTGCTGTGCCCAGGAAAAAGGGTTCGGCAGAGATACAAACCTCACCGTCATTTTGAATGAAGGCGGAGGGCTCTGGTGGCCCCGTACCATCGGATGTGCCGATTATCGTCACTACCGGATCATCATTGAATTCAAGTGGACTGCACTGCCCCAAATTACCTATGGCCGTAAAGCACAATTCAAATAAGGCTTCTCCGTCGGGCACATTCGTTGGAACAGCACTGGAGTACAAAATCAGTATTTGTCCATCAGGCGTATCGGGAGGTGCAAAAAAAGCTAGGGGACCAAAGTCAGGAGGCATATTGGGGTTATACCCCTGTACAGCTGTAAATTGTAGAATCGCTGGGTCGTAGTTCATCGTATACTGGATTCCAAACACATTGGTGAAGCCCTCCACCGTAACCGGCACGCAGAAGTTATCGCCGGGCAGCACATTTAAGAATGGAAAATTAAAGACTACCGCATCGCAGTTATTGAGGGTAATCACTTGGCTAGCCGGGCAGCTTTTACCGTCCTCTACTTCGATGATGTAATCACCCGGTTGTGGTATTTCGAAGGTTACGACATCGTCGTGGGTAGCAGGACCTGAAGTGACCGTAGCGGTGATACTGGGGTTCGTACTCAGGAAGATGTTGATGTTGTATTCTTCGCCGGCTTCTAGTTCCGGCAGGCCGCCTTGTACGCGGAAGCTACCCTCGCAGCTGGAGCCTTGCACATCGGTGATGGTGACTTGGTTGAGGTAGGCCACGGCAAACGCTTGATCGATGGAAACGTCTACGCAGGGACCTGCGGGATTGTTGGGGTCGTTGTCTTCGCGCTCGTAGCTGGCCAAGTCGGTATCCATATCGCGAAGATCATAAGTGATGGGCGCGAACCAGATGATCTGAGGTTCGGGTGGGTTTCCGTTGGTGGTGAAGAAAGCTTGCACCTGACCCAGATTCCAAAACCAGCTGTCGCCGGAAAGATCTTCGCCTGCATCGATATAAAAGCCCAATGAAGGGGGATCGTCTCCAACCAGGCCAGCGCAGGGATCGGTAGCAATGGTAGCTCGGTCTGGCCCCACGATGGTAGGCTCGCATTCGTAGAGGGCGTAGCCTATTCCTGCTGGTGTATTGGGTACCGGATCACCTGAAAGATTAACAGATATTTCGTCGTGGTTAACAAATACGCTGTCGCCAAAACAGAGGTAGATGGTGTCGGGCACCGCATCATTGGATTCTCCGATGAAGGGACCGAAGTTGGCAATATCACCCGCATTGTTGTTGCATGGTACGCGACCCTGATAGCTCACCTCGTCGGGTGATACAGGGATGTACTGCATGTGCTGCTGAGCGGCCAATGGAAAACCGAGCAGACCAGCCAACAGCAAAAGGGAAAAGCGGAGGGTACCGTTTGGTAGAGCTATATTCATGGGAGCGATAAAGCTTTTTGGGATATACATGAGTGCGAAGGATGGCTTAAAAAAAGTCTGATCGCGCCAGCATCAGCATACATTCAGCCAAGATAACGACGTTCCGACCTGCGGAAGTACAAATAAAGAAGACAAATGGCCACGATCAAATTCGGTTTGACAAATTTAGCCATTGGTTAGCTCAGGGCACCAGCCTCGGCATATAGGGGAAAACCGACCATGTAATCTCGAATTTCTTCTCGGATCTGGGCAGCCAACTGCTCGTTTTCGTGATCATTGACGATGGCGTCGATCCAGGCTACGGTGCGCCGGCAGTCGTCTTCTTTGAAACCGCGCGTAGTGACCGCCGCTGTACCGATGCGGATACCGCTGGTGACCACGGCCGACTTTTGGTCGAAGGGCACCATGTTTTTGTTGATGGTGATCTCGGCACGACCGAGGGCGGTTTCGGCATCTCTACCGCTGATGTTCTTGTTGCTCAGGTCGATGAGCATAGAGTGGTTGTCGGTACCCCCGCTGATGATCTGGTAGCCGCGCTCTACGAAAGCTTGCGCCATGGCCTGCGCATTGGCGATGACCTGGCGGCCGTATTCTTTCCAGCTCGGCCGTAAGCACTCGCCGAAGGCCACGGCCTTAGCCGCGATCACATGCTCCAGCGGCCCGCCCTGGGTGCCGGGAAATACTGCTGAGTTGAGGATGCGACTCATCTTAATGACGGTGCCTTTCTTGGTCGTGCGCCCCCAGGGATTGTCGAAGTCTTTGCCCATCATGATGATGCCGCCACGTGGGCCGCGCAAGGTCTTATGGGTGGTGCTGGTCACAATATGGCAGTGCGGCAACGGATCGTTGAGTAGGCCCGCAGCGATGAGCCCTGCTGGGTGAGCAATGTCTGCCAGTAAAACGGCACCTACCTCGTCGGCGATGGCTCTGAAGCGGGCATAGTCCCAGTCGCGGCTATAGGCAGACGCCCCGCAGATGATGAGCTGGGGCTGCACTTCGTGGGCCTTTTCGGCGACCTTGTCCATATCGATGCGCCCGGTCTCGCGCTCTACGCCGTAGAAGTGGGCGTCGAAGTACTTGCCCGAAATATTGGCCGGGTGGCCGTGGCTCAGGTGACCACCGTGCGCCAGGCTAAAACCCAAGGTCTTATCACCCGGCTTGAGCAGCGCGAGAAAAACAGCTGCATTGGCCTGTGCGCCAGAGTGGGGCTGCACGTTGGCGTATTCGGCACCGAAAAGTTCTTTGAGTCTGTCTATGGCCAGCTGCTCGACCTGGTCTACGATTTCGCAACCGCCGTAGTACCTTTTTCCAGGATAACCCTCGGCATACTTGTTGGTCAGGCAGCTACCCATGGCTTCCATTACGGCAGCAGAGGTAAAGTTTTCAGAAGCGATCAGCTCGATGCCATGGCGCTGACGCTCCAGCTCGGCATTGATCAGGTCAAAAACGGCGCGATCTTGTTGCATTTTGCTCGATGTTTTATGAGTGCAAAAATAAGGCTAAGGCGCGTATTTTAACCCTTCTTTTAACTTTAATGTCTCTACTGAAAAACCCGCAGAAACCACAGCACCCTCCATATAACCCGGATACGACGCCGCGGTTTCCGAAGATGATAATATCAGCTTGCCATCGTAATACGCTTTCCTGAAAATGGGGTCCCCATTATTCTGGTGAGGGATCAGTTGAACGATATTGCGTGAATGCGTGCGTTCTTCATCTCTCCAGACCACTTCGAGATATTCCTGGAAGCCGCGCGCCTCGCTCCCGAAAACTTTAGTAATCTGATCGACAACCTGCCTTTTCCTTTCTGCAACGGCAAGCTCCGCAAAGTCAGGGTTTACGAAACCGCAAAGTGCAAATCTGCTCCCATCCGAGTTGGAATGGTCATAAAACTCAGTAACGGGGCCAGCATTGCTAAAAAATGCACCAGAGTGCCGATTGAGTCGCCAGAAGGGAGATTCGTATACCAAAGCGACCTTTATAGACTCTTCCATCCAAGTCTGTGTAGTTAGAGCTGTTCTTATTAAGTCGTTTGGAAGGGAAGGGGTAATCTTAATCCTATTGGCCCACAATTTTGGAGGAACAGCCAGGACGACCCGGCTAGCTTTATAGACGGATTTAGCATGCACTAAAACATGGCCATCTAAAAATTCTATTTGCTCAACAGGGGCGTTAAGCACGATGTTATCTGCTCCAACTCTTTCTGCTAGTTTTTTGATAAGCTGAAATGTTCCGCCCTCGATCCGATAGCTAGGCTGTTGAGCGGGTATGGAAATCGTTTGTGCCGGAGAGGTCGATACCGGCTGATAAAAAGCGGCACCCTTCATAAACTGCTCGAAGTGACCAATACCTAACTCTTTGAGCAACTTCTTCAAATGCACATGCTGATCGCCAAACCAGGTTGCCCCCATTTCTACGGAAGTGCCATTATCACTCAATACGGTGTGAATCCGACCACCCACTCGTTTCCTTGCCTCAATGATTTTAAAGGGGATGCTCAGGGCTTTGAGCCTGTAGCCTGTTAGCAAGCCAGATAGACCAGCACCGACGATGATCACCACTACCCTCTCAACACTTTATCCATTTTCTTCCCCCTGGCTAGTTCATCCACCAGCTTATCGAGATATCTCGTCTTTTGCGTCAGCGGATTTTCGATCTCTTCCACGCGATAGCCACAGATAACGCCCTTTATCAGGTGGGCATTAGGGTTGAGCTCGGCCTCATCGAAAAAGGCTTCGAAGGTAGCTTTGCGATCCATCAGCTCTTGAAGCTTGGTATCGTCAAAGCCAGTGAGCCAGTGAATGACCTGATGAAGCTCATCTACCGATCTACCCTTTTTCTCCACTTTGGTCACGTAGTGTGGGTAGACAGAAACGAAGGTCATGTTAGCGATGCGCTCGTCGTGCTTGGTGGTGGTTTTCATGGTTTGTAAAAGTTTAGAGATGGAAGAATGGCGGTTGATATTATCGTTTGCATGTATTCGTACGCACAAACATAGCTTGGAATACAGGTACATTCAAATATATGCAAGAATACGAACAGTATAACCTTCACTCCTAAGACTCCGTTAACTTTGCAGCTGTCCAAACAATATTCTGTATCAGCAAAAGTTATCTTGTCGCCTACCACACCATCTATTAGTCGTCCAAAATTGCTCGAATCCTTGCGTATTTGGCTGTTTTTAATTTTTGTACTTCCGCAGGTCGGAACTTCTCTACTTCAAGCAGAGACTGGTCGCTACAGGCTCAGTTGGCGCGACGATCCGGCTACGAGCATGGTCATTGGCTTTCACTGGATGTCTGGCCAGTCGCCCCTCGTACTCTACGACACCGAAAATCATGGCAACTATGCTGCCGCCTACCGCTATCGCCAAGCACCTGACAAGACCGTGATGGCCAAGGGGAATATGCGCACCTGCTTCGTTAGGTTACGCAATTTGGATCCTGGTACAGTCTATCATTTTCTCGTTGTCGACAGCGAAGGGCAAAGTAGACCACTATCCTTCGAGACGGTCCCCGCCCGATCAGATCGGCGACTGAGCTTGATCTCTGGTGGCGATAGCCGCAACAATCGGGCTGCTGCCCAAGCCGCCAACAAAATGGTAAGCCGACTGCGGCCTCACGCAGTCCTATTCAGTGGCGACATGACTGCCCACGATGCTGCCGGTGAATGGGCTGCCTGGCTAGATGATTGGCAGCTCACCATCAGCCACGATGGCCGCTGCTACCCTATCGTTACTGCTCGCGGCAACCACGAAATGTCGAATGAGTCGCTGGTCGAGCTATTCGACTTGCCCTCGCCCGACAACTACTACGCCCTGAGTATGGGCGGTAATCTGCTACGCGTCTACACCCTCAACACCTTGGCCCCAACCGAAGGCACCCAAAAATCATGGCTGGAGCAAGATTTGATTAGGAGCAGCTCTGCCACCTGGCGCATCGCACAGTACCATCACGCCATGCGACCACACACCATCATGAAACCCGAGCGAAATGACCTGGTTAAGGCCTGGGCACCGCTCTTTAATCGTCATAAGGTGCAGCTGGCCATAGAGGGTGATTCGCACGTAGCTAAAATTACCTGGCCCATTTCACCCAAGCGCAGCGGACAGGAAGGTTTCGTTCGCGACGACGAAAATGGTACGGTATACATAGGCGAAGGCTGCTGGGGAGCCCCCTTACGTACCAACAACGACGACAAGCCCTGGACCCGCGCCAGCGGCAGCTTCAACCAAATGAAGTGGCTATGGATAGACCGCAACCGCATTGAAATCCGAACGGTTGTCGTCGATGCCTCTCGCGGCCAAGCCGAGGTCGATGCCACAAATCGATTTTCAGTGCCCGGTGGTATAAAGCTCTGGAAGCCCGAAGGTGATCGCGTCATTAGTATAGAAAAGCCCGAGCCAGCTTCAGTAGCCATAAAGCCGCAGGTGCCAGTGCCCAGCAGTGCTGGCCCCGCTACTAGCTCAGGCACCCCCGTGGCCGTTACCAATGATCCACCACCATTCCGCCCGGCAGCACCACCACCGATATCGAAGGTCCGCCCAGATTCCGATTGGCGCGTCAAACTGGAGTTTACCCTCCCCGAAAACGGTCCCATCGATATTATTGTCATCGATGAGCGTATGCGGGAGTTCTTTCGCAAGAAAAGCCCCGTTATGGGTGCAGGGCCTTATGATGAGTGGTTGCAGCTGCCTGAAATTCCCAGAGGCGCCCAGTTTATGCTAGTACTAAAAGCCGGGCGTCAAGTGATAGGTAGGTGGGAGTTGGTGTATTAAAAAAGCATTCTTTCAAAAATCGATATCGATTTTTGAAGGAATGCTTATAGTTTCATCAGGTCAGCAAGTAGGGCTATTCCTTTTATTCGTCCTCTTTCATAGACAATTCCGCCAAGTGCTTCTGAGTCGATGATTCTTTGAATGCTTATGTCCAACTTTTGATCAATTTCCAGATTCACCCACTGCGAATCATAAGCATCTACAGCGAGGCTACGATTTACTTCGAGAGGTCCTTCAACAGATGTATCCACAAACCCCTGCACCTCGTTCCACTCATTAAATACAGGTACCACATCGCCTATCCAATCTGAGGATGCTAGCCTGGCTTCGGCTAAGGTCATGTTGAGGTAGACTCTGTTTATAGGCATGGGCCGCATGGCATCGCGTACGCTCAACTTGCCCAATCTGGCCTCCCGCTGCGAAGCAGCCAGCGCACCCAGCGATAGAAAGCCAATAAAGAATGCCCCACCCAACATAAACCAGTCACCCTTTGCTGTACCCAACCAATAAAGGACAAAACTCAATATAATACCGAAGCCCGCCACGATTCGCGTAGACCAAACGCTGCCCAACTTAGGTTTGAGTAAAGCCTGCAAAATACGCCCACCATCCAGCGGATAGGCGGGCAGCAGGTTGAGTCCGAACAGCACCACATTGATCAGTAAGCTCAGCGCAAGTAAGTGAGAAACCGGCTCGAAGGGCAAGCTAAAATTGCCTCCTCCAGTAAAGTAGTAGCGCAAAAAAAACCGACCCTCAGGCAGCATCAATAGAATACCCAAACAAATCAGGGCCAGCACCAAATTGCTCAATGGGCCGGCGAAGTAGACGCCTATTTCGCGCCACATCGACTTGGGTTTGCCTTCGATCAGGGCACCACCTCCCAGGGGGAAAAAGATAATAGCCCGCGTCTCCTGCCCAAACCGCCTGGCCGTAAGCGCATGCCCCAACTCGTGTACCAGCACAAAACCGAATAGCAGAACGATGACCCCCGCCATCAAGCCTACCCGATACCAATCTACCGGCCCCGGCCCACGCATAGCGGCATACACTAAGTACGCCACCACAGGTAAAAAACTCCAATGCCAGTAGAGGGGAATGTTGAAAATGCGGCCGAGACGGAGGGAGTAGCGCAAAGGATTAAAATTGATTTTTTGTGTTTTTGGCGATCGCCAAAAACACAAAAAACAAATAACGTTATTTAGATGCTACTCTTCCCCTTTTTGTTGTACCTCCGGCTCATAATCTCGATTTATGCGCGGCAGCACCAACAAAGAAACCAGACCTACCAGTACACTCACGCCAATAGTCACCGTAAAAAAGGCAATATTCGACCAGCTGAAGGCATCGCCCGCACTCACGCCATATAATTGGAGGGCCTCACCCGTCAGGAAATGGTACGAGCCCATACCACCAGGACTTGGCACTACGATTCCCCAGCCACCCGCTACGAAAGTAACCAGACCAGCCACGGGGCTCAGATCGGCCGTGGGCGCAAAGGAAAAAAAGCAGAAATAGGTGATGAGAAAATACATCAGCCAAATGATACCCGTATGCAACAAAAACATACCCGGACTACTCAGCTTGCCGACCGTCTTTATCCCATCTACGAAACCAATCAAAATACCCTCTACTCGCTGGCCGAGTTTAGTCGCCAAAAGCCGCTTTCGGAATACGAGGATCAAAACCAACCCAATAGCACCTGCAATAACCAATGGCACGAGTATCGATTGCAGCCCCGCCAGCTTGTCACCAAAATCCGCATTTTCCTGATAAAGCGTATTCAAGCGGCCAAAGGCCAAGCCTACTGCCAGGGCTGTCATAATCAAAATACAGATCACGTCGATGATGCGGTCTACCACCACGGTGCCCATGACCTGCTCGACGGGGATTTTCTCGTAGCGAGCCAGGCTACCTGCGCGCACAAACTCACCCATTCGCGGTATGCCCAAATTGGCAAAGTAGCCCAAGCTGATCGTTAAGAAAGAGTTGGCTAACCTCGGTTTATAGCCCAATTGATGGAGCAGCATATTCCAGCGTATCGCCCGACTTATATTGCTGACGATAAAGGCCAACATGGTCATTAAAATCCAGAAGAAGTTAGCCCCCGCGAAATCGCTGACCACCTTGTCTACTAAACTGCAATTGGCCTCCGTTCCGCCATCGGCCAGGCATTGCTCCAAATAGGCTGCCGCCTGCCGCTGATAAACCAGATATAGGATCACCAGCCCAATCGACAGGAACCCCAAAAATTTCAGCACATTCAGCAGCGGCTTATTCATGAGCGCGCAAAAGTACAGAATTTACTGTCTAGACAATTCATACCCCTGCTCGATACCCAGCTCTAACGGATCTACGCCTTCGTGCATCCAGCGGGGCATACGGGCACCCTGTAGGTAGTGGTCGAAGAATTGGCTCATACGCCGCTGGAAGTCGACCCGGTTGGCATGGCGAAGGGGCCAGTGCGGCTCGCCTTGGTAGTTGAGCATCCACGCGGGCTTATCGAGCCGGCGCAGGGCCGTAAACCACTCGATACCCTGGTACCAAGGCACAGCACCATCCTTATCGTTATGCATGATCAGCAGGGGCGTATTGATCTTGTCGGTCGTGAAGATGGGGCTGTTTTCGATATAGCGCAGATGGTGTGTCCAGGGGGTACCACCTATACGGCTCTGGGTGTGCTCGTATTGAAAAGCGCGACTCAGGCCCGTACGCCAGCGAATGCCCCCATAAGCCGAAAACATATTGACCACCGGCGCACCGGATTCGGCGCAAGCAAATAGATCGGTCTTCGTCACCAAATAGGCCGCTTGGTAGCCACCCCAGCTGTGGCCTTGCAAACCGATGCGGTTGCGGTCGAGCCAGGGGTTTTCCATCAGCTTATTGAGGCCGCTCATTACGCAGTCGTAAGCGCTCTCGCCCGGGTAGCCCACCCGATAAATCACATCGGGATTAAAGATCAGGTAGCCCCGGTTGGCGTAGTAGGCGTAGTTGATCGTAGAGCGGTGGGCATAGGGCGGCCGGTGTCTGTAAACGCCTTCACTAGATCGCTCGTAAAAATTGACGATCATAGGGTAACGCTCGTTGGGGTCGAAGTTGGCGGGCTTGATCAGCATTCCGCGCAGACGGCGACCTTGCGGGTCTATCCACTCATAGGTCTCGGCCGTCCCCCAGCCGAAGTCGGCCTGTTGCGGGTTAGCTGAAGAGATTCTTTTTTTAGACTTGCCTGCCTGCTTGGCATCGGCAGGCAGGCGCAGGTCGGAACTAAACTGCAAATCTGGAAAGGTCTCAAAGTCCTCGAAAGTGTATAGGTAAGCTTCTTCTTCACGGGCTTTGAGCACCCGGCGCGTGTAAGTGTAAGGCCCTTCTTGCAACGGCTCCATTCGCCCATCAGACAGGTATAGCCAGTTGTAGCCAGCATGATAGTCATCTTCATCGAAGTGGTAGATGAGCACGCGATCATCTTCCGTGAAAAATTTCTTGTCTTCGTCTAGCTCGATGTAGCGGAAGCGTTGGTTATTAGCCCGACCATCGGTTATGCGTTCTGGTGCTTTTTTGCCGGAGGGATCGATGCGCCAGATGTCGTATCGGTCGTATAGATGCATAAATACGTCCGACTCGCTCCAGCCCATATAACCATAGGAATTTGGATGCATAGGCCGGTCGTTATCTTCGTCGTAGAAAGCCGAAATAGAATTGTCGGTTAGCTGGCGAGTTTGCTGATCGGCGACTGAATAAGCCATCCAGGCAGTATCGGGGCGGCTGTACCAGTAGAGGTACTTGCCAGCTGGCGACCACAGTGGCGTACCGGATATGCCGGTGGCTACCTGCTTGCGATTGCCGCTATCGAGATCGAGCAGGTAAACATCGCTACGTGTAGGAAAGCCCGCCCAGCTGGTCTCGCGCAAGTATTTCGATTGGTCGTAAACCGCTACATAGGGCAGGTCGCAGTTTTCGGGTACCAGCATAGAATTGGCATCGGGCGTTTCGATGATGCGCACCCGCGAGCGATCCAGGTCGAGCATGCATGCGTAACTGCGTTTGCGCTCTCGGTCGGCCAGTATGTTTTGCTGCGGATAGAGACGGGCGTCTTGGGTGGTCCAGACTTCTACATTGGCGACATCTTCGTCTAGGATAGTGCTATCGCGTTCCGGTTTTCGGGGGGTAATGCCGAAGTAGAGTCTGTTTGCATGTTTGCAATAATACAAACGGGCATCCGGGCTGATGCGATAGCCATAAGGCATCCATTGGTAGTCGATCTCTTGTGCACGATTGCTGCCACTCCAGGTATAGAGCGACCAGGGGGCTTGCTTGTCTTCCTTCAGACTATCGGGTGAGGTGATGAAGGCTACATGATCACCTTGCTCACTGATGCCAGTGGTACCCAGACGGTCCTCATCGCTAGTAAAGATGGTCTGCCAGCGCCACTCTTCGGCCTTCAGGTAGACTGCTTCTGACGACCAGAGGCTATCGTGGGCAGCGCGGGTAGCGATCAGGGCGGCGCCTCGCTCAGCCAGGGTAAAATTTGTTACACCCTCCAGGCTCAGGCTATCGTCGCTGCCAAATCGACGCACTACCAATCGCTTAGCGCCATCAGCTAGTCCTTTTTGTAAGCTATCGGCTAGCAAACTGCCGGTGGTGTAGGCGTAAAAGTCATCCCAGTATTTACCAGTCTTCCAATCGTAGACCTGGGGGATAACCTCCTGCTTGCCATTGCGGGTATCGAGTACGAGCAGGCTATCCATGTCTTTGAGGGCTTTTTCCTCCTCTTTGAGTTTGTAGGCCCTCGTGGTGTCTAGAGTAGGCTTTTGCAGACCGAGCAAGTACCGGCCACCATACGTAAACCGGGGGGAAACTACCTGCGGAAGTACAAAACGACGATCCGAATTACCTAGTGCCACCACCTCGGTTCGGCCATCGCCATAATCGGGGCTGAGGGTGTAGGCGGCGTAGGTGCCATCGGCATTGATGCTGGGTGATTGTATGCGGTTCCATCTGCTGAGGTCTTCGATTTCGAGTCGCTGGTTTTGGGCGTCGAGGCTTCCCAGATAAAGTAATAGACCTAGTAGGAAAAGGGGATTTTTCATTTCAGTGAGGGGTAATTCACAGTAGTTTTCAGCCTCTAAGCTAGGGTGTTTTCCAAATATGCCGGGCCCAACTAAGGCCACGCTCGCGGGTTATTAGACCATGACTAAGCGCACCATTTACTCCAGGGTTCAATTTATGGACCGCTTCATCGAAGCCGAACTGCCGCTGACCATCGGCCAGGATACCGTGGCGGCGATCAGCAAGGCGACCAAGCCATTGCCGCCAGAAATGATCGATACCTACCTCCTACCACTGGAAGATGGCCAAGTCAATGAGTTTACCGAGTTCATCGCTTGTTACCGATTATCGACTGAGGCTTATGATGCCATCGTCTACTGGCGGGCCGATCTGCTGCAATATCACTACGCTTTCGTGACCCTAGACCCCAAAACCGGAGAAATGATAGATCGCCGCGTGATAGCCGGTACCAGCTATGTGGATGGCGAACTGACGCAGTCGAGTGCCGCCATCAACGAAGAGATGACGATATACGTAGTATCTGGTCAGGGCTCTGCCGCCGATTACGATTACAAGGCGAGCGGAAGCACAGCGACCAGGCTACAAGTGGCAGAAGGGGGGAAGATTATGGAGGTGTAGGTTTATATATGATGGATAATCTAAACATCTTCATATCATCTTCCCGCGCGGCCATTGCCCAATCGCGCTTCGTAAAACTGACGCTTTCCAAGTTACGGTCTAAGGGGATGACCGATCAGCCTAAGGCCATATATTTCCGACCGGTGGAGATCAAGGGTGAGCTTGTTTTGCAGCTCACCTACCGCTATCCGACTAAAGACGAAACGCACAATTTCGAGCCCGATCGCGCCTGGCAGTTGCTGGAAGAGAAACTGGGCAACTCGCATCTGCAAGCCGACTTATTCACCCTCGATGAGCATCTGAGCCTGCGCATTAGCCGGAAGGGTAAAGCGAGTCTTCATCGCGCCAAAGCACGGCACGAGCAAGCAGTCTCTACCACACATAATCGCAAGAAACAGTACCTGATACCCGCCGATCGGCCTTACTTGAAGGCACTGGGCGTGGTGGGAAAAGATGGACAAGTACTGGCCAAAGCCCGCGACAAGTACAAGCAGATCAACAAGTTTGCGGAAGTTATCGATGGGCTACTGGCCGATGCCAAGCTATCTGATCAGCCCAAAGTAGTCGATATGGGCGCGGGTAGCGGCTACTTGACCTTTGCGCTCTACGACGTCTTGAACCAAAGGATAAACGACGGTAAAAACCCAGAAGTCTTAGGCGTAGAGATCAGGCCCGATCTCATAAAAAAAGGTAATGATCTGGCTAGAGATACCGGCTTCGACGGCTTGAAATTTGTAGAAGGCTACATAGGCGGATACGAGCTAAACGAGGTCGACCTCCTCATCGCCCTGCACGCCTGCGATACGGCCACCGACGATGCGCTACACCAAGGCATACAGTCAGGGGCCGAGCTGATTGTAGTTGCCCCATGCTGCCACAAGCAAGTGCGCCGCGCCACGGATATCCCAGAAGGACTCTCGCCCCTGCTTCGCCACGGTATTCTGCTGGAACGCCAAAGCGAGATGCTCACCGATGCCATACGCGCGTTGGCTCTTGAGGCTGCCGGTTATCGCACGAAGGTCTTCGAGTTCATCCCGCTGGAGCACACGGCTAAAAACGTGATGATCACCGCCCAAAAGGCCAAACCGCGACCCGAAGCGATGATCGAAGCGCGCCAGCTCATGGCCCAATTCGGCATAGCACGCCACCATCTGCTAGACCTACTCGCCAGCTGATGCGCATCGCGGTCAATACTCGCTTTTTACTGCCAAAATACCTGGAAGGTCTCGGCAATTTCACCTGGGAAATTACCCGGCGACTGGTGGAGCGGCATCCCGAGCACGATTTTTTGTTTTGCTTTGATCGGGCCTACGATCCAAAGTTTGTGGTCGGCCAACGGACTACCGCTAAGGCAATTTTCCCGCCAGCGAGGCATCCGATCTTGTGGCAGATGTGGTTTGAGTATAGACTTCCGCAGGTGGTTTCCTCTTGGGGGGCTGATGTGTTCTTCTCCCCAGATAGTTACTGTTCGGTGCGTAGTAAGGTGCCTACCGTGATGGTTACCCACGATCTGGCTTTCTTGCACTATCCTGACCAGGTGCCTAGTCGAGTGTTGCGCTACTATAAAAAATGGACGCCCAGATACCTGCAAAGAGCAGAGCATATTGTGACCGTCAGCGAATTTGTGAAGCAAGATATCTTGGCCAACTACCCAATCAATGAGGGGAAAATTTCTGTGGCCTGCAATGGGGTACGCGATGCTTTTAGACCACTTTCGGTTAAGGAAATTGCGCAGATCAGAGAGAACCATAGCTCAGGGCGACCCTACTTTTTTTATCTCGGGTCGGTACATCCGCGAAAGAATGTGGCCCGGCTCATTCGGGCGTATACCGCTTATCGGGCGGCTGATGGTGCTGATCACCCATTGCTGTTGGGGGGGCGACTGGCCTGGCAGCTTTCGGAGGTGCAAGCTGCGCATACCGATTCGCCCTATCGCGATGATATTCACTTTCTAGGCTATCTGGAAGTAGAGGAAGCTGCTCGATTACTGGCTAGCGCACTAGCCTTGGTCTATCCGAGTTTGAGCGAGGGCTTTGGCGTACCGCTGCTGGAGGCGATGCATGCGGAAGTACCGATCATCACCAGCTCGGCAACCAGCTTGCCCGAAGTAGCCGGAGAGGCGGCTTTGCTGGTTGATCCTACGAATGAGGAGCAGTTGGCTTTTGGACTTTTGGAAATATCCAAAAACCCAAATCTCCGCGAGCAGTTGGTGGAGAAAGGGAAAAAGCAGCGGGAAATATTCAGCTGGGAGCGAGCTACGGATGTAGTAGATGAGGCTATTAATTCTGTGCTACTCTGTTAAATCCGTAAACTCCGTGTACCCTTTTGAATCGCACGTTTATGTTAAGCGGTACTTTTTTTTACACGGAGTGAACGGAGTTGACGGATTTAACACGGAGCCAGGCGAGCGCTGAATCGCAACGGAGTCGAACCGAGAGCAACGTGCTTACGTAGCTATTACCTTCGAGTACTTCATTTATAATCCGAACACTTTAGCCATGTCGCTCTCCGTATAAATCAGTTGCGCTTTAGCGCTCCATATCTTGTTCCGTGATACTCCGTTAAATCCGTAAGCTCCGTGTACATTTTTGAATCGTACGTTTATGCTAAGCGGTACATTTTTCAGTACACGGAAAGAACGGAGTTGACGGATTTAACACGGAGCCAGGCGAGCGCTGAAGCGCAACGGAGCTTAACGGAGAGCGACGTGTCTATGGCAGCATGAAGTTGATTCTATTTTAGTGCTCTACACTAATTTTACAGGAGTTTATTGAAATACTGATCAATGAAATTTAGTCAGGTCATACTTGGCATTTATGTGCTTCTTACCTTAAATCTGGAGGGCCAAACTATCCTTTTTGAAGAGTCATTTCTGGAAGAACTAGCGCAAATGGAGCTGACGTTCATACCCCCTTTGGAGGGCGACTTCAAGATTCGGCCCAATGAAAATTTACGTATTTTAGAGATCGATCAGACCCTATGGTCTAAATCGGAGAAGCTGGAGGTACGTATCGCTTTGGTCAGTGTAGCGGAGTTGGGCGAATTGGCGGAACTGCCCGATATGGCGGCGCGCCTACTAGTGATGGATATAGCGAGCAATGACGAATATGCGTCGCCCATTGCCATTCACCGTTTTGGTGATGAGGAGATGGCACATTTTCAGGCGGACTGGGCGCGACAGTACACCTTTCAGCCCAAGCCAGGACAAATCCCTTTTCAGACGGTGCAGTTGACGGCACTGTTCCGGCGCGGACGTGGCATGGCCTATCTCATCATGGCATTTAACCGCGCTCCGGAGACGCTAGATGCCCGGCAAAAGATGTTGCGATTTAAAGAAAATTGATGCATCTTATTTTTATGCATCAATTTTAGATGTATATTGTGCCATGTTTTCAAAGGAACTGATCAAAGGCACTTTACGGATTGTGGTCTTGCGCTTATTGGAGCGGGAGGGTCGTATGTATGGCTACCAGATGAATAAGCGCGCACAAGAGCTGAGCAACGGCAGCTACCAACTGAGTGAGGGTGCGCTCTATCCGCTCTTGCAGAAGTTGGTGCAGCAAGGCATGGTGACCACCGAAACCGAGCGGGTAAACGGCAGGGCACGGAAATATTATCGCATAACGGAGAAAGGCCTTCAGGCAGCCAGGCAGTCTAGAAACGAATTTGAGCAGTTTGCCTTTACGATGCGTCGTCTTTTAGACTTACAAACTTAGCGGTATGGTTACTTTATCATCCATGCAAGTAAAAACAGTAGCCGACTATCTGGATCAATGGTCAGTTTCGGGCAGCTTTCGAGACGAATTGCTGGACCAGATGTGCTGTGAGCTCGAAGCTCGGATAGCAGACGGGCAGTCATTTGATCAGGCATGGGTCTCGACTCAAAATCTGTGGACGGAAAACAGAATAAAATCACTCAATAACTCCATTCGTCTCATTAAGTTAAAACCTATGATTATCAGAAGTGTGGCTGTGGCCGCCATATTAGTAGCTGCTCTTGGCGTAAATATGTTTGTAAATAGAGGTGCAAGTCCTTCAGCTCATGCAGAAGAGTATCCACCTGCGGAAGTACAAATTATTCAACCTAATATTAAGGATGAAGGCCTCGCTGAGTCCACTACAAAAGGGGGTGAGGAAACCGAAAAATTAGCACAACTACAGGAGAACAGAAAACTGGAAATGGCCTTCATGCAAAACGTGATACAAGACATTCTGATGCCCAGAAATAGCCCGCTGCACGGGGTGCATCTAACCGAAAATGTGGCGGGTTTTGGTATGCGCAAGCACCCCATAACGGGTGATATGACCATGCACAAAGGCATCGATCTGGTGGCTCCGCTAGGTACAGCCGTGTATGCAACGGCCGATGGTGTTGTTGTTTTTGCAGGTGAGAATGGCGATAATGGTATACAGGTCAGGATCAATCATCGCGGTGGTTTTACTACGGTTTATAATCACCTGCAAGGGCACGAAGACCTGAGGGTCGGGCAAACGATTAATATAGGTACTCGAATTGGGCGTGTCGGCTCAACTGGGGCGTCTACTGGTCCGCATTTGCACTACGAGGTTCGCAAGAATGATGAGGCGATAGATCCTTGTTAAGCCTATTTAACGATAGGCAGCGTAATGCTAGACGGGTGCACTTTGGAATGGTGAATCACATTCCTCGCCACTACGCTCTCGCTCTCATCGTAGTTGCTGCCACCGGTGTTGAGGTTGCGGGTGAAACGAGGGAAGTTACTACTCGAAATCTCGATGCGAATGCGGTGGCCCGGCCCGAAGTAATTGCTGGTGGACATGGGCGATAGCTCGATCTTGTAGACTTCGCCATCCTCCATGAATACCTCGCGATCATAGCCTTCGCGATAGCGGGCGCGCTGGATGGTTTCGTCCAGGTTGTAGGCCGTACCGTCAGGATAAACGTCTATGAGTTTGATGGTGAAATCGGTGTCTTTGGCGTCGCTGCTTACGTAGAGGGTCGACTCTATAAAGCCGCTTACCTCTACGCCTTCGGTCATGGGCTCGCTGGTGTAGACCAGGATGTCGTTTCGGGTTTCCATGACGCGCTGATCGAAGGAGCCACCGTCTATGGCATCGCCGGTGCAGCAGACGTTACCGCCGTAGCTGTTGACGGGGTTCATGGGGTCATAGACATAATGGTCGCTCTGATCTTGGGTGGGGACCTTAGACACTAGCCTGCCGTTGCCGTACATGGTATTGGCCTGTCCGTCGCTATCGAGGTAGTAGGTAACCATTTCTGTACCGGTGGGTGGCCAGGTTTCCGTGGTTTGCCACTCGTTTTGATTCATGGTATAATACTGGATGCGCGGCGGGCTGGCACCGGCTATGTCTGGCTTGAGGTGCTTGTCGAAAAAGGCGTAGATCTGCTCTTCGTAATTGAGGCGGGCATCGCCTACGCTGCGATCGCCGACCAGCGTATTTTCGGTAGCGCGGGTGTAGCGACAATGGAGGGTGGGGGCAATGACGAGGTGCTGGTCATTTCGGACTTCCGGAGCAGCGTTTTCTCTCACGTGATTGAAGAGGGCCAAATTGGGGCTGCTACTTACATCGTACCAGCTGACGAACCAAAAGCCAGGCACTTGTATCACCATATCGTCGTGGTAGAGGCCACCCTCGTACCAGGCGGGATCGTTGGGCTTGCGGGTGATCATTTCTTCGTAGATGCCCTTGGGGCCATCGGCGGCTTCTATGATATCTTCGACGGGGAGGTGGGCGAGTCCTTCTTTCCAACTTTTGCGGGGATACTCGGGCGACATATCGTAGAAACGCTGGAGGCGCAGCAGGTCTTCGCGCGAGATGCCTTCGGGTAGTCGGGGCGCCATCGGGTCGTGCTGCACACTGTATAGCCAAGAGGTGAAGAGCATCTGCTGAGCGCCGCCCCGGTACCAGTTGCCCTGCTCGTAGAAGTCGCCGACTCGCCCTACGCCAGCCCCATAGCCCTGGGGCACGATGGCTTTGAGGGCAGGGTGCCCCATACTAGCGGCGGCCATCTGCCATTCGGCGGTACTCGAACAGCCCAGCAACCCGATGTGGCCGTTGCTCCATTCTTGCTCGGCCATCCAGGTGAAGGCATCGTAGGCATCGGTGAGGGGAACGCCCAGGATGTCCCAATCGCCTTCGCTGAAGTAGCGGCCCCTTTCGTTTTGTACCACGTAGGCATAGCCGTGCTGTACGGCTGTCATCGCACGCTCGTACACGCGCATGCGCTCTTCGCCGTCGCCCCAGCCGTTGAAGTTGTAGGGCGTACGGGAAAAGATGACGGGAACGGGCTTATCGGTCTTAGGCCGATACAAGTCGGTCGCTAGCCGAATACCGTCGCGCATGGGCACCATGTGCTTTTGCTCGATGTGGGCAATGGCTGCTAAACGCTCGCGCGCCGACTGGGCAACAATAGCCGATGTGGAAATGAGAAGGAGGAAGAGAATGGTGTGTCGCATGGTGTAAGATCGGAATTTTTGATTTACACCGGCAAATCAATTTAAAGTAACAAGTGCCACTTTGCCTTGATACCCAAAATCAACTCTATAATTAGAGTCTTGAGCAACGGTTCTTAAAAACGACTGACTCTCTGCCTCTCTGCCGGGCGCAGTTGCGATTTGACACAACCCCTTTGATTTGAAAATGACGGCTGGACGTTACATTTTGTGGGTGTCTAAATCCATAAGAATGAACGACCCAACCATCATTACAAAGATATCTGAGTTCTTCAATAACTCTCTAC
>JBCCPC010000057.1:0-31890 GCA_039025055.1 Bacteroidota bacterium | reverse complement strand
TGATTCTGTGATCATAAGCCGCCGACATAGATGTCGCAGTAGCGTACTTGGGAACACTCAATAGAAAATCAGTATATTTAGAAAGCGTGCAATCCATAACCTGAAAGGTAAGGATTTGCTATATCTTGCGTAAGGTCAGTTACAAATATGAGTAAGGTTTTGCATCAAATCTTTTTGATCTTTGGCGCTTAGCTCATAGTAATCCGACAATTTTTCATCTAACTCTTCGAACACTCGCTGTTATTATTTAATAATTAATTTACGATTATCATTTATCCACAAATCTGCAAAATCTTTTTGAAAACTGATTATCTCCTTTATACCCTCGAATTCTTCGGGCTGATGCGTCGTGGTAATTACGACCGTAGGCACGCCACCATTTGCTCCGGTTTGAGCACCGGTAACGCTATCCTCAAAGTAGAGACAATCTTTTAAGGGGACGCCAATCGCTGCAGCCGCTTTTTCTATGACTTCGGGATTTGGTTTGCCGTGGGTAACCATATCGGAATGTACGAGGGCAGAAATCCACCTGCGGAAGTCTAATCCCTCTAAAACGAACTCGGCATTTTCAGGCGGCGCGGCGGTAGCGATAGCCATTGGAATATTAAGCTGGTAGGCTCGCTCTATAAATTCCAATGCACCTGGTACTGGCTTAAGTTGACTGGCAAATATTCGGCGATATTCCGCTTCTTTTTTATTTGCTAACGCCTGACGTTCTTTTTCCGTGAATCGATCTCCAAATAAACGTACTAGTATTTCCATATTCACCCCGTGTATTTCATCTTTGACACGTTCGATGGTATAATCGAGTCCGAGCTCGCGGAGCAATTGCTGCCAGGCAAGGTGGTGTACCATCATGTTGTCTACGAGGGTACCGTCTAAATCAAATAGAAGGCCTTTTATGGGACTGGATGATTGGATGGGATTGATGGTTGGATGATTGGATAAGTATGATTATGGGATGGGGTTGGAAGATTTAATATAGGATGGCTAGATGGTTTCGCTGCCGGGAAGGGCGAATTTTCTTCCTGTTAAGGCCTCGGTATATGGGTGTTTATGCTCGGCATCTACAGCGAGTTGATCGGCGAGGAAGTCGGCGAGTAGCTCTCCGACGCGGCGGGTTTCAACCAGGAAACCGTCGTGGCCATAGTCCGAATGGATAACCTCGAAGCGACTGTTGGGGATGTATCGACTCAAGAGATTTTGCTCTTCGAGTGGGAATAAAATATCGGTATCGATCCCGATGACCAGAGCCGTAGCCTTTATAGAAGCCAAAGCGGTTTTAAGGCCATTTTCGTCTTCTGTCGTTGATCTGCTACGCCCCAAATCGTGGCTATCCATGCTTCGACTGAGGCCGTAGTAAGCCGTAGGCTCAAATCGCTTCCAAAGCTTGTAACCTTGGTATCGCTGATAACTAGCTGCTCGAAAATCTTCGATGGCTTCGCTGTTGCGGCCAAGCTGGGTTTGCAGGTAAGTCGAGTAATGCCGATAAGACAGCATACCTATTGCACGGGCAGCTTCTAGTCCTGCACGACCCGCATCGGGCAGTTCTGTTCCCAGTGTTTGATCTGCTCGCATGGCCATACGCTGAGTTTCATTAAATGCGATGCCCCATGGGCCATGACGCGCATTGGTAGCTAAGGCGCAGAGTAAGTCAAAACGCTCCGGCCTCAGCACAGCCCATTCCAGTGCTTGCTGACCACCCATGCTGCCACCCATCAATAAACGAATGCGATGAATGCCCAATAAATCTGCTGCTAAGTCGAATAATCGGGCATTGTCTCTAGTCGTAACTAAGGGCCAATCGAGATTGTATTTTCTGCCAGTTTCAGGGTTGATATCCTGCGGGCAGGTGCTACCATAGCAACTACCCAGCATATTTATGCAAATGACAAAATATTTTTCCGTATCGATGGTATCGCCCGGTCCTACCAGTCCTGGCCACCAATCTTGGGCATCACTATTGGCCGTTAGGGCATGGCACACCCAAATGACGTTATTCCTTTCTGCATTTAATTTTCCAAATGTATGGTAGGCCAAGCGGAGATTTGGGAATGTAAAACCCGACTCGAGGGTAAAGGGATAGTCTATGTAGAGGTATTTGGTCATATCAAGTGGTCTGCGGCGCTTCGCGCCGCAGACCTTATTTATTTTTTAAAATAGCGGCAATCAAATTGATTTGGCCGAGATGATAAATATCGTGGTGTGCGGTGCCTTCCAATAAATCGACATGAGTATAATCGTAAATTGGATTTAGCTTTTCATGTAATCGATCAAAGTTGAATTTATTTATTCCCGATTTGATTTTATACGTGATTGCAGCAAATTCAGACAAATATTCCTCCTTTGATTTTCCAGACGGTTCCGGCCAGTCTTGGGGCGAATTGAGTTCTATCTTTTCGCGTGGCTCATCGAGTAGCCTTTTGGCCAGATCGGCTCGCCATACGAGCATGTGTTCCAGACATTGGGCGATGGTGCGGTGACCGACGGGAATATGCAAGTGTTCTTCCGGAATACGCTCTAGACTCTCCTCCAGTCCACTACCATAGAAAGGCATTTTGGAATGGAAAAGATCGTAGAGGTGGTGGAAGTAGTCTTTCATAAGAAGAGTTTTGCGGAGCGGCTGTGCCGCTCCGCAAATTTTTTAGATTAGATTCAGAGCCTGCTCCAGGTCAGCCTTAATATCGTCAATATGCTCGATACCGACTGAGACGCGCAGTGCGTTCGGTAAGACACCGGCAGAAGCCTGCTCTTCTTCACTCAGCTGCTGGTGGGTAGTCGCGCTGGGCTGAATGATGAGCGTCTTGGCATCGCCTACGTTAGCCAGGTGGCTAATCAGGTGGAGGTTATCGACCACTTTGGTGGCATCTTCTTTGCTACCCTTGACCGTGAAGCTTAATACCCCACCAAAACCATTACTCAAGAATTTCTTGGCATTGGCGTGACCGGGGTGATGCTCTAAACCGGGATAGCTCACTGCGTCTACTTTGTCGTGATTGTGTAGCCACTGTGCCAGGGCGTGCGCATTGTCGACTGTGCGCTGTACGCGTAGTGACAGGGTTTCAAGCCCCTGCACCTGTAGCCATGCATTGAAAGGGCTGGCTGCTGGGCCGAAGTCGCGAAGACCTTCTACCCGTGCACGAATAGCGAAGGCGATATTACCGAATGGCCCATCCTTTCCGAATACGTCATTAAAGACCAAACCGTGGTAGCCTGGGCTAGGATCGGTGAATTGTGGGTATTTGCCATTGCCGAAATCGTACTTACCCGAATCGACAATGACGCCGCCAATACTGGTACCATGACCGCCGATCCACTTGGTGGCAGACTCGACAACGATGTGGGCACCGTGATCGATCGGGCGGCAGAGATAACCGCAAGCACCGAAGGTATTGTCGACGATCAATGGCAAGTCATGGTCATTGGCCACCTTGGCCAGTCCCTCGAAGTCGGGTACCAGGAAGCTGGGGTTAGGCAGCGTCTCCGTGTAGATGGCCTTGGTATTCTCGTCGATTTGAGCAGCATAATCGGCGGGGTTAGTGCCTTCTACAAAGCGGACCTCTATACCGATGCGCTTGAATGCGACCTTGAACTGGTTGTAAGTACCACCGTATAGGTTGGCACTACTCACGATGTTATCGCCCACCTGCGCCAGGTTGTTGATAGCCAGGAACTGAGCGGCCTGACCCGAGCCAGTTGCTACTGCCATGACTCCACCCTCGAGCGCAGCGACGCGCTTCTCGAAGACATCGGTGGTGGGGTTCATGATTCTGGTATAGATATTGCCGAACTCTTGGAGGGCAAATAGCTTGGCACCGTGCTCGCTATCGCGGAAGGTGTAGCTGGTCGTTTGGTAAAGGGGCAACGCCCGGCTGCGGGTCGTTTCCTCGACCTCTTGACCGGCGTGGAGTTGAAGTGTTTCGAATTTCATAATTAATTGGATTCATTTAGTTTGTTCAGCATTCTCACAGCTCGTCCTCGTACAGACTTCCGCAGGTCGGATGCATGTTGTTCAAGGAGTGGTTTCAGCCATCCTTGTAGATCATTATTTTTTAGACTCCACTCGGTCAGGGTACTCATGGTTTGGCTCAGTACGATCCAGTCGGAATAGCTTTCCAGATTTCTCCGCATGATGCCAACAGCCGATTCGTACTGGTCGGAACTCAAGTCGTTGGTGTACACCAGAAAAAGTTGGGCGAGCGTCCATTGGGCAGACGCCTGATCTAAAGTGGAAATTTCACTAATAAATCGAGGGAGATAGGGAATCAACAGTCTGTGATTAGCGGCGGCGATGCGTTTCATCGCATTGCTCACCCGCAAACGGACCAGCTCATCGTGGCTGTGATAGCAGTTGAAGAGGTCTTCGAGCCGCTCGCGACCTGCGAGAACATCATCAACCACCTCAAGGGTATGGCCTAGTGAATTTAGTTTGCCGCCAGAAAGGCGGTCTTCGAGTGGTAGCATCGCGTCAGCGTTTTATATGCCCAGAAGTTTTCTGGCAGGATTTGGCACCTTTTCCCGAATCACCGGGAGTGGTTGCCAGGGTTTCACAGAGCCTGATCTCTCCACCCTTCGTTATAAAAGGCTCAATGATTTGGATTTTTGGAAATTTCCAAAAATCCCCATCAGCGAGCTTAGATTGCAAAGTTATATGCTGTATTGATACCGGACAAATGATGAATTCTTCATACGAAGCAGATCACAACGCCACAATCGTCACCCCATCGCCCCCTAGCTCTCTTGGCGGGTGGGAAGTCTTTACCGAATTGAACTCCTTCAATTTTTGGTGAACGGCTCTTCGCAGTGCACCGCTCCCCTTGCCGTGTACGATCTCGACCTTATCTAGGTTGGCGAGTAGGGCTTGGTCCATGAAGGCTTCGGTGGTGGCGAGGACTTCCTCGAAGCGCATGCCGCGCACATCGAGCTTTCTGGGTTGATTGGCGGTAGCATCCACTTGTGAGCGGACGGAGCGAACCGGGTTTGTCTCCAGTTGGTCTTTGGCGCGTTCCAGATCTCGAAGCTTGATCGTCATCCGCAAGTCGCCGACCTGTACGATGGCTTTTTTCTTATCGACGGCTTCTACGACTCCGGTAGCACCGCCGGTGCGCAGCCTAACGGTTTGGCCAATTTCGATGGGCTCTGCTTTCTTATCGTTGCCGTAGTAAATATCCTCTCGCAGTTGACTCGCTTGCTGATTGAGTTTTTCGCGCTCAGCTC
The DNA here is from genome assembly GCA_039025055.1 of Bacteroidota bacterium. Classification (GTDB taxonomy): domain Bacteria; phylum Bacteroidota; class Bacteroidia; order Chitinophagales; family Saprospiraceae; genus Neolewinella. The sequence continues at coordinate 26,673 of JBCCPC010000057.1, read as the reverse complement.
TTAGGCGAGCGGCCTTTTCTTTGGCTTTTTCAATGTTTTTCTCCTCGCGCAACTCTCTGACCAGGCGCTCCATTTCTTTGTTTTTCTGGGCGGTTTCTTGCAGGGCCTGCTCTTTAGCTTCGAGCTTAAGTCGCTTGCGCCTGACCTCCATATCGCGGTGCAGTTGCTCGTAGGTGCGCGTGAGACGACTCAGCGTCTGTTGCTTCTTTTCGAGCTGATCTAGCTTTTCTTCTACTTCCTGTTTTTCGCGCTGGAGGTCGATCAGCAGCTGGTCTACCGCCCGTTCGTTTTTGCCGGCTCGCTTGCGGGCGTAGTGCAAGACTTTACTGGGCAAGCCACTCTTGGTAGCAATCTCAAAAGCATAGCTGCTGCCTGGCTTGCCGATATTTAACTCATAGGTCGGGGAAAGACTGTCTTTGTCGAAGTTCATACCGCCATTTACAATCCCTCTGGTCTTGTAGGCGTACATTTTCAAGTTGCCGTAGTGGGTCGTGATAACGGCAAAGACCCGCTTGCGATTGAGGCCATCTAGTACGGCTTCGGCTATGGCACCACCGATTTTGGGGTCGGTACCGGAGCCAAATTCATCAATGAGAAGAAGGGTGTCTTCATCTGCTTCTTCCAGGAATCGGCGGGCATTCTGCAAGCGGGAGCTGTAGGTTGACAAATCGTCTTCCAGACTCTGCTGATCGCCTATATCTGTAAATAGAGAGGTGAATACCCCCATTTCCGATTCGGCATCGGCAGGGATAAGCATACCCGTCTGAAGCATCAGTTGCAATAAGCCGACTGACTTCATGGAGATGGACTTACCTCCCGCATTCGGGCCGGAGAGCACCAGAATTCTATTGGCACCAAACAGCTTAAGGTCGAAGGGAACCGTCTTTTTGCCAAGCTGCTTATTTTTTAGATACAGCAGCGGGTGTCGACCTTCTTTGATGCCCAGGTGGGGCACTCGCATTACTTTGGGCCTTTCGGCTTTTAATTTTTTGGCTAGGCCCGCTTTAGCCTGAATTAAATCAAACACGACCAGTAGCTCGGCGTAGACGCCTAGATCGGGTACGTATGGCCGCAATACCGCGCTGAGGTCGCGGAGAATGCGGTGTATCTCTCGCTTCTCCTCTTGCAGGAGGTCGAAGATGTCATTATTGATTTCGATAACGGCTTCTGGCTCTATGAAGGCTGTTCTACCCGTGCTCGACTCGTCGTGTATGATGCCCCTGACCTTGCGCTTGTGCTCGCTCGGTACAGACAGGACGCGGCGGCCATTTCGGAAGGACTCGACATTGTCTGTAAGCCATCCCTGCTTGCGGTACTTTTCGATGACCTGCTTAAACACGCGGTCCATCTCGCGCTGCTTGGAGCCGGTCAATCGGCGTATTCGCCCGAGTTCTGGGCTGGCGTCGGGCTTGATATTTCCTTCCTCGTCGATGACACGGCTGATCTCCTTAACCAGTTCAGGGTTGAAGGCATGTGGCCTGATCAGGTCGAAAAGTGTCGGATAGTTCTGCTTGTTAGTGCCCGAGAAAAAGTGAAATATCTCTTTGGCCTGGAGCAGTATTTCATTGATGCGCTGTAGGCCGGATTCGGCGAGGACATATCCATCTACCGCTAGCTGGCGAAGGTCTTCGGCTATATCTTCATACCCCTTGATGCGTAGCATGTTGCGATCGGCAGCACCCTGCTTAAACTCGGCCACCTCGTCAAGCTTTCGCTCGATGATCTCGGCATCGGTCAGCAGCGGCAACTCCCCTACCCTACCCTTGGCCAGATCACCTACACAGCCCTCCCGCACAAGGTCGAGTAGTTTGTGAAATTCCAGACTCTGGAGCGCGTCGTTTGGGATTAAGTTCATGAATTGCCAATGTTCGAGAGCGGCTAGTGAAACGTCGGATTTGGGGGAAAGGTTTGCGGTAATGGTCCACGGTTTCAGTAAGCGATCTTTTCCCAGCCAGTTTGCAGCTCGGCCCTAAATCGTTCTACCCAAATTTCTGATCCTTGAGATGCTGTTTTCAATAGGGTCGGTAATACATCAACTGCTCTATTTGGGTCTTCGTCCAGTGCTAAAAGTATCTGTGCTATGCTACCTTGAAAATCTGCCACCCAATCTTCGTAGACCAGTGTAATTGGTACAATCGCATTTTTTGTAAAATAGGCTTGCGTAGCGGCTTCTCGCAATACGCACTCTTTGAATAGGTGATTGAGTGCATTAAAGTCGTAGTTAGCCTCATAGAAGTCGGCCTCCACTTGGTGACTTTCTCCAGTACGCAGGTGCCAGGTTTTCGATTTGATGGCCTTCCACCACGAAACTGCTTGACGGATTTTATCCCGACGAGTCAAAAATACATGGATACAATTTGGGAACAGATCGCCCCAGAGAGACTCAAAGCTATGATCTGATGTATTGCGCAGCGTTGCCATTTCATAGCATAGCGGTTTCCACCTGGCCGTAAACAAGCTGTCTTTACAGCTCATGACGCCGTTTTCGGAGCATCCTCTTTCCCACAGTTTCGCACGGATGCTCTGGTAGCTTGTCTCACCAAAGGTATCTGCTAGGGTTTGCCCATTTTCCGTTTCGATATTGAATAACTCTTCGGGCTGGCCCGCTACGCCCGTGTCGCGCAAAGCTTGACACAAGACCGTGCTTCCGACTCGGGGAGAGAACCATATCCAGAGGGATTTTCGGGGCTTGAGCATGTCCACTTTTTTTGGTTTTGGAGTGAACGTATTGTATTAGGGAATTGGTTGCATTTGTTAGACTTCCGCAGGTAGGGACTTTACTTAAATTGAGGTTGATTCACCCTTCTTCATCACATGCAGGTTGAGTGTCGCTCCTACGGAGCTTCGCTTCATATATCGGCAATGTATCAATCTATATCCACGATGTGGCTATAGATATGACCCTCCTACGGAGCTGACAAAACGTCCATACCCCAAGCAGGGCAAAATATCCATAAACCCAGCGGAGCGAAACATCCATAGTCCCAAAGGGGCGAAACGTCCATACCCCCAGAAAGGCGGCATATCCATAGCCCCAACGGGGCGGCACGTCAATAGCCCCAGCGGGGCGATATATCCATAGCCCCAGAGGGGCGACATGTCCATACCCCCGGCAGGGCAAAATATCCATAAACCCAGCGGAGCGAAACATCCCTAGCCCCAGAGGGGTGATATATCCCTAGCCCCAGCGGGGCGACACGTCCATACCCCAAGCAGGGCAAAATATTCATAGCCCCAGCGGGGCGACACGTCAATAGCCCCAACGGGGCGACACGTCAATAGCCCCAACGGGGCGGCACGTCAATAGCCCCAGCGGGGCGATATATCCATACCCCCAGCGGGGCGGCAAATTTGCACCTCCATCATTCAAAAATATATTCGTCTTTATAATCAACCTCGTATTCTTCAAGAACGGTCACATATTCTTCACGAAACGTTTTTTTCCGATGGTGCTCTTCCTGCTTTTCGATATAGTTGATAATGATTGGTAGATGCCGCTGCCCGACCGTAAATGCCCCAAAACCAGTTTGCCATTCGAATTTCCCCTTCGTTAAATTTTGCTCATTGATCCATTTAGAGGAATTGGCTTTAATGTCACGGACAAGATCCGACAAATTGCAGTTAGGCTTGGTGCTTAGTAGTATGTGAACATGATCAGCTACGCCATTAATGATCATGAGCTTTTGGTTCTTATTGGTTACGATGCCAGTGATGTATTTGTATAAGTCTTCCTTCCAACTCTTTTCGATAAGATTCTGTCTCCTTTTTACAGCAAAGACGACATGAAAGTAGAGTTGAGTATAAGTATTAGCCATGATGTATTGATTTGCTCTACCTATATAGTCTCCGAAACCACTCAAATTACACGATCAAAACACAATTATTTTCAAATTTTAACATTTCCAAACAATAAAGCAAGTAGATAACGATCGTTATTTAGTAATGAACTCTACCTGCGAAAGTCTTATTTCCTACCGCACCACCACCGGCTCCTTCCCCACCTCCCCATCGCTAGTCTGAACCAGCACGAAGTACAGGCCCGCAGCCAGCTCAGGTAGATCGATCCAGTAACTATCTTGCAAGCCCGGAAGCGATCTATTGCCATGCCTTGCACCATCCAGATAGATGAGTTCTACATGTATCGAATCGCTTTTTATAAGCTCTGCAAAGTCAATGCGCAGTCGATTGCCGTCAAAGGCGTAATAAGTCGTAAAACCCAGTGTAGATTCAGGTATGGTCGGATACGTGCGCGTGCTTACCGTAGAATAATCCGCTTGTGGCCAGCCTATGCCGCCTTGCTCAATCAACTCGTTGTCGAAGTCGAAAAAGGTGGCGTGCTCCTGATGCGAACCCTGGCCCCACTGCGTGTAACAAGGCGAAGACACCCAGGCTGGCTCCCAATATATTAGACCGCTTCCACCCGCTTGCATAATTTCGGTCGTTAGATCGACTAGCCAGCGATATTGCGCATCGGGACTAGGCGGTGTATAATCAGGATGGGTATCGCTGATGATGTTTTGCGCCTGATCGTTGAAATCTAGAGTCCATATATAGCCGGTCTCTAATACAAGTACTTCCTTGTCTGGATGATTCGATCTAAAATCGGCAATCACCTGTCCGGCATCAGCGATGGTAGACGGCTGGTGCCAGGCCCAATAGTAGGATAAACCGATCCAGTCGAAATCAGTTACGCCATTGGCTATAAATTCATTGACAAAATACGTGGCATTGGCGGGGCCAGCGAAATGCAAGCCGAGTGCTATGGTTTCGCCAGTCGCTATTTCAATATCTCTTACGGCACGTATAGCCCGATTGAATAAGTAGCTGTTGCGTGCCCAGTCGAGCGTCCAACCTGCATTATTTTCGGCTTCACTGAGTAATATGCCCCGGTTCGTTTCATTGCCCATTTGCACGAGTTCAGGCAATAAATCCAGTTCGTGCAATCGCTCTAAGGTCGCATACACATAGTTGTAAAGGGAATCGCCCAAGATCGCTTGATCATCGACAAAGGGAGCCCAGGCCTCCGGTACGATCTGACGTGAAGGATCTGCCCAAGTATCGGACAAATGAAAATCGAGTAAGACCTCCATGCCCTGAGCCTTGGCCCGAGTAGCCGATCTGATAACATCGTTTAAATCCGAATACCGATGTCCGTTATTTAAATCATCATACCAACTCGGGCTATGCCATAAGCGCAAACGCACCAGATTGAATTCGTGATCGGCAAAAATTTGATAGGGATCCTTATTCTGATCATCTTCGAGATATTCTACGCCACAGTCTTGCATTTCGTTGACATAAGACAAATCAGCACCAAAATAAAATTGCTGGGCCGAAACACTCAAAAAGAATATACTGGAAAAGTATGCTAAAAAATATCTCATTTTCAATTATTTAATTATCGGCTGCCAAATGGTTTCTTCATCAATGGGAGTTCCAGACGCTATCTCGAGCAAAAATATCATAAACTCGCCTGCTTCCATACCACTATCGGTTTGTATTTGATTGAAAACTAAGTTTGCCGTTGGAAATATCTGTGTCATATCAAATTTCCAAATACCACCATCTCTATAAAAATGAAACTTAACAGGGGCTACCTCTCCTTGAGAACTTACAGTCGCACGAGCAAAGTCACCTTCTATTTCGATGGCATCGATTTGAATACGCGCAACCCCCTCCTTGTCGATCATGCCCTCATCGAGTGCAAATACCAGACATGTGGTATCGGTAAAAGACTTGATTTGTTCAGCTGTAGCTCTGTGCCGAATACCGAGTACGACTGCCTGATCGATTAATAATAGATCAGCCACCTTTGCTGAATCTGAATATCGAGCATGCATCAACATAGCATCGTAATAATCCAAAACTCTGGCATCCAGGTATCCAACAGCCTCATCGCCTCTGTCTTCCAGTGAAGCCAATCGATACGCCTCGAAATCTTTTTTGACTTCCAGCACCTTTTTTGCAGCTGCTATCAGACTTGCTTCGGCAGTCTGCGCAGCACTCCATATGGGAATAGTGGATAAAATCAGATATAGCGTTATTCTCATTTATTACAGAAAATTAATCCAGCAAACGAATCAGCTCTTTCACCTCACCTGCTAATTGAAGTGCCCGTCGATTTTCGGCTTTTAAAAAACCTGCTCCGACCATATTATCGAGCATAGCAATTAGATGGTTATAGTATCCATTGGTGTTCAAGATACCTGTTTTTCTTTCGATCAGACTCAGTTGCGACCAGGTAACGACTTCAAAAAACTCCTCTAAAGTACCAAAGCCGCCCGGAAGGGTAATGACCGTGTCGGACAGTTCGTGCATCTTCAGCTTTCGGCTGGTCATGGAGTCGGTTACGATGAGTTCGGTCAAGCCTTGATGCGCCACCTCCCTTGGCATCATGAATTCGGGGATGACCCCGATCACTTCACCGCCAGCTTCGAGTGCCGAATCGGCCACGGCACCCATCAGCCCTACCTTACCCCCACCAAAGACGATACGGTCTCCGCGTTCGGCCAGGGTTTTACCCAGCAGACGAGCCTGCTCGACATAAATCGAATCGTACCCAGGTGAAGAGCCACAAAAGACGGAAACGGAGCGCATTGATTTCAATTTGAGTGCAATCTACTGACGCATGAATGAATAATTACAATCATATCTTTTTAAATGCCAACACCAACATTAGCACAAACAACACCAATACAAATCCCAAACCCACTTGTAGGCCAGCCAAACTCCCCAGCCAGCTGCCTCCTGTTTCGTTCAGCAGATTTTTTTGATAATCGGACAGATACCCAATAGCAACAGGTCCTACCAGAAAGCCTGCATAGCCTATTGAAGTCACCGTGCTTATACCTACTCCAGATGGCAAACCGGGATACCTCCCTGCTATGCTGTAAGCTATGGGCACGATATTGGAAAGCCCCAGCCCAACCAGTAAAAACCCGAAGGTCGACATCCAAACACCGGGCAATACCAAGGCCAATAGTAATCCAACTACAGCCAGTATAGCACCTCCTCTTATCAAAATCGGTCCGCCGAATTTGGCTCTGGACCAATCGCCACCAAAGCGACCGATCATCATGGCACCCGAAAAAGCAGCCACACCGAGAGTAGCCTGGGCCTCACTACTTTCGGCTACCTCGACCAAGAAGATAGAAGTCCATTCAGACATGGCCCCTTCGCCCATCATGCAGCAAAAAGCGATAAAACCGATGAATAATAACCCGACCTCCAATCGCCACTTTTGTGAAGTGCTTTGTTTTTGATCACTTCTTATTCGATCTTCTATTAAATATCTATGGCTTATGAGTAGACCTATCATACTTGCTATGCCCACAAAAAGCAAATGTGGCCTGAGATCAATCTGCATGCCAATAAATAAATAACTACCGGCAGCACCAGCCAGCATGCCCAGGCTGAATAGGGCGTGGAAGCTCGACATGACTGGTTTTCCCAGGCCTTCCTCTACCTCTATGGCTTGTGCATTCATCGCGATATCTACCGAGCCGTTCATCATGCCCAGACAAAATCCCATTACTAGCAAACTAAAATAATTGGGACTGTGCAGCAGCAGTAGCGTAAACAGTACAAACAGCAAACTATTGACAGCCGTCAATCGCTTGCTACCGGTCTTTACTATAACGATACCAGTCAGTGGCATGGCGACTAGCGCACCTACGGCTATGGTCAATAAAACGGTGGATAACTCTGCATCGCCAATATCGTATACTTCCATCAGCCTCGGCAGCCGACTAGACCAGCTGGCATAGATGAAGCCAATGGTAAAGAAGATATAGGATACTGAAATCCGGGAAGGCGTCAGTGACAATTATTCGTTTTTTCCGGTGTAATAAAAATACAGATACGCATCCCGATAATCTCCGGGCTCGTCGGCATTTTCGAACTTGGTGGTTACGCGCAATCTATTTTCACCCGGGCGCAAGCCTTCCGGGTCTCTCAGGGCCGTCAGGAAGCCGTATTGAGATCGTCTCCCTTTTTCGTAGTGGCGTCGCAGTCGATAATCGGTCAAGACCGCGCCGTTAAGAGCTATCTCGACATAGGTATTCCCGCATTCAAGCAGGCGACTGTTTTCGGCCATTCGCCTTTCGCGTTTGGATAGGGTATCGTATGGAGAAGGTAAGTCGCATTGCTTCTCCAGTTCTTCCAATTCTCGTTGGGGCAGAGGAATAAAGATTTGTAGTACTTCGCCCGCCTTCACCTCGCGCTGATCGATGACCGGCTGAAAGTAGTAGGCTTCGTCGCTCGCGCCCAGATACGCTCTATTGCTGACCAGGGTCGTATCGGAAGGACTGTAGAAATAACGGTCATCATCCCATTGGGCGACTAGATTATATCGAATGGAAGTCACACCCATGGTGAAGCTTCCGACCATGCTGAGCAAAAAAACCCAACCCATATATCCCTTTTTATCAGCTGCAGCCGAAGTAAAGAGATTCGATATGGTCATAGCAGGCCGATAGCCCAGATTAAACATGATTCGGCCTGCAAACTGACTTAATGGATACTGCCAACGCTTGGTAAAAGCTTTATCTTTATTTCTCTTAATACCCATCCAGCCGCTAAGGACAGCGAATATGATAATTAAGATATAAACACCTATCCCGACAAGCTTCAAAAAATTGGCAGGGAGGTAGTTATGTCCCAAATGACCTATTATGCCTACGGATACTAAAATAGTGATATAGCCCAATAAAACCAGACATATACTGAATCCTAAACCGAATATACCAGAACAAGTACGGTCTAGTTTTTGTATGTAGCCCGTAACGTCACCGAAATCAGCTATTATTCGATCTTGATATTCTTCGCTAAACCTTTCATTGCGGGTAATACCGTTAGGAAAAATCGAATTAACGCCAATGATGCCTATCCAAAGCGTGCGCAATACGAAGTGAGCAATGAATGTAACAATCAGCAGATTGATGCCGATCTGCAAAAAGATGGTAACAAAAGTCCAGAAGGTAAATTCGGATCGATAGAGGATATCGAGTAAATAATACTGTAGGTCATCGGCAAGCTCGGGCAACTGTAGCGCACCCAAAATAGCGATACCACTTATGATGAGCTCAGCTTGCCAGCTTTCTTCTTCGAGCTTGGCCAGCCATGCCGGTTTGTCGGATTGGGTTGTCTTCACCCGAGCAAAGATAGTAGAACATCTAAGTTACTGGTCCGCGCCATCTCTAGTAGTGATGGATCTGCAACCTCTGCTTGCAGATACCTTAAAGCTAGGACCGAGGGCGCAACACTGTTACGACCAATTCTACTAATTCCTAATCGGTCTGCGCCTCACAATATCGATCCGCTTAGCATCTTTTAACATCAGCAATGGAAATAGCCTGAGATCAATTTCGTAATATATTTTATCTTTACTTTCTGCAAATCGCCTTACGCCTCGCCAACCAAGATATCTGAGACCAATGAATTCGTCATTTTCATCGTAAAACTGCACTTTAAAGCGAGTACCGTTAAGAAAATCTGATCTGTCTTCGGGTCTCAGGATAGGTTTCTTAGTCACGATAGAAAGCTTCCAGCTTTCAAATCCCATACCGCCTCTAACCTCACTGCCTACAATATATTCGGTCTCTGCCCTTTTGATCAAATATTGCTCTATAGGCTCTAAAGACTCACCTAATGATGTGATCTCAAATTGAACGGGAATGGCACCTATAGCCTCGAGATAAGCCGCATTATCTTCAAATGCATTTTGGGCAAATAATGATTCTGTAAAAACCACGCTCAATACGACCAGAAAACACAGCCGAAACCCGGAAAAACCACGCTCCGCGTGGTCACGTAAGCCGCTCGCTCCGCGAGCGTAGAATATATTTTTCTGAAAGCGGAGTATAGGTGTCATAATCACATATTTTCTACACAATTATAAATCAGTCTGCTCAAGATTGTTCCTAACCCAATAAAGATTAACGCAACTTTAAGAGCAGCAGGAAAATATTCGCTATTAAAGAAGCCCCTACCTGCGGAAGTCTAAATAAATCACCCCAACACTACATACAAAATCCCCGCCCCAACCCCAGCCACCAGCGCATAAGGCAGCTGTGTCTTCACATGGTCTACATGATCGGTCGTGGAGGCCATGCTCGACAGTATGGTCGTATCGCTGATCGGGCTGCAATGATCGCCAAATACCCCGCCGCCCATTACAGCCGCAATAGACATGATGACGTTTGCGTCGAGCTGTTGAGCCAGTGGCACGGCTATGGGCAGCATAATAGCAAAGGTGCCCCAGCTGCTCCCCACACTAAAGGCAATAAAGCAGGTGATGAGAAAGATCAGCACCGGTACCAGCCCAGGCGACAATACATCGCCCACCAGACTAGCTACGTAGCCGCCCGTATCGAGCTCTGATTTGCAGAGCGTACCAATGGCGAAAGCCAGCATCATGAGGATAGCAAGCGGCATGAGTCCGGCAATGCCTTTCAAGATCAGCTCGACCGACTCGCGTATGCCGAATATGCCCTGCGCCTTGTAGAGCAGCATCGATAAGACTAGGCTGGTTGATACGGCCACCAATACGGCCGTAGAGCCACTGCCCTTGCCGATGGCCAGAAATAGCAGACTACCGAAGCTACCATTAGGCTCGATCTCTAGGGCCGTCGCCCAGCCCGTATACGCAAGCATAATGGGCATGAGGGCCACCATGATCACGATGGGTAAAATCATATTCCCCGCCCAGGGCTTGACACCTTCTTTAGCAGGCATGGCCGTGAGTTGCTCATCGACCATGGGGGTGGCACCTGGATTAAGAACTTGCCCACCAAGAGCACGCGCCTCGGCCCTACGCATAGGGCCAAAATCTCGACGGCTAAGGATGATAGCCGGAACGATCAAGAGAGCCAACCATGCATAAAAATTGTACGGAATGGTCTGTAGCAGTATGCTAAACGGATTGGCGAAACCCTCGGCAGCGATCAGCCCCATGAGGAACGCACCCCAGCCATTGAGCGGTATCAAGATCGAGCTAGGGGCTGAGCTGGAGTCAGCGATATACGCCAGTTTTTCGCGACTGATCCCCAGCTTATCGAAGAGTGGCCGGTAGAGCGCCCCGACCGTAAGCACGCTTATACTGCTCTCCACAAAAATGAGCGCCCCGGTCAGCCACGCCAGCAGCTGCACCATAACCCGGCTGCCTATGCCGCCTCGATCCTCGTAACGCTCCAACCGTCCGCTCACCCAAGCGATAAAGCCAGCCACACCACCCGACCGCTGCATAAACACGATCAGCCCGCCCACCAGCGCACAGAAGAGTATGGTGCGCGTATTGCCTGCATCCTGAAAGACCGCCACACAGGCCTCGATGCTATCCAAAAAGCCGAGCATGGGGTTCCAGCCAGCCAGCATGGTATAGCCCAAAAAAATACCCAAACCAAGCGACAAAAACACCTGCCGAGTAGCTATAGCCAGCGCAATGGCCACCAGCGGCGGCAATAAAGATAATGGGCCCATAGGGGCAAATATGCGAATTTGTAACAAAGGTTATATGGCGCGACTGCTACCGCTTCCTGTAAATTTGTGGTGCAACGGGTAAAAGGTGTTACATTAGCCGAGTCTCCCGTTCACCCATTCACAAACACAAAACCTATTACCGATGTCCCCCACAGGTATTAGCGCCCTTCGCGCACTCGCTCTCGTATGTCTTGTTCTTTGTACTTCCGCAGGTGGAAAGCTTTGCGGGCAGCTGTTTCAAACTCAATTGCTAGACGGCGTAAATTTTCAAGAAACGAATGTGCTGAATATAGCATATACCGTTCCGACTGAAAGATTCGACACGCTCATTTCGATCTTCAATTCAGAAGAAACTATAAACGACAATTATCTGGCTGGCTTTATTTTTGTTCCTAACAGGAAATGGCACATAGCGCCGTTAGATTCAGATCCATTTGGGCGTCTCCCGGTTGCAAATGGTAGATTTAATCCCCAAGGTGATAACTTTGGAGGCTTCAGAGATTTGTCTGACTCCGTTGCATTTATTACCACTCAAGGGTATAGAGTATTCCTGGCCTATTGGATAGAGAGTGAAGAATCTGAAGAAGAAAGAGCTATGGGATATATGGGCTTCTCCAGCATGGAAGAAATTATGGCATTAGAAATTCCTGAGAATGATAGTTTTTTCGTAATCGATGGTGCTGAACTTGGCACCCTGGAGGCTTTCCCGCTAAACGACGAAAATTCTATGGCAGATATTACCGAGTTTAATCTGGCATACTTGCCCATAGACGATTATGAATATGTAGCTAGGGGTGAGTCATACTACCCAGGGGAACAGCTCAGTGAACTTGGCGGCTCAGAAAATTTTGATCGCAGTCTAATTATCCAAAGAGCTGTGGCTGGGCAAGCATTCAACTTGGTATCAGGAGACGTAGATGCTTTCAAAAGATATAGAACGCTCAGTATTAGACCATTTCCAAAACCATTCTGGGGCGAAAACCGAGAAGCCGGTATTGCTTTTAAGCTCACTTACTACTGCCCGCCTTTCTGGGATGAAGATGATGATCCAAACAGTCTAGGAAGTCTTTTACAACAGTATGCGCGTCCTCAAACAAACAGAAGTCAAAACACTGGCAGGCCTTCCAGAGATAGCACCAATGTTACAGAGCTTGTTGTTGCTGCGTCAAATTCAATAGATACTATTAACCCAAAGAGACTAGAAATAGCTTTGAACAATGTTGGTCGACAGCACCTAGAGCAAGCAGAATATACTTTTGAGACAATGGGTAGTATGCCTGGAATCGGCAAGCGTGAATCTTCGCTGCTGGATAATTTGTGGTGGATCATTTTAGTTCTTATTGCCTTTTTAGTAGCCGGATATGCCGTAGGCTTTAATAAGGGAAAAACTTCATCTGCAACTCAAACACAACCCATCCAAAACGACAAACGTGAAACTGATTAAACTATTTCTTTTCTTTTCTTTTTTATCTGGCAATCAGCTTTATGCCCAGACTATCATTTTCCACCAAATAGACGAGTCAATAGTAGAACCCAACTGGGAGATTAATCAAATTCACCAATGCAATAATGGATTAGTTCTTCTTGGCTCGACTAAAGGTTTATATTTATATGATGGTGCACGAGCTGAACAAATTACAAATCCAGAATATCTACCGAATGGCATATTAGGCACTTCAATTATGAGTCCCTTTTATGAACGTTCAGATGGAATAGTCTGGTTTGGAACGGATGAAGGAATCGTCAGCTTTAATCCAACTATCCAAGAGTTCAGTTCTTACCTTATAAAAGAATCTAAAAACAAACCCCCACATTATATACTTTCGCTACAAGAAGATAAGTATCTATGGGTCAGCTTAGAAGGCAGCTTGTATGTTTTAGATCTGAACAAACCTGAAGAATTTTTCGAGGCCATCCCAAAATACCAATCCATGGCTAGTATTGGCGGAATCGTAGAAGACTCGCAAGGGAACCAGTGGATAGCAACCAGCGCTCAGATTGATCCTGGCCTAGATTTAGAGCCTGCATTTGAAAGTAATGAAGAAACGCAACTGAATTACAAACTCGAGATATTAGACAGTTCTGTAATTAGAGAGATAGTAAGGGGAGAAAGTGGACATACATATCTAAGAAGTCGAGAACACCTATTTGACATTACAAATGGAGAATCGAATACATTAGAAATGGACAAATTGGTATTTCCATTAGATCAATTACTTTTCTCTTTTGAAGGAAAATCTCTCTACATACTCAGTCGCCGAAAAGGATTATGGAAATTACAAGGTAAAAATATAATTAAAACACAAACTAACCTTGATGAAATACTATCAAATGATGATTCTAATAAGAGAATTCATCTAAGTCAAAATGCTTCTGAAAATAAAATTTTGTGGCTATTTATTCCAAACAAAGGACTCTTCTCATCCAACCTAAATGCTAAATACCCTTCTAACCTCTCAGAACGCATCCAGTCAAGTGCAGGAAATTTATTCTATGCAGAAAACGGTCAATTAATTATAGATGGACCTTCCGAAAACAACTATGCTATTAATCTGAAAAAAAATGATATAAAAAAGGTATATCCAAAAAAAGGAAAAATTTTAGGCATAAATGAAGATAGTTGCTTCATTTTCGACGGATCAGAGATTACTTTATTGGCAGAGGCTACAGAATGGACAGTATCTGGAGGGTTAGATACGTTAAAAAATGTAGGGCCGGTTGGTCGACTCGGCCAAGAAATTTTAATAAAACACCGCAAAGGACTTATTGGACTAAACATTCACAACCACCAACTACACAACTATGACAACATACAAACTTATGTAATTGATGCGGAGATATTACCTAATAATAGACTGGCTGTAATAGATGCCTCTGGAAATCTTACCCTACATAATATTCATGAAGAAAAATCTGAAAATTCATATCGTACTAATTCTGATCCAATAATAAAATATAGTTTAAGTAAAGCTCATGATACTATTACAGGTCTTCACATAGTAAACCAATTAGCATATGATGACAACAGAAATGTATTATGGATCGCTGGAATCCAAGGACTTTATTCACTTGATATAGACAACAACTTAAAACATTTCACTGAAAAAGAAGGGCTTCCTTTTACAGTTTTAACCGGAATATTAATTGACAAAAATGGCTCATTATGGCTCTCTGGAGGCGGAGGAATTGCTACTTTCATACCTGAGGATAGTTTAGAGTTTAGCAAATTTCATTTTCGTGCAGGAAAAGGAATAAGTAATAACGAGTATAAGAGAGCTAAAAACTTAGTTACACCAGATGGCAATTTCTGGTTCATTAGTAAAACTGGAATTGATTTTTTCAATCCTGATAATTTACAGGAATTTCGCAATCCACCGAATCCCGTCCTTAGAGAATTATTTGTCCTCCAAGAACCTTATCGAAACAAAGATGGAAAATCAGTTCATAAACTAAACTCCATAACTCTCCCGTACGACCAAAACACACTCTCCTTTAAACTGGCTGCACCAGAATATACAGACCCTGAAGGAGTAGAGTTCTACGTGTATTGGGTCAACGGCCAAAACGATACCACCACCTTCGATCTCGGTACCGATCCCGACTTCGAGCTTTTCAACCAGCCACCCGACCGCTACCAATTCGGGTTTACGGCCAAGAGTGCGCAGGGCGTCTGGGCTGAAGAGCCCTACTGGATGAGCATCACCATCAACCCGCACTGGAGCCAGACGGGCTGGTTTAGATTGCTGCTGCTAGCCATGGGTATCTCGCTGGCAGCCCTGATCACCAGAGTGTACTACCGCTACCGACTGCGGGTACAAGAGGCCCAGCTGGCCGAAGAACGCCGACTATCCGACCTGCGCGAGGCCGAACTCAAGCGACGCATCGACCTCGAAGAGCAACGCCGACAGATCACCGCCCGCATCCACAACGAAGTAGGCGGCAACCTCACCACCATCAGCATGCTCAGCAGCCGTATCGACAAGGCCAATGAACTCGACAAGACCAAAACCCTCAACGAACGCATCACCCAGCGGGTACGAGAGACCAGGCGGCGGTTCAGTAGTTTCTTGCGGGCTATCAACCCACAATTCGATGAGCTCGACAAGACCCTCCAACTCGTCCGCTCCGATACCGCCGAAATGCTACAAGACAATGCCCTCCAAGCCAGCTTCGACTGGCCTGACGACATACCCGATCGCCGCATCTCGCCCGATTTCCGGCTCGGCTTCTTCGAGATCGTCCGCGAAGTGATCAACAACATCATGAAATCGGCCAACGCCCAACACCTCCACCTTAAACTGGAACTACCCGAAAACAAACGCCTCGAACTTTCCATACTCGACGATGGCGACGGCTTCTCGCCCACACCCGAAGACTTCACCAAAGGTATAGGGCTGAGCAGCCTTCAACAAATCAGCAAGGAGTTAGGCGGCAGCCTGACCTACGAGCTGAGACCCGAAGGCGGTACCAAAACCCATATCTCACTACCTCTACCCATATCTGAAACAAACTCATAAGATGTATATAAAATACCTACCCTATGCCTGATATTAACATCGTCATAGTCGAAGACGAACCCGATTTCCAGGAGTGGATACTCGAAGAGCTGGAAGAAGACACCGACATCCAATGCCTGAAAACCTTCGATACCGGCGAGCAAGCTCTCAAAGAAATTCCCAGCCTCAGGCCAGACATCGTCGTCATGGACCTCAACCTCGGCAAAAACCGAATGAATGGTAGCGAGTGTATCTTCCGGCTCCGGCTGGAAGCACCCGGGCTTAAGTTTTTGGTACTCTCCTCACACGTAGACGAGACTCATGTCTTCGAGGCATTAAAAGTAGGGGCCAGGGCCTATCTGCAAAAGGGGGATATACCCGGTCGATTGGCCGACCTCATCCGCCGCTTTCAAGACGGAACGCCTAGCATGAGTCCAGCCATCGCCCAGCTCGTTATGAATCACTTCAACCGATCGGAAAAAGATCTCCGCCTCATCGAGCGGCTCACCGATAGAGAGCTGGAAGTACTTCACGAGTTGTCTGAAGGACTATCGTACAAAATGATCGCGGGAAAATTCCACCTAGCCGACGGCACCGTAAAACAACACGCCCACCACATTTATAACAAACTCGAAGTCAACTCGAAAGCGGAAGCCATTCGGGTGTATTTAGGGTGACCGCCGCCGCCAATATATGCCAAAGGTTATATGGCGCAACATTGCAAAATGCCCGATCTTTGTTAGGAATAAATTAGCAACCACATAACGCATGAAACCGATTCGCTGATCCACCTAAAACCCATCATACACCCTTGCGCAATCGGTCTCTGGATAATCCCCTGAACCCTGTTTGTTTTCACTGTGTCTCAAAATGGCACCCCCCTCTTTTGAGCCGCTTTTTTATTCCATCATTTCCATACCAGCCGAGCTCCAGACCTCTAACTCTCCATCTTCGCCGCGTATCAAGAAATAGCCTTCCAGCTCCGGGCGGCTTTCGATCAGTTCGGCGGCTTCATCGGGGCCCAGCACCATGCAGGCAGTCGCAAATGCATCGGCAGTGCCGCAGTCGGGTGCCAGTACCGAGGCACTGAGCAGGCGATTTCGCTCGGGAAAACCCGTCTTTGGGTTAATCGTATGGCTGTAGGTTTGCCCGCCTTCTTCATAGTAGTTGCGATAGTTGCCCGAGGTCGCGACCGAACGGTTTTCGAGGGGTATCACTTCCACGATATCGGTGAAGGCTGCGCCCTCTTCGGGCAGGTTCACGCCTACGGTCCAGGGGCCGTCGGGTTTGCGGGCGGTGCCCCGGGCTTCGCCCCCTATTTCTACATAGTGAGCTTCGATGCCACGAGTACTCAAATACTCGGCCACCGCATCCACGCCGTAGCCTTTGGCACTCCCGCCCAGATCGAGCTGTATGCTTTTTTTAGACTTCCGCAGGTAGTCGCCATCTCTCGCTATCGAATCCATGCCCATGCTGGCCATCAGCTCCGTTACGAGTAAGGTATCTATGCCGCCTTCTAGTTCTTTGGGACCGTAGCCGAAGCCGTAGTAATTCACCAGCGGCATTATGGTCGGCTCAAAGGCACCGTCTGTCGCTGCCCAGGCAGAGCGAGCCAAGTCGTAGTTGACCAAAAAGTGCGTCTTCCCACGCGCATCTATCCCTGCCTCCGATTGGTTGAATTGCGAGACCGTACTCGTCGGGTCCCAGTTGCTTACTTCCTTGTTTACGGCAACGAGTAGGCTGTCTACACCTGCCTTCAGGTCGGCTTGCTCGTCCTTTGCGTAGTATATTACGGTATAGTTTGTCCCCATGGTTTCACCCCTGAAGCCAAAACGCTGAAGACTGTTCTTCGACGCGCAAGCTGTTAATAAGAGAATGAGTGAAAAAAAATAGATTTTTTGGCTGCTCATCGTAATGCGATGAGCAGCCAAAAAACAATTTTTCAATTCCTTACCTTTAGCCCAAACCAACCTATACATGAGACTCACCATAATTCTTGTTATTGCTTTACTCTCTTTAGCATCCAAATGCAAAGAAGAGCCCGAAGGTTTGACTCGTGTCGATTACGATCAAACATTCACATTGGCACCGGGTGAGAGCGTAGCCTTAAATGGTAATGATAACTTAGGATTCCGCTTCGATGCCATTACGGCCGAGAGCCGCTGCCCCAAAGGCGTGACTTGCGTGCGTGCAGGCGAGGTCAAATTTAGAGTAACGATGGCAGATGGCACCGGTAAAGAGATCGAACACCCAGCTAGTGCCCGAAAGTCGACCACCTTCTCTATCGGTGATGGAACTCTGGTCGAAGTCCGCTCAGTAGACCCCTACCCTACCAGCGAAGGCGGTCGCATACCCAACGAAGATTACAGACTCGTAGCTGTATTCAAAAAGTAAATCGCTAATAGACATTATGTTTTTACCCATCGGAGACGATCAGGTACGGGGTGGCTACTCGCCCCATTTGGCTTACGGTTTTATCGTAGTCAATGTGCTGATCTTCATATATCAGGTAACCCTTCCACCTGCGCAAGTCGAAAATTTTCTGACGACTTATGGGGCTATACCCGCCGAAATTACCAGTGGGCAGGATCATTTTACGCTGCTGACCAGTATGTTTCTGCACGGCGGGCTGATGCACTTGGTCGGCAATATGCTATTCCTTTGGATCTTTGCAGACAATGTGGAAGCTTCGGTTGGTAGTGTTGTTTTCTTGGTCGTTTACTTGATCAGTGGTCTGGCTGCTCATGCCGGGCAGATACTTATCAATCCTGAAAGTACGATACCTATGGTGGGAGCGAGTGGTGCGCTAGCCGGTATTATGGGGGCCTATTTGGTCATGTTTCCCCGGTCTCAGGTGCGGGGTTATTTTTTCTTTTTTCGCGTAGCGGTGCCTGCCTTTCTATTCTTATTTTTCTGGATTGCACAGCAGAGCTATATGGGCTACACCCAGCTACAAGCTGGCCCCAGTAACACGGGCGGGGTGGCCTGGTGGGCGCATATCGGCGGGTTTTTATTCGGTGTCGTAGCGGGTCTAATTATCCGCCAAACGCACTACTTGCCCAAGCACGCCGACGGCTATAAGATGAATAAAGACCGGGAAGTCTTGTACCCCAAGAAGCCCGAGCCCGGCGATCCTTTTTTATAGTTGCATCGTTTCCTAGCCATGCTCAATGCCAAAGTACTGGGGCAAGGCCCACCTCTCATCATTCTACACGGACTTTTCGGTACCCTCGACAACTGGCAGACGCTGGGCAAGCGATGGGCTGAAGACTATACGGTGTTTCTGGTCGACCAACGCAACCACGGCCGCTCGCCACACTACGATAGCCACAGCTACCCCCTTATGGCCGAAGATTTGGCCGAGTTCATGGCTGGCGAATGGCTACACGAAGCGGTCGTATTCGGTCATAGCATGGGGGGCAAAACGGCCATGCAGCTGGCTATGCATCAGCCCGACCTGGTCAAGTCGCTCATTGTGGTCGATATACTGCCAAAGGCTTATCCTGGTGGTCACGATCAGATCTTTGCTGCCCTTCGATCGCTCCCCATCGACGCCATCACGACTCGCCAGGAAGCCGAAGCCCACCTGGCTAAGACGATAACCGAGGCGGGCATCCGTCAGTTTTTACTCAAAAATCTAAGCCGCAAAAAAGAAGGTGGCTTCCAGTGGAAGATGAACCTCGAAGTCCTCTATCGCGACTACCATCAGGTGCTATCTAAAATAGAAGGGCCGACCTACGAAGGGCCGACCCTATTTATCAGAGGTGATCGCAGCCACTACATTACCGATGCAGATTGGCCTGTGACCCTAGATCTATTTCCTGAAGCCCGACTCGAAACCGTAGCCGATAGCGGTCATTGGGTACACGCCGAACAGCCAAAGGCTTTGTACGAGTTAGTGGAAAAGTTTTTGTCTTCCTGATAAGCCCAATGGACATATCAGAACGATCTTATTTTAAGCGTACACGCTTTCCTTGCCAAGCTCCTTAACGACCATGTAGTAGAACACGGCGCGGTGCTTCTGGCGCGTGTCGTAAGCTTTGCACACTTTAGCTACGGCAGCCTCGGCATCAGCCTGGCTGGCGCCCAGCTTCTTCACGCCAAAGTTGGTGACTACACGCGCTACCTCTTCCTTGTCAGAGCAAGCCACCAGGTGGCTGTCTGCGTTGTAGATAGATGGGCCCAGACCCTTGGTTACTTTGTGTAGCAGATCGTGGTCTCCACCACCGAATTTGTCTAGTTCAGCCTTGTAGGCCGTTAACTTCTCATCGAATTTACTCATCGTATTAATTGTGGGTTGTTGTGGCGTTTGCTCATCGTTGACCAAACACCGGGTTTGATTCTATTTTGTTGTGCCGTAAAAATAACAAAAAGCTTTCTCTTTGGGCGAATACCCAAAGAGAAAGCGAATTCTCAAAACACCCCTTCCACCACTTGCTTAATCGTCTTACTATCGCCCATAGTGTAGTAGTGCAAACACGGCACGCCCGCCGCCTTGAGCTCTTTTGATTGAGCCGTACACCACTCTATGCCCGCCTGCCTGCGGCCCTCGGCATCTTTGGCACTCGATACGGCTTTGACCAGATCGGCAGGTAGATCGACATAAAAATTGCGCGGAATGCTCGTGAGCTGGTATAGCTTGGTGATCGGCTTCATGCCCGGCACAATAGGTACATTTATACCCATGTCTCGACAGTCGTCTACAAACTTGAAGTACTTGGCATTGTCGAAGAACATCTGCGTGACCACGTAATCGGCTCCGGCATCTACCTTTTCCTTTAGATAGTGGAGATCACTTTCGTAGTTAGGTGCCTCGAAATGCTTTTCCGGGTAGCCAGCCACGCCTATACAGAAGGTCGTCTTAGCACCCTCTTCCACCAACTCGTCCAGATACTGACCCCGGTTCATATCCGCGATCTGCTTCACCAGATCCAGGGCGTATTGGTGGCCATCTTCTTCGGGTATAAACTTCCCCTCGAATTTTCGCGCATCACCCCGCAGAGCCAGCACATTTTGCACCTTCAAAAAGGCCAGGTCGATCAGGGCATTCTCCGTATCGCTGCGATTGAATCCACCACACAGTAAGTGCGGCACGGCATCTACCCCATAGCGGTTCATAAGCGCCGCACAGATACCCACCGTACCCGGCCGCTTCCTGATGGAGGTTTTCTCGTAATACCCGCTAGCGCGTCTTTTGTAAATGAACTCTTCCCGATGGTAAGTCACATCTATAAATGGCGGCTTAAACTCCATCAACGGGTCGAGCGACTTGAAAATGTCTTCGATACCACCACCTTTTAGGGGTGGTAATACCTCAAAGCTAATGAGGGTTTCGCCCTTCGCAGCGGTAAAGTAGTCGGTGACTTGCAATGCTATTTTTATTAGGGCCTCAAAGATAAATCAAAGGGATAACTCAGGCCTAAGGGCCTTCGCGGAATTACCTCGGCTATCGCCATCGGTGGGACAACTCCCTTCGGTCGCGGGATTACCTCGGCTATCGCCGTCGGTGGGATAAGCTCCCTTCAGTCGCTGTGATTCTAAAGTACAGGAGGGCCCTTTTTTCTGAGTAGTGTTTATCCCGACAAGCGAAGCGAATTAGTCCCAGCCATTGTGATAGCCTGGCGAATCCCAACTCGCTATCGCGAGTTTATCACAACGTCGCGGATAGGCGCGTAAGTCCCGCGAGGCGTAGCCGAGTCATCACAACGAGCGATAGCGAGTTTATCCCCACGAGGCGTAGCCGAGTCATCACAAGCCCGGCCACCAGGCATCTTCTACGTGCTCCAGCTTATAATCTCCATTTTCTTCGATCAAAATGCCAATGATATCGAACCTGATCTCCCAGTCATGGCCGCATTGCTCCATGTAGGCACCAGCGGCACGGCTTAGCCGGCCTTGCTGTTTGGCATCTACTGTACCAGTTGGACCACCGAAATAGTCTTGAGTCCGCGTCTTGATCTCTACGAATACCATAATATCACCATCCATAGCAATCAGGTCGATTTCGCTACGTCGGTACCGCCAGTTTTGCTCGAGTATGCGATAGCCTTTAGCTTCCAGGTGGCGGCGGGCGTAGCGCTCGCCGAGGCTGCCTAGCGTTTGTTTGTCGGTCTTCGGCATGGACTAGAAAGGTAGCCATTTTTGGTCGCTCCGGCTACTGTCTACGACTCGTTCAATAAATTGCATGCCTCGAAGGCCGTCGTAAATAGTCGGGAAATCGAGGTCTAATGGATCGGGCTCGCGGCCTTCCAATCGAGCGAGCAGGCAGGCGGCGAAGTTGCGATATATATTGGCGAAGGCTTCGATAAAACCTTCTGGGTGGCCAGCGGGTAGTCGCGTAGCGTGTTGGGTAGCCGCAGTCAGGTCATCGCCTACACCCGTGCGGTACATGCGTGTCGATTGGTCGGGATACTTAACCAGTAGGGTATTGGGGCGCATCTGGTGCCACTCCAGTCCGGCTTTCTCGCCATAGATGCGCACGTTCAAGCTGTTCTCCTCGCCTACGCAAATTTGGCTGGCATGCAAAATACCCTTGGCACCGCCTTCGAATCGCAGTAGCACACTACCGTCGTCATCCAAGGCGCGGCCAGGTACGAATGTAGTCAGGTCGGCACATAATTCACTGATCCGAAGGCCCGTGATGTACTCGATCAGGTTTTCGGCGTGTGTTCCTATATCGCCCATGGCACCTGCCGCACCTGCTTTGGCCGGGTCGGTGCGCCAGGCCGCTTGCTTTTGGTCGGTTGCTTCCAGGCGAGTAGACAGCCAGCCTTGCGGGTAGTCGACCAAGACCTTTCTGATCTTACCCAGATCGCCGCGCGCTATCATATCGCGGGCCTGCTTTACCATGGGGTAGCCCGTATAGTTGTGCGTGAGGGCAAACAGCAGGCCACTCTTTTCCACCGCTTCAACCAGCTCTTCCGCCTGGGCCATATTTAGTGCCAGCGGCTTATCGCAAAGCACGTGGAAGCCGTTTTGCAGGGCCAGCATAGCCGGTGTGTGATGAAGATGGTTGGGCGTAACAATAGAGACAAAGTTCATTTGTACTTCCGCAGGTAGTTTCTTCTCCCCTTCGATCATTTGCGCATACGTGCTGTACACGCGTTTGGCGTCCAGACCCAACTCCTCCCCACTTTTCCGCGACCTCTCCGCATCGCTACTAAAGGCCCCACAGACCAGCTCGATCTGCCCATCCAGTGCTGCGGCCATACGGTGCACCCCACCGATAAAGGCACCCTGACCACCACCGATCATACCCATTTTAATCTTTCGCCTCATCTAAAACCGATTTTGTGGAATGATACGGAAAGTTCGCCGCCTTAAAGACATCGGATGAACTTTTGCCAAACAAACGTTCGCTAAAAGATGCCTCCGATGACCTCAAGCGGCGAGCGAGCAAGGCTTCCACCTGCGAAAGTCTAAATCGACAAACCGATGACTAATAATGTCACCTTTTGACGAACATCTCTTTTTGTCGCCCGTTCTACACAATATCGGTAGCTCTTTAGTCGAAATCATTATCTTTACCCTTTCACTAAAGAAATAACGAGCGAGCTTTGAATTGTAACCGACCCACTTCTACTTGGTCTTCACAACACTTTTCGGCTCTACATTATTCAAATTAAACCATCCTTTTTCATGAAGCAATTTTATCTGCTAGCTGCTGCCTTGTTCGCAACTTGCGCGCTGTCAGCACAAACCACTATTTTCGTAGATGCAGACGCTACGGGTGCCGGTGATGGTACCAGTTGGACCGATGCATTTACAACCATAACCGCTGCGGTAAACTCCGCCTCTGGTACTGAGCAAATCTGGATCGCCGACGGTACCTACAGCGAAGGTGCCCCCATATTTGTCGACAAGGCACTTGCCTTTATTGGTGGATTCAACGGTACGGAAACGAGTGCCGCAGATGCTGATCCATTCACTAACGTAGCCATAATCACGGGCGATGTCAATGGAGATGATATCGAAGGCGATTTTGACAACAACCGATTAGACAATATTCGCATCTTCGATATCGACAGTTTGATAGCTCCTGCTTTCGGCCCGATTGCCGTAGCTATACGGGGTTTGACCTTGAACAACGGTTCGGCTGTGCCTTATACCGATACATTATCTACTGATCCCGATGCATTTTCAGACCCCATTGATCCATCGGCAGGTGGTGCCATACGCTCCTATTCCACAGTCGGTGTTGACCTTTGCGATTTCAATGCCAATGAGGGCGATTATGGCTCGTCAGTTTCGTTACTTTTCGGTGCCAACGGTTCTATAGTTGAGTCCAGCACCTTCGCTGGCAACGAGTCTTTATTTGGCGGTATCGTAGATGGCAGGGACGTTATAGGTCCTTTTGTTGTTACCAGCACTTTTACGCAAAATAGCCCGAATCGCGGCTGCGTCAATGGCGTTCGCACATTAAATACAGCTGTAGATGTCTGCACCTTCGAAGAAAACGTAGCCATTAGCGACAACGAGCGCGGCTGTGGTGTGAGTGTGCTTTTAGCTGAGCAATTCTTAATTTCGCGAAGCCAATTCACTAACAACAGAGCCGTTTTCGGCGGTGCTGTATACCTGCTTGGAAGCGGCAGTGAAGAGCAACTCGCTGCGCAAAACGTACTGATCGATAGCTGCGATTTCACGGGCAATGTCGGTATCGTTGGTGGCGGTATTCTCTCTATCGACGGTGGCTTTACGATGAGAAACTCTCGCGCCAACCAAAATGCAGTAGAAGATACGGGCGAAGGTGGCTTCCTCTTCCAGCTTGGTCAGGACATCAAGATGGAGTTCGACAGCTGCAGTTTCGATGGCAACGTAGGTCGCCTGGGCGGCGCACTCTTCGTATCTGACTCTGCTTCTATTGTAACTGTTAAAAGCTCTGAATTCTTGAATAACACGGGTGCTGGCGCTGGTGGTGCCATTTGCCTGCTAGGCGAGGCAACTGCTGATGCTGCTCCAGATCTGGCTCTCGGATCACCAGACCTAATTGTTGAAAATTCACTATTCTTCAACAATACTGACCCAGGCAGAGGTGGTGCCGTTTATATTCAAGGAAACGTTACAAGTTCTAGTGCAACCTACTCGAATAGTGAGTTCGTCAGCAACAGCGGTGACGATGGTGGAGCTATAAACCATTTCTTTGCTACTGAAATGAATATGAGCAACTGCTTGTTTAATAGCAACACAGCAACTTCTTTAGGTGGTGCAATTTCAGTACGTACGTTCTACCTTACAGATGCACGTGTAGAGACCGACTTGGAAAACGAAAGACCTGCTTCAATCAACATAGAGTCGACTAAGTTTCAACTGAATGGCTCGGATATACAAGGTGGTGCCATGTACACAGCTGGTGCTTCAATGGATATTACCAACAGCGAGTTCTATCTCAATCTGGTAACGGGAAATAACCCTGATAATGACGGTATCGGTGGTGCCATCGGCTTCAATGGCGACAGCGCGCGCGTTTTGCCATTAAACCTGGTCAATAGTACCTTCGTAAATAACTCTGCTGTAACAGAAGGTGATCAAATTGCCGTTTTCCAAAATCCACTCGATCCTTTAGCTACCACTTCGACTACACTTAACCTCACCAATAACGCTTTCGTTGGTTTCGACAACCCTGAAGCTGGCTTCGTAGTTATCGAGGACGGCCAAGAAGGTGAGATCATCTCCAATGGTGGTAACTTCTTCAACGTAGCGGTAGACGATTTCACCCTTGACGCAACCGATATATTCGACGATGGCTTATTCGAAACTGATCTTTTCGTAAATGCAGATGCCGTTACTTCAGATGCCATCAACCTAACTCCACTGAGAGGTAGTGCACTGGTAGATGCCGGTAATGCCACTGGTGCAACAGCCGAAGACATCAACGACATCCCACGCGATGCCACACCAGACATAGGTGCCAATGAAATTCGCAATACGGTAGTCGATATTGCTATCAATAGTGGTATTCATACTACACTTGTGTCTGTACTGACTGATGCAGGTTTAGTACCGACGCTACAGGGTGACGGTCCTTTCACCGTATTCGCACCAACTGATGATGCGTTTGCGGCTGTACCTGCTGATATACTAGCACTACTAACCGATCCGATTAATGTGAACTCTCTACTAAGACCTACATTGACTTACCATGTAGTAGGAGAAGCAACCGATGATGGCGTTGTTTACTCACGTGAGTTGGTAGAAGAAGAAGTTACTTCTGCCACTACGCTACAGGGAGAAGTACTGAGCTTTACAGTAGACACTAACGACGACTCTGTAGATGTAGATCATGAAGGCGGCAGCACAAATATTATTGTAGCTGATCTGGTCGCGAAGAATGGCGTAGTACATGTCATCGATGAGGTGATGCTTCCACTAGAAGTCATAGAGAGGCTTACCAGCGTCGAAACTCTCGAAGAAAGCGGCCTCGAACTCAATATCTTCCCAAACCCCGTTGTTGAGAAGCTAGAGATCAATGCCCTCGACGCCAGAATCGGCGACTTCGAGATGAGCCTGGTCGACAATTTAGGTCGTTTCGTAACGACTTACAAGTTGGGCAACGGTAGCCACGAGCTGGATATGACCGGCCTGGCTGCGGGTAACTATACGATCCTCTTTATGATTGAAGGAGAGATCTTTAGTACACAGCTTATCAAGCAATAACTGGGTGGCTTCATCAAATAAAAAATCCCCCGTCGGCTGCGCCGAC
>JBCCPC010000056.1:0-33260 GCA_039025055.1 Bacteroidota bacterium | reverse complement strand
TGGCCGTACAAGCCTGCGACGATGGCGATCCTTGCACCATCAATGACGAAGAAACCCTGGCAGCCGATGGCTCTATCTGTGCCCCTTGCGCTGGCATAACGGACCCCAGCTCCTGCAATGCAGGGTGTGTGACCGTGCAAGCTTGCGATGATGGCGATCCTTGCACCATCAATGACGAAGAAACACTGGCAGCCGATGGCTCTGTATGTGTCCCTTGCGCTGGTATAACAGACCCTAGCTCTTGCAATGCCGGGTGTGTGACCGTGCAAGCCTGCGACGACGGCGATCCTTGCACCATCGATGACGAAGAAACCCTGGCCGCTGACGGCTCTATCTGTGTCCCTTGTGCTGGTATAACGGACCCCAGCTCCTGCAATGCAGGGTGTGTGACCGTGCAAGCCTGTGACGACGGCGATCCTTGCACCATTAATGACGAAGAAACACTGGCAGCCGATGGCACTGTATGTGTCCCTTGCGCTGGCATAACGGACCCCAGCTCCTGCAATGCAGGGTGCGTGACCTTACAAGCCTGCGACGATGGCGATCCTTGCACCATCAATGACGAAGAAACCCTAGCTGCTGATGGCTCTATTTGTATTCCTTGCGCCGGTATGCTAACCGACTGCTCTACAGGTATAACTTCAGTTGTACCGTGTGATGATGGAAACACCAGCACGTTCAACGATATGCAAACCATACTTAGCTGCGATGGCTCGATCTGTGAACCATGCATGGGTATAGCCTGTAATTTTACGGCTCAGAGCGTAGACGTTAGTATTAGCGATGAAACCTGTCCGGGCTTATCCGATGGCGGTATCATTATTACTAGTGTTGGTAGCGGACAATCGCCCTATCGATATACACTTAATGGAGGAAACTTTCAGGATACCACTGCATTCGATAATTTGATGCCCGGTGTATATACTCTTACTGTCTTGGATGCGAACAACTGTTCGGTCGATCTAGAGGTGCTTGTAGATGAAAGTCAACCGTTTTTAGAACTTGGCAATGATCAAGAGGTGGGCCTTGGTGAAGGCGTTCCCATACGCCCGACAACAAATTTGACGGCAAGCAGTATTACGTGGTTTCCGACCGATGGCTTGAGTTGTATCGACTGTCTGGAGCCCGTAGCTACGCCGACCGCAAACACCACTTATACGCTGACCATAACGGATGCCAGCGGCTGCTCGCTGACTGACGAGATCACCATACTAGTCGATAAGACGCAGAACGTCTTCACACCCAATAGCTTCTCGCCCAATGATGATGGCGTAAACGATCGCTTTACCATTTTCGCGGGTCCAGACGTTTCTCAGGTCGGTCAGTTACGGATATTCAATCGGTGGGGGCAGACATTGTTCCTTGCCGAAAATATACCGCCCAATGATTTGAGTGTAGGCTGGGACGGCCGAGTGAATGGCAATCAGCTCGTAGATATCGGTGTCTACTTGTATGTAGCGGAAGTTGTCTTTTTTGATGGACGAGTAGAAACTATTTCGGGTGAAGTTGCGGTTTTGAGATAATTGTATTTATGCTATGTCAAAGCTCGTTCCGAGCTTTGACATAGCTGTAAGTTGAATACATTTGCGGATATGAGCCAATCCATGACTATATTATCGGGTATACAGCCAACGGGCAAGCTGCATTTCGGACGCTACTTCGGGGCCGTCGAAAACTGGCGGCGCTTGCAGGCTGAACACGATTGTCTTTATATGGTGGTCGATTACCATGCTATGACCATGCCGTTTCAGGCTAAGAAATTGCGGGAGAATAGTTGGGAGTTGGTTTTCAACCTGTTGGCCTGTGGCATAGAGCCTCAGAATATTTTCATACAGAGTTTGGTGCCCGAGCATACCGAGCTTTCCTGGGTTTTGAATTGTTTCAGCAGTTATGGTCAGCTGACGCGCATGACGCAATTCAAGGACAAGAGTGATCAAAGTAGCTCTAAGGGGGACGGCTTCATCAGTTCGGGTCTGTTTACTTATCCGGTGCTACAAGCGGCTGATATTCTGATCTATCGCGCTACGCACGTGCCCGTGGGCCAAGACCAAAAGCAGCATCTGGAGCTAACGCGCAACATAGCCGAGCGCTTCAACAACTTTGCAGGTAAGGAATACTTCGATCTACCTGAGCCGCTCTTTACACAGGTGCCTAAGGTCATGTCTACGGCAGATCCCAACCGCAAAATGAGTGCCAGTCTGGGCGATAAGCACAACATAGACGTTTTTGCCGACGAGGCCCGAATACGCAAGCAGGTCCGCTCGGCGGTTACCGATACGGGCGAAGACACGGGTACTGACATGAGTCCTGGCGTCGCTAATCTATTTCGCTTGCTACAAGCCAGTGGTCGCCAGACTGAGCACGACCAGCTTATGGGTACCTATCAAGACGGCCAATTGCAATATTCTGATCTAAAGGAAGCTGTAGCAGATGGCCTAGTAAGTATCAGTACGCAATGCCGAGAACGATTAGCCGAGCTTAAAGCAGACCGCAAAGCGATCAAGTCGCAGATTAAGTATAGCAGCTCAGAAATCAGGAAAAGGGCGCAAGTGACGGTGAGGGAAGTTAAGGAAATATGTGGGTTGGCAAACGTGAAGATGTAAAAAAGCTACCAATACTTAAATTTGATCCGTGTTGTACCGATCATCTTTATTGTTTTACATCGTTTACTTGTGCGCTATATGCAGCCTACATGCCCAATACGGGGCATCTACCGACAGCCTGAAATCGCATCTGGCTACCCTCGAAGTAACCGACACTAATCATATCAGAACACTTGTCGATTTATGGCGAGCATCTTCCAGTAACGATTTAGAAAGTGCAGAACAATATGCACGAGAGATCATCCAAAAATCAGCAGCCATTTCCTACACCAAGGGAATAGCCACCGGATATCAAAGATTGGGTATCACGCAGTCTCAGGCCGGTGAGATCGATAGCTCTATGGTCAACTATCACAAGGCACTGGATATCTACAATGATCTCGAATGGCCCGGTCTGCAGGGTGTTATGCTCTACAATATCGGGGGAAATTTTCTCAACGCGGCCCAATACGATAGTGCCTATAGCTACTATGCATTGGCGGCCGACCGTTTTGCAATAGATAAAAATCCCAAAAGACAGGGTGCGGTATTGCTTTCGCTTTCGCGCATAGATCGCGAACAGCATCGATACGACCGCAGCCTGGAGCAAGCATTACAAGCTAGAAGCTTATTTATAGAAGCTCAAGACAGTATTTGGCTAGCCGATGCCGAGACTGAAATCGGCTTTGCCAATATGGAGCTCGAAGATTACACGGCTGCAATGGCCAGCTTTGTAGAGGCAGCAGATATTTTCGCCAAATTCCAAGACGATTACTATCGCCAAATTGCACGCATCAATCAAGCGACTCTATTCAATCTGATGGAAGAGCCGCAAAGAAGTATTGATCTATTGGATAGTATTATTTCGGAAACAGCAGAGGCCGGATTCGCACCTCTACAAATCGAAGCTTTAGGTGTATTGTCTATCATTGAAAAAGAGCAGGGACTCAACGATCAGTCCATCCGACATTTCGACCAGTTGCTAGCAATCACTGACCCTGTGGATGACCTGGATGCACGCCTGCAAGCACTAGCTTTTGCGTCGGATCTCTTGGCGGAAATGGGGCAACTAAACAAAGCAGAATCTTATGCCAATCTAGCGTTGGAGCCAGCTCTAAAAAGGGAGTTATTATTATTAGCCAGTTTTGCTCAAAGGGCACTTGTAAAGGTAGCCGAAAGCAGAGGCAACTACCCGAAAGCAATCGAATATCGGGAACAGTACGACGAGCTGAAAGACAGTCTTCGACAAAGGGAAAACCTGGATAGGTTGGCCATCATCGAAGCTAGGTTTCAAACCAAAGAACAGCAGCTTGAAATCGATAGAAAGTCGGCAGAACTGATCGCTCTCGAACAGGAGCAACAAGTAGCCAGACTCAGACAGCGCAGCTGGATATTCGGTCTGGCGGTTATGGTGCTGCTCGTCGGGCTGATCGCCTACTCGCTCTGGCAGCGAAATGGCCGCATTCAGTCAGAGCAGAAAGCCGAAAAGCTGCGCTTACAAAACCAACTCGACGAGCAACAAAAAAAACTGAGTGTACACACCCTCCACTTGCTCCAAAAGAACCAAACCCTCGAAGAATTGCGCATTCAGCTAGAGCAGATGCAAACAAGAAGCAACGACAGGCCCAGTATAGAGCGCATGATCAGAGACCTGCAAAGCGAAAAAAGAACCGAGCAAGACTGGCAGTCATTCAAGGTCTATTTCGAGCAGGTACATGGCAGCTTTGAGCGCTCACTTCAACTGGCCACGACCGAAGGAAAGCTCAGTCAGCGAGAGTTGAGACTAGCGGCACTGATAAAGGTCGGCCTCAACAACAATGAGCTCACTGAAATGCTGCGCATCAGCCAAGATAGTCTGTATAAAGCCAAGTACAGATTGAAGAAAAAGCTTCCAGTAGGTGAAAATCAGAGCCTGGAGGGATTTTTGAAAGATATGTAGAAGATCCGCCACAACCAGGGGGTGCAACACCGATATTCCGCTGCGACCAGAGGGCACCACAACAGCATGTCCAGTAATTGTCCAGTTTATTTGTTTAGACTTCCGCAGGTAGGCACCTAGATTTGGGAATGCATTTAGACGATGCTAGAACAGACCATTTTTTCGGTTCAGCATTGGAAATCCCAAAAGCAAAATTCCTCGCCTAATGATCCGCTCTGTAATTCTATTGGCACTTGGCACCATTTGGTGCTACAACTTATCTGCGCAGCCTGCCGACGATGAATATTTCTACGGTTTCAAAGCCGGTGTAACCTACGGCAGCTTTTCAGATGTGAACATCACCATTATACCCGATGTCTTCGCTGCCGAAACCTACGAGGTTACCACTGATAGACAGCTGGGCTTCATTGGTGGAATTCAGTTTTACCACCGGTTCAACAACTCGCGGCTGGCCATACAGCCTGAGATTCTATTTGGTGATTTTGGTAGCTCATTTTCCTATACCGACGAGCTCGGGCTAGACTACCAGATGGATTTTCGCTATCAGCACGTTAGCCTCGGTACACAGGTAAAAGTACACCCGATGGGACCGCTGCACTTTGCCGCTGGTCTGGCTGTCAATTTTGCCGTTTCACCCGACGCCATAAACTATAGCTCCAATATGCCCGAGCTGGGCCCAGACCTGCAAATACAGCAAAGTTTGAGAGAGGTCTTACGAGGTAGTAATGATATTCAACTTTTGCTGGGTGCAGGCTTCGATTTCGACTTTGGTCTACAGCTAGAAGTGCGTTATCGTCTCGGTCTTCGCGATGTGCTAGAGACACAGGCTAATGGATTCGGATTCATAGAAAATCCAAACAGATACAGTGGCCTCAGTGCTACACTGGGCTGGTGGATACCTTTTCCAGACTAGTCTTGACTTTGGCCCGTTGCGCCGACTTCGCGAATAGCTTAAATATGAAAATCCACCATGCTCAAATTCATAATCCCGCTGTTACCCATTTGCTTGTCCGCTCAAATGCCGGGCGGGGTAGACTCTCCAATTTTATGGCTTCTAGCTGAAGAACCTAATGCCCAGGCTGTACGAACGCTGGCCAGACCGATTAGAGGCGAACTTCAAATATTCACGGTCTACAGCAGCCAGTCACCTCATGAAGAAGCTGTCTGGAGTCTGGGTGAAAATGATACCTCAGCTATCGTATTGACCAATAGAAGATTAGCTGAATTAGACGACTTAAACTACATATCTCACGAACTAGCTGTACCCGGTCAGCAAGTGTTTTTGCATACCTATTACAGGCGCAAGTCAGACCAGGACGTAAAAATGCATTTATACGGCTACCTACTCGGCCAAACCCACTCCTACCCTTCTCTTCCAGTTAGCGAAACCAGCGGAGAGCTACTAGAACTCATCATTTACGACCGCGTGCTGACCCCTCAAGAGCGTCAGCAGGTAGAATCATATCTGGCTTTCAAACACGGCCTCACCATAAACCAAGACAAAGCCCGGCATTATCTGGATGCCAGCGGGCAGCCGTTCTGGGATGCTGAGATGGGTCGCCCATTCGGAAAACGGATTGCCGGCATCGGCCGAGATATCGACCTCCCGATTTATCGAAATGAGGGCCGGAGCCAGATGCCAGGAGGTGACCTTATCCAAATAGGAACCGATCCCTTGGATTGTGACTACTGCTTCTTGACCTGGAGCGATGATGACGCGACAACGGCATTGATGAATTCAACCGACAATCGACTGCCTACCGTAGAAAGAACCTGGCAGGTACAATCCAATCGCTGGCCGAGTCAGCAAGCTTTGACCATTGAGCTCGATAGTCGCTCGATGTATAGCCTCCCCAAAAATCCTGAACAATGGCGGTTAATAGTCGATCCGACTGGCAGCGGACAGTTCGATCCCGATCATGTCCAGTACTTCTGGCCTGATGAGATAGATGAAGAGACTGCACTGGTAAGCTGGAATAAGCTCAAACACGTTTTTCCCGAAGAAGGTCTGGCTCACTTCAGCTTTGGATTCGATGGCCCATCATTCGATAGTGAAGGGCAGTTTTGGAGAACCGCTCTTCTTTCCCCCAATCCAAGTCCAGATGGCAGATACCAAATTAGAGTTGAAGTAGAAGGCTCCAACCCACTGATAGTCAATATCTACGACAACCTTGGCAGATTACAAAAATCTATCCAATCCCCTAGCCAGCAATATCACTTGATCAATGATCATATCTCGCAGTCTGGTGTATATAGACTCGAATTAATAGCTGGCGAGCAGCAGAAAACCTTAACCCTAATTATCCCATAATATGATGACTACCAGAGCATGTGCGAGCTTGCTGGTGCTTATACTTTGTATCCGACCTGCGGAAGTACAAAGCCAAGAAGCCCCGATTCCACAAGTAGACGATGAGTTTTTACCCACCTTGGAACTGCCGACATTTTCGCCCGATCCGGCGGCTATGGTCGAACTGCCGACGGTACCGAAGCCCGATCAGAAGGGCGGTGCAAATACAGAAATACCACTTCTGCTTACGCCCGGCAGACAGGATATGACACCCAGTCTGAGCATTAGCTACCAGAGCAATGCAGCCAACGGATGGCTGGGCAAGGGCTGGGACCTATCTGTGCCCAGTATTAATATCGATACCCGTTGGGGCGTTCCGAGATACGATACCGAATTTGAGACGGAAACTTATCTGTGGCGTGGTCAGCAACTCGCTCCGGTGGCACACCGAGGCCCTAGAAGAGCGCGAACGGCTGAGCTATCCTTTCATCTTCGACAGACCGATATTTTATCTCGTATAACGAGGCATGGCGACCAGCCCGATAATTATTGGTGGGAGATCAATTTCCCGGATGGTTCGACAGAATATTATGGTGGCCTGCCTGAAAGTGGGCCGCTTGACGAAGCCTCACTCGATGGCCCAGGGAACGCTAAAGTAAAATGGGCGTTAACACGCGAAGTAGACGTACATGGCAATAGGATCGACTATCACTACACCATTCAAGCCGATCCTGGCCGTACTGGAAGCAGCGAACTGGGTCATGCACTCTATCTCGACTATATACTATATACAGGTTTTGAAGACCGTGTCGGTCCCTATCGCATCGACTTCATGAGAGATCGAGAACTAGGAGAACCCAGAAGAGCCGATGTACACATGGACAATCGACTGGGTGTAAAAATGGTCGAAGCCGACTTGCTCAGCCGTATAGCACACAGCTACGATGGGCAGCCCATACGCTCATGGGAGCTCGAATACGTGACGGGGGCTTTCAGCCAAAGCTTATTGGAATCAATTACGGTCTACGATCAAGAAGGTGCCGAGTTCTACGATTACCGATTCGACTACCACAATGACTTAATACGTGATAATGGCGAAATAGATGCCTATGGCTCCGTGCAAAGTTGGGATATCGGCAACGACGATGTACGGGGAAACGGCATTAATCCCATCCTTGGATTCAGCAACGACATCAGTGCCTTGGGTGGAGCGACTTCTACCAGCGTACAGGTAGGTACAGCCGTTACCTTTGGTCCATTGGGTTCTCCAGCAACCAAAGATTATACCGTAGGCGGAACCGTGGGTGGGGGCAGCTCGACTTCTACCGGTGCGCTGGCCTTTATCGACATCAATGGCGACGGGCGGCCCGACAAACTGATCCGTCAAGATAACGGCTTGTTATATCGACCGAATTTGGGTGATGGGGCTTTTGGCGATATCAGACCGATCAATGGGATCAGCGACTTCAGCCGGACTGAGTCTAGTGAAATTAGCTTTGGATTCGAAGCCAATGTAGCCCCGGTTTTTGCAGGCTACGAAAACACCACTGAACGAAGTAAAACAACCATCTATTTTGGAGACTTCAATGGCGATTATCTAGTGGATGTAGCTGTCAGAGGAACCGTTTACTTTAACCATCTCGATGCGAACGGAGACCCTACTTTCACAACCAATAGCGGAGATACCCCTAGTCCCGTAGTACCAGGGGCAAATCCCGATCCCAATCTGGTAACCATCGATCCCCAAGAACAGGAAGATCTCATCGATCAGGCACCACTACACGATGTCGTGAGGCGGTGGGAAGTGCCCTACAGTGGAAGTATCAGCCTAGATGCTCCCGTGAGACTTCATCCCTACGAGGGTGATGAAGATGCAGAAGCTTACACTAGAGACGATGGGGTGCGGGTGAGTATACAACTCGACAACCTCGAAATTTGGTTGGCTGAAATACCAGCTGGTGATCACGACTACAGGTTACCGCCTCTTGAAAATTTAAATGTAGCTGCCGGACAACACCTCCACTTCAGGGTCCAATCGATATTCGATGGAAACTACGACCGCGTAGACTGGGACCCAGAGATATATTACGAAAGTGCAGACACCACAGACCTGGATGCTAATCGCTTACCCATCAATCAATTCCAAGCTTCAGGAGACTTTTTATTGAGTAGTTGCCAGTCGGTTGATGCGCCTTTCAATGGTGAATTGAGAATAGAAGTCCCCTTTAGCAAGCCACGAACTACAGATACCGTATTTGTGTCTTTCTTCAGAGACGACCTGCTACCCTTGCAGACTCCCCTACCTTTTTTTACGCTCAGTTTCCCGCCAGGGTTAGTCGTTGAAGATTCGCTGATCTTAATCGATCCGCTAGTAGTAGATACCAATACCACACTGACTTTCCGCGCATCTGCCCGGTCGAATGTCGATTGGGGGCAAGTCGAGATGTTACCTAGTTTTTACTACACCAGCATAGAAGATGGCCGACCTGCTTTTTCAGATGCTGGCGATCCACTATATGGCTATTGTCCAGCACCAGAGTTTATTATGTACACCAAACCTGTTAGAAGGCCACAAGTCTGGCAAGCACCGGATTCGAGTATGTATAGTATCAGGTTTGGTGTTGGGCCAGGTAATGGCGGTAATGACATTACAGGAAATTTTCGGATGAGTATAAAATCACCCGATAGTTTGCTCGCTCAAATTCCTTTTGAGATCGATAATGGCAACGATGGTTTCGCTATCACGGAGTCCTTCTCAGCCGCTGAGGGAGATAGCATCTACTTTGACTTTACGGGGGCCGATGAAGATCTGGCCAATTGGATAGCCGACGAAGTAGCGGTAGAAGTACAGCCGTTCGGTGCCCTACCCAATGAATGGTCAAATGTCGAGTTTTCTGTAGCCCATTTGCCCGATATGGATGAATTGGTTTTCGGCAATGGCTATAGAGGCTGGGGGCAATACGTATACAACGGCAATCGGGAAAGAGCAGATGCGCCCATTCTGGAAGCGTCGCTTGTATTACCAGAGATCGAAGTAGACTCTAGCGATTTGGATGATATCGACGAGATCGACCCAAACGACCCCAACGCTTTTGATGATTTGGAAGACCTGGGGGGAGATCCGACTACCGAGATTTTTGTGCCCATGATTGCGGACCTTAAAGTGGGATATTGGCGGGCTTATGACGATAAGACCAGAGTGGGGCCCAATTACCAGCAAAGCTCTCGGCTAGGTGAAGACGATATTTTGCTCATCCCCGATCTCGGTGGCAGCGGTTCTGCGCCAGCCATAGAAAGCATTGCCAAAATAGAAGCTGTGGCAGGTGGTCTTTCGGCAGGGCCTGGCAGTTTGGGCGTCAGTAGCGCGACCAACGAAGGCAGAAATCTGATCGACGTTATGGACATGAATGGCGATGAATATCCCGATTTGGTATCGGTCGACCGCATTCAGTATACGACCGTATATGGCGGTCTAAGCGAACAATCGCTCTCGCATAGCATGGGCTTGCACGAAGTGTATAGCGAGGCCCTTGGTGTAACTGCAGGTGGAACATTCGTCGATTCGGGTCCGAGTAATACCGGTCTGTCCGGTGGGGCAGGCAGTACGAGGCGGACCCGTCGCGGCAAGGCTACCGTCAAGCGATCGGGCTCTAAGGCGAGATCGGCTAATGAATCAGCCGAAGGGGGAGCTTCTCTCAGTGGCTCTTATACGACCGACGATGACTGGGCCGAGCATAGCTTCTTCGATATGAATGGCGATGGCTTACTCGATAAAGTATGGCGCGGTGGCGATGTGGCCCTCAACTACGGGTACCGATTCGGAGCAAGAGAAAATTGGGGCTTTGCCGAAGTCAGACGTGGGGTAAGTGAAGATTTCGGTGCAGGTCTAGGCATCAATATCAGTAACAACAGTATAGGCGGTGGCTTCAGCGTTTCGCGTACCGATAACCACAGCAGCAGCGGTTTGCAAGACATCAACGGTGATGGACTGACTGACTACCTGAGCTATAACGACGAGACCGGTTTACTTTCCGTTAGGCTCAATACCGGAACTGGCTTAGGCCCTACGCAAAGCTGGGCCACTTTAGATCGACACTTGGATGAGGGCGACGCGACTAGTGAATCGGCTAATGCTGCGTTCACGATTTGTATCAATATCTTTTTTGTACGCATTTGCGTGAACCCGAGTGGATCGACTGGTCGCGGAGTGAGCCGGGTGCTCAGCCAGTTCAACGACGTAAACGGCGACGGCTTTTTGGATCAGGTCAACAGCAGTCAAGACAGTGACCTGCGCGTCAGAAGCAGTCGAATAGGCCGCACCAATATGTTGGCTCGAGTTCACGGACCACTGGGCAGCCGCTATGAGATAGACTATGCCCATCAGCCCGGCAGTTACGGCCAGCCACTCGATCAATGGGTGATGACCGAACTAGAGGTCTTCAACGGGGAGGGAGGCTTTGGTGCAGACTTCCGCAGGTCGGAATTTTCCTACCAAACGCCTACTCACGATCGCCATGAAAGAGAATTTCTAGGATATGCCCGTGTTACCGAAACCCAGCTGGATACCGAAAACGGTGACCTGCCCTACCGACAAATGATCACTGAGTATTTAAACGATCACATTTATCACCACGGACTCACTGCAGCAACTTACATATTAGACTCGGCAGGCAATAAGTATCGTGAGGTCAAGTACAATTATGAGATACGGGACCCATTCACCAATGCACCATTCAATACGACTTCATTTTTGAGCGATCAGGCTGCCGCTTGGCCTTTGCTGTCCGAGCGAGTCGAGCGGTTTTACGAAGGTGAAGCCATTCCTGGTTTACAACAGCGATTTTCTTTTCGGTATGATAGCCTGGGCAACATCACCGAATCTATCAGTACGGGCAATGGATTTGATTCTGATGTACTCCGTCATGTATATTCTTACCATCCCAGTCCGAATGGTGCTTATCAAACCTCTACTGCACGGCAATCGCAAGTATTTGGCGGTGAAG
The DNA here is from genome assembly GCA_039025055.1 of Bacteroidota bacterium. Classification (GTDB taxonomy): domain Bacteria; phylum Bacteroidota; class Bacteroidia; order Chitinophagales; family Saprospiraceae; genus Neolewinella. Next base: position 21,446 of record JBCCPC010000056.1, on the reverse strand, counting down.
AATTAATCAGACAGAGTCAAACCCAAATCAATGATCGGGGGCAATACGAGCAGGTGAGACATTGGATAGATGATACCGAATATATCACCTTCGATATGTCCTACGACGACTTTGGAAACCTGACAGAGGTGGTACGCCCACCCAATCACAGAGATCAACGCTTGAGCTATCGAATAGACTATGATTCTGTTCTCACGACTTATGCTACAACTATAACTGATGCCCTCGGGTATCGCTCCAGTACAGAATACGAATACCTCTATGGCACCATAACCAAATACAAGGGCATTAACGGACAAACGAGTAGTTATGAAGTCGATAGTCGAGGCCGATTGAAGCGCGCGCGTCTACCAATGGATAGTTTGGACAGCTACATCTTCGAGTATCATGCCGACACCGACATTCCTTGGGCTAAATTGGATAGATACGATCCCTCGCTAGATCGATATTTGTCTTATTATACTTTCTGTGACGGAGAAGCGGAGATCGTACAGAGTAAACGACCTGCTGCAGTAGGTACTGAGGCCGAAGAGGTGCTCATTGTTAGCGGAGCGAGGTTTGCGGACCCCTTTGGCCGCACAGAAGCAGAGTATTATGCGACGACCGAGCCCGTAGCTAATGGGCCAATTTTTAATGCCACCACAGACGATCAGCCACCCTCACTTACAGTTTTTGATGTCCTTGATCGGCCTGTGCGCCTGGAATCTCCAGATGGTTCGGTCAGCCAGAAGCTGTACGACATCTCAGCCGACCGTAATGGACTATTGGCTTTCCGAACGGTGCTAATCGATCGAAACGGGAGCCGAACTTCAGAGTTCACAGACTTACGTGGACACCTACAGGCACACCTCAGTGAAAGTGAATCCGGTGATATATGGATGAGCCGCACCTACAACGTACTTGGCGAACTACTCGAAGAAAAAGAACACTATGGGTTTACTAGCGAGTTTGAATACGATCGCCTGGGCAGGTTGATTGCCGAACGACCATACAATGCAGGAACAACCAGATTTAAATACGATCAAGCGGGAAACATGATCAGGCGGGAAACGCCCAATCTAATCGCCCTAAACGAAGAAGAGCCGCTGGCCATCGAATACACTTACGATTATGAGCGATTGGTTCTGATCGATTATCCCAAAAACTTTCAAAACAGGGTCGAAATCAGTTATGGTGAACCCGATGCCCCATACAATCGAGCTGGCAGGATCTGGCTGCGACAAGATGCCAGCGGCGGGCAAGAATTCTTCTTCGACGAAGTAGGCAATACCACTAAAGAAATCCGAACGTTGCTTATCAACGAAGCCAGTTCCAGAACCTGGGTGAGTGAAGCGAGATACGACTCTTGGGGAAGATTGGATACCCTGATCTATCCAGACGGAGAGCAGTTAGTCTACAGCTACCTACTCGGAGGTCAGTTAAATGGGTTCTACGGAGAAAAATTCGGACGCAGATACGATTATTTAGAAAGCAGTCGATACAATGAATTCGGGGAGCTTCTACGCAGGCAGTACGGCAATTCAACCGGGGAAAGCTATAGCTACGAATCCGCTACCAAGAGGCTATCCAACTTGCAGCATACCGGTCTTAATGGAAATAATCAAGACTGGCAATTTCGCTACGATGCCCAAGGAAACCTATTGAACGTCGAGCAGAATATAGGCAGCACGACTTCCGGCTTGGGAGGAACCTCTACGCAGTCTTACTTATATGACCAGCTGCATCAGCTCATCCGAGCGGAAGGCACCTGGGAAACCACGGATGGTCGAGAACAATTCCTCTATTCTGCCACCTATGGACAATCGCACAATTTAGATCGACAAGAGATGGTTCGGCTAAGTGAGGGCGACACCCTGGCTGACCAAAGTAGGAACTGGTCGTACAGGTATTCCGATGATTTCCCGCATCAGCTGACGGAAGTCGGCGGGCGTCGGTTTGCTTACGATCACAATGGCAACCAACTTTCTTATACCGGTGAGAACGGTAGCTATCGCTACGAGCAAAATCGCTGGGACGAAGAAGATAGGCTGATGAGTTACAGTGATAACGGCCGTCTATATTACTTCACTTACGATGCTTCCGGGAGACGAGTCATCGAATCGCAGGGCAGACAAAGTGGGGTCTTTACAGATGGCGCACCGAGCGGCTTTATCAATCATGGAGAGAATTTCAGAGCACACCCCAGCAGGTACATGACCGTAGATAAAGACGGATTCACCAAGCACTACTTTGCAGATGAAGATCGGATAGCCAGCAGAAGAGGTACAGGTGAATTCAATAATTACTACTGGTTTGGACGCGGTTTCACAGCTGGAGATCAAAACTATACGGCTCGAATACAGGCTCTCAAGCAAACCGTTTGGAACTATTATGGCGAAATGGGGCTACCGCCGGGACCGCCTACCCTACCTGGTTACTATGGCCAGCCCGAACAAACCGGAGTAGCGCTGCCCACTCCCTCTGCGGGAGAAATATACCGTCAAACACCTCCCGGCTGGCCAGGACCTAATCAAACCAATGATCCGGCTGGTCCGCCAGGGGTGCCTACGTATTACCCTGACGCCCCCACCCGCGAAAGTCTAAAAGCTGGATACGGATACGAAGGTTATGGTCAATTTCCGGAAGCAGATATCAGGTTTTACCACTTGGGGCCACTCGGGCAGGTAGACCTTACTACCGACCTTACTGGCGAAGTTTCGGAAATAATCGCCTATGCCCCAAATGGAGAAGAGCTCATCAGACAGTCCCAAAAAACGCCCTTGGAAAGGTATGCCTATGCCGGTAAGCCAGCGATCAATGCAGATCAGGAACTCTACGATTTCGGTGCTCGTTTTTACGATAGTGAGTTTGGAATTTGGCTAAGTCGAGACCCATTGGCCAAAGAATTTCCTGCGTACAATCCCTATGCCTTTGTGCTTCATAATCCTTTGAGATTTACCGACCCAGACGGAATGGCACCCTATCAAAAGTTCAATACCGAAATGGAGGCCGCCGTCGACTTTGCTCGGATTTACAATAAAAAGTCTATCCGAGATAACTGGGAATACGGAGCTAGTCTATACAAGCGAACAGATCGATCTGGCCGCACTTATTATTTTTATGACAAGCCCACCACAGATCGAAAAAGCAATAGCGTATTTATTCGTCCTAGAAGATTGAGGGGCGCTACCAATACAGGCAATATTCATACGCATAGCCAGGCAAAAAGAGGGTGTCCTGGCTACAATCATCACTCTGGTGCCGATTTGAGCGTAACCAGGCACCACAACCGGCGAGGGCCAAGTACGTTCATGGGCTATATGGTCAACCCGAGAGGTGAGTTGAAGGTCTACGACCCGAGCACTGATGATGTGGATCTAGTGGCTACCGGCCTGCCTTGGGATGAAGGCTTCTACAAAAGAGGAGACCCGAATAGACGGAAGTATGCTAGCCGCCGCAAGGGCGTAAAGTATTCTAATCTGGTCATGCCCGACTACAACGGCGATATGAGAGGAGGTATGGAGATGGATGCCGACAATCTGGCTCTGGCCTTGGATCTAGAGCTTTTGGAACAGGGTGGCCGTGATGGCCGACTTAGGCGGCAACGAAATAAAAGAAGGTAGACCATTATGTAATTTCCAAACTTTTCAGTTCCAGCAGATTTTTTACTTTTGGTTGTTGTGTTTAGTAAACTTAAGCTTTCTGCTGCGTTAGGATTCTTTTTCCTGACACAGATGCTCTACAGTCAGGGCCAAGCCATAGATTGGGTTACCTATCAGGGTGGCAGCGAGCTAGATGACGTCAGAGCTATGGTCATCGATGAGTCTGGCAACATCTATACAACGGGGGAAACAGAGGGCTCGCTTCCAAACATCAGTATTGATGCTCATCAAAGTACCCCACCTGGTGGTGGTCAAGATGCTTACTTGATCAAGTACGCACCCGATGGACAGATCATTTGGTCCACCTACATAGGCGGTGAAGACGATGATATCGGAGCGGCCATTGCGCTCGGGCCTGGCGGAGATCCATATGTACTGTTGACAACCAGCTCAGAAACTCAGTTGGCTACGACCGGCGTTTATCAACCCGAATACGGCGGTGGTTTCAGCGACACCTACCTGGCGAGATTCTCTCCTGAGGGCGAGCAAATCTGGGGTACTTATCTCGGGGGAGAAAATAACGACTTAGCTTTTGCACTGACTGTAGACCGTGAAGGCAATGCCTATGCGGTAGGGCGAACCAAATCGTTTACCAATCTGGCTTCACCCGGCGCCTTTCAAACAGAAATAGCGGGCGACATCGATGCATTCATATACAAGATCGATGACCAGGGCCAGCGGGTATGGAGCACCTACTTTGGCGGAAATCGAGTAGATTTAAGCACTGGAGTGATCGTAGATAATGCACAAAATGTCTACATAGGTGGCTGGACGGCCTCTGAAACCAATCTGGCAACCGGTGGGCAGCAAGCAACCTACGGCGGCGGTCAAGCCGATATGTTCTTGGCCAAGTTTAGGGCAGACGGTCAGCGTGATTGGTGTACCTACTACGGGGGTATCAATAATGACTTTTGCAACGGGCTGGCCTTTGCCGACGATGGCAACATCTTAGTAGTAGGCTCCAGCTTCTCCCCCGAAAATATCAGTACGCCCGGCACGCATCAACCCTACTCTGACGGCAGCGGCGAGGCCGTATTAGCTAAGTTCAGCACCAACGCCCAGCTCATTTGGGGCACCTACTTCGGGGGTGAGCAGCCCGACGTATTCTCTGAAGTCAATTCTGACCCAACCACCGGGAAAATTTACGTGGCAGGCTACGCTAAATCTGCTGATGCCATATCGACAGATTGTGCACCTCAAGAGCAACACGCCGACGGAATTTGGGACGCCACGATTTCCGTTTTCAACACTGACGGACTGCTCGACTGGTCCAGCTATCTAGGTGCCGCAGAACAAGAGCAGGCATACGCAATAGCTTTCGATCTGGCTGATGATGCCATCGCAGTAGCGGGCATTACAAATTCGATTACAAACTTCGCACAGGGCAATAGTCAGCAGCTCGATTACGGTGGTGGCGATGGCGATGGATTCGTGGCCAGATACGAGCTGTGCAATCCACCAATAGCGCGGCTCACAGATGCAGGGTATTTATGCGACCAAAGACCCCCCGAGCTATTGATCGAGCTGATAGAAGGTCGCTGTACCTACGCGACATACGCGATAGATGATGTATTACAGCCGAGGGTTCAGCTACAATTCGGCCTAAATGCTATACCTCTTCCCAATAACGAGTGGAGTACCATTGAATTGATCGAAATCGGCACCTCAGACTGTCCAGGGCAAGTAGAAGGTATACCCTACCTAATCGCTGCAACTGAGTCGCTTTCTGTCGGTCAAGTCGTACAGCAATGCGATTCGGTAAACCAAACTTACACGGCATCTTTCAGAATTTCGGGCCGTAGCGGTACATACCTGGAGAATGCTGACCTGGGCAGTTTCGAGAGCGATCTATTCACCAGTCTACCCATTCCTTTCGGTCAGTCTTACAGCTTCCAGATCAGCTCCACAGCGGGCTGCGAATCGCTGGAGTTAGTCGGGCCCTTCGAATGCGGGGACGCCTGCATGCCCATCGACTTAGAGATCGAAGACAACTATGATGGATGTATCGGGGAAAACTTCCTCATTGGCCCTTTTGAAGGGGAGGACTTCCGCTGGTCGGGCCCCAACAGCTATCGCTCCGAAAGCAACCAACTGCTGGTCGAAAATCTCGAAGCAGGCCATGCAGGTATCTACGAGCTGATTGTATACCACGGTGTCATTTGCACAGACACTTTCACTTTCAGCCTGGCGGTACACGAAAATCCGAGCATCTCCTGGCAGATTGCCCGCGAGCCCGACTGCCGAAACAGAACGACTGACATCATCCTTGAATCCGACCTCCCCAACGTATTATTTGCCGTAGATAATCGCTCCTATGTCGACAGTCCAAGCTTCAGCGCACTTGAAGCGGGAGATCACAATCTACTAGCTATTAGCAATTTAGGCTGTGAAACTGAAATGCCTTTTCTGCTAGCGGAACCGCTTTGTCCGGTCTATGCACCTACCGCTTTCTCCCCCAACGATGACGGAATAAATGACCAATTCAAGCTCTTCGCAGACCGAGATTTACAAGCTAGGATTACGCGCCTGGACATCTTCGATCGTTGGGGTGTTTCCATACACACGAACGCTGGTCTCTCAATCCACGACCCCGCCGCCAGTTGGAACGGAAAAACGCCCGATGGCCGACTTGCACCCATGGGCTCGTATATATGGGTGGCCGGAATAGAGACCGAGGATGGGGAGCAGATAAGACAGTCTGGATTGGTGAATTTGATACGGTAAGACGAGGCTACGCCCTCCGGTACGGTGTTGCGCCCTCCGGTCGCAACTATGGTCATCTGCGACCAGAGGGCGCAGACCCAGAATACCGGAGGGCGCAACACCGTATTTACCAATCTCCACTATACACCCTTTCTGCGCCTCCCCTCAGCCAAATTTCACTCGCCCTTTCACCATCCCAGCTGAGTTTTACGGAGAGGGTGCCGCCCTTGGCATGAATGGTGGTTTCGTAGGTGCCGGGACCAGCCTGCCTGGCTTGAACGATAGCGGCGGCAACCACACCGGTACCACAGGCATAGGTCTCATCTTCGACGCCACGCTCGTAGGTGCGTATGATGAGCTCGTCTTCGGATTTTTGAGCGATGAAGTTGACGTTGATGCCCTCGGCGGCAAAGCGATCGTTGTACCTCACTTGATGGGCGGCTGAGATAATATCGACCTGATCGACGTCTTCAACACGGCTGACGTAGTGAGGGGAGCCCGTTTCGAGCACGAAGTCATTCTCTAAGGTCTCTACTCGATCGACGGGGAGCATTTCGAGGGAGACGAGGCCGGTAGGTAGTAGCTTTGCCCGATGCTTTCCGTCTATGGCCATGAAACGGTAGTGGCCGTCTTTAGATTGGGGGGTGATGCCCAGCTCGGCGGCGAAGGCCACGATACAGCGGCCACCATTTCCACAAAGGCTGCTCGTTTTGCCGTCGCTGTTGTAGTAGCTCATATCGAAGTCGAGCAACTCGTGGCCAGTGAGTACGATCAGACCATCGGCTCCGATGCCGAATCTTCGATGGCAAAGGCTTTCTATGAGATATTGGTCGTTTGGATCAAAGGGCCAACCAGCACGACCATCGATCATGACGAAGTCGTTGCCCGCACCGTGGTATTTGGTGAATTTCATTCCGGCTTTTTCGCGGTCGGCACTTCTGGCTCGGCGGCGTGATCGATGTATTCCTGATTGGGATCACCGAGATCGAAAGGCTCCCCTTTGATGTAGTGAAGGGCTACGAATAGCAAGCTCAAGCCGCCTATAACGATGATGGCCACTTTAGTCCAAAAAGGGCCGAATACATTTCCGACGTACTTGCCGTCTCCAGGATCACGGGTAGGGAACATGCTTGTGTTATTTAGGCCAATTCATAAGTACGCTTCCCCAGGTGAAACCGCTCCCGAAGGCAGCAAGGCAGACCAGGTCTCCCTTCTTGATGCGGCCTTCCTGATAGGCTTCGGAAAGGGCAATGGGGATACTTGCTGCGGTGGTATTGCCGTACTTGTGGATGTTGTTGTGTACCTGATCGTCGCTGAGACCGAGTCGCTTCTGTACGAACTGGGAAATCCGAAGATTGGCTTGATGCGGAATCAGCATATCGATATCCGAGGGCTTCCGACCTGCGGAAGTACAAGCCTCAACAATCACCTCTGGGAATTTCTGAACCGCCATTTTGAATACGGCCTGTCCCTCCATATGAGGTGCGTAGACCTCGCGATCTACGATTTCATTGTTGATGAATAGGCCGCCGTAGGGTTTGTCTTGCACATCGAATTCGACTTCGAACTCCTCGTAACCTTCGATCTTGTCGAGGTGCACCCCCGCGTGCATGCCCGGGTGGATGACCGAAAGCTTCTCGGCATAGGTACCGTCGCTGTGAAGCTTGCTGGTCAGAATGGCCTCGCCCTCGTCGTCGGTGGGCTGCAAAACAACGGCCCCCGCCCCATCGCCGAAGATGACGGATACATTGCGGCCTTTGGTGCTGAAATCTAGCCCATAGCTATGTATCTCCGCCCCGACCAGCAAGATATTCTTATACATGCCCGACCGGATGAACTGGTCAGCTACCGATAGCCCGTAGATGAAGCCGGTGCATTGGTTGCGCACATCGAGTGCCCCGATTTCAGTCTTAGTGATGCCTAGCTCACGCTGCAATAGCACTCCACAACCCGGAAAATAGTAGTCGGGGCTTAGGGTAGCAAAAACGATAAAATCGATGTCTTCGGCTGTAATGCCAGCGTCTTCAAGGGCGGCTTTGGCGGCTTTGGCGCCTAGTGTCGTCGTCGATTCCGTACCTCTTTCTACGTATCTGCGGGCCTTGATGCCGGTGCGCTCCTGAATCCACTCGTCGCTGGTATCCATGACTTGGGTCAAGTCGTTATTGGTGACCGATTGGGGTGGAACATAGTGGCCTATTCCGGCTAGTTTGGTGTGGGGCATGATCTTTAGTTTGGAGGGGCAAATTTAGGGGATGTTTGGGATATAAGGTCTATAGTCTAAAACCTTGGGTTTTAGACTATAGACCTTTTTGATCTTCTCTCCACAGACCTAAAAGGTAGAGTAAATCGTTCTCTTACCAACGCAATCCAAACAAACCGTGCAAACCATACACCTAGGCATAGTGGAAGACGAGCCCATTATGCTGGCTTCTATTAAGGAGTGCTTCGAGCGCAACCCAGGCGTACAGATCGAGAAGGCCTGTGAGACCATGGAGGATTTTCTAGATGGCTTCGACCCGAGCAGTCCGATCAATATGATGCTGCTCGACATCAATTTACCGGGTATGAACGGCATATCAGGCATACCACATTTGCTGAGCCGCAAGCCCGATCTAGACATCATCATATTGACCAATAGCGATAATAGCGACAATATTTTCAAAGCGCTGCAAACGGGGGCTGTCAGCTATTTGAGCAAGAAGAAGGTGAACCCCAGCATTTTGCAAGAGGCCGTGTATACGGTGCATCGCGGGGGTAGCTACATGAGCCCGGGGATTGCGCGGCAAGTGGTCGCTCATATGGCAAAGAGCAGCCGTAAATCATTGGAGAGCAAGAAAACCGACCCCGAGCAGCGACTGACGCCCCGCCAGATGGAAATCGTGCAGGGCTTCGTGGAAAACCTAACCTACAAAGACCTGGCCGAACGCATGGATATCAGCTTGGAGACGGTGCGCGACCATGTGAAAAAAATCTATCGTAAGTTGCAGGTGTCTTCTAAGATGGAAGTCGTTCGCAAAAAGCTCGATGGAGAAATCTAGAAAAGAGAGGTTTAGATATTTCTCGCTGATCGCATGGCGATCAGCGAGAAATATCTATTTGGCATTTGCTATATGTCTTTTTGCATCGCTGGATGCTCAACGAGCAGAGCTCGAATTCTTTACGGTCAACGAGGGCCTTTCCAGCCCGGTCGTGACCGACATCGTGCAAGACGAGCAAGGCTACTTATGGATGGGCACCTTAGACGGGCTGAATCGATTCGATGGCTACGCATTTCGGACCTTTAACCAAGGTCCGTATTCGGAGACCCAGCTCAGCCGGGGGAACATCAGTCATTTGAGTATCGATCAGGAAGGAAAGTTGATCATCAGCTATGAGGCGGCAGCTGGCTGGTTCGACCGCTTCGACCCCAATACTTTCCAGGTCGAACAGGTTCAGCTGCTCAATCGCGACGAAGTCGAGGGCCACCCGCGCACCATTGCCAACGACCGCTTCGGGCGCACCTTCATCGCCTACAATGCACCCACCGGCATACAGGTCTACGAATACACCCCTGACTCGCTGCTGCTGGTGGTCGACGCGGCAGGAACCTTCGAGCGGGTCGCACCATCGGTGGACTTGCTGGTGCTCGACAATTCGCAGTACATCTTGTACGACGATAAATATGGACTCAGACATTACTCGGCAGCGGGGCGCTTGCTTTTTCAGGATACGCCAACAGAGATTGCAGGCATAGAGCCATCGGTCTACTCAGATTCTTATGAGAAGAAATTTCAGCGGCTGTCCTTTTTAAAGGAGGGCGGCGATGGGCAGGTATATTTGTCGTTTTTCAACCGGCCGGGACTGTTTCATTACGACGCTAAAGCTAGGGCTCCTATTGCTGCTTTTGAGCAGACCTCCGAGTCAAAATACTTCAAACAAGCCTGGAGAGATGATAAAAAGTGCCTGCTTTTCAGTGTGCAGAACGACAATCCGCTCGGTGATTTTGTAGATCAATACTTGCTGCTCGAGCGCAATGGACAAGTCGAAGATTATGAAGAATTGATCAGAGCCAGCAAGCGTATAGGGTCTGCTTTCAGTTTAGACTTCCGAAGTACGATATATCTCGGCACGGCTGGTGGATTGGTGGTTTACAATCCCGCATCGGAGGGTATCCGCACCTACCTAGCCCAAGAGCAGGAGGAAGAGCAATTCGCCAATTTAATTCGCGGCATCGCGGAGCACAGCAATGGCGATGTCTATTTCCTGACCGAAGACAATGGGCTTTTCCGGATTCAGGGGGATACGCGCAAACTCGATTCCGTCACCGTACTCGATCTGAATGGCGAGAAGATTCCCATACTTCGATCCAGAGGCTTGTTATTCGGGCCAGATGGTCTGCTCTATTTTACCAGTTCGCTACCTACTGGTCAGATCGGCGGCTTGTTCATCCAGTACGACCCAGTCAGTTGCGTAGCCAAAACGATAAAAACCGAGCTCCCGCTGGAGAGCATATGCCTGGGTGCCGATCAGACCATCTGGCTGGGCACGGCCAGGAGTCGCGGCCAGAGTAAGCTGCTCAAATACGAGCCAGGCAGCCAGAGTCTGATCGAACAAAAAAATGCACAAGGAGAAAGCTTCCTGCCCAATGCCGATATCGTTCACCTAAGTCAAAGTCAGGATCAGGAAAAATTATATATCGGTACAGACGGTGCCGGATTGCTCATCTACCACATCGATAATCGCACTTACGATCATGTGGCTCCTCCCCTACCCGGCCAGTCTGCTGCTGGAGCAAAGCTAAATGACTATCGAATTTTCTACGTCCATGAAATCGAAAATAGGGACTTGATGGTTGCTACTCAAGGCGGACTACACGTCTATAATCCGGCGAGCAAAAAAGTACTGGCACACTACAGTCGCGTCGAAGGCTTGAGTAGCAATGTCATCTGCGGCATCATCCCGGCTGATGACGGCAATTATTGGTTGAGTACTTACTACGGGCTAACCTACTTCCGGCCGGAAGGTGACCCGCCCTTTCTTCGCTACTATCGCTCCGATGGGTTGAGCAATAACGAGTTCAATCGTTTTGCCCACTATCGCGATGCAGATGGCCGCAACTATTTCGGTGGCGTCAATGGCCTCAATGTCTTCTACGACGAAGAGTTGCTCGGAAATAAGTCTGAGTCGCAGGTTCTAATTGCCGAGATCAATTGCTACGGCAGTAACGGTACGCGGACTATAGATACTGGATTGAAAGAGCTTCCCTTCCTGAATGTGGCGCGAGATGAAAAGAGCATTGCCGTACAGTTTGCTATGCCCGCTACGCCTACGGCCAATCGAAACCGTTTCCGCGTTAGGCTGGAAGGCGAGGAGAACGACTGGGTAGAGCTGGGCAGTGACCGTACGGCCCGGTACAGCAATTTATCGGGTGGCCGCTATACCCTGATCGTCCAAGGTGCGGATGCCAATGGCAACTACGTGGGCAATGACCTTATCCTCCCCATCATCGTCAAGCAATATGTTTGGGAGAAGAGCTGGTTTTTGATCTTGCTCGGACTGATTGCAGCCTTCTCACTCGCCGCCGTATTCTACTTCAAGCTGCGCGAGAAGCTGCGGGCCGAAAAGTTACGTACCCAACTGAGCAGCGATATCCACGACGAGGTGAGTGGGCTGCTTGCCGGCATCACCATGCAAAGCGAACTCCTCCAGGGCCATACCGAAGACGGTCACCTCAACCATCGCCTGAAAGGAATCGGCGAGGCGGGTCGTAAAGCCATGAGCAAACTCAGCGATGTGATCTGGAGCATCGATAGCCGTCGTGACACGGTCGGCGAACTCTTCCAGCGCATGCAAGAACATGCCGACGATGTGCTTATGCCCCTAGACATCAAATACAAGTTCTACCTAGACGATTCCTTCGACCATCAAAAAACCATATCCGGCGACCGCCGTCAAGACCTCTACTATATCTACAAAGAGGCCATCAACAACATCGCCCGCCACAGCAATGGCGACTACGTGAAAATCATCATGACCCAGCAAGGAAAAAACTACGAGCTGCTGATCGAAGATAATGGCACCCCCCAAGCCACCAATGGCCTGAATGACCGCCGCTCTTTTCGCACCGGCCAAGGGCTGAACAATCTACAAATGCGAGCCAAGCGGCTAGGCGCGGCCCTGGAGATCGGTATGGAGGAGGGGTATCGGATCAGGTTGCGGGGAAGGATGTGAGGAAAAATTTATATCCTAACCAAATTCTTAGGCCATGGATCATCAAAATCATGACCGTTTCGGTAAAGCTCTATCTCGTCATCCGTAAGAAAGCAAGACTTTAGGGCATTCGTAAAACGATCTACGTGTGCTTGGTCGCCTATTACAGTTAGATCGCATTGCCGATCTCCAAAACGGCCGGGTTCTTTGGCGAGGAGCTTTTTGAGTTCGCTTATTTCAAACGCTGTGATGCCATGATTTTCGTCTTCGACGATACCTGCTCGCCAAAAACCGATTAATTCCAAGCTGATGCTGCCAGAAGCTTGATTCCACAAAAGGGAGAGTTTATCTCGGCTGGCGAGCCAAAAGAAACCTTTACTCCGATAGATTCTCTGGTCGAGATATCGATGACAAACATCCCAAAATCGTTGTGGGTGAAATGGGCGGTCGTCTTTAATTACCCTAGTTGCTAAATCATAAGGTCTGTCTTTATTTTCTTCAGCTTCGAGTACAGGCTTCAATTCTTTAATTAATTGAGCCACTTGAAAATAATTATACGCTTTTAGTTCAAATAAAGATTCGATAGTCAATCTGCCGAAACTTACGGAATGTACGGTTGAGAATGGATTTATTTCTTGAATGTATGAGGCAACATCGGGTAGTTTATTTTCATCTATTCGGTCCGTTTTAGTTAAGAATAGGTGGCTACAAAACATAATCTGTTCGATCAGCAAATTTACAGTATCTCGTTTTTGTTGAGCCATATTTTGCTCTATTCGCGGAATAAGATCTGCACCATATTTATAGTCATGGGCCAGCATCAGGCTATCGACCAGGGCAAATAGCCCGGTGAGCTTGACCTGCTTTTGATGCTTGAAATACTCGACCAGGGGCATCGGGTGGCAACTCCCGGAAGTTTCAATAATCAGAAGTTCAGGATTTTGATTAGATAGCAATTTTTTAATCGTATGATCGAGTTTTTTAATGCCTTTCCTGCTACTCAAAACACAATCATGGATCGATTCCATAATATGCTTGTTGTATTCTACAGCCTCGCTCAAACCAATTAATTCACCATCGACATCCAGTTCGCTCATATCATTTACGATAGCACAAACCGGTATATTCTTCTTTTTTGATTGGGATAGTAAGTTTCTAAAAAGCGTAGTTTTCCCAGAACCCAGAAAACCATTTAAAATGACCACGGGGACTACCTTTTTCGATGATCTTTCTGTTTTCGGCATAAAAGTATTGATAGCTTCGGTTTATAGACTTACGCAGGTGGTTGGGCTGCTCTTATTTCCCGATTCCTGTCGCATACTCTAAATATTTTTCTTCATCTACCTGAACTTCATTCCATAGATCTTTGACCATCATTTGAATTTGTTGATCGATGGAAGACTGGATGGCCGATCTGTAGGCTTGATAATCGTCGTAGTGGGTTTGGGCGATGGCGTTGAGGCGATTCTGGAAAAAGCTGACCGGGTTGAACCAGAACGTGCTTTCAATGAAATCGTTCTTAGCTTCATTTTCTGCTTCTATGGGTTGGATGCTGGCCTTGTTGAAATCGTTCATGATCATCGAGCCCGAATAATTCATAGCGAGAGCGAGCTTAAAGCTGTCTTGGTAAACTGGGGTGTTGACCACTTCCGGATATAGATCGATCAGTCTGGCTGCGTAGAGGCTATCCGGACCGTCCCTGAGGTCATTGAGTTGGTCGCGCACGTCTATGAAGCCAGTCATCAAATTAGCTGGTTGGCGGATGCTCAAGGATTGGTGAACAGCGGCTGGAATAATAAATGCAAAAAGGAGATATGCGGCTGACATTTGAAGGGTATTTCCCAATATGCTTTTACCGTTGCGGAGTATCAGAAAGTAAATAGCCGACCAAAAAGCCACATATAACGCAGCATATATGGCCGTCTGAGCGAAAGAGTGATCTGCACTATCGAAAACCGGGGCCAGTCCTGCTCCGTAAGTCAATAAAATTAAAATAGCGATTAACAGAAGTGAAACATAGAATAGCATGCGCAGGAAAAGCCAAGTGTTTTTTGCAGGCATTTGGACTTCGATCAGGGGGATGATTCCTTTTTCCGTTTCCATACTTTTCAGGTTGTAGAGTAAGACCAGAAGGACCAAAGGAGAGAGAAAAAGCAGCACAAATGAAAAATCCAGGGTTCCGATTTGTAGTCGTTCGGGGTTGGCTATTTCCTCGGCCATATCGGCGTCGTAGGGGCTTGCAAAAAAGGTTATTTTCTTGTAAAAGCCATATTGCTCTGCCTGCCCGATGCTGTAGATCATAGCAGGCGAAGGTGCTTTGAAATGATAGGCATTCGACATATAAGCACCCCAGAAAGGGCTGCTATAATCTACCCAAGGCGTGTCTTCCGGTACAATAACTCCGGTGCGATAATGATCATCGATGATTTCTTGCCGCTGCTCTTGTGCGGCATTTCTTATAGTCTCGATTTCAGCGATTTGCTTTTGATACAAATTGGCGCCCTGATGGAGACCATACATCCCAGCGATGATAAAAAGAGCAAGTGCAATAATTTTAAAGGGACTCCGAATAAAGTGCTTCCACTCCAGTAGAAATATCTGTAGATTTTTCATCAGGCGCGTATTTCTCTAGTGCCAAAAACCAGCAAAGTGATCGACAGTAAAGCCCATGCACAGAGTGAAGTCAGATCCAAACTATAATTTTCGAAGATAGCGGAGAGTCGTGTGGGTTGATGATTGTAATCCGATACTGATTTGAAAAAATCGTTGTCGGCTTTCCAGGCCCAGTCGCCTGTTTTCGAACCACCGAAGGCGTGCTTATCATTCAGTGCTTTGATGAAACCCCTACGATAATTTTCTACATCGACCAAAAACTCTTGGTGGTGCAGGTTATCACTACCTGCAAAGCCCATACTGGCATTTTGTAGCGAAATGAATGGGTTAAAAATACCGCCCAACTGGTAGCTTCTCTTTTGTTTTTTCAGCACGGCACGGAGGTCTCCAAAATGCTTATCCCAGACCTGATTGCCGTACTCTTCGTCTTCTTGCATGCGAATACCGTCAAAATTAATAGGCAGTTGAGACAGGCTGTCTACGCCGTACTCTTTTAAAACACTTGCCTCCAATTCTTTGGCTCGTTCATCTGTAGGGTTATGTCCATCAAGACCTTTCGAGCGATCTTCTTTCATAGCTGCATTAAATGACGCTCGACTCGGAAGCTCATGCCAGCTTTCGACCGAACTCATTAAAATGCTGGGTGAGAAAATGGTCCAGAATATCCACAGACCGAGCATGGAAGTCAGTGCCAGGTTAGCGTTAGATAATCGAATGGAAAGGAAAACGGTTAGGGCGGTCAATATGAAATAATACAGACTGTAGGAAAGGAACAGCAGTCCTGTTCTAGACACGATATCGGCCGATAAATTATCCAGATTGATTAAAGCAGAGGCCATTACAGTGATAAGCAACAATCCTATGCCATACAGACTGACGGCTAGGGTTTTGGCTAGCGTGATCTGAGTCGGGCTGGTGCCTTGTAGAAGTAATAGCTTGAGTCGCCCGCTTTGCTTTTCTCGATTGATGGATTGAAAGGCCAGAAATATCAATAGCAGCGGTATGATGTATTGCAGTAACAATGCACTTTTCAGCTTACCGAATTTCGAGATGGACTGGCTTTGCGAGGCTTCTGAGTAGACAATCTCGTTTTGTACGTGACCTTCTACGCGCAGCACATTTCCCGTGGTGCTGTTGACTCCTTCGTCCAGGCTGCTTAACAAAGTGGAGGGTTTGAATACGTATGTACCGTAATGCGCCGCGCTATGGGGGTTCATGGCTTCTATACTCTCCCACTGCTCCCTTAGGTGTTCGCTGGCTTCTTTATAGGCTAGGGTTTGTTTCTGTTTTTGGCTCTGCCCTAGGTAGATGGTAGCAATCAACAATGCTACGAAGCCGATACTGATGCCCAGCAGTGTTCTATTTCGCGATAGGGAATGCCATTCGTTTTTAATAATGGTCCACATGGTCTGCTAGTCTTTCATGAAATTCAGATACAAGATCTCCAGCTCATTTGCGCTGACGGTTTTGCTGTCCAGTTCCTTGACCATCTCGCCGCGTTTTAATATTCCGATTCGGTCGCATACCTCCCGCACTCTGAATATATCGTGCGATGCCATAAGAACAGCTGCACCTTCATCGGCTAGTCTTTTTAAGATGGCGGAGAGTTCATTGCTCGCCATAGGATCGAGTCCGCTGGCGGGCTCATCGAGTAGGTACACCTTCGCTTTTTTGGCGTAGGCAATAGCGATACCTACCTTTTGACGCATACCTTTTGAATAATCGGAAACTCGCTTATGGTGGGCCTCTGTTTGTAAGCCACAGCTTGTGAGAAAATCTTCCAATTCGCCTTTAGAATAGCGTAGTCCAGCTAGCTTGCAAAAGTAGTTCAGATTCTCTAGGCCTGACAAATAGGGATAGAGATTGACATTTTCAGGGATATAACCTATCTGTTTACGTATTTCGGTCTGCCTTTTGTAGCAATCTTTTTGGTCGATCTGTACCTCACCGGCATCTGGATTCAGAAAACCGAGTAGCATATTGATGGTAGTGGACTTGCCCGCTCCATTGGCACCCAACAGGCCTAGGATTTCACCTGCATCTACTTTGAGACTTAGATTCTGGATGGCTAGATTTCCCTTAAAGGACTTGCTGGCATTTTGGATATGGATCATAGCTCTCTGCTCTACTATCGCAACTTAGTTGCAAATATAGAAAACCATGAGTTTACGCTTTTGGAAAAAGGTTAGATTCAACTGTGTTACTCTTCCAGACCTGAGACGTTCTTAATCTCTCAATGAATGCTTAGTCACTAGCTGTCATTTTTGAAAACACATTGACGACCTGATCGCCAACTTGAAGACCGACGAGCAGTCCTACCTCATTGTCTGTGCGGAAATGAACGCCGCCTTCAAAACGAGATTCAGAGCACTCCTCCGCTAGTTTATGGAAGAACTGCTCATCTTGGGGAAATAGAAAGGATAAAACGGTAGCAATGGAACCCGCTACGGTTGTATGTCCGGCTGGATAACCAGGGAAGTTTGGGGTATCGATTAGGATAGGCTCGAAACTCGAGTCGTATTGAAACGGACGGATGCCCCAGTAATGGTATTTGCCATCCCAGGCGGCGATGATGCCGTCGAATCGAGCCGTATGGAAAACCGCACCGGCAAAGGCGGCCTCGAAGGGCCCCAGATCGTACTCTAGTATTTTGCGCTCCAGCAGATCGTCCCAAACGGGTGCACTTTTCCACTTCCAGGCAATTTCGCTATACGTATGCGTAGCGTTGAAGTTGCGCAGCTCTTCCATATCTGCGGTCCAATCGGTGGGTGGTGGCACGGGTCTGAATTGATCTGGACGCTTTAGGGTGAGTGGTTTCCATTGGTGCTTCATGGGGTCCCACTTGCCCGGATTACCCGACCACAGGCTATCGACATTAGGTACTTGCCCCTCCCATATTCGATCCGTTCGGTCGGTTTTTGCATATTCGATATACTGAATCGCGATTTGCTTCCCGATAGCTAATCCTCTGCTTATATCTGAAGGAAGATGAAGTCCGGTTTGTAGGCGGGCTTCTTGAAATTGGGTCAAGAGGCTATCTAGATAAGATTCTCTTTCGGGGAAGTAGTAGCCGATGACTTCTCGCGCGGCACCCGCTGTAGCACTCCACTCGCATATATGAGCCGAGTATGCCCGTTCGCGCCCCAGCTTTTTGATGTCGGGGTGCTGCTCGAATGGTGCGGAGAGCAAATGTGCCTGTTTGTTTTTCCATACGTGTACGAGCGCATCATACATAGCCAAGTGTAAGATGGCTACCCGACCACCGTTCTTGTGCCCTTTGTGCGCCCGGCTTACCGCCATCATGATCTGATGCCACCGATAGGAAGGGTAGGCCGCATTCCAGTATTTGACTGTCTGGGCCTCTTCAGTTGTCATATCTGACTGCGCTGCTAGTATCTCCAATATTTCCCGTTCAGTTTCACTGGCTGAAATCGGCGCATACATTTCCGATCCGCTAAACTTGAAGGGCTCGAAGTCTTGAGCTGGCGACTGAGCAGTGGCTGAAGCCAGCGAGAATATGAAAATGAGTAGGCTTGCGAGTAGATGTTGGTCGATATTGAATGGCATGATTGGGCAGAGTCTAAAATCCATCAAAGGTTTCAAACGATTCACCATTAAAGGTAAAAACTTCTCCACCAACCAGTATGAAAAACAGTCGTCCGCTGCGATCGCAATAAATGTCCCAAACCAACTCGCTCAAGTCATTTTTGCTATATATACTGTTATAATTGCGGAGTTCCTCTCCATCGTATTCCCAGACCCCCGAGTCTCTATCGCCGAACCAGATATGGCCATTAGCGTCTTCTTCTATGGCGAATACAGATTGCAACCCCGTATTTAAAACGAAGGCTCCATTTCGGCCATTCATCTCAAAGGCTGCCATAGACAAGAGTCTACCTTGTTCTTTGGAGAAATGGATAAGTGTATCCTGCTGCTTGAGTATGACCCCTATGCCATTATTGCCTATCCAGAGATTGCCCTTGGAATCCAGCAACATACTCCTGATGTGTAGAAATTCCGCATCGGAATCGAAATCAAATGACGCATCCGTTATCTTCTCGAACTTGCGCCCATCAAACCCTACCGCACCTTGCATGATGGTACCAAACCATGTTTCGCCGTCTACTACATCAGTGATGTCGGAGACAAAAAAGTGCGAATGATGAGGGGTAAGATTCAAAGGCGGATCTTCGAAGGAAATGAATGTTAGCTCCTTACCATCGTACCGGTAAATACCTACTTTCTTGGTATCCCGAAACCATAGATCATTTTTGGAAAGTGCGACTGGATGCTTGTTTATATCGACAGTTGGAATAAACGTCTTATCATAAACCAGAAATTCCTTTCCGTCATACTTAGTAATGGCCTCAGTATTGTCCAACCAGATATTTCCAGCGGCGTCTTCTTGTATGTATGGTACGGAGTTACTCGGCAGCCCATCGGCCATGGTAAAGTAGGTATAGCTTTCGCCATCGTATTTACACAACCCATTCTCTCTGCTGCCTAACCAATAGTTACCCTGACTGTCTTGGAATATCGTCTGGACTTTGCTCAGGAAGAGGTAGCTGGAGTCAGGTTTGGTTGTTTGGTCTGTTTCTTTAACTCCCGATCTGGCTTCAGTATTTACTTTTGGATCATCACAAGAGAATGAGCTTATACCTAAAAGTGTAGCGAGGGCTAAGACCATGAATTTCTCTATCATTTACTCTTGATTTATTCCGTTTGCATTTCAAGCTTAGCCAACAAATATGCCAATTCTGAAAAGGGGGCTCCGTTCTAGAGTAGTAACGGCTTCAAAGCGAATAAAGCTTTGCTCATGCTGCAAACTACCCCAAAAAACGAGCATGCAAAGTTTGGCCCAAAAATCAGATCAAAGCCTATCGCGTCTTATTGAACCCTTCTTGTATATGGTTCTGTCCGTTTACATCAGTCTCATAGCTGATGCTGTACTCCATAGCTTGCCCGACAATCACTAGCCGCTTGCCTTCTTGGTCTATGTACACTTCAAAGTAGCGCGTTGGGAGACTCGTCTTTCTCTCTGGGTTAATTTTGTCGCAGACATTGTAACTCCCCTCGTATCCGTTCGGATATAAGACGAGTTGACGACCTTCCATCTTGTAGCGACCGCTTTCAAAGAAATCAGCCTGATACTTGCAACCCTGGCTGACACTATTGTATTTGTAGGTCAGGGTATACGTATTATCCGCTTTGAACGTGAGCAAATGTCCGTAGCCCCTTTCACCGTATGCGATTTGTCCTGAGAAAATATCTTGAGATGCCGTACCGGTTTGGTATGAAAATGCTTGCATCCACTTTCCAATGAGCATCTGCTTTTCAGGGGTCATGCCTTGAGCTTTCAGTGCATTTTGTATCTCAACACTTTGCATGTTCCAGGCATCCGAACCGGTTCCTACATCATAAGTATCTACACCAGCAGGTTCTGTCCCATTTGAAAACGGATTAAGCCGCTGCAAAGACTGATAAAGAACGGCAGTACCGCCAAGCGCAGCGTAATCTCTCTCCAGAGCAGAAAAGGAGGCTATATATATAAGCTGGGCATTTCTATCTCTAAGAAAAATAAGATTACTGCTCACCTTCTGTCCTTCCATCTGCCCCTTAGCCCGGTAGTGGTACTCATCAGCGGATATCTGCTTGGTTTCTACCAACTGAAAACTTTGAATTGTGCTGCTGAGCCGATCGATAAAGAACGCAGGACTACTACCTGCAAAATCGGACATAGTCAGTACCGTTATATCTGCGCCGAGTGGATTGGCCGGGTCTTCCAAAGCTTGCCATAGATAAACCCCTTGATCTTGCCCAACATTCACCTCCCAGCCGTAGGGCACCTGGTATTGAGTCGTATTGGTAGGATCGACCTGCCAATTCGTGATTTGTGCAAAGGATACGTTTGTCGATAAAACAAAGAGATAAACGGACAGGTAAATATGATGTAGCATTTTAGCAATCACTTTTTGGTTCTAATGCTTCTTAATGCTACAACATGGGGCCGTTGTTACGATAGCGTGTATAATCTTAATAAAAGCTGTGTATCCAACTAATAGTCAACATCAAATACGACTAGAAGCGGGCTGCCTTCATCTCAATTTCAATACTTCATAATCGTTCGACACATCATACGGCCTCACGTTACTATCTAACTTATAGTTAAGCAAAGCAAGATTTGTGAAAATCGGGAAGCAGTATTTTTGAGGTAACCACACCTTAACAAATATGCTCCCCTTCGACCCCAGCAAAGCTGACATCGCAACGGTAAAGATCGAAAGAAAAACGCATCCTAGC
>JBCCPC010000055.1:0-33980 GCA_039025055.1 Bacteroidota bacterium | reverse complement strand
GGCTAGGATGCGTTTTTCTTTCGATCTTTACCGTTGCGATGTCAGCTTTGCTGGGGTCGAAGGGGAGCATATTTGTTAAGGTGTGGTTACCTCAAAAATACTGCTTCCCGATTTTCACAAATCTTGCTTTGCTTAACTATATAATTGAACTTAAATGATTGCATGACTTGAGTACCGAGTTCGACATACTCATCATATTCAGTCTCTTCGCAAGTTAGTGTAAGCACGTAGGGTATATCACCATAAAACCAAGCGTATTGTAGCCATTTTAGATTAAATTGACCTTGCTTGCCCGTATAATTCAGCAGATAATATTCTTGCTTATCTTCTTGCTGAACCAATTTATTCTCCATGATTTTAGCATCATTAAAAAACATACTCACTCCTCTGGCAGACATTTTACCATATTCTTCGAGCGAAATTCCACTTTTGGGCACATCGGCCACCAATACGATGTTTTCTTGAAAAGGGCTCCCCGGTTTTGAATCAAAAAACAGGATAAATTTTGTACCCAGAGTCCCGGATTGATCCAGTGTGAATGATGGTGGGTAGCTTATGGTGTATGTGTCTGTTTCTAGTGATAGCCAGTCTTCGGGAATTTGAGAAAATTCGTCAATATTGGAATCTTGTGATTTGGCGGAGGATGCTATTAAGATCAATAAAAATATGGGTAAAGTGATTTTCATAATTTTTTATTTTAATCTACCTCACTGGTAGTCTGTAGACTACCAGTGAGGTAAAGACCCACGCGGAGCGTGGGGTTAACGTGACCACGCGGAGCGTGGTTTTTCCGTATTGAAGTGCAGAAAACAGATCACACTCTCCACTCTTTATATTGATTAATCAGCCCATTCGTTGAGGAGTCGTGAGAGCTAACCGGTTTTTTATCTTCCAACTCGGGCTGAATGGCCTTGGCCAGTTGCTTGCCCAGCTCTACGCCCCACTGATCGAAGCTGTAAATATTCCAGATCACGCCTTGTACGAATATTTTGTGCTCGTAAAGAGCGATGAGCTGGCCGAGGGTGTAAGGCGTCAATTCCTTAACGAGTATGCTGTTGGTCGGTCGGTTGCCGGTGAAGACTTTGTAGGGGAGTAGCGCTTCGATCTCCGATGCTGATTTACCTTGGCCTTCCAACTCGGTTTTGACGGTGGCTTCGTCTTTGCCTTGCATGAGGGCCTCGGTTTGGGCGAAGAAATTGGATAGCAAGATATCGTGATGCTTGCCCAGGGGATTGTGGCTGCGCGCTGCCGCGATGAAGTCGCAGGGTATCAGCTTGGTACCTTGGTGAATGAGTTGGTAAAAAGCGTGCTGCCCGTTGGTCCCTGGCTCTCCCCAAATGACGGGGCCGGTTTGATATTCGACGGCTTTTCCATTGCGGCCGACATATTTGCCGTTGCTTTCCATATTGCCCTGCTGAAAGTAGGCAGGGAATCGATGCAGGTAGTTGTCGTATGGTAGTATGGCTTCGGTCTCGGCACCGTAGAAGTTGTTGTACCAGATGCCGATGAGGGCAAGGATAACGGGGATATTTTCACGGAGGGGTAATGGCTCGTCATCAACTGATGAAGCAGGCGATTCCCTTTCTGTGTCTGGGGAACGACTCGATCCCGCAGCTCGGTCTTCAAGACCTCGGGCGCGGATATCGTCGTTCGGGGAACGACTCCACCTGCGGAAGTGCTCATCCATACTATACAGCCCATCGAGCAGACCTTCGAAATTGTCGAAGCCGATGGTGAGCGCAATGCTGAGCCCGATGGCTGAACTGAGGGAATAACGACCGCCCACCCAATTCCAAAAGCCGAACATATTCTTGGGATCGATGCCAAAATCAGTCACGCCTTCCTCATTGGTCGAGAGCGCTACGAAGTGCTTGGCAACGGCCTTGTCGTTTTTGGCATGCTGCAAAAACCAAGAGCGGGCAGAGCGCGCATTGGTCATGGTTTCCTGGGTGGTGAAGGTCTTTGAAGCGATAAGAAAGAGTGTCGTTTCCGGATCGACACGCTTGAGGGTTTCGCTGAGATCACTCCCGTCGATATTGCTTACGAAATGGGCTTGCATACCATCTATCCAATATGGTCGCAGCGCCTCGGTCACCATGACAGGCCCTAGGTCTGAACCGCCGATTCCGATGTTAACGATGTCGGTAAATCGCCTGTCGGTATAACCCAATCTTGCCCCTGAGTGGATGCCTACGCTGAACTTGCGCATACGATCGAGCACCTCCCTAACTTCGGGCATAACATTTTCGCCCTGGTCATAGACCGACCTATCCGACCGATTGCGCAAGGCGATGTGCAAGACAGCTCGGTCTTCGGTGCCATTGATGTGTTCGCCAGAAAACATGGCATCGATGGCTTGAGGCAGTTTGCATTCTTCAGCCAGCTCGAGCAGGAGATCAAGCGTTTTTTGGGTAACTCGATTTTTAGAGTAATCGACCAAAAGGTCTTCAAAAACGAGGTGCATATGCTCGAAGCGATCGGACTGAAGCTTGAACAAATCGCTCATTTGTTCATCCTTGGTTGCTTCGTAATGGGCTTGCAGTTTTTTCCAGGCTCTTGTGGTGGTTGGATCGATAGATGGGAACATACGTGCGAGTTGAGCACGCAAAATAGAAAATGTTCCTTGCCCTATGGATCGTCGAGAATACTTTTATTTCGCTAACATGGCTCTGTACATATCTCCTTGAACTCGTCCGCGCACCTTGTATTTTTTGAAGCGGTTGCGCTTGGCATCCGGGAAGATCCGGTTGGTCAACAAGACGAAGACCAATTCATTTTCTGGGTCGGCCCAAACTGAGGTTCCACTAAAGCCCGTGTGCCCGAATGTAGCCTCACCAGCTCCCAGATCTTTCATACCGGGCCACCCACCCATGAGCCTGTCAAAGCCCAGGGCGCGGTAATTATAGCCGTATTTGCTGGTGAATAGCTCGACCGTGCTCTGCTGGATAATCTGCTCGCTACCGAATCGACCACCGTCCAGCAGCATTTGAAATAGCCTGCCCAGATCCCTGGCATTGGAGAAAAGACCTGCGTGGCCTGCTACTCCGCCAAGCAGTGCAGCCCCTTCGTCGTGCACATACCCGCGCAGGGTAGTCTCGCGCATCCAGGGATCATAGATGCTGGGAACGCAATTTTGGGCTGGAATGCGTTTACTGGGCTGGAAGGTCAAGCGGTGCAGACCAAGCCGCTCGTATATGTGCGTGTACACGTAGGCGTCTAATGACTGCCCGCTAATTCGCTCCACGATCAATTGTAAGAGGTAGTAATTGACGTCGCTATACCTATAGATCGGCCTGCGGGTGTAGTCTAATCGGTTGAGGTTGTCGGCTATCTTTTCGGGTATGCTATTGTCGAGCCAGCGATCTGGCGATATTTGAATTTCGTGATCGATGTCGGGAGCTTGGGTTACGAAGGTGCGCCCGATAAAATCGAAGGCGGGCAAGTTCGATTGCAAACCCGTTTGGTGGGTGAGCAACTGGTCTATCTGATAACGGCCTGCAATAGAGTTAGCCAATTCGGGCAGATAATCTTTAACCCTACTTTGCAAGAGTATTTCCCCCTTGTCGTAAAGATGCATGACGGCTAAGCTAGTTGCCGCCGCTTTCGTGATAGAAGCCAAGTCGTAAAGATCATCGCTGCTGACCGAGCGGCGGCGGCGATAATCGTGGTGACCGTACGCCTTCTCCAGTATAATATTGCCTCTGTGCATGACCAGCAGCTGAGCACCTGGAGTCGTTCTGCGCCTGACGGCCCAATTGACCCGGCGATCTAATCGCTCGAGCCCTTCTTCTGTCCATATGGTCGTATCTGGGAGATTGTAGCCAGACACGCTCGAAGGCAACATTCCCACTGGTTGAGCACCAAATAATACCTGGGCTGCAAAGCACTCACTTTCCCTATTGCGCGCTTGCAGTTGCAGATGGGTCCAGTGATCTGGAATTTGATCTTTTGTCAACCTCTCCCCAAACTCCACCAAAACAACTCTTCTATTTGAAAGCGCAGGTCTGAGCCCAGGCAGCCATTGATGATTCGCATCGACCATCAAGACAATAACTTTACTGGCTGGCAATATGGGCAAAACGGCAGCAGTGGCCGAATCAATCACTTTCTGCTCATGAAGAGGTGCAAATCGCCTTGCGGTTTGCATAAAGACCTCGGGTGGCTCTTCGAGTTGATGAAGCAATAAGGGGCCATCATTCAGATCGAGTGGCAAGATGTGATTGGCGGAAAGCTCTGCTTGTTTCTGGGCGTCGTCCCAGCTTTCACTATCCAAACCAAGCAGCGGCCATTCCATTTGTGTGCGCAGGCTGTCCAGGGTCGGAAAAGCCAGCAGAGACTTACCCACTTTGCTGTTAGCGAGACGGGCTCGTTCCGTTTCGCTCATGAGATCTACCTCGACAGACCAACCGACTTGTAAAAATTGCGGCAGCCACGATCGCCAGGACGAACCCGTATTCACTGCCATTGAACTGAGCAATAGTAGACTCACTACACCTAAAAGAAAACGACTCATCTGATAAACTGGGGTGATTGCTTGTATTGGGTCTGAATAGTGTCAAGTAAATACGTGGGGCTAAACGGCAGCTTGCTTAAAATTGTTGTCGATATGTGCTTTTGAAGGGGTCTTATGTAAACTAAATGCCATCCTTTTAAAAGCTGACAATAGCAAGACTCTAGGCCTGTAGCTAACAGGTATTTTTGCGTAGATGTAGTGTTGTAGCAAATGAACAAAACCTATCTTATAGCAGGGCTATTTTTAGCCATCGGTGTTTTTCTTTTGGTGGAAGCTTTGGATGCTGGTAGCCCGTATGCCACCTTCGCCAGTGCATCGGCAGACGGCGGAAAACACAAAATAGCTGGTCATCTGATGAAAGATAAACCCATGATTCAAGACCAGAATAACCCAGATCACTTTAGTTTTTACCTCATGGATACCGACAGCAGTATTCAGCAAGTGATCTTACTTCAGCCAAAGCCTCAAGATTTTGAAATGAGCGAGTCAATCGTATTGACCGGCCGAATGAGTGGAGCAACTTTCATAGCTAGCGATATTCAGCTCAAATGCCCCTCGAAATACAAAGACGAAGAGAGCGCCCTCAAGGATTTAATGGATTAAAACTGCCCTGGTAGTTTCATGAACGATATTCAGTATATAGGTGAACATTTAGGTCCTCGTATAGTCGGCCAGTTTGGCCTGCTTATGGCTTTCGTGTGCGCGTTGCTGGGGTTGATTTCTTTCTTCTTATCAACCAGACTCAGAGACGAAGTACTGCGGGCTGCCCGCTGGCGCAACCTGGGACGCATCAGTTTCAGTTTACACACCATCGGTCTGTTCGTCTTGATCGGCAGCATCATCTATGCTATGCTCAATCAGTACTACGAGTA
The DNA here is from genome assembly GCA_039025055.1 of Bacteroidota bacterium. Taxonomy (GTDB): domain Bacteria; phylum Bacteroidota; class Bacteroidia; order Chitinophagales; family Saprospiraceae; genus Neolewinella. Next base: position 28,595 of record JBCCPC010000055.1, on the reverse strand, counting down.
TCAGTATGTGCAGGCCCACGTAAGTGCCGAACTTCCGAAAAGTCTAATCTTCTCTGCATTTTGGGAGGGTCAAGAGGGCAGTTTTTTACTTTGGTTGTTTTGGCATGCCATATTGGGAATCGTGCTTATGGCTACGGCCAAAAAATGGGAATCGCCCGTCATGGCCGTTCTCTGCTCGGCTCAGGTTATTATCGGCAGTATGATACTGGGCATTTACCTGGGCTTTGGCGATACCAGCATTAGGTTGGGTTCAAACCCGATATTGCTGTTAAGAGAGGTTATCGATGCTCCTATATTCGCCCAGCAAGATTACGTAGAGCTACTCAGCGGGAGCGGCCTGAATCCTGCCCTCCAGAACTACTGGATGACCATTCACCCGCCTACCTTATTCCTGGGGTTTGCGAGTACGATCGTTCCTTTCGCATTTGCTATTGGCGGATTGTGGACTGGCCAGCATAAGCATTGGTTGAGACCCGCTTTGAAGTGGTCGCTCTTCTCTGGCGGCATATTGGGTATCGGCATTTTGATGGGTGGTGCCTGGGCTTACGAAGCCCTCAACTTTGGCGGCTATTGGGCATGGGATCCAGTTGAGAATACCAGCTTGGTGCCCTGGTTACTTCTTGTAGCAGGCATACACACGAACTTGATCGCGAGGGCGACGGGCCACGCCATTCGTAGCACCTACGTTTTTTACCTGCTCACCTTCGTGCTCATCATCTACAGCACCTACCTGACACGATCAGGTGCCCTGGGCGATACGAGTGTACACGCTTTCACGGAGATGGGCCTAGAACCACAACTATTGTTTTTCCTTTTTGGCTATCTGCTGCTTAGCATAGTCATGATGGCCTGGCGATGGAACAAGATACCCATGCCCAAAAAGACAGAAACGACCAGCAGCAAAGAATTTTGGATGTTCCTGGGTAGCATGGTCCTATTGCTATCAGTCATGCTTATTTCTGGCATCACCAGTCTACCGGTCATCAACACTTTAGCCACTAAGGTTGATCCGGGCTGGGCAGAGCGCACCATACTCGACCCCGAAGCTCTGCACAATAGATTACAACTCCCCATAGCTGTCGTCATAGCAGCGCTCACAGCATTAGCACAATGGTTGCGCTGGCGGGCCGATTCGCTCAAACCTACCCGCAAGCCATTTGCCATTCACCAAGCCATTGGCATAGGTGGTGCTTTAGTCATGAGTTGGCTCACCCTGCAATGGATCAAAGCACCTACCTGGCAGCTCAATGCCATGCTTTTCGCTGGTTGGTATGCGGTTATCGTCAACTTGGATTACATGATTTCCTTCATTCGTAAGGATGCGAAGGTGGCGGGTTCTAGCTTGTCGCACATCGGTTTCGGGCTGATGCTGGTCGGTATATTGGCTACAAGTGTCAATAAGCGGATTTTGAGTCAAAATACTTTCCTGATGGAAGGCCTGACGGACAATGAGGAGCTAAAAAGAACGACCATACGGCTCACCATGAATCAGCCACATATCATGGAAGATTTCAAGCTGACCCTGCGCAGAGATACAATCGAAGACTTCACGCGAACTTACTTCGTAGACTACAAGCGCTTCGAAGATGGAGACACCAGTAAGGTCACAGAAACCTTTGAACTACGGCCCACTGTACTCTACAACAAAGACTTCAGCGACATAGCCGTTACCAATCCAAGCACACAGCGCTATTGGAATAAAGATATATTTACCGTCATCATGTCTATGCCTCCGGAAGAGCAGAGCATAGAACAAAAAAAGGCTTATGAAGACAGCGTTTACTACCGGTCTTTCGATCTGCCTATAGGTGGTGGCGGTGACTTTCTCGACACGGTTAAATATGTCGGAGTCGACTCTCCCAGAATTCATAAGTATCAATTCGAGCTACTTGAATTCAGCCAACAGATAAAGCACGAAGAATACATTTACCAGTCCGGAGATGTGGGTCTCGAAGCTACGATTCGCTTAAAGCGAGAAGAGGATGGAGATGATAACTGGAAAGAAGGATATGCTGCCATGGTGATCAGAGATGGAGCTTTGTATCAATATCCGCTTCAGGACAATGAGTACAGCATCCGGGTTAAGCTGAAGCAGGAAGCATTCGAGCAGGTGTTATTCGACGACAGAAAGCTAAACTACGAAGCTAAGAATGTCCCGCCAGGTGGAGCATTTCAAATCGAGGACCTAAAAGTTAAATTCTTAGGCTACAACCCCAAACCACAATCAGACCTGTACAGAAAAATGGAGGGCGATATAGCCGTCGGGGCCGACTTGTTGATTACAGACTCCAAAGGTATTACCGATACGATCGAACCCATCTTCCTGGTGCGAAACGAGCAGGTGATGCCTATACGTGCAGAGTCCAGAAAGCTGGGATTATTCGCCAATTTTACGGGTATAAATACCAATTCAGATGAGGGGCAGTTTTTTGTGGCAACTGGGCCCAAAAGACCTCCAATAACGATACCTATCCAGGTGGGTACAGGCGCATACCGCACAGATTATATCGGGCTGCAAGCCATTGAATTCCCCGGTATTAACCTCTTCTGGTTTGGGGCACTGAGCATGATGCTCGGCATGCTCATCAATCTGGTCATACGAGTCAGGCGTGGGCGCAAGGGCTAAGGTTGCATTCATCGGTGCGGGCAATCTGGCCTGGCATCTGGCACCTGTTTTACACGAAAAAGCAGTCGAAGTTGTCGGTGTCTGGGGTCGGCGGAAATCTGAGTATTCCTGGTCACTCCCCTACCATATCGACCTCCAAAGCTTACCTGGAGATCTCGACGCCATCTTCCTAGCCGTGCCCGATGACAGCATCAGCGAAGTAGCTCGCGAGCTGGAAATGCACCTATCTGACGAAGTCCATATTATCCACGGTTCGGGTGCTACTGGGGTCGATTCTCTGGGTTCGTACTTCCGCAGGTCGGGCGCATTTTGGCCCATACGTTCGCTCTCCATCGGCCAACCCATCGTTGATTTTAAGGCGTCGGCCATTGGCTATTTCAGTCCCGATCCTTCCCTCGAAAAGCGGTTGGAATCATGGGCAAAAGCCATCAGCCCGCAGCATTACAGGCTAGACGACAGCCAACGCGCCAACCTACATCTGGCTAGCGTAATCGGGCAGAATTTTACCAATTACCTCCACCATTTATCCTACCAAATCGCTATCGATAACGGTTTACCCTTCAGCGCACTCAAGCCCCTTATCGAGTCTACTCCTCTCGACGATCAAGACCCCATTACTCGCCAGACGGGACCTGCCGCACGCAAGGATGCCGCTACTATCGAGAAGCACCTGAAATTGCTGCGGGAGAAGCCGGAGGTCAGGGAGATTTATTTGGCGTTGAGTGAGATGATCGCGTCAACACGGAGAACCCACTCTCCGAGTGGGCCACTATATGAAGAGCATAGAGAACATTGAGAGCATTGAGAGCATCAAGAACCTCGTGGCGTCCGACCAAAGGAGGACCCGCGAGCGTTCGCTGGTATTGAGAGCATAGAGAACATAAGGCCTCGGACCCGGAGGGCTCTTTTCTGAAGATAGGGAGGTCTACAGTGCGCAGCACTAGGGCCTCTCTCCCAAATCATTCGATCTTATGAAACGAAGAGCTTCCCAGTATTTCACCCTCTGCACCTAGGGCGCGGATATGATAGGTACCCGTCGCCAAGTCGGAGACCAAAAAAGATCGTGCGTCGACATGTCCCACTTCGAGAGTCCTTACTAGTTGCCCCTGGAGATTCCATATTTCCAGTTGTTTGATTCGATTTTCATAGCCCTGGATGTTTAGCTCACCATTGGTGGGGTTTGGGTATACGAAAAGTTCCTCCTCATGGCCGTCTATTTGGATGGCTAATGGGCCGTACTTGGTGAAAGTACCATCGAGGTCGTACTGAACCAGGCGATAGTAGTTCATACCCTGGACCGGTCGCTTGTCTATCCAGTTGTACTGTTGTCTTTCATTGGTGCTGCCGGCAGCCGACAAAGTAGAGATAGACAGAAATGTGCGGCCGCCGTTTGTGGATCGCTCGATGACATATCGGTCTGCATCGATCTCTGAAGATGTCGCCCAATGGAGTGAAACCTCAGTGCGATTGGTAGTGGGCTGGCCATAGAAATACGCCAGTTCGACAGGTAGCGCCATGCCGCAGGTGCCGTCTGGTATGACGTAGGTGAAGGTGCCGAAGTTGCATTCCTGGCCCATAAGTGAGATCAGATAAGTGCCTCCTTCGATCATGTCGCTTATGACGATGTCCCCAGATGGCTGATTGGATGGATCATCTCCTCCTACGATTGGGGTCGGCGCATCTGGTGGAGACACGACAGTAACCGAAGTCATGAAATTGGCATCTGTACCGGTGTAGGGAATACTCAAGGATACCGGGTCTGGATTGGGTGTCTCTTCGTCGCAGATGATCGTAGCGTTGATCAGATTGATCGCCAGCGTACATTGTGAAAAAGTGAAAGTGGGCTTGAGGAAAAGTGCGGCTATAATTACGATGAATCTATATTGCATGTTCATGGCTGTAAAATACGGAAAACCACACATAGAATTCTTAGGTTTACTCCTTATTAAAGCTCATAAGGCAGCTAGTCTTATGAGTATAGCAACATACATATTTGGAATTCTTAAAACATAAAGCGTCCATGAAACGAGTAATCTTAGGGCTACTAGCTATCCTTGCCACCTGCGGAAGTACAAAAGCTCAAAACATCATATCGGTGGAAGCTCAGGAAGAAGTCTCACTAGGCCTGCTCGAGTTTATCTTGCAAGACACGATTTTCGACTATGGCATCAGTTCTTACAAAGTGATTTACACCGGTGAAGACCCGTTTGGGGACACCGATACCCTTTCAGGCTTACTCGTCTTGCCGCAAGTGGGCGATGATGTGCTGGAGTTGCCTATGCTGGCCTATATGCACGGCACGGCTGCTGCTGTAGATCAGGTACCTAGCGAAGAAGGTGTGGAAGAGCGTTTTTTGCCCTATGCGTTTGCTGCTGAAGGCTATATTGCTGTGGCACCTGATTATTTGGGATATGGCGTAGATTCCTTGGAGCTACACCCTTACGTGCACGCCGATACAGAGGCAAAATCTGGTCGAGACCTGCTATTGGCTGCCAGAGAGTGGTTGGATGATCAGGGTATCGGATACAACGACCAGGTATTCACGACCGGCTACAGTCAGGGTGGTCATGCCAGTGCGGCCTTGCAGAAGTTAGTCGAGGCAGACAGCGACAGCGAGCTGACTATTACTGCTGCATCTCACTTATCTGGTCCGTATGCGATCAGTCAGGCTATGGTAGAGGCTGTAACCAGTGCCGAGCTGACGACCTTCCCGTCTTATGTGGTCTTTACTTACCTGGGCTACAACTATGTATATGATCTGTACGATGATGATGCCGCGATTTTCGTAGAGCCCTATCTAAGTACGATCGATTCGTTTGCCCAAAATCAGATAGACCTCATTGAGCTGAATACCAGCTTGTTTTTGCAGCTGAGTGCCAATGGTGAAACCCTAGATGGCTTATTTCAGGATAGCATCTTAACTATTCTACAAAGTGGGGATTCCGACCATCCTTTGATTGCGGCACTCGAAGACAATGACTTATTCAATTTTGTACCACAGGCACCTACTCGTCTGTACTACTGCACATTAGACGAACAAGTGCCTTTCCAAAATGCGCTGCTGGCCGATACGACTATGAATAATCTAGGCGCAGAGGATGTGGCTTCCATAAATGGCGGTCCTGAAGACCATGGAGGCTGTATCAGACCAGCTGTCAATTTTACGATCGAGTTCTTTGGCCAGTTCCAGCAGATATTGTCGAGTACGAAGTCTCCTGAATTGATAGAGGCCGACTGGCAGTTGGTGCCCAATCCAATCGCTATGAATAGCACCATTCGACTGATAGCGGAAGACGACCCACCAACGAATTACGAGCTATTCGACCTGAGCGGTCGTCAGTTGGCCAATGGCTTTGTACCTGTAGACGGCCAGATGTCTATAGCAGGATTGCCAAGAGGTACCTATGTGGTCAAGCTAATCCGCGACAATCAGTTCTTGGTCAGGCGATTGATCGTTCGGTAGTTATTCTTTAAGCTTTTTTGCAGCTGAAGCTTCAGCTGCAAAAAAGCTTAATTTTATGTATGCAAATAAGACAAGCTACTCGTGAAGATCTTCCGGCTATACACAGTCTGGTGGAAGAACTGGCTATCTACGAGAAAGAGCCTGCGGCCTTTGTAGCTACACTGGAGGAATATCAGAGAGACTTCGATTCAGGCTGGTTCGAGGCCATCGTAGCTGAGTCTGAGGAGGTAGGCATTATCGGTATGGCGGTTTACTATGAGACCTTCAGCACCTGGAAGGGGCGCATGCTGTATCTGGAAGATTTTGTCGTGACAGTGTCGCACCGCAAGTCTGGAGTCGGTCAGCTGCTTTTTGATCGTGTGCTGGAGATCGGTCGCCAAAAGAGCTGTAGACTAGTCAAGTGGCAGGTACTCGATTGGAATGAGCCCGCCCTTCGTTTTTATAGGAAGAATAAGGCAGAGATTGAAGCGGGGTGGTGGAATGGGAAGGTGTATTTGTGAGTGGATTTTACGTAAATTGCATTAGTGTTGTGCTCAACTTGCACCTTTATGCCCTTGTTATCTCATGTAAATCTCAAAGTTGTAATGGTAGCCGAACTAGATTTTTTAAGTAAAACTATCGTTTTTCTTGCCTCCAGCCCATCGCCAGAGGATATAATAGCTTTCAAGGCTTCAAAGGAGGAATCGCGTCTATTTGAAGAACTAGTGTACAAAAGTAAGTTTGGAGAATTTCTTTCTGAATCAGAAGAGAAAGAACTTGAAAGTATGTTTATGGCTGATCATATTATGGCTATAGCTAAAGTTCAAGCTTTTAAAATTCAAAAAGCTAGGCAGAATACTCCATCTACCGTAGAATGAGGCCCTATATATCCGATGCGGTTAGAGAAGCAGTTCGTCAAAGGGCTAGAAAAAGATGTGAGTATTGCCTGAGACCGGAAAACATAAGTCAAATAACCTACCATATAGATCATATTATAAGCGAGAAACATGGGGGAAGCAGTGCACTAGAAAATCTTGCATATTGTTGTCCATGGTGTAATCTTTACAAAGGATCAGATATTTCATCAGTTCTTGAAGGCTCTAAAGAGAGAATTCCGCTTTACGATCCAAGAACAGATTTTTGGATAGACAACTTTGCCTTTAAAGATGTAAGTATTTAAGGGATGACGGATGTGGGTAAGGTCACCATAAATTTGCTGAAGCTAAATTCTGAAAGACAACTTTTTGAAAGGCAGTTTTGGTTAGATCTCCCTGATAATATCTTATTTGACGTATAGACTTCCAATGGCCTCTTATCTTCTTCTCTTCCTTGCAGTTTTCCTAGGCGGAGGCCTGGCTCTACTTGGAAATGCTAAATATCTACGCGCCTACCTACCCTACCTGCTTTCTTTCAGCGGCGCCTTCTTGCTGGGCATTGCTGCACTGGAACTCATTCCCGAAATCTTCAACCACCCAAAGGGGCAACCAGGGATCTGGCTGTTGGCTGGTTTTTTGCTTCAACTTTTGCTGGAGAATTTGAGCCAAGGTGTAGAACACGGTCATATTCACAGTAAAAGAAAGGCAAGCAGGAGCTATGGCATTGGAATATTGATCGGCCTTTGTCTGCATGCATTTATCGAGGGACTACCGTTGCAAAGTTTAGATTATGAGCATTATCACGTAGGGCATAATCATAGCCACGACCTGGGCCGGAATTTGCTGGTGGGCGTCATTATGCATAAGCTACCGGCTGCTTTTGCGCTTGGGTTGCTGCTTCGATTTAGTGATTACTCCAAGCGGTTTGTGATAGGAGGCTTATCTGTTTTTGCATTGATGGCCCCGCTTGGGGCTTGGCTGGGTGGAATTTTTATACTGGAGCCAGTTTGGATAGAATCGACGCTGGCACTGGTGGTCGGTTCTTTACTTCACATCAGCACGACCATACTTTTTGAGGCGGATGCGAGGAGGCACCATTCGGTAAGCTGGCAGAAGTTGGTGGTGATTGTGGTGGGGCTGGGGGTGGCTTTGGTATCTGTTTGAGTTTACAGCGTCTGCGACGGCTGGTTTGCAGCGTCTGCGACGACTGAGGGCAGCCTAACTGCGGGGCTGATTTACAGCTGGCCTTTGGCGGCTGGATAAGCGCCTAGGGCGACTTTTATGTGTGGAGGTAATATAAATAGTTAGCAAACTCTTCCCAGAGTAAAATCAAGGGACCTCGTAGCGTGCTCAAAGCCGTAGCTGTGGGAAGGATTTGGGCTCCTGCGAGCGTCCCAATGCCCCCCTAATCTTAGCTCAGACAAACTCTACCTCCCCATAAACCTCGGCTATCTCATCTAGTTTGGCGTAGAGGATGGCAGGATCATATTCCTGGACGAGGACCATACGGTGCTGCTTGATGCCGCGCAAGCCTCTGAAGTAGCTGCTGTAGTGTCTACGCATTTCGAGCACACCAAGTTGTGGGCCTTTCCATTCGAGACTGCGGGTGAGGTGGCGGCGAGCTGCTTCTACGCGTTCAGCTACGGTGGGTGGGGGGAGGATTTCGCCCGTCTCGAAGTAGTGTTTGATCTCGCGGAAGATCCAAGGATAGCCGATGGCAGCACGGCCGATCATTATGCCGTCTACGCCGTAGCGATCGCGGTATTCCTCGGCTTTTTGGGGCGAGTCGATGTCGCCATTTCCGAAGATGGGGATATTGATGCGTGGGTTGTCTTTGATGCGGCCTATGAGCGTCCAGTCGGCCTGGCCTTTGTACATCTGCTTGCGGGTACGCCCGTGTATGGATAGGGCTTTGATGCCTATATCCTGTAGTCGCTCGGCGACCTCTTCGATATATTTGGTATTGTCATCCCAGCCTAGGCGGGTTTTGACGGTCACTGGCAAGTTGGTGCGATCCACGATGGCTTTGGTCAGTTTAACCATCTTGGGGATGTCTTGTAGGATACCCGCGCCGGCCCCTTTACACACGACTTTCTTGACCGGGCAGCCGAAGTTGATGTCGAGTAGCTCGGGTTGGGCTTCTTCCACAATATCCGCTGCCTTGACCATCGAGTCGAGGTTGGCCCCGAATATCTGTATACCGATGGGTCGCTCGTAATCGTAGATGTCGAGCTTTTGTACACTCTTGTCTGCATCACGGATCAATCCTTCTACGGAAATGAACTCGGTGTAGAGCATATCGCACCCCTGCTCCTTACAGAGTTCGCGAAAGGGCGGGTCGCTGACGTCCTCCATAGGGGCTAGGAGGAGAGGGCAAGGGCCGAGGTCTATGTGGGCGATGCGGGCCATGGGAATGCGAAGATACGGGGATTTTGTTTTTCTGTTTGGCATGTGAGCTTTCTTATTACCAGCTTTACATTTAGCAAACTATGGAGAAATCGCTAGAACTTGATCTTCGTAGATGTAGCTGATTATAATAAAACTTGAAAATCTGAAGAGATTATAAGCCAGCAGTTGTTGAGTATCTTTGCTCAGGATGCTACATCTATTGAATAGACAAATTGGTGTAAATTGAATTTTTATGTCTGGTCACAGATTAAAAGCTCTGATAAAATCGGGTTTAGTTTGCTTTTCCCTGTTTGCCAAAATACTATTCGCTCAAAATCTGTTGAGCAATGGTGGCTTTGAAAATTTCGTGACTTGTCCCACAGCGCCAAGTCAGATAGAACTCGCGAGCAGTTGGACAAGTAGTGGTGGGACACCTGACTTTTTCCATCGTTGCGGCAATAGTGCTTCTATAGAATCGGTAGTTACTGTACCCAATCATTATCTGGGCACTCAATCTCCCTTGGAAGGGGATGGGTATGGCGGACTTATTCTGGAATTTTCTGCAGCTAATCAACCCCGGGAGTATATGACTACTCAACTTCCATCGCCTTTATTAGAGGGAGTCTGTTACTATGTAGAGTTTTATGTAAATCTAAGTGAGGCCGGTGACCGTCCTTGTGATCAATTTGGCGTATTTGTGAGTGATGAGCCGATAGCATTAGGTAGCGATACATTGATTGAGCCTCAGTATAATTATCGCGAGTTTATCGAGCAAGAGGAAGGTTGGAAATTGATATCGGATAGCTTCGTTGCAGACGGTGGAGAGCGCTATTTAGCAATCGGAAATTTTGGGACTTGCACTTTACCCAATAGCTCATATTCTATAGGGGACCTTAGCTACTACTTCATAGATGAAATAAAACTGATCAGCCTACGCGACTCAGTTTTAGATGTATATCTCTGTGAACCGGATGAGTGTTTCCGCTTTGGTGACCAGCGATTCTGTGAAACCGGAACCTACATTATACCTCTTGAAAGTAGTTTGAATTCAATTTGCCCACGAAATCTGCAACTAAATATTTTCAAAGAGATTGTACTCGAGCTTACCCAGGATAACTGTAATGGTTTGCCCACGAACTTGTCGGCTTCAACACAAATTCCTGTACCAAATATTTCTTACGAATGGTCAGGCGTTGATTTTGTGGGGAATGGTACGACCGTTACGGTCGAAAATGCAGGAGAATACCAAGTGGTTGCTAATTATGGGGGATGTATAATTGATAGTGTGATAGATATCTATGAAAACATAGTGGCACAACTCATCGAAGAAATCGTCTTATATCAGGGTGAATCCATGCGGTTAGAGCCTGTTCTTTCATTTCCCGAATCAGCTATTGAAACAGCCAGCTGGTTTCCAGACGATCAGTTGAGTTGTGATAATTGTCTGAATCCACAATTTAGTGCGCTGAGAAATACAAATTTGTCTTTGCTGATAAACCTCGCCAATGGTTGTATTGCCATGGCCAATACGATGATCGACGTTACCGAGGTTAATTCCAGGGTGTATTTGCCCAATGCCTTTTCACCTGGTCAATTGGATGGGATTAACGACCGTTTCATGGCTTTTACAGAAATCGGGCAGCCAGCTGAAATACTGAGGTTTGATATTGTAGATCGTTGGGGAACCCTAGTGTTCAGGAAGAAAAATATACCTACTAACGACTTATCAGCTGGCTGGGACGGCCGATTTGAGGGAAAAATGTGTGCGTCAGGCGTTTATGGTTATTATGTGGAAATCGAATTTCCGAATGGACAGAGGGTAGATCGTGCAGGTACGGTAAATTTATTGAGGTAGATCACACTACTAGTACTGCGTTGCTTACCGAGTATAATCAGGATTTTAACCCTTTTAGTGATTATCATGCATATCAAACTAAAGCCGCCTTTCGACAATGTCGAAAGGCGGCTCAGTATTAAAAACGGATAAGCCAGAAGCCTATTCCGGCTCTACGCTCGCAGAGCCCATAGCAGGCAAATTAAAGTCTAACTCATCGTCCGGTACACCCCAGTAGTTGAGGTAGTTATAATCGAAAGTCGCATTGGTATTGAGTACACCGTTGGCATCCAAAACAACAGCTCCTTCGCGGCCACCACCTTCAGAGATAGGATCAATAACGCCGAAACGACGTGCATCATAAAAAGGTAGGCCACGCAAAAATAGGCCAATGCGGCGCTCGAGGTATAGTTCATCAATTGCTGTAGCCTGATCTAAGCCAGTACCTGTCACTGCGGGTAACCCTGAATTTTGGGCAGTACGTACAGCATCAATAAGTGCAAGGCCATCTTCGACACTACCTTGATTTATGAGTGCCTCAGCTTCCATCAAGCTAGCTTCTTCCCAGCTTCCAGCAACATCCAGAACCGCTAAACCAGAAGTAAGTGTCGCGTAATCACCACCTTCATCGATAGTTGCAAATCCATATCTAGTTCCATACTGAATACCACGGCCAGCACGATTAACTTGAGGAGTCGCCAGGAGTGCGAAGTTACGAGCAAATCGCTCGTCGCCATCTTTGAAATCTTGTATGAGGCGTTCACTAGGAAAATGCCAGCCGATCAATACCCTGTAGGGATTGAAGCCCGTACGGAAATTACTATTTTCATCTGCTGTGCGGAACTGAAGATAGTTATCTCCTTGTTGCAAACCATTTGAAGCCAAACTCTCTATTTGGGCCCATTGTTGATCAGTCATATCAGCCACCTTAGTATTGACCAGAATATTTCTGGCTTTCAGTGTATTGATATTCCTAACGAACTCATCAGTAGTAGGTACACCATCAGGACGCATGAAATCAGGGATGCCAGCGGAAAGGAACTCGGCATATACTGCTTCGTCGCCAACGCGGCCTAATTGATCTATAGCTAAATCCAATTGATTATTTGCTTCATCGATAAGAGCTTGGCGAGTTACGAAATTTGGATTTGTCTCCCCGAATACATCAGTTATTATGCCAGCAGAGTACATAGAACCAATTCTACTGTATGTAAATCCTTTCCAGAAGTGCGCAAATGCTCTTACAGTTGCCTCTTTAGTAGCGGCATCACCAGATAATTCAATGGTACCCTCATCTAACTTGCTGATAAGTAGATTAGAAATGTTATTTAGGCGATACATATATGCCCACTCCCAAATAAATGCATTATTGTCTCCTTGTGCACGGTCATTTCTTAAGACCAGCTCTTGAGCCTGTGTGCCTCCTTGAGGTGGAGTAACAACAGTACCATCGTCAAGAGTAATCGAGGTAGGCTGGTTAGCCCAGCGCCAAGAAAAGTTTCCCCATGGAATGTATAGAGCGTCTCCCATACATTCATGGTGCGCATTGACGACCCAAACAAATCCACCGTCGAAAGTATTGTACATGCCCAACATAGCACGCTTGATACCGTCTTCGGTGTCCAATACGTCTAAAGTAGGCTCATTTGGATTTACGACATCGAGGTCTTCCTCACAAGCTGTTAATAACAGCATCAAGGCAGGAAGTAAGAAAAGTCCCTTTTTAAAAAAGTATTTCATCATTAGTTGTTTTTGTTGACAGTTTTCTAACGCAGGATTAGAATCCAACGTTTAGCCCAAATTGTACAATTCGGCTATTAGGGAAAGCGTATTGATCTAATCCAATACGAGTTGGGTCATTGAGATCAGCCGCGGCTTCTGGATCGAAACCAGAATAATCTGTGATAGTAAACAGATTAAAGCCTGATATTTCAAGCTCCAGTTTATTCACTCCATTGATTGTAAGAACATCTGCGATATCAAAAGCTATATGCGCATTTCGAAGTCTTAAGAAAGATCCATCCTCTACAAATGCAGAGTTTGCCTGATTGGTGTTGTAAATACTGCGATAGTAGTCAAAAAACGCACCTGTTTCACCCCCAATTGTAACAGGATCGTCTACGTCTCCATGCAGGTTATCTCTGTAACCCCACTGACGAGTTTGATTGTAGATATCAAATCCTTGAACCCAGTCTAATTGAAAGCCAAAGCGCAAAGACTGCCCGATCGTGAAGTTGTGGATAAACGACATATTAAAGTCCGGCAGACCATTTCCAATAACAACTACGTCGTCAGTGAATACGACTTGCTTGGTCTCGGTATTGACAACAAAACCAGACTCAGGTACCACCTCAAAGCCATCAGTATTTTCCAGGTAGGGCGTGCCATCTTCACGAGTTTGATCTAAACTTGTAAGTGCCTGTACGCCTCTGAATGTACCTAACAATTCTCCTTCACGCAAGATAAAGTTATCATCAACGGGTATATCCGCACCGGTTATATTATCAGCAAGAACCGTTTCCTGTCTTCCAAAATTGGTGGTCCAATTCCAGGTGAATCCGGGATTGTCTACTATTGACTTTTGCAAAGAAATTTGCCATCCACTTGACTCAAGAGTAATCGCGTTATCCAAAATAGTGGCCGCACCAGTAGTCGGAGCAACATCAATATCACGAATGACATCTTCACTTGTCCGATCCCAGTAGGTCAGACCCAACTTAAAGAATGAAAATAATCCACCTGAACGACCACCAGGGGTAATCGAAGCGTCTATACCTACTTCAAATTCTTGTGATACTTGAACATCCAGCAATGGGTTTGTTTGAGCCAGCTGTGGGGCCAAAAAGCCTCCTGTACCAAGTTGACCTGCCGTCAAAGTTCGTATCCTGTCAAATGCACCTGGCTGAATACCCGCTTCTCCATAAGCGGCTCTGAACTTAAATTCTGGGAAAGAATTTTTCAAGCCATCCCAAAAGCTGAATTCAGACAGCCTCACGTATACATCTCCACGAGGAAAGACAAATGGATCAGATCCTTCACCAAAGGCTGATGAATAGTCAGCTCTGACACCAGCTGAAACACCGATCTTTCTCTGATATTCTAACTTAGTGTTGATCAAGGCGCCATAGGTTACAAACACGTCGTCAAATTCATCGATGTTTGATTGTTCAGCGGCCCTTAAAGTAGTTAATGGAAATGGAGGAAGGCCCGTGCCTTGAGCAAAAACATTACTGAATTCCCTTTGACGCCAGTCAAAGGCAAGCTGAGTATTGGACAAGAAATTATTTTCATCTCCAAACTTTAGAAATGCACTGGCAATACTATTTTGAAGGGTGCCCTCTCTCAATCTTTGTTCAGTTCTACCAACATTTGGGTCTATTCCTCCCTGGCTAGAAGTACCAAGTATGCCGATTTGGTTTGCAATTATTTCATTGTAATCATCTCTGTAATAATCGAAACCATACTTGTAATCTAGGGTAAGCCATTCATTTACGCCCCAATTCAGATTGATATTGGGAATTACTCTAGTCAGACGAGTAGATCGTTGACGAAAAGTTTCCGTATATAGTGGGTTTACACTGTTATCTCCAGTAGGATTTGCAACCAGGTTTCCATCAGCATTCTCAAAAGTAAAATCAATGAACGGGAAGGTTGTAGCTACAGATCCTAGAGCACTAAATACATTATCAGTTCCCGTAATTGCACCTGTATTATTATTACCCCTGATCACGCTCAAGCCGATGTTGACATCTACTGAATTGAAGATTTCGAAACCTAGTCTACTGCCAAAGTTGAAACGATCATTCTGTCCTCTAATGGCAGATTCCTGGCTGTTAAATGTGCCTGTTACAGAATATGTTAAGGCTTCACTACCGCCAGAAATAGAAAGACTAGAACGATAGTTGAGGACATCATCTTTGAACACTTGGTCTGCCAGATTAAAGATTGGCTCTACATACTCATTGTCTGTAAGCACATCGCTACCAGATTCGAAGACTGGAGCACCCCATACACCAAACTCATCCCGTCCTAGAGCTTCTTCAGTACCCCCAGCTGAGAGTCTACCATCTGAGGTTGTAATGAAAGCGTGACGTTCAGCATAGTCGAAATTACCCAATAAAGGTGTACCAATACCATATGCTGAATTCAGGCTAATACGGGGTTTGCCCGCACGTCCTTTCTTAGTAAATATCTGGATAACGCCATTGGCACCCTGAGCACCATAAATAGTACCAGCAGCAGCACCTTGAATTACCTCGACTCTTTCTACGTTATTGAAGTCGATGTCGGCCAAACGGCTACTTACGTTTCTGGTTGATCCGTTAAATGTGTTATCCGTACTGATTTGCACTCCATCAATCATTATCATAGGATTGCTAGTACCAAGCGAATTAATACCACGGAGAATAATATTTGCCTGCTGGCCTGGCTGACCAGAACTTTGTTGTATGTAGGCACCCGGAATTTTACCGACCAAGGCCTGATCGACACTACCAGAACTTACTTGAGGAAGATCCTCTCCATCAATAGATTCTACACTTATTGCAGTCCTACGTCTGTCTGTAGCAATACCTGTACCAGTAACTACAACTTCTGTGGCCAGTATACCTTCTTCTAGAGTTACATCATAGACGGTCTGGCCAGAAACGATATCGACTTCTTGAGTGGTGTATCCAGTATAACTGAACACGAGCACCTCAGCACCGTTAGGTACCGATACAGAGTACTTGCCATCAAGGTCAGTTACGGTACCCGTACTGGTCGATTTCACTAGTATTGAAGCACCGATGAGTGGCTGTCCCGATTCATCGGTGACCGTACCACTAATATTTTGAGCATGTACAATAGTGCACGTAGCACTAAGGACAAATGCCCAAAAGAGCGTTTTAACTCGATTCATATTTAAAAGTGAGTTGGTTAAATAAATATAGCTCCGTACAAAGCCAGAATGGCTTTCAATCAGAGCAATTAATCTTAAGTTTTCAAAAAATTCAGGGTTACTATAAAAATTACATGTTCTAGGTGTGTATATAGGCTTAGACAGATTTATCTGATCGCTGACTCTGAGACCTCTTGAAAGGGCTTGTACACGTTAGAGTTCGGATCTCTGTCTATTGGTTAGATTACAAAAGTACAACTGCATTTAACAAATAGACAAAAAGAATTGTCATAATAAAGTCGGGTAACAAACGATTAGCGTTGTCATTTCGCTGCCTAGATGTGCGTGTGCGTTTTGTTTTTTTAGACTTCCGCAGGTAGGTGCGTGCTGAGAAACGGGGTACACCTCAAACTCCCTATCTTGCCGCAGCGAATAATTAGAACCTTCAAAGAAAATGTGGAAAAACCTCAAATCGCTATTCATCGTCGAAGAAGAAGGTGAGCAGGACAAAAAATCGAAAACGGCAGCAGCAGGTGCTAGAAAACAGCCCGCTAGCCAAGCACCTACCCGCGGAAGTGCTAAAAAAGAAACCGCTACAACGGGTGCATCCACCACTTCACCGCCAGCGGGGCAGATCACGGATAAGTTTACCAAGATGCTGCTCAAAGCGATGGATGAGGGCGATCTGCCGGGCTTTGACTACCTAGAGTTTAAGCGGGCACTGCAAAACCTGCGCAAGATGGATATGGATGAAGCGACTCGATTCACTTCGGCCTTTACCGTTGCGCAGAGTATGGGCGTAACGCCGCAAAGCCTGTTCGATTCGGCAGACCACTACCTCAAGGTACTCGCTAAGGAAGAACGACAGTTTCAAACGGCACTAGAGCAAAACCGCCGCTCTCAGGTGGGCGATAAGCTGAGCCAGCAAAAAGAGTTGGGTGCCAAGATCACCGAAAAGGAAAAGCAGATCAAAACCCTACAAGCCGAGATCAAAAAGCTGGATGCCCAACGCGAACGCCTCCGCAAGTCGATCGAGCAGGCAAACGCTAAGCTACAAAGTACCGAAGCCGATTTTAAAGCTACACTAGATCGATTGAAGGGGCAGATCGAGGGGGATCTGGGGAAGATGAAGAAGTACCTGGGGTAGTGCACAAATTAACTGAAAGACTATTCATCTACCGAAATCCTACCTTTATCGAAAATTGGGACGATGATCGTAGACGATGCGCTTATTTCACGACTAGCTGATTTGGCCAAGCTGGCCCCGAATGCCGAAGAACGCGAAAGGCTTAGGGCAGACCTAGAGAAAATACTCGCCATGGTCGACAAGCTGAGTGAGCTGGACCTGGAGGGCGTGGAGCCACTTCAGTACCTGGGCGAAACAGAGCAAAAGCTGCGCGAAGACCAGGTCAACCACCAATTAGCTCGCGAAAATGCCTTGGCCAATGCTCCACAAACCGACCCGGAAGGGCAATTCTTTCGGGTACCAAAAGTGATTAATACCTAATTTTTATGTCTGCTGTCATCAATATCAATAAGCTAACGAAGATCTACCAGATGGGCCAAACGGAAGTACGGGCTCTGCAAGGCGTGGACCTTCAGATCAACCATAATGAATACGTAGCCTTGATGGGTCCATCCGGCTCGGGCAAGTCTACGCTGATGAACCTGCTGGGCTGCTTGGATAGTCCTACTTCTGGGCGCTACGCATTAGATGGCAATGACGTGAGCGTGATGAGCGATGGACAGCTGGCGGAGGTACGCAATCGCAAGATTGGCTTCGTGTTCCAAACCTTTAATCTCTTGCCTCGACTGAGCGCGCTTGATAATGTAGCATTGCCGTTGGTATACTCGGGTATGAGTCGAAAGAAGCGCGAAAATAAAGCGAAAGAGGTGCTTGGGGCTGTTGGCTTAGGTGACCGTACCGATCATAGGCCCAACGAGCTTTCGGGTGGTCAGCGGCAGCGAGTGGCTATTGCGCGTGCTTTGGTCAATGACCCCAGCATTATACTAGCTGATGAGCCGACCGGCAATCTCGACACCAAAACGAGTATCGAGATTATGGAAATCTTCGAAAAGATTCAAAATGCTGGCAATACGGTCATATTAGTCACCCACGAACCCGATATAGCCGAGCACGCTCACCGAATCGTGCGCTTGCGTGACGGCATGGTAGAATCTGATGAACGCAACGAGAATATCGTAACCACCGACGATCCAACCCACCGTTATAATCAGAGTTAGCGGACTCAACCCCAAATCACCCAAGCCTGCCATACGGTCAGCACCAGGAAAAATATGCCGAGTATTCGGTTGATGTTGCGGGCTATGAAATTGATTTTGCGCTCGACCCAAGTGGCCGACTTCACGTAGCCGAAGTTGATGACCAATGAACCCAATGCCGCTCCACCCATAAACATAAAGCGATGCGGCCAGGTGGGTTCCATATAGTGATTGGCCAGCCCCCAGGTACCTGCTGCCAGTAGATACGGGATAGACAGGAAGTTCATAAAGCCTAGAAACACCCCACTGAAGAATGCCCGTCGCTTGCTAGTTGGTTTTGCTTCAGCCATGGGTGTCGCACTATTCTTCAGCAGAAAATAGATACCGAGAATCAAAAATACGCCAACCGCTATCAGCCTAAATCCTTCGATAATGGAGGGCTTGCTCATCAATACATTAGCAAACACTATAGCTATAAAGGCTTGCATAGAGGTCGTAAATGCGGTACCAAAGACAAATTGCTTGGCCGCCATATGGCCGCGCTGCAAACGTATACGCACAGCCGTCATATTCAGCATACCGGGCAATGCTAAACCCAATGCCGTAGCAACAAAACCATAGATTAAAGCATAGATGGGGTTCATGGTGGCTAAGGTAGAAAGAGTTTGTTTTCTCACTAAACTCGTTCGACCGAGTGTGCGTAATAACAGATAAACGGACTGCTAAAGACTCCTTAATTTACGCCTTCAAAACCACGATAAATGAGTAAGCCTGTAAAAATCAAGTTCGGCACCGACGGCTGGCGTGCCATCATAGCAAAAGAATATACCGTAGACAATGTGATGCGCGTAGCCGAAGGCACCGCCAAATGGGTACAACAACAGCAAGGCAAACAAGTCGTGATCGGTTACGACTGCCGGTTTGGCGGCCAGATGTTTAGTGAGGTAACGGCGAGAGTACTGGGTAAGTACGGTATTAAGTCTTTGCTGGCACCAAACTTTATTTCAACGCCCATGGTCAGTCTTGGGGTAGTGAAGACAAACTCCGATCTGGGTGTAGTCATAACCGCCAGCCACAACCCACCGAGTTATAATGGCTACAAGCTCAAATCAAAACTAGGTGGACCCAGCGTACCTGCTGAAGTAGCCGCCGTAGAGGCACTGATTCCAGAAGAAGTGCCTAGCGACCTCCCTAGCCTAGAAGAGCTGCACGAGCAGGGTCTGGTCGAGGAGCACGACTTCGAGCAAATGTACATCGATCATGTGCTGGATAAATTCGATATGGCACTCATAAGAGAAAGCGGTATCAAGATCGCCTATGATGCCATGTATGGTGCCGGGCAATCCGCTATGCGTAAGCTACTGCCAGATGCTGTTCATTTACACGCAGAGATCAATCCTGGTTTCGACGGACAGGCTCCGGAGCCCATAGGCCGTAACCTGACTGAAATGGCCGAACTCATCAAAGCCGACGAAGAAATACAACTCGGTATAGCCAACGATGGCGATGCCGACCGGATCGGCCTGTTCGATGGCGAGGGCAATTTTGTGGACTCTCACCATATTTTGCTGCTGCTTCTGCTCTACCTGAAAGAGTACAAGGGGGAGGATACTGGCAAGGTTATCTTGACCTTCTCGGTCACCGACAAACTCAAAAAGCTGGCCGATCAGTATGGACTGCCCTACGAAGTGACCAAGATCGGGTTCAAGTACATAGCCGAGATCATGGCGCATGAAGACGTCATTGTTGGTGGTGAAGAAAGCGGCGGCCTGGCGGTAAAAGGCCACATTCCCGAGCGAGACGGCATATGGATCGGACTGATGATCGCCGAGTTTATGGCCAAAACGGGTAAGACCCTTCAAGAGCTCATTCAACTGGTTTATGACCGAGTAGGCAGCTTCCATTGCGACCGTGATGATGTGCATGTACATAATGACAAAAAGTGGGCATTGGTCAAGCAGGCTGAAGAAGACCCATTTACTCAATTTGGCGACTACAAGGTTAGCGAAGTGCAACATCTAGACGGTAGTAAGTTCTATCTAGGTAGCCAAGACAGGTGGGTCATGGTGAGGCCGAGTGGTACCGAGCCCGTTTTGCGGGTGTATGCGCAAGGTGAAAATGCTGAGGAGACGCGCACCATTCTTGATGCTGCTAGACAAGAAATGGGTATATGAGTTCTCGATTTTAAATAGATAGTAGACAATTTTAAATAGCTCGGATAAATATTGTTATAAGCAATAGCAGAATGTAAGTTTGGTCTATATCAGTGGTTCTCGAAATAGACCCCACAAACATATTATCTTTTAATTCCCTATTTTCAGCCTAAAGCCCAAACTCAAACTCTTGTAAATATAGCTCATGCTATATGGTCTACTCTCCAGTGAGGTAAATTACAACTGGAAAATCACAGGATCTTGCCTCTTGTGGCTTTTCCAGTTCGTGCTGTTTGGGCAGTCTTTTCAGCCCTACTTTCATCACTTTGGTACTGAGGACGGACTACCAAGCAGTGAAGTATATTGCACGCAGCAGGACAAACAAGGATACATTTGGATAGGTACCGATAATGGAATTGCCCGGTTCAATGGGCATAGTTTCAAAGTGTTCAGCACAAATGATGGACTAGCAGATCCCGTCGTATTTAGTATTAGAGAAGACTCTTCTGGAGTTATCTGGTGCAGTACATATACTAAAGGTATTTTCTATTATGACGATGGTATTTTCAAGCCGCATCCCCAAAATGAGATTATCTTAGAGTGGGCCAAGGGCAAAAAGGAAGTAATCAAACTTATAGATCCAGATTATGAATCTGGATTTTTAATCCTGACTAAGTATCTAGGATTTTTCACCTTTTCCAAGAATGGCTTAAAACGCATTTCCCCTGGAGATGAGAATGAACTTCTATTGTATCATTCAACACCAGATCCTAAAAACAAGTACGTAAATAATAGAACTTATTCATTACCTCACTTTAATGAGAACCTCTCTTCCTATCGAGCTTTTATCAATGGCGAATCAAGTCAATCTTGGAATTCCTTACCCCTGATAAACAACTTTGAGGCCTATATTAGAAAAGCTATAAAGGCACCAGGTGAAACAGATGCCATCTTGGCTTTTTCAGATACTGACTTATGGTATATAAAACAAGGAAGAGTTCTAGCACGACACCCTGGTGAATATTCTAATATTACTTACTTGCAGCCTTATGGCGGAGATGCACTACTGATTGGTCGTCAGTCTAGCAATGGTTTGATTTATTTGAAAAATTGGCAAAAAGAAGGAGAGCTATATACAAAAGCTGTATTAGAAAAAAAGTCTGTTTCATATATCAACTTTGACCGATCAGGTGGTCTGTGGGTGGGCTCTCTAGACTATGGACTATATTATAGTCCTCAACCAACATCACCATTCTTTAAGCAAGGTCGAGATTTTCCAGATTATAAACTTATTTCCACAGAACCAATAAATGATAATTTATACTTTACGAGCTTTTCAGATGGGTCTACTAGAATGTTTAACGAATACAATCATCAAATAATTGACAGTAATCGCACCTCATTTAATATTGTTTATGTACCAAGATACAATTACTTTACTAATGGCTTTTTTTCGGCCACTGCGAAACAGATTACACCAAGCACTCTTTCATTAATGAATAAACGTAAATTCCCAAAAAACAAAATATATGCTGATAATTCAACATCAAAAATTAATTTAAGTAATAATCCATATGAATTAGGCTATCCAATCTACACATATTCTAATGTTTCTATAAACAGAATGGTTGATTTTTCAACATTAGATATAATTGAAACTAGAAATAAAAAAATTCCTAAAGCCAAATGTTATATTATTGATTGGAACCAAAATCATATAATTGGCACACTTTATGGGCTATTTGAAATAAGCCTAAATGAACCATATTTCAGAAAGCGCACATTAAGCTTTATTGATCCGGACCAGCGATTTACTGATGCAATATACCTTCCTGGGGGCAGCATACTTTTTGGAACACGTGGAAGTGGGCTAGTTTACTATAGTCCCGATACTACATATCAAATCAGTATCACAGAGGGCCTCCCTTCTGATTTAACACGCCATTTAATTATCGACAGCCTAGGGTCAGTTTGGGTGGCTACTTACGATGGCCTAGTCGAGTTATCTTTTTCAAATCTTCCATTAGTAGACGGTTATATTGAATATGGAAGTTCAAAAAAAGAATACAAAAACAAAATATACAACCCACTAGGAAATAGTAGTTCTAATTTAGAAAACAAAAAAGAACCTGAATTTCAAATAAGAACATACAACGAAGCCCATGGTATACCAAACCTAGAAATCAGGCACTTATCTAATTCCGAAAACTATCTTTGGCTAACAACGGCTGAAGGACTATTGAAATTTAAGCCTCCCCCTTTTGATAGCTTTTCAATAAGACCCACACTAGAACTTGTTAGATTAGACAATACAATTGTTGACATGGCCGATCTAGCCAATCTACCTAACAAATCTAGTTATTTCCTCAACCTTAGTTTTTCAGTACTCAATTTCGCGCAACTCGGCAAAAATCACTACAGATACAGAATCGGTAAGGATACTAGTTGGAGAGAAATAGATCAAAACGAACTTTCGTTTTCAAGTCTACCGAAAGGTAATTATCAATTTGAAATACAAAGTAGAAACCCAGATGGTGTTTGGAGTCAGAGTCTAACTATTCCTATATCGATAGCCATACCCTGGCATGAAAGTGCAATAGGAAGAACTGCCATTGTTCTTTTGGGGATAAGTTTGATCTATTTTCTCTTCAAACGTATTGACGAAAGACGGAAGCAAGAATTTGCACTCAAGCAACAAATACAGCAGCTAGAACGGTCTGCTTTGCAGGCACAGATGAATCCTCACTTTGTCTTCAACAGCTTAAATTCTATTCAAAAATTTGTTTTAAGGCAAGAAACAAAAGACGCTGTCGACTACTTGGCTCGTTTTGCTCAGCTCGTACGAAGTACCCTAACTGCATCTGCCAGAAGCGTACACAGCCTAGCAGACGAAATCAGCATGCTGGAAAACTACCTAAATCTGGAAAAACTGAGATTCAAAGACGGCTTCGAGTACACTTTAGAAATGGAAGACTGGATAAGTCCGGGTAAAGTATTCATCCCTCCGATGTTAGTGCAACCATTTATCGAGAATTCTATCAAGCACGGATTAAGAGATCAAAAAAAGGGTGGCAAAATCCAGGTAAAATTTAGTGGAGAACCCAGCCAACTGCAAGTCAAAGTCATTGATAACGGAAGAGGGTTTGACCCCAAAAAATCTAAGAAATATGATGCCAGAGAGCGAGGAATGGATATTACGAACAGACGCCTCGAGCTACTGCAAAAAGAAGATAACAATAGTAACCCCATGCAAGTCAATCTAAGGTATGATGACTACGGAGAAGTTTGTGGTACAGAAGTAGTCATTTTTATCAACACCTCCACTCTACCAAACCCATAAATACGGCTTTAAAGATGTTAACTGCATTATTGATCGACGATGAAGAAGATGCCAGAGAAGTTCTTCGTGGGCTCATCAACTTATTTTGTCCAGAAATAGAAAAAGTTATCGAAGCCGATGGTGGAAAAGAAGCTCTATCAGTGCTGCGTAATCAGGAAGTAGATATTACTTTTTTAGACATTGAACTACGTAGGGAAAGCGGCTTGGATCTTGCCGAACAACTAATCAGTTATTGCCCACACATAATTTTCGTAACCGCTCATGATCAATACGCTGTTGAAGCATTCCAAACACCAGCTACTAGCTACCTATTGAAACCAGTTGTTCCAGATTATCTCAAGGATACTATTCAGCGAATATTGCTCGACAGGAAATCCAATACTCACCAAAAACGTCTGCTTCTACCCACTAGAACGGGTATGATCGTATTGAATCAACAAGAAATAATAAGAATAGAAGGTGACGGAAACTATTGCCACTTTATCTGTACTGATGGTCAGAGATATTATTTATCTAGAAATTTATCTTATTATGAAAAACTAGTCGACGTCAAGATCTTTTTCAGAGTTCACCAATCTCATCTGGTAAATCTATATTGTGTTCGTTCAGTAGGCTCGGGTAATGAAAACAAAATTTCATTGATAGATGGAGAAACGATTCCGTTTTCCAAATCTAAGAAACAGGCAATTCTTGACGCCCTGACAAATTTATAATAGGCTACTTTACTCTACAAACCAACATCTTCTTTTCACCGGTTTTGGTATTTACAAATCCCATCAACTCATCTCCAATCTCCACCCTACTTACGCCTTCAGGGGTTCCGGTAAAGATCAAATCGCCTTTCTGCAACCGAAAGAATTTAGAGATATAGACGATCAATTCCTCGAATGGGAATAGCAGATCGCTGGTGTTACCCTGTTGAACGAGCTCGCCGTTTTTACGTAAACCAAACTCGATAGCCAATGGGTCCTCAAAATCGGTCAAGGGTAAAAAGTCGCCCGAGATAGGTGCCGAGCTATCAAAGCCTTTACTGATTTCCCAAGGGTGACCTTTGGCTTTCAGCTCACTTTGGAGGTCTCTAGCTGTGAAGTCGATGCCTAAACCGATAGACTCGATATAGTCGGCTGCAAAGGAAGGATCGATATGCCGACCGTTCTTACTGATCTTGATGACCAGCTCAATCTCGTGATGCACCTCTTGGGTAAAGTCTGGTATGTAAAACGGCTTGTTGTTGACGAGCAAAGCCGTCGGGGGCTTCATGAAGACCAATGGCCTGGTAGGCTTTTCGGCTTTCATTTCAGCGGCGTGGGCGGCGTAGTTGCGGCCTATGCAAAAGATTTTCATGGCTATATTTTTGTAATGGCTAATTTAGAGCCTCAACAACTTACCAAGCTGTGATTATGTTTTGTAAATTGAATAGCTTATTTCTGTAGACCAGCTCTTCATGTTCAAAGGAATTCAATCAGATCCAGATATTCTTGGTGGTACGCCAGTTTTTACTGGAACGCGTGTACCCGTCAAAATCCTGTTTGACTATCTGGAAACTAATCATACCGTTGACGAATTCCTAGATGACTTTCCTACTGTGAGCAAAGAAGCCGCCAGTAAGGTTATCCACGCTAGTAAAAGCCTCATACTTAAACTTTCATCACTTCCCTATGAAAGTGTTGCTTGACGAATGTGTACCTAGAAAGCTAAAGCACCACTTTGGAAACCATGAAGTTAGTACAGTGCCAATAGAGGGGCTAGCAGGCTTAAAAAATGGTCAGTTGCTCGCTTCAATCGTAGACTTAGAGTTCCAAGTGTTTGTTACTGTCGATAAGAACATATTGTTTCAGCAAAATATAGGTTTATATCCAGTCATTATTGTAGTACTAGACGCTCAACGATCCATAATTGATAGACTGATTACCTTGCTTGATAAATTTGAAGAGCAGTTACCCGGTTTTGAGCCTGGCAACCTTTATATTATAAAAGAAGAGTAGTCGTTTTCCTGCAAAAATTCAGCGAAGGCTTTACTTTTGACTGATATGCGCAAGTTCACCACCCTCCTCCTTCTTTCATCGAGCTTCTCCCTCATTGCTCAGCACAACATCATCCAATCCCCGCTTTCGATCTCTGTGAATCGACTCGGCGCGCGAGCGAGTATGCAGCACTACGCTGGTGTAGAAGAAGCCGCTAAATCTAATGGAGAAATCCAAAATGTGATGTCGTTAGATGGGAGTTGGCGTTTTCGATTGAGGGATCTACCTGCAGAAGTACAAAATGAAAAACTCCTCGAAATTGGATTGGCAGATTCGCAAAATTCGGATAATGATTGGGGTAAAATTCAGGTGCCCGGCAACTGGGAAATGCAAGGCTATGGCTCGCCCATATACGTCAACTGGGAGTACCCATTCCGGCCCGTGATTCCACCATTTGTGCCTACAGGTACCGCCGAAGACGGACCGCACGACTACAATCCGATCGGGCATTATCAGCGAGATTTTGAAGTCGACCTTTCGGAAGACAAGCGATACTTGGTTGAATTTGGCGGTGTTAGTTCGGCCTTTCACTTGTACTGCAACGGAAAATATGTGGGCTATTCCACCAGTAGCCGTACCCCGGCCGAATTCGATCTGACCGATCACCTACAAAATGGCACCAATGCTATAGATGTCTTGGTCTATCGCTGGAGTGCAGCTTCGTATATCGAAAATCAAGATCACTGGCGCATGAGTGGTATTCATCGTTCGGTAGTTCTGCGCGAGTTGCCCAAAGTACATGTGTATGACCTATTTGTACAACCGAAACTGGATGAAGGATTTACGAATGGCGTCGTCAAAATCTCGCCTAAACTGCACCTGACCGATGGTGAGCAGGCACGTGCATACCGTATGGAAGCCACCCTTTTCTACCAGGGTGAAGTTGTTGCCAGCGCAGAGGCGAACTTCGACCATCTGGCAGACAGATACAGATTGAAGGCCTACGATGCGCCCTATGGCGACTTTCAATCCAAGTCGATCGAATTAGAAATAAATGCGCCCCTATTGTGGTCGGCGGAAGTGCCTAACCTATATCGCCTGGTCGTAGAGCTGGTGCATGAAGATGAAGGTGTGGTCGAAATCATCGGCCAGGATGTAGGCTTTCGCCATCTGAGCTGGGACAGCAACGGTCTGAAAGTGAATGGGCAGGAGGTGATCCTATTTGGGGTTAATCGCCACGACCACTCGGTGCGTGGTGGAAAAACGGTGACCCGTGAAGAAATGGAACAAGATGTGCTGCTGATGAAGCGCCACAACATCAACGCCGTGCGCACCAGCCACTACCCCAACGATCCCTATTTCTACCAGCTCTGTGACCGCTATGGTCTGTATGTGCTCGACGAAACCAACATAGAGACACACAAAATCGGCAGCCAGGTCAGTGCCATGTCGATGTATGGCCCTATGATGTTGGATCGCGCCATCCGCATGGTCGAGCGCGATAAAAACCACCCGTCCATCATAGGCTGGAGCCTGGGTAATGAAGCAGGCACCGGGCCCAATCATCGAGCCATGGCCGCCTGGATCAAGGCCTACGACTCGAGCCGCTTTTTGCACAACGAGGGGGCCCAAGGCGTGACTTCCGAAGGCTGGCCAGACCACAATTACGTGAGTGTGCGCAGCCGCATGTACGCCACCTTCGACCAAATGAACGAGCTGCTGGCCAATAGCGATCCGCGCCCACTCATGTACTGCGAATACGCGCACAGCATGGGCAACTCCACCGGGCATTTAGACCAATTCGTAGACCTATTTCGCAACAACCCAGCTATGATCGGCGGCTTCATCTGGGACTGGATCGACCAGGGGGTCTACGCAAAAAACGACGCTGGCGAGGAGTACATCGCCTATGGGGGCGACTTCGGCGAAGAGATTCACGATGGCAATTTTCTGGCTAATGGATTGATCTTCGCCGATAGAAAGCCGCAGCCCGCGCTTTACGAGGTCAAAAAGGCATTTCAGCCCATTCAAATCAGTTGGGAAGTTGGGGAGATAAGTATCTATA
The DNA here is from genome assembly GCA_039025055.1 of Bacteroidota bacterium. Taxonomy (GTDB): domain Bacteria; phylum Bacteroidota; class Bacteroidia; order Chitinophagales; family Saprospiraceae; genus Neolewinella. The sequence goes on along the minus strand of JBCCPC010000055.1, from coordinate 806 downwards.
ATCAGCACAATTTTTTAGACTTGCGCGGGTCGGTCGCCCTGCTCACTAAGATCAGTCGGCAGACAGGTGCTAAAAAAATTATAGGTGGTTTCACCATCAAAGAATCTGTGCCACCAGGAGAAGTTTTCTCCTTCCGCCCCCGATTCAATCAAACTGACGATGACGAGTTCTTGCTGGTCGAGATCATCATGCCGGATCGGGCAGATGATGCCTACCCAGCCGATCACGTGGTAGCTTGGGAGCAATTGCGCATTGGTGATCCGAGAGATCATGAATGGATAAACCCCAGCAAGTCCAATAAATTGAGCAATATTTCCTTGGAATTCGACCAAAATACAGGCGACTTGCTGTCTATGACCTCAGGTGGGCGAAACATTTTTTTCACTCCACTAAGAGCGAATTTCTGGAGAGCACTCACCGACAACGACCCTTCCAGCCAACTGCCTACCAAGTCTCAATCTTGGGAAACACCAAAGTCCAATCTGGTAGAGCTGAACAAGCGCAACGAAGATAACTTGCGCATAACAGAGGTCATTAGAACCTATCTCGACGGGCAGGTAAAAGAAACGATCACCTATAGCGTCAATGATAAGGAAGCTTACGTGGCTGTAGATTTCTCCTTAGAGCCGCTCACGGAAGGGGCTCCTCCTCCACTCCGCTATGGCTACCAAACCGAAGTAGCAGCCAACTTAAATAAAGTGAGTTATCACGGACTGGGGCCACACGAAAACTACGCCGACCGCCTACAAAGTACCTACATCGCCAGGCACGAACTCCCGGTATCCGATTTGACGACCCCTTACATC
>JBCCPC010000054.1:0-34424 GCA_039025055.1 Bacteroidota bacterium | reverse complement strand
GTAGAGAGTTATTGAAGAACTCAGATATCTTTGTAATGATGGTTGGGTCGTTCATTCTTATGGATTTAGACACCCACAAAATGTAACGTCCAGCCGTCATTTTCAAATCAAAGGGGTTGTGTCAAATCGCAACTGCGCCCTATGCTGTATGATGAAAAACTTAATATTATTCCTTTTGATATTCAACTAAACGATAATGGTCGGCCAGTTTTGCAATGGGGCGAAACCATATCCTACGAATGGGAAAATGAATTTAGCTATTTCATAATGGTGCATGATGAAGAAAACAATTTCATAATCACAGACAAAGATGATGTCTTCATTTTGAAGGAAAACGAGATACTCAAAATTGACGCTCAGATTGATATTGATGACTATTACTTCATATACGATACTGTATCTAAAGAATACACATACATATATGCGTCAGATGTTGATGCATCAGCGGTAAACTTTTACAGTATAATCAATAGAAAACGCCCTATTGACGATCTGCTATTCAAACGGTGAGTTCTGCCTTATCTTTACCCAAAACCCACCATCATGATCAGTAAACTCATCAAACTCGGACTCTTTGCCGCTGTGCTTATCGTCGGCTACAATTACTTCTTTGGCGACGAGGAAGAGAAACAACAATCGCGCGACCTCATAGAAAGAGGTGCCGAACTCGGCTCCGGACTCTGGGCCACGCTGGAAGGTGCCATCGATAAAGTGCGCGATGGCGAGTATGACGGCGTACTCAACCGCATCGGCAATGTGCTCGATGATCTGGGCGACAAAGTCAGAAATTTGAGTGATTCCGATGTGGCGAGAAGGGTCAGCCAATTGGAACAACGCAAAGATGATCTCCAAAATCAAGTGAGTCAATATGGGGAAGACAACCCGGAACTGCGGCAGCAGATCGACAAGCTGACCGCCGATATCGAAACCTTAATGAACGAGATCGACCCGACGCATTGAAGTGGAAGCGCAAGCTCAAGAATCCTAAGCTAGCCCGCGATCGAAAGATCATCCATATCGACATGGATGCCTTTTTTGCATCTGTCGAGCAACGGGACGATCCCTCTTTGCGCGGCAAGCCCATAGCCGTTGGTGGTGGCAGTATGAGGGGCGTGGTCGCCGCTGCGAGCTATGAAGCCCGAAAATATGGGGTGCGATCGGCCATGCCATCCGTTACGGCTAAGCGACTTTGTCCCGATCTGATCTTCGTTCGCCACCGATTTGCGGTGTACAAGGAGGTCTCTCAGCAAGTACGGGACATCTTTTTTTCCTATACCGATCTGGTCGAGCCGCTCTCGCTGGATGAGGCTTATCTTGATGTGACCGAAACCAAGCGCGGTCCTGCTAGTGCGACACTTATCGCCCAGGCCATCCGCAAAGAGATATTTGAAGCCACCCAACTGACCGCCTCGGCCGGAGTGAGCTTTAATAAGTTTTTGGCCAAGGTCGCTAGCGATATCAATAAGCCCAATGGTATGAAGGTGATCATGCCAGAAGAGGCTTACGAGTTTCTGGCTGCGCTTCCGGTAGAGAAGTTTCACGGCGTGGGCAAAAAGACAGCCACTCGCATGCATAAGATGGGCTATAAAACAGGTGCCGACCTACAGGCACTATCTGAGCTGGAGTTAGCCCAGCGTTTCGGTAAGGCGGGTCGTCACTACTACCGCATCGTCCGCGCGTTAGACGAAAGGCCCGTCAACCCGAATCGCATTAGAAAGAGCATCGGCTCCGAGCGCACCTTCCGAAACGACCTCTCCAAAACCGCCGACATGAAAGCCAAGCTCAGCGAACTGGCCGAGCGCGTCTACAACTACATGGAAGAACGCGATAACTTCGGCCGAACGGTGACTGTCAAACTGAAAAGTCCCGATTTTCAAATTTTCACTCGTTCGCGTAGCTTCAGTAGCGAAGTCCGGGAACTGGACAATCTCATCGCCATCGCCCACCAGCTACTCGACGAAAATCTGGATGAGATGCCGGTGGTTCGGCTACTTGGGGTGACGGTCAGCAATCTGGAGCGGGAGCATAGCGGGGAGGGAATTCAGTTGGTGTTACCGTTTGAGGAAGAGGAGTAGTCTTTTAGGTGCGAGGCATTAATGTGTAATGAGCCCGGTGGTGAAAATAGAACCTTGTAGCGTGCTCAAAACTGTAGCTCTGCGGAAGTTTTGAGTTCCTGCAAGCGTTCTACTGCCAATAATCAATAATTGCAACTAAGCATTTGGAGCCGATTCCTTCTGGTACGTCAAAGAGACTTTTTCCAATGCTTCCTTGGCTTGGAGCAAGTGGCGATTTTGATGAGCGATATTAATGGCAAAAGCATCGTAGATATAGAACCTCAGTATGGGGCCGATGAGGGAGGCAACGCGAATCTTCTCCCAATTGACTTGTTCCGATTGTTGAAGGAGCTCTTCCCAGCCTTGTTGAAGGGCCAAATAATCTTTGATGGTTTTCTCATGACGGGAAATGTCAGAAGGTGGCGGATTTACTTTTTTGGAAGTGCGGGTTCTTGCACGCCGCTGACCATCGGGGGTAGGTTGCATAGCATTGGCAAACTTTTGTCCGAATTTGCCGGACTTTATTTCGTGGTCAGCACTCTTAATGGTGGAATCCAATAGCTTCTTTCTGAGTCCGTTTTGATAGTATTCGCCAGTTAGTATCAGGTGCTCCAGGCACTGCATGGCCGACCAGGACTTGGGGGCGGGGTTAGTCCAAAGTACTTCCGCGTCATTTGTCAATAGCTGTTTGGTTTCTATGGCTTGAGCGGCCAGCGACTCTCGAAAATTGGCAATAGCTTCGTTGCGTAGCATAGATAAGTGTGTTGGTGCCCTGCGCTCGGGTAACCCGAGCGCAGGGCACCAAATGTAACAATTTGCAACCTTTTTGATGTAGAAGTAGTTAACTCAGGCGCAAGGTAAGACTGAAGCAGAAATTTACACTTCTTCTATTTGTGCAATGCCAAATGAAAACTTACCTTTGCGTCGCTTTTGAGAGAAAGTGTTTGAGTCCTTAGCTCAGTCGGTTAGAGCATCTCACTTTTAATGAGAGGGCCCTGGGTTCGAGCCCCAGAGGACTCACTTGAAAACCCCCTTTCGAGCATAGCTCGAAAGGGGGTTTTCATTTTATTCCCGCCGCTTATACCCCTCCACCATTTGTATCACCAACCCATAGCTCAAGATGCCTTCGCTGATGCCTTGGGTACGTAGATAGGTATCGTAGAAGGCGGTGCGAAAGCGGGGCATGATATCTGGATACTTTTGGCTGTTGGTGTAGATGTGTTCGAGGTCGGTCTTGATGCCTTGGTAGAGGCTGTGCTGTCGCCAGGCGAAGTATTGGCGGGGTTGGGCACGGCGGAGGCGACCGGCCATTCGGCGCCAATAGTCGAGACGAAAGACGTATTCGAGGGCAGGGTCGGTAGCCTGGAAACCGGTGAGGACAGACCAGAAATTGCAGGTCCCTTCGTCGCCGAAGCCGTAGCCGTGAGCCATTTCGTGGGCGACTACGCCAGGAAGTTGGAGGGCGGTGAGGCCACCATCGGCATTGCCTTCGCCAACCCAGGGCCAATAGACACCTGCCGTACTGAAACGAAGCAGTATGCCTTTGGGCCATAGCTGGCGAATGCGGACCTTGCCTGTGGTAGGATAGCCTTCTTGGGCTAGGGCGTCTTCCAGCATTTGACGGGTGATGGTCATCCAATCTGCTGGCAAGTCGCTATGAGAAAAGGCTACGCTGGAATCAGCTATGATCGTTTTTCTGAGCGCAGCTAAAGACTGGGCTTCATTATAGACGTAGCTGGCCAACGCTACCGAGTCGGGCGAGTACCTGCGGAAGTCTAAAACTTCTTCAACAGACTGCCGACCGTAGTTAAAGCCCCAAAGCCACAAAAAAGCAACGACGACCCACGCCACGAATTGCACCAGTCGGCTAGCCGCAAAAACCAGTGCGCTCCCCCACCCTTTACTGCGCTTACGTCTGATAGTGCCACGTATCCATTGGACTATACCGAAAATGACCAATGCCCAGAACACATAGAGCAAAGGGATCGGGAACCAACTGGTGATAAGGGCATCCCAAACGGTGCGGAATACGGGAAAAATACCGCGGCTGTACACCTGCTCGATCCAGTCGGCCGGTACCGCCCAGCGTAGGAGCAAACTGATAGCGGCCAGTAAGACCGGAGCCAGGGTCACTTTCCATGATATGTTGGAGTCCTTTTGCGACATTTTGAAGGGGCGTGGAAATTGAAAGCCAACCAAAGGCTAAAGTTGCTGTTTACTTACCGAACGCACACAAAACCGTGCGCATTTCATTCACAAAAAATAAATGAATAATGGCTTTTGAACTGACCGACAGCAACTTCAAGGAAAATGTACTTGAAAGCGAAGGTGTATCACTTGTCGATTTTTGGGCCGAGTGGTGTGGCCCCTGCCGAATGGTAGGGCCTATCGTCGACGAACTCTCTACGGAGTACGAAGGCAAGGCACTGGTCGGAAAAGTCGATGTGGATACCAACCCCGACATCACCATGCAGTATGGCGTGCGATCTATTCCCACCCTGCTGGTTTTCAAAGACGGGCAAGTGGTTGATAAGCACGTAGGTGTGGCCACCAAGCAAGCTTTGTCTGAAAAGCTGGACAAGTTTATTGCAGTAGCAAGCTAAAGGCTCTGGCATTTATAAGGATGCCTATATTGAGGGCGCGACGGGTTTGGCTCGTCGCGCCCTTTGTTTTTTTAGCCTCTCCCTCGGTCCCTCTCCGAAGGAGAGGGATGCCATGGCATATGTACTCATTTTGCAAGCAAAATTCGAGGGTGAGATTAAGGTAAAGAGGGTTATTGAAAAAGCATGTTGAAAAAGATTGTCTTTTTAGATGCACATACCCTCGGCCAAATCCCCAACTGGGACTCCCTCGAAGAATTGGGCGATTTCCAAGGCTATGATTTTACCGCGCCCGATCAGGTTGTAGAGCGATTGGCGGGGACGCAAGTGGCCATCACGAATAAAGTGGTCTTAGGCGCAAAGATCATCGACCAGCTGCCGGATTTGAAATTGATATGCGTTGCGGCTACCGGCACAGATAATGTAGATGTTGTGCATGCCGAGGCCAAAGGCATACCGGTGCGCAATGTCAGCAACTACTCGACGAATGCCGTGGCGCAGCTGACGATGACCGCCCTATTTACATTGGGCTATGACCTGATCCATTTGAACCAGGCAGTATACGATGGTACCTACAGTAAGGCCCCTAGCTTTTCGTATTGGCGACAAGACTTTTACGAGTTGTGTGGGGCGAGATTCGGGATTATCGGCCTAGGTAGCATAGGTCAGCGAGTAGCCGAGTTGGCAGAAGCTTTTGGTGCGAAGGTTTGCTATTACAGCACTTCCGGCGAGGAGAGAAGCGATGAATATGAGCGATTGGAACTAGACGATTTGCTGGAACACTGCGAGGTAGTAAGCATACACGCCCCGCTAAATGAACAGACTAGAGACCTGATCGCCTGGCCACAATTACAACTGATGCGTTCCACGGCCTATCTACTCAACCTGGGCCGTGGCGGGATCGTCAACGAAGCCGATCTGGCACGGGCCATCGACGCTGGCGAAATAGCTGGTGCGGCTATAGATGTGTACGAACGCGAACCGATACCAGAAGATCACCCTTACTTGCAAGTAAAGAACCGCAATCGCCTGCTGCTAACCCCACACATCGGCTGGGCAAGCGTGGAAGCCCGTATGCGACTGGTCGAAGGGATAATAGAAAACATAGAAGCAGGCTGGTAAAATGAATGACATGAAAAGACTTTTATCGACTTTGATTTTGGTAGCGGGGCTCAGCACCTGGGGATACAGTCAGCATATAGATGTGCATGGTAAAGTAACCGATACGAACGGTGAAATTTTAGTGGGTGCGACAGTACAAGTGCTCAACTCCGTGGTGGGTACATTTACAGATACGGAAGGCAAATTCGAGTTGGAAATCGCACCCGGTCGCATACGCATGGTTGCTTCCTATGTGGGCTATGCACGATATGACACCCTACTCGAACTCAGTCCAAATGCTGATGATGTGACCCTAAATATTGTCATGCAGCCCCGAGATTTCGACATCACCGAGATTGTTGTAACAGGCCGTCGTTCTACGGGCCAGCTGGAGGCGATTACCCAACAGCAGCAAGCACTGAGTCGCACCCAAATATTGCATGCCGAAGTCTTCAATCGCTTTCCGGATAACAACCTGGCCGAAACGGTCAGGCGAATGCCGGGGGTGAGTCTGGATCAGTCTGGTGGGCGAGCCGAGTTTATTCGATTGGGTGGATTGCCACAAGATTATGTGGTCACGCAACTCAATGGGCAGCGACTGCCGAGTATTCGCCCGGAAGCCCCAAGAGCGGCCAGCCTCGACTTCATTCAATCCAACTTGCTGGAAGAGGTGGTCGTTTGTCGATCGCGCACAGCCGATCAAGATGCAGATGCGGTCGCTGGTTTGGTCGATTTCAGGCTCCGGCAGCCCGATGAGAAGCTGGAGCTATTGGCCCAGGCGGCAGGTGGTATCTATACCGGCGGTGGCGAGCGGGTATTGAGCCGGGGCATCTATCAGGCCAGCGTGGCAGTCAATAGTGAGCTGAGTGAGGAAAAGGTATTCGGTTTATTCGCCATCAATTCGCAAAGAGTGGATCGCGGTATAGCTTCTAGCGACTTTGGTTATGGGCCCGATTTGGTCAGCGGTTCGAATATTGGTCAAATTAGGGCTGGCGAAACAGACATACAAAACGACGATTTCGGCTTGCTGGGTAGCATAGAGCTCAGACCTAGCATTTTTAATCGGTTGCGCCTGAGCTACAACCTGAGCAATACCACCGAAATAATCAGTCGCAGGCGAGCACTATTCAATCAAGATGGCGACCAAATCAGGCGCGAAACGGCCAACTGGCGAGATAATCGGAGGCTCAATCTGGTTACCTTGGAAGTGGAAAACAACTTCGAAAAGACCAAACTCGACTACCAGATCAGCTTCGCCCGCTCTCGCGAGGATGTGCGCAATCGCTATCGATTCAGCTATCTGGCCGATTGGGAGGGACAGCTCGAAGATCCACTTTCAGTAAGCCCCGCAGATGAAATCTCCGGCGGGCCTCTCCGGCTGTTCGCTGTCGAGCCCGAGCATAGCAAATTAGAAGAAGACATAGCCATCGGCAGCGTCAATATTACCCGATTTCTCAACGAGCGGCAGACAGCCTTTGCCAAGGTCGGTGGCCGTATTCGATCTAAACGGCGCACTTTTGGCCTCATTACCAGCAATAACTTTATCGATTCGGGTGGAGCCACCATTTCTCCTGGCACTTTCGGCAATACTGACATTGATGGCAATGCCGATTTCACCGATCAATTGGGGCTACTCGAAGCCCTGGACGCCGATCCGTTCGAGAGTGAGGCTTCATTTCGAGCAGAGGAAGACATTGTATCGGCTTACCTCATGTTCGGGGCCAATTTGAGCAGTCGGCTGAGTTTTACATCTGGCCTGCGTTATGAGCAAACAGAGCTCGATTTTGAGAATCTGGCAACCGATTTCCGAGATGAAGACACTTATGACAATCTCTTTCCCAGCGCACAGCTCACCTACCGGTTCAATGAAAACAAGCAATTGCGAATGGCTTACTTTCAGGCCATCAATCGCGCGCCTTATCTGGCTTTGGCCAGGGAGGAACTGCTTTTCGGCAATCGCGAAAGTCTGGTCAGCAATCTAGAAACCCTCGGCAGCCGAGTTGATAATATCGACCTGAGCCTGGAGTTTTACAGCCAGGAAGGCAACTTCATCAGTATCTCCACCTTCGCCAAGTGGATCGATCAGCCCATCATCAGCCAGATGGAGTTATCGCAAATTTCTTCGCCCACCGAGTTTGCTAGTCGGCGATTATCCAATGCCAACCAGGCGGTTCTTTTGGGTGCCGAGCTGGGGGTCATCCACAATTTAGGATTCTTAAGTTCAGACCTGCCTGCTGGCGCAAGGCAGGCAGGCTTACGCGGTATGAATGCCTTTCTCAGCTACAGCTATACCTACAGCGACATTACAGACGATAATTCCGTATTCGATGGCCAGCCCCTCCCCGGCGCACCCCGCCAAACGGCTAATCTGGGTCTCAACTACCGCAGCCCCGAAGGCAAGTGGAATGCCGTGATCGCCACCACCTACTCCGACCTACAGCTCGACCGCTTCGAAAATTCCGTCCCCGTCTACACCGCCGATCAGTTCACCTTAGACCTGGCCGTAGATCGCCGCCTCGGTAGCCAATGGGCCCTCTTCCTCCGAGCCAATAACCTGACCGATCACACCTTCGAGTCTTACCTCGGCGCGCCGACTGAAGATGGGAGTAGAATCTATGAGCGGTTTAATTATGGGAGGTGGTTTTTAGTGGGAATAAGATATAAAGGATAGTTTTTGTTGGCAGCTTCGCTGCCAACAAAAACACTATTTTATTTCCCCCAACAAAACCTCTACCGCCTTCCTCAGCTGTGGGTCCTCCCCATTCGCCTTACTATCGGGCATATTGCTGATCAGAATATCGGGTACGGCGGGACCATGCTCCATATTTTCGCCGGTGGCTTTGACGTACCAGGCGCGGAAGGGCATTCGTACGTAAGAACCATCCATCAAGCCTGCGCCGCCGGTGGAGATGACCGCACCGAAAGTAGGCTGACCGACCAAGGTACCGATGTCAAGGGTCTTGAAAGCGTGGGAGAAAATCTCGGCATTGCTGTAGCTATTCTCGTTGCAGAGCGCGATAGAAGGCCGCGTCCAGCTGCTGAGGGGGAGGCGCTCGCCGTAAGGATAATTTTGGCGGAACTGCTTATTCTCCCGTTCCAGATTGTCGGTGGCGCCACGCGGTACGGTGTAGGCGTGCTGGCGAACGTTGAGTACCGCCATCAGCATGTCGGTCGTCCAGCCGCCGCCGTTGAAGCGCACATCGATCACGATGCCTTCTTTGCCCAGCCCGCTAGCCGTCAGCTCCCGCTCGAAACGCTCGAAGCTGGGCCAGTTCATCCCCTGGATGTGGATATAGCCCAAACGACCACCCGAATACTCCTCCGTCAATCGCTGGCGTTCTTTGACCCATTCCCGGTAGAGCTCACTGCGAATAGAAGAAGTAGAGCGAATGACAACCTCCTCGAAATTGCCGTCACGACTCACGCCCAATAAGATGCGTTCATTGGGCTGACCGATCAGCAGGCTGTAGAAGTTAGTACCTTCTTCGATGCCCTCCCCATTCACCGACTGAATGACATCGCCAACTTCTAAGCGACTTTCACTTCTATCGGCGGGTGTGCCGGGAATCACTCTTGTCACTCGAACTCCGGTGGGAACTGGAACGATATCTACACCCAAAATTCCCGTTTGCTCGCGCTGCGTCTCTTCCGGATTACCGCCATACATTCCCATATGGCTCGCATCCAGTTGCCCGAGCATTTCGTTGTAGAGCAAGCGAAAGTCTTGCGTTGTAGAAGCAGCCATGCAGCGGGCTTCGTACTTGTCTTTCAATGCCTGCCAATCGCGACCGTGGAAATTGGGATCGTAGAAGCCATCGCGAAGGCGGCGCCAGGCTTCGTTGAATACCTGCTTGCGCTCTTCCATGCGGTGAACGTCCATCTTGGCCTGGAAGCTCTGGGGCTCTGCTTTGCCGCTTTCAGCATTGATCTTAGTCAATCGACCGCCAGACTGGATGGCGTAGAGGAACTTGCCTTTATTATCGAATTGAAGCCCATACACCCGCGCTTTCGGCATGAGCGACTTCATATCCTTGCCATCCCATTTTACCTTCATCAATTCCGGGTCGCCGGGCACCCCTTGACGGCCGCCGCCATTAGTCGTGAAGAAGAAAAACTCCCCGTCTTTCGAGATCTCTAGATTGCGCTCGTTACCTGCCAGGCGGGTGACTTGGGTCAGTCGCTCGTGTATGTCTTCAAAGTCGATTTGAATGGGCTCTACCCCATCGTCGTCCTCTTCCTCTTCGTCTTCACCATCCTTCTTTTTATCCTTCTTGGGCTTGTCATCCTCTTCGTCATCTTCTTCCCAGTCGCGTTGTGTTTTTTCCCAATCGGACTTCTTTAGCCAAACAAACCAAACGTCGCTATCGCCATTGTTCCGGGTCGATAAAAAGCCCAACTTGCTGCCATCGGCACTCCATACCGGACTGTTATCGCCACGTGGGTGCAGGCTTACGTTCACGGGCGCAAGGCTATTATCGGCCGGGTGGATGTAAATCTCTTGATTAAAGTCTAGATCGTCTAGCGAGTAAGCCAGCCAGCGGCTATCGGGGCTCCAGCTGATGCCACTCGGTGAATCCCAGCCATCGAGCAAAATCTGCTCATTACTGAGCTGACCATCTGCTGCAATATCGGCTACGATAAGCCCGCCACGACCTCGTCGGTAGGCGATCTTTTTGCGGTCAGGAGATAGATAGATGTCTTCCTCGTCGGCCTCGTTGGTGGTAAGTCGAGTTGTTTGCAGCTTAAAGGTTTTGTACAATTGGACTTCCGCTAGATCGGAAGATCGCACCGCATAGAGATCGTAATTTCCACCTCGATCGGAAACGAAGATGATGGTCGAATCATTCAAGAAAAGTGGTTCTCCATCATTGTAAGGATGATCGGTCAACTGCACACTCCTCGACTTTTCCTTGTCGTTGGGCTTTATGAATATCTCGCCATGCACATTGAAAGTCACGTACTTTTCATTGGGTGAAATATCGTAGCCTCTGGCCTGGCTGGAGTAAGTCTTATGCTCGACCGGATCGTAACGATCATCGGCTGCCACCTGAAATTCGAGCTTCTTAACGTCTCCCCTTCCATCAGCTGACAGGCTATACAGGTCGATGCCTTTCTCGAATACGATTTGCTTCCCATTCTGTCCCACATCGAAGTAGCGAATGCCCTCCTCTTCGTAATTGGTGACTGCTTCCGCCGGAGCTGTCGCTTGTCCACTGGCATCCAGCTGCATACGGTAGATATTGTAGCGACCATTTTGAGCACTTAAAAAGAAAAGCTGGTTGCCAGCACCCCACTCCGGCTGATGATCTTGCCCCTCGAAGTCGGTCAGCTGGGTGAAACGATTTGTTTTTCTATCGTATATCCAGATGTTGCGGTTGGCCGGGCCCTTGTAGGCTTCGCGTGCTACCCGACACGTACCGCGCACGAAGGCGATAAACCGACCATCGGGCGAGGGTGCGGGTTCCAGTCCAACGGCATCGAAAGCCCGTTGAGGGGTTCCCCCTTGAACTGAAATTTGATGGACTTCACTCTCGCGTTCGACCTGGGCAAAGTACCTGCGCGAGTTGAAAAATAAATTACCGTTTGCGCCCCAACGCACACCTGCATCACTAGCAGAATGATAGGTCAGGCGCTGAGGAATTCCACCGTCGGCATCCATCACGAAAATATCGTCGTTACCGTATCGATTGCCCTGAAAGGCTAGTTGCTTTCCATCTGGGCTCCATTGTGGGCCATATTCATAGCTTTCATGTACGGTGAGTCTGCGGGCTGTACCGCCATCGGCATCGGCCACCCATATGTCGCCTTGGTAGGCAAATGAAATCTGCGTACCGTCAGGGCTTAGTGCAGGATGACGCAGAAAGGGATCATTTTCAGCCGACTGTGCTGAGCTTATGCCAGTGAGGAAAATGAAAATGCAGAAAGTTAGTAAAGTGGTAATGGGGAATTTCATAGTTCTTCAGTTTATAATGCTACTTGTACCGTTTGAACTGAATTAGCGTCCAATTCGATTTCGGCGTACTGATCACCAATTTTTAGCTGGTAAGTTATCACCTCTTTCGTGGTATTCAGTAACTGTACACTCAGTAGCCCCTCGGTGTTGAGGCTGGCGCAAGCGTGAAGGGCATCTTCATCCAATTCACTGGTCGTTTTTTGGGTCTGAACCACCTGATCACCAGGTCGCATGCTGCGGCTGAACTGAGCGAGTACATAGAAGACGGGCGTGTAATACACCTCGTCCGTTTCGGTATTGATCATAATGGGCGCACCGCAGAAATTGCCGACATGATTAGGCCCGCCATTATGGTCGAGTACCACATTCCAATCGACCCAGCCACTCATCCAGTGGTCGATACTGACGATAATATTTCGGGCGTAGCGATGCACCGGCGTATACATCGGATGCTCTTCTACAGACGGAGCCGCCCAGGGGGCCGTATACGCCCAGTCGGTTGCATTGGCGTTCCACCAAAAATCATCGTTTTGAAACCAACCTTCTTCCTGAAAAACATCGGGATCGCCTATACCCGGAGGTGCAGGTTTACCCAGGTCGTCTATACAGCCCTCGGTATGTATGATAGCGTGATCGGGGTAGGACTCATGCGCCTTGACCAGCTCGTCTTCGTATACGTTAAACGTGCTCTCATACCAATGGACGGCCGTGCCGTAGACGTATTCGGCCGTTTCTTCATCGCCTAATATCGCTGAGGTCCACTCTTCCAGTCCATTTCGATTTTGGTCATACATAAGCACTTTCAAATCGGCATGATCACTAGCTTGCAGTTTGGGTCCCAGGTATGTTTTAATGAAGGTATTCTGGCTCTCAGGCGTGAAGTGCATGCTTTCCCATTGACCATTATTACCGTGGGGTTCATTGACCGGGGTGAGCCCCCAAATATCTACACCCGCCTCGGCATAGGCATCTAGGTATTTGAGTATGTAGTCAGCATAGGTCGCTTCATACTCCGGCTTGAGGGAACCGCCCGTTCCCTGGTAATTGTTTTCAGGTGCACCGGGTATGTACCATTCTTCTATGTCCTTCATCCAGGCTGGGGCCGTCCATGCTGACGCGATAATACGAAGATCCTTGTCTTCTTGATCGGCCTTGATTGCCATGGCCTCTTCGATCATGGGCAGCAAATCATAGCTGACATCATCTAAATCAGGATACGCTTCTTTGGAAAAACCTTCGTGGTCTGGAGCAATGGTAAATCCAGCCAGTTCGACATCACCTTCTATATCGGCATATGAGTACTTTCCTTCTACTGAAAAATCACAGGCCCCTACATGCGTACGGGTAAGGCTGAAATTGGCGCCCGCGTCACTGTATATATTTCGCATCACCTCTTTTCTATCATCCTCCGTCAGGTGCGCCAACACAAAAGCGGAAGATTCTGTAAAGGAGCTACCGATGCCGTCTAGCGTTTGCTTAAGCTGGTCGGGGAAAATCTCGATGATATTGCCCGAAGTCTCCCCTCTTTGAAAATCGACATTTTCGCGCTCGGCCATCTGGTCACCCGCTTCTGAGGTGACGATGATCTTGCTGGTGCTCATGGTGGGTGGTGAGCAAGATTGGAAAACCAAGAAAATGAGCAGAAAACCAAACGTAAAGTAGTGAAATAGCCTCATGTATGCAGAATGTTAAACGGCACCAATATTACGACTATTCGGGTGATAGGAGGTAAATAAGTCGCTACAGCCTCAATCCACCTTCAAAAACTTCTTGCTGAACTGCTCGCTCTCAGTCGATATTCTAAGCATGTATGTACCTGGCGGTAGTTCTGAGACATCGAGTTGAGTCACACCTATATTGTAAGAAACGCGAGGTGTCAATATGAATCGACCTATGGCATCGTACACCTCGAAATCAGCATTACTGAAATCCTCGTCTTCAGAAGTAAGCGTCATAAATGATCTGGCCGGATTGGGGAAGAGCTCTACTGAAGATTCTTCTAACCTACCATCTTCAGGATAAGAGGCTTCGCCGTCTAGTGAAAATTTTATGATGGCGATTTTACTACTAAAACTTCTATTGACAGCAAACGTATCGAATTGTGAGCGGAATATATCAGATAGAATAATGTTTTCATCCGAATCTAATGCCATGAGCGGATTACTATCAAAAGAGTCACCATGATATTTGCTGAAGTAGCGTTCGTCTACCAGTCTATTGAACTTATCATATTTCTTCACAAAGACTTTATCTCTAGTCGTATTCATAACCCTGAAATCAGAATCAGGCACATCATCCAGTGTTTGGAGTCCACTTAAGTAATAGGTCGAGTTATCCCCAAATTCTATATCCTGCAGATAGGTATCAGGTGTTTCTATCTCGAATGCATCTAGTACATTAAGCTGATCATCTAACTTGATCATAAATCCTGTGCTGTTGCCACATTCAGCTGACAATACCGTGCCATCTATATCAAAATCACCTCGGAACGTACCTACAATATGCAGATGATCGTCTTTAGAAAACTTAGCATCTGTAACAAAAGTAAGATCACTTGAAACGAAAAGTTTTTCATCAATGATATCACCATCTTGATTCAATGCAAAAACCCTTGCGTACCAATCTGAAAAGTTGCAAGAAGACTCCCAATTGTAGTCCCCATCCGTTACTGTAGCGTAAATTCTTCCATTTCTTACTTGTATTGTCCTAACATAACTAAGTCGACCAGGAGTCGTTTCAGGAAGATGATTCAGCCATACCTCATTTCCATCTTTATCGTATTGAGCAATGAATATTGCTGGATCTGAATTGTCTGATATTTGGTTAGGACCTAAATGGGCTACACCCTCAGTATAGGTACCTGCCACATAAATATTACCTAGAGCATCTGTTTCAACAGAATTGACATCAGCATTTTGGGTAGGACCTATATCTCCTTGCTTGTACCACAGTAGCTCACCTTCTGAATCGTATTTTGCCAGATAATATCTAGTATTTGAATTACTAAGCAAAACATCGTCTAATACACCTCGCACAAAATAGGTGCCTGCACATATCACATTATTTTCACTGTCGATAGTAATGTCCCCCTTCCGAGGAAATGAACCTCCCCCAATTTCTTTTCCCCACCTAAAATCACCTCCGCTATCGAAAGAAGCTAGAAAAGTTCTATCCGAGCTTTCATCTCCCAGCTGAGAACGCTCGATAAAGTTATTGCTTTCGTAAAATAGAAGGGCATCTCTTCTAAACTTACCCATCACATACACATTACCTTCTCCATCGGTTTCTACACTCTCATTAAAAATAGGAAAGCCTTCAAATCCTCTTAAGAAATTGTAGCCCATAGTTCTCAACCAATCATAGCTAGGTGCAAATTCAGTTGCAGGTGGTAAAGGATCTAACTCACTGATGCTGTAAAGCTGAGCACCGCTATCGTCCGTATCAGAGAAATAAACACGACCATTTATAACACCTAAGGGCAGGGGGAAAGACCAATCGGCGCCTGGTGCAAAATCTATAACCAACTCCGTACCGGCATCTGTTCCGTCGCTTCGCCATAGTTCTCTACCGTGAATGCCATCATCGGCACTAAAGTAGATGTAGCGATCAGTGATGCTCCTGGCTTGTAGGTATTCATCATTTCTAAAGCTCCCAGCACCTTCCCATATGTCTTTGACTATAGAAGTCCCAGCTGCTGTTCCATCGGTAGTCCACAACTCGTAGCCGTCTGAGGCTGTAGTCGCCTCTATGTACATCTGTCCATTAAACTCATACCGTTCGTAGACTCGCTCGAAGTCTAGTTCTTCGTGTAAGGCAACTACCTTTACCGTATTAGCTGCTGTTCCATCAGTTTTAAAAAGACTGATATCAAATCCTGTCGAATAAGCGAAAAAGTAAAGCTCCCCTCCTAATTCAAAAAATAGATCCGGAAGTGAATTGCCATCAGCACTTAAATCTGCAAGCAAGCTGGTGCCTGATGGTGTTCCGTCCGTTACCCAAGGCTCTATGCCTTCATTGTTAGACCAAACTTGAAACACATATTTACCATTAGTTTCTCCTCCTTTTGAAAGGTCCAAGTCTCTTATTTGGTTGCTCGCCCCATTTAGTATTTCAACGACCTCACTCCCGGTCTCGTTACTCGCGTATATATTGTTTTCGTAAGTAAACAATACTTTATCATCTAGTGCGGCGATATTATTAACTTCAACATTTCCTTGGAAGATAGTTTCGTTAGCACCGTCTGATAGTGAAATCACATTAATGGCCGAAAACCAAAGTCCGGTCGAAAATCTTTGTTTAGATAAAACAGCGATCTTGTCTTCTATTTGTAAAACCTGTTCTATGGTATAGTTTACACTGCTATATAATTCAATCTCGTAATTATCTGGGTTAATCTCATATAGACGACTTGAAACTACAACGAAACGGCGTTCTTCAAAAAGATGAGTCCCACTTATACCTAACGGTAAAGCAACGCTGGTTCCTTGTGCAGTCCCATCAGTCACCCATAGTTTAGTATTCAGGGTCATTCGGTTATCGCGCACATTGAAGTAAAGCCTATCTCCAAATTGAAACTTCAGATCATAGCTTAAACCTCCCGAGTTTTCAAACTCAAACACTTCTTCCACCTGACTGGCTAAGGGAAGAGCTAAAAATATCAAGACTAGTGAGTAAACGTATTTCATATGGCGAGTAGTTATGGCTGTTCATACTACAAAGTACCATCCAAATACTTAATCGCCTAACTTAACACTGTTAAAGATTGTTTAAAGCAAATTATTATGCTGCGCATCAACGCCCGAAGATTCTATTCCACAGATACACCACCCCACTCTCCTCCAACTTCTTTGGCAGATAATCCTCTTCAAAATAGTCGACTACAGCCCGGTAATTCATAGGGCCATACTTCTCTTTCACATATTCGGCATAACGCTCGCCGTCGTGCGACATCCCTATCATGAAATCGAAGGGATCAGCGTTTTCAGAAACGATCATGTGAAAGAAGAAGTCATCCATCAATTCCTCATTCGGTATGACCGCAGTCGGACGAAAAGAATTCAATAGCGTGGCTGGTCTCCAAACGCCTTCTGCCTGCAAAGAATGTGCTTCGACTTCTTTATTCTGATAATTATTGGCTATCGTGATGCGCTCCATATGTGCCAGCGCACTGTCTGCTTTGACCATTGCTTCCTCATCTCGAGTAGTTTCGTCTGTGCTGTGGTTGCCAATGACATTGAATTCGAAGTCCAGTTCTGTATACGCAAGATGATCCAATAGCGGAAACGCCAAGCGCTCTTCGTTAGCAGCGATTATTAAGCGCTCCATCTCCGATTTATCGTGTACGGCAATGATATGAACTTGGCCTAGGACTGAATCCGACGGATCGGCGAGGGTATAATCAGCTCTGTTGATCTGAAATCGATCATCCGGTAGATTGGCCTGACGAAGCTGATAGCCCAGCTTTTTTGACTCAAAGAGGTAGTAAATCTGGTCCGGCAAAAGGTCGGCTCTCTCATATATGAACGAACGCGATTCGCCGTCAAAGAAAACTTCTGCTGTATACTCATTCGGGCAATATAAACGAAAAAAGTCACCCGGACAGAAACTGGTAGATAAGACCGAAGTAGACACCAATCTAGGAGCCGGGAATAACTCTTCCGTAACAGCCAATATAAACTCGAAGCCCCCACCCTCTTTTTTGACGGGCCGTATGGTGTGTATACCGGTTGGACCAGTGATCTTCACAAAATCATCAACCGTAGTGAATCTGAATTCGCCCTTCAAAGTCACCTTATCGCGGGGTTTGAGTAGCTTCTCTTGATAGTAGACCTTGCCTTTCACAAAAGCCACATAGAAGTTTTGAGCACTCAGGGAAAAGGCACTCAAGAGGAAAATCAAACAAACGAGGAAGGTGGCTTTCTTCATCTCTATCATTGTTGATTCACTAAGTAGAAGCTGACTTTGCCTTTCCACCCCTGAACCAAAACTTGCGCAAAAGGTACGCCATGATCTTGAGATAGATCAATAAGACCAAAATATTAATGTGAATATTGAAGAATAGATACGATATAATGGTCCCTAATATCAAGAAAAAAGTATCGTCTATACTATCCGCTACCAGTTTGCCCAAAGCCGTCTGGCTACGCTGCCACAACCAAGATCTGCTTCCAAGTCGCTCTTCGTTGTAAATGCGCCAACTCAACCAAAAGAACAACAGAATTAGGAAAACAATCCATTCTGTTTGGACCAAGGTCTCGTTTTCTACAAGCGACAAATAGGCATTATGTACAATCACTGGGCCAGGCATTTGACCAAAAACCGTATCGTGGGTGTCGTTATAAAAATCGCCTATGATTATTGTCTTACCACTAAATAGAAGCTCGATATCGCTCTCCTCCCAGAAAGTAAACTGAAAGAGCAGCGAACCCATCTCGTGAATGTGATATCGCCCCGTGCCCGACAGATCAAAGGGCCTGATCTTGAAATCGATTATCGGGTTAGATAAACTGAGCTTGTCGTTGAGTCTCACCCACCAACCGGAAGAATTCGTAGGTAATTTCTGCGACAACTGATAGCCGACCAATGGCAAAGAAGGATATTGCTTTTCATAGTACAGTGGATATTTCATGAAAGTATTATCTACACTCATGTACATAGCAACTCCGCTCGGTTTATTAAATACAGGAGCTATGGTATCCTTTTCAGCAGAAAGAGTAGACGCTAGGGCAATGGGGAAAGGGAACGAATCTAGCGCAGCCCTCAAAAAACTATCGTGAACCGAGGTATCCCTGAAATTCACATCCATAATAACCAGCGGAATAGAATCTCCATAAGTTGCGATGGCACCCAGCAAATCGGCGATCTGCTCTCTGTCGGTAATCGCGGTATGGTTAAAGCCGGTATAAAATTCAAAGAGTGGATCGATCTCTTCAACCAGTCGTTTTGATCGGGAGACATCTATGTAAAGAAAATCCTCTGGAGCTGGCTTTTCATCCAGACCCAGTACTGTTTTTTTCACCAAACTTGTCCACTTAATCAGAAAAGCCTCGTCGCCGAAAGTTCTCGGCATACTCAGCCACAGAAAGCATAAAAACAGCATCAGTACCGAACTCGCACTACAAAAGAAAATAGCACCAATACGGCCTTTGCGCGTCATACTTTATCGTGGTTTTCCAGCTACTACTCCGGTACAGCGCGGTCGTAATAGGTACAAGCCAAGCCACCCCAAATACCTAGTCCGCCATTTATGTTTGTGGCTATACGGGTGTAGCTAGAAAAAGGCCCTTGATTAGCCGAGGCGAATTCCAGCGTTTCCCAGAATTGGTGGTGGGCTTCGTCCAGGAAGGCAAATTTAAGGGTCATGTCCGTGCCTCTACGAAACAAGCCGAAGGTAGATAAATCGAAGCTTTCATCGTCACCCAATGGCCGATTAAGTGGAAATTCCAAACGCTCATCGTTGAACAGCCGATCGTTGAAAACCGAGAAATCGTCGCGCTTGAATTCGCCACCATCGACACTTACGAAATAGCGATAAAAGTTTTCCTCCGGCGGGTCGTCGAGAATAACCCGAAGTTGAGCTAGCGTATCTCTGGGCTCTCCAGGAGGCTCTACAAAAAACACGGAATCCAATTCGACTTGTTCGGGTATCGTTGTCGTAGCCGTCAGTAGCTCACCCTCGGCTTCGATGGTCAGGTCGTAAGTCTTGCCCTCCTCGCCGATGATCGTAAAAGTCGGATCGAGATAAACACACAAATTGATACCCAGGCTGTCGAGTTCGCGCCCCAGAAAGTTTTCGGCCAAATCGATCTGATCCTCACTCAAATCCGCAAAGCAGAGCTCGATCAAGCGCACCTCTCGCTCGCCATCGGATACCCGCACATCCGCATCGTGCACAAAAAACGCATCAAACTGCTCCCCACTAATTTGATTAAAAAACGGAAATGAACGCGTCAAAAACACATAGGGCGGAGAAGACAAATCGCCACTTGCCTCTATGTAGCCCTCTACGACCAACGGGTGGGGTTCTTCGACTTGCGCAGGTTGAAACTCTTCCTGGCAGGCGGTGAGCACAACCACGACTACGCCCAGTAAGACTACTTGAAATCCACGCTTGAAAAGTACACTTCGGTTCCACATATGATTAACAAACGAATGAATAATGACTACGTTGCAGAACCATCGATTTTTTGGAGAAATCTCTCTAGGGCTGCCTTTGTTGGCTCCTGGATCCTACCATCCACTACCTGACAATGTAACTCACCCAGGTAATTCATGCCAAGATATTCAGCACTTAGCTTAAATGGCGCAAAGAAGCTTTCCGTCTCACCTGATGAATTGCTGCAACTAATAGCCATCATATACATACCCCGTAATTTCCTCCCCGTTTCCTTTTCTATGGTCATGCAATCGGTAATCCGGTCAAAAAAGTCTTTCAACAAACCACTCATCGTATACCAATATACAGGACTTACGAAAACCAGGCATTCATACTCGACCAACCGGCGCATCAGTGGCAAAAATCCATCTGTTCGATTTTTGTGCGCATAATCGAACCTACTAAAATCAACATCCAGTAGATCGAGGTAAGTAGCCTCAAGTACTTGAGCCGCGGCTTTGGCAACGAGACTGGTATCACCATTTGATCTGGAACTGGCTTGAATGACGACGTACTTCATATAGCCACAAAAATAAACAAGACACGACTTTAGAATATGATTTTTAAAGGCGACCTTGGCGTAGAAGGAAGAACATGGAGAGCATAGAGAGCATAGAACCTCGTGGCGTCCGACCAAAGGAGGACCCGCGAGCGTTCAGAGGCACCTTGAACATGGAAAGCATAAAGAACATGGAGAACATGGAGAGCATAGAACCTCATGGCGTCCGACCAAAGGAGGACCTGCGAGCGTTCGGTGTTGTACCGGTCCCGGAGGGTGCTTCTCTATCCATGAAGGTATGTAGGGCGAAGCACTAGGGCCTTTCAAGTATCCAATCATCAACCCCATCCAAGTATCCAATTATTATCCCATCCAATTATCCAACATGCATCTTCTAGACCACCGTCAAATAAATGCCAAAGTCAAACGGCTCGCCATGGAAATCATGGAGTACAATGCCGACGAGGAAGAGTTATATCTTATCGGTATCAATAACAGAGGATTGGAATTAGCCGAGCGCTTTCAGCGAGAGCTAGCCAGCCACGGCATGGAAAACACCCACCTGTGGAACGTTCGTCTAAGCCCCGCAGACCCACTAGCTGAACCCGCCGAACTAGAAAACCCAATAGAGGGCTTAGCTGGAAAAGCGATTCTTCTCGTAGACGATGTAGCTAATACTGGGCGCACCCTTTTTTACGCCTTATTGCCCCTACTGAAAGTCTTACCTAAAAAAATCGAAGTCGCCGTTCTCGTTGACCGAGAGCACAAGTCGTTCCCAGTACATGTCACTTACGTAGGCCTACAGCTCTCTACGACAATTGGAGATAACGTGCTAGTAGAGTTTGGCCAAAAAGATCACGCCGTCCTAGAATAAAAGCCAATCCCCCGGGGACGCCCACCTTATCCACGGGATTCATCCCGTGGCAAACTAGATAGAGCACTGACAGTTCTCCAGACACTCGATGATGAGCGAAACATCCCGCTCCTTTAGACTGTACATCTGCGAACGCCCTTCCCGCTTGACCGAGAGTATACCATTTAGTCGCATGTTCTGCAAGTGGTGGCTGGTGAGCGACTGCTCGGTGCCTAATGCCTCGCAGATGGCCGTCACGCTCAGACGAGGGTGCTGTTCCAGTTGATGAATAATACCGAGGCGAGTCGGGTGGGCTACAACTTTGAGTATACGCGCTATACGCGTCAGCTTTTCAGCAACTGTCTCTTCTGCAACTACCGCCGCTTCTTGTGGATCAGTTGGGTTCATAATAAATCATTGTGATTAAAAATCGGGCAGAACCCTCTAAGCCCGCTGTGTAGCCATGTCTTCCTCTCCTTTACACTCCTCTCCTGGCTTTTTACCACAAACCGTACACTCGCCCATCTTATCCTTCAGCATGGGATTGTTGCTGGCGCAAGTACCCCGAAACTCTTGACCGGTAACGACATAGCGCAAGTTGATCAGCACGAAACCGAGGGCAAAAACCCCGGCAATGATGAAAAATGATGAAAGGAAGCTGCTCATGAGTAAGCGTAATTTCGCGTTCTTTGTAGGAATAACACAAAAGTACACTTTATGGATCAATCGGTGGAGGCCTTTCGTCGTTTATTGACGATTATGGACGAGCTCAGGGAGCAGTGTCCTTGGGATCGCAAGCAGACCTTTTTGAGTTTGCGCAAACTGACGATCGAAGAAACCTACGAGTTGGCCGATGAGCTACTTAAAGAAGATGTCGACGGCATTAAGGAAGAGGTAGGTGACCTGCTCTTACACATGGTCTTTTACGCCAAAATTGCCAGCGAGCAAGGTGCCTGGGATATAGCCGATGCGCTCAATACGGTCTGCGATAAGTTGGTCAAACGCCACCCGCATATCTACGGAAATGTAGTTGCCGAAGACGAGGAAGCCGTCAAGCGCAACTGGGAAAAAATCAAGCTGGCAGAAGGAAAAAAGTCTGTCTTGGGCGGCGTACCCAAAAGTCTGCCCGCTATGGTCAAAGCCCTGCGCATGCAAGAGAAGACCGCCCAAGTCAACTTCGATTGGAGCAATAAAGAAGATGTATGGAACAAGGTAAAAGAAGAGCTTGGCGAGTTTGAGGAAACCCTGGAACAAGCCAATGCTCAATCTGAGCGAGAAGCCGAATTCGGAGATTTACTCTTTTCTCTCATCAACTACGCCCGCTGGCACGATATCGATCCCGAAGCTGCCCTTGAACGAACCAATCAAAAATTCAAGCAGCGCTTCGAACACATCGAAAAACAAGCTGGAGATAGGTTGGGCGACATGAGTCTGGAGGAAATGGAAGAACTCTGGCAAGAAGCTAAAGGCGTGAATTAATAGCTGTAGGCTAGTGTACATAAACAGGATTTCATAAAATCGGTCTTTAAAATGGTGTATATTTAAGCAGGCGAAAGCTATTGGAAACAAGTGGCCTTTCTACCTGCGAAAGTTTAGATGAGTTCAGTCAAAAAAACCACACTATGCGTCTTTTCTTCACCTTGAATTTCACATTCATTTATTTCGTCATATCTGCACAGATTACAACTGTATCTGCCACATTTGAAGGCGACGAAATAGGATCTCCTCCACAAACAGCAGGTGGCACTGGGCAGGCGCCCACCAACTTATTTGGCGATTTTGAGGACTTTAGTGTCGGCCTCGTAAGCGGGGAGATAGGTATGAGCACTTCCGCAGGTAGAGCCCTCTACACGGAAGTGAGTGCGCCAGGTACTTTCAGGCTGGTCGATTTTGAAACAGGCCTCAATAGTGGGCTCCCCAGTACAGGAATCGTACGAGTGGCTTTCGATTTTCTCGCTACCGATGATATGCCACACGAGGGTTTTGCTTTCCTGCGCTGCTACGACGAAAGCGAAGAGTCCTTTGCCGATCTGGGTTTCTTTTTCAACGAATCTGGTTATGTACTAAACCTACTGGATTATGTGCCCGAAACCGGAGAATTTTTGGGTACAAGCTCACCACCTTTTCCACAAAACCAATTCAATAGCGGTACCTGGAACCGCATCGAAGCCATCATAAACCTAGATAATAATACGCTGAATGCCACAGTCGATGGTCAGGAATACGGCGTTACCACTGGAATTTCAAGGGCTAGTGGTACCGGTTTTGCAGGCGCTTTTCTCAACTGGGGATCTGTTTATTCAGGTCGTTGTGCTATAGACAACTTTACCGTAACCATTGAACCACCCAGTGGCCTGCCGCCTATGCCTGAGGGCCTCGCCGAGTTGCTGATTCCTGAAGATCATGGAGGTGTCGTATTGCGGGTGCCCGATGGAGATTTCCGAACCAGAGGTCTCGATTGGGAATCAGAGTCGTCTGCTCAGGTCTATTTCGACAGTTTATATCAGGGGTTCTCCGCCTATCGTTTCGTAGTAAACGAAGACCTCGACGAGGCCGATACGCGATTATACAGTACAGGCTTAGTACCTTTTAAGCGCAACCGTACCTACGAAGTGAGTGCCTTGATTAGGGCCGATTTTCCGAGAGCGACCTGGGAAATAAATTTTGGCCACTATGGAGCAACAGCTGATGGCGTATTGAGTAACGGTGAAAGGCTAGGTGGTGTGCCTGCAATAACCGAAGGTCCCGAAGGTTGGCAGAGATGGACTTGGCGATTTACCCCACACTGGGATGATCGCTTCGCTTTTATCAACCCGTATATTGGCTTTCACGAGTACGGACCAGGATTTGATGGCAATGTGACCTTCGAGCTTGCAGACCTGGCTTTTATAGAATTGCCCGCATTCGACTTAATACCCTTTGAAGCGGGTGAGGGTGTTACCTTTCCCGGCGGGCGAGGTGACCTCGCCATGTCGGCATATTATAGAGAGGCGGACATTCTTCCGGTGATACCTCACCGGCTTAGCTCGCAAAGCAATACCCTCCACTTCGAATATATAAGTGCATATGACGTTTCTCTACTCGACTTATGGCAAAATTTGAGGTTTCATCGGAAGCTGCTTTATTCAGACGACCTGAACTTCAAAGATATCGAGCTGGTATCTGAAAGTGAAGAAGTGATCGTACTTACTAACGATTCACTCACGCTTGGCTATCAGGCAGACGGTACACTGGTTTTGAGTCCGCATACTGATATGACCTTTGAATTAATCAGTGGTATAGGCGGAGATTTCAATCGCATATCGGGCGGTGACCTGATCGTTCAAGATGACTTTGGAGGGTATACCGTAAATATTCATACACCAAAAGGGACCGGACTGGAACCCAGGCTTCGCATTCTAGACCCTCAGCCATCATTCACGAGCCTCGATCCATACGACCTGGACACGGAGACCCCTACAGAGGCCGGTTTCAAAATCGAGGTCTCCATCAGTCCTGGCGAACGACTGTTCATATCCACTTTTCCAGTTCGAGCCTATGATTGGGAGAAGTCTTTCGATTTCAACTGGCTGCTATCCAACTATGAAAGTTCTCCGGTGTACACAGAGCCTTCCGGTGTAACCGACTGGATACTCTGGAACTTTAACCAACGCGGATGGGCTATGAGCTTTGGTGAGCGATACGAAGCTCGAGAAGATGTAGCATTAGATGACCATACCGAAGGCGTAGAGATGGCTGGCGACCAATGGAGTGCCTATTTCAGTCAGTGGTTCTATTATAGTCGAGATGGTATAGAGTGGGCCAACGAAGTAAAACGATGGAGAGACGAATATGATATGACCGCCGTATACTGCGACGGACTGGCCCAAGATGATTGGCTGGAAGCCTACAAGGCCATGCGCTTGCTAAGAGGAGATGTTTTCCCCAGTGGAGACATTATCATACACGATAGCTATCCGCAATCGGGGATACCGGCAGCTGGGTTCAAGCCTTTTATACATACTTACGCAACAGCGACCTACATGGGCGAAAGTGCAGAGACCCCCGAAGGTGCTGATTGGGCCTGGCCGAGATATGTGGTCAATCAATTCGACAAATCGAATGCTATCGGGTTCAACAAGGGAGACCGATGGCCAGGCTTTGAAGGTGTAGAACGCTACTTGACATCCTTGGTATGGGGAGGACGTGGAAATAGAGACGTATCGGATTTCGATGACATCTATACCCCCACCCTAAATCAGCTGCAAACACTCTATACCGAATACGGCTCAGAGCAATTTTTCTTTGATCGCTACTACCACCCGGAAGCTCAACTTCTAACGGGCTATACCATTGGAAGAGCCGGAATGCCCTGGGTCGAGTCGGAGAACAATGGGTGTGAAGACCCTTGCGAATGCGATACCGAATATACCATCCGCTCTTGGACACCCAACGCAGTCTTCAGATATGCATTCGAGCGCGAAGATCTTTCCGAAGACAGCCCAATTTTGGACAGTGAGGTCATTTCAGATATTGACTTCCCCAATCTCGGCCTATGGATTTCAGCCGACCACCCCGATTACGAGCTAAGCAGGCCTATTTTGATACCTCCTTGTTTGGTGCTCAACACCGAAGAGCCGAATAGTCAATTGTCTTTTTCTATTCTCAGCGTATACCCGCAGCCGACCGAAGACCATGTTAATTTGGAATTGGCTATGAAAAGTAGCGAGTCAGTCTATGGGAAGCTCTTTGATGCACAAGGTAAACTCCTGAGAACGTACGATTTCGGTCAGCAACCAGCGGGGGATGTTCGTTTGTCTTTGACTTTGGATGATCTAGCTACAGGCAGCTATTGGCTACAGTTGCAAGTAGATGGACGAACAGAAACCAGACCTCTTCAAATACGCTGACGCAAACTTTTCCAGGCCAAATACACCGCAATCACCACCAAAACGTGTGGCAACCTGATGAGCACCTCCGGTGTCCATCTAAGGAACAAGTAAGTCCACTCCTCGTAAGCCGAGTTAGACCACAACCTCGCCGTAGTTGTTAAAAAACCCCATGGTATCAGCCAAATCATAGCAACGGGCAGCGACCAGCTGGGCTTCGGCAAAAGAAGTAGTGCGGCCGCGACCAAATCCAAGATACCGACGGCGTTGAGCACCTGAATAGATGCGCTTTCCGAGAGGCCCAGACCTGCGGAAGTCCAATTCACGAAGCTACCCGGTCGGGGGTAGAAGTTGAGGGCGTAGAGACCATGGCCGATGAAGGTAGCTGCAATAAGCCACTTGGCGATGGTGTATAACTTTCCACTCCTTTTCCCACCTCTGTGAGCCAGCCAAAGAAATGGTGTACCGCCTCTTAATGCAATCTCTAATAAATAGCCGAATGTATGATTGTGGCCCGGCCAGCCGAGCAACAAAATCAGAAGTACGAGAATAGCCGAGGTGCTTATCCAGATGCGTCGGCCCGGCAATTTAGACCATACAACACCTATGAATCCTAGCACGAGTAATAAACTCAAAAACATCTGAAGACCAGGCAAATACGCATTTATACCTTCAGCACTAACCCACCATGTCCAATCTATTTGAAATACTGATAATAGCGGACTTATCAATGCTTCATTCCACAGTACCTCACGGAAAGGAAAATCGAAAAAGACACCTATCCAAGCGTAGCCAATAAATAGGCCCGCTGTGGCCCAACTCAATAATTTAGACGATAGCTGCGGCATTTGCTGCGTGGGTCAATACTGATTGCTGGCCAGCATGACGAGGGTGCAGGCGATCTCTGCTTCTATGCCTTTTTCACGTGCTGCTGCGATAATGCCCGTATGCTCAGTACCCGGATTGAAGATGATGCGCCGTGGCTGGAGTGAGAAAATATAATCCGACCAGTCGTCTAAATGCTTGGTGCCTACGTAAAGGGTTACGGTATCGATGTTCTTGAGGTCAGGCCTGTCATTTTGGATCGGGATACCGTCTATATCTCCCTGCTTGATACCAACTAACTCGACCGACTGCCCAGCGGCGAGTAGCCGTTTAGTAGCGATGTTTGCGTAGCGATCAGAGTTGGGCGTGGCCCCGAGTACGAGCGTGGCGTTTTTGTCCATGGTGATCAAACAGTGTCAGCTATTGGAAAGTTACCTGCAAGCGAACCGGTTGGTGATCGGAAAATTGAAATTGTTGATTAATTGTCTGCACTTTGTCTATGGAGAGGCCAGGCCCGACCAAGAAAAAGTCGATCAGCGTTTTCGGCGATTCCTTCTCGCTGTAAGGTGTCTGCGCTTTTCGATTTGTAGGCTCACCCGGATCGTATATCCACTTCCAACCTGGTGGCATAAAATCGTGCTTGACTTCGAGCTGATAAAACTGATCGGCTAGAAGTGGTGAAAAACGAGCGTAATCGAAACCAGGTGGCACTTGGTTCCAATCACCGCCGACTACGACTTTGTAACCGGCTTCTACATCTGCTATCAGTTGCTGTCTAAGCCAGGTCATTTCGATCGCTTTTTTGCTGCCATCGTCGTAGGCAGACAAATGAACGTTGTAGACGACGAGCGTATCTCCCCAGCTGGTGGGATAGCTCTGCCTAAGCACACAGCGATCGAGTTGAAACAGACGTGTCGGCCAGCTTAGCTCGCCTGGCAAGGCCAAGCGCACAGCCGAATCGGCTTTAAATCGACTCATACTCAGCAGGCCCGAACGCACATAGCCGTAGTGATCCCAGGGCTGAAAAATCGGAATGGGCACTCGGTTGTTTTTGTAGTTTTTGGTGAAATGTGCCTGAAAACGTGGTTGCCTATCTCTTAGGCTATCGATTTGCATAACGTAATGCGAGCGTCGGCTAAAGCTATCTACCTCTTGCAACAAATAAAAATCTGCAGCTAGTGCGCTTACCGCAACTTCAGCTCCATTCAGAGCTGCCTCTACCTCATTCTCAGGCGTGCGAACCCCACCCATATCTGTCCAGAAAAAATCGCCTCGGTCATAGAAAAAATAGGCTGTTTCCCCAAGTCCGGCGTAGCCGATATTCCAGGTCACGAGGGTCAGGCTGCTATCGGAAATCACAGATTTAGCATCTTCTTGTGGCCTTGCTTCCAGAGCTTCCAAAGGAATTATCGGATCGGGCGTCCAGTCGGTCAATGTCCCGTAAAGTAGGAATCCACCCACATATAGAAGAAGCAAACCACCAGTCCATTTCAAAATTCGTTTCAGCCATTTCATAGGGTGAATATAAAATAGAGCAACAGATATTCATTTACAACTACTTAGTAGCAACCACGCTGTGCACAAATATACCGTTCGTGTTTACTGAGTAAACGGTATTGTCGATTTCGACCAGATCGTAGTCTTCAGAAGCTGCTTTAACTTCATCCACTTTGACCCTGGAAAAGAATTCTGTGTACCAGTTCGTCAAGAAATAGCAATTGTCCTGGCATTGGCTGAAGTCGAAATCTTCGGGTGCATACAATCGGTCCGTCAGTTTGAAGCCGCTGTAGTAATCGATAAAATTAGCCATCACTCGATTAGATAAGATGATATCATCGCTGGTTTCGAGTAATTGGACGATGCTGTTCACATCTTGCTTTACCTCAGCGTAATTGAAGTTTTTGGACAACTGCTTGTGTTTGAATATTGGCACGAAAGCAACCAGACTAAGCAGTAATATAAAAGCACTTAGTGTCAATTTGCTTAGTTGAAAATGCTCCATCATCTTCACTATACACACGGCCATGATCGGTATCGAAAACAAATACTGCCGTATCTCTAAACAGCCTGGGCTGTAGGCTTTAAAGGAGAAAGTCATGAAATTCATAGACAGGTACAGTAAGATGACCGTCGCGAAGTAAAAATTGATAGCAGAAAGTTCTTCTTCCGCCTTTACCCTTAAAGTGGCAAATAGTCGAATAAGCACAGCTAGGATCAAAAAGTAGATCAGCGATTCACGCCAAGCAAATGATAAGAAGCCAGTCGTAATTCGCTTCCAGGTCTCCGACCAGGGCATTTGATCGTAGGCACATTCGCTGAAGTACATGTTAGCTTGAATAGCGTCGAATCTCGCTAGTGGATTTCCAGTCAGGGAGTAACAAAGTAGCAAGTAGCCGGCCATCAATACCACTCCAATTGGTATGGCATACTTCCATTTATAAAGCTTGCCTTGCTTTATATCTAACACAAAATAGTAGATCAAAAGTGGCAAAATCAATATAGCAGTGCCTTTTGCCAGAAAAGCTAAGAACAGCAGAGAAACAAAGAGCAAGCTTTTCATTAGAAGCCCATTCTTGTTCAATTTCAGATATACCAACCAGGCAAAAAAGAGGAAGAAAGTGACGTACACATCCGGTACGATCTTATCGGAATAAAACACATACCATTTCACCGAAAAGCAGAGCAGAAAAGCGAGAGCAAGCTGATATGCACTATGCCGAAAGACTCTAAAAAGCAGTACAAATACGCCACAAGACAGGAGCAAAGTCGGTAGAGCCGTAGAAAAATCCGATATGCCGAGCAGCCAATAGCTTAGACCGGTCAGCCATAGAATGGGCCAACGGTAACTGTAGTGGTCACCAAAGTCCATCTCGCCATGCAGCAAGCGATGAGATAATCTCGCATAGTGCATATCGTCTGAGCCGAAGTAACCTCCAAATATGTAAAAGTGATGAATGACTAAAATAGCAATACCAGCCATCAAAACAGCCGTACTGGCGTATTTTGATGCTGGCATTGTGTGGCTTTTCTCGGTCGTGACCAAGTTACTCACCGGCGTGATCCGCCATCATTTTTTTGTGATCCTCGCTTATTTTGTTGTGCTCCTCTTCCATCGTTCTGTGCTCTTCGAGCATCGTTTTATGCTCTTCTTTCATTTTTTCATGGTCGGCTTTCATAGTTTCGGCATCGACTTCGCCTGATGCGTGCTTTTCCATGATCTCCTGGTGCCTGGCGAGTATCTCATCGTGGCGCTTCATGAGGCTTTCATGCTGAGCCATGGTCAGCGCATGTTGGGCTTCCATGGTCATATGAAGTGAGTCAGCCGCTGGATCATCCATGACGCTGCCGTGCTCTTCGAGCATAGTTTGGTGCATGGCTTCCATTTCGTCGTGTACTCTGGCCAGCTCTTCGTGCTCTGCTTCCATGGCTTCGTGCTCGGCCATCATTTGCTTGTGCTCAGCCGAATCTGCGGGGTTGGTCGCGCAGCTATAGGCAAAGAAGCAGAGAGCTACCGCCAAGGATGAGATGTAAGAAGTTGGTTTCATATCTAAGTTTTGTTTTTAGTGCTTTTTAAACTTTGTAAGCCTCTTAAGCACCCAATTTGATCTGGATCAAATGTACTTCAGACTGATCAAATTTTATGCCCGCTTTCTCAGAATCGGACCTACTCCTTCCTTTCAGGTACAAACACGATCTCCACACCCGGGCTCCAGCCCAGAGTTTGGTGATAAGCACCGACCAGTCCGATTTTGAAAAAATCAGCAGCCTGATACTCTGCACCGAAAGATATTTCGGTCGCCTCGGTCGCTACGCCTGCACGGAAGGTAAAGGCTTCCATCAGTTCATATTCCAGCCCAAATCGGAATCTGGCGATAAAATCGATCTCTTGCTCCATTTCCGCCAGCAATAGTAGCTGATCGTTGGGCATATAACTCAGTCCAACCCCTATGAGCTGTGGCAATCGCTCGCCCTCGGCCACTTCAACGCGCATCGGGCTCATGATTCGCGTGCCTACACTAAGCCTGGAATCTATATCGAGCTGAAACCCCAGCGAAAAAGTCGCATTGAACCGACTGTCATAGTTTTCCACACTCGTATTCAAACCAATCAGCTCGCCGCCAATTCTAAAGTTTTCCAGCAACTGTCTACCATAGCTCACAGCAAATCGATTATCTCTGTATGCATCGAAGCCAAAGCTATTGACGGTGATCCCCAAACCTCCATTGCCTAGCGGTAGTGCAGCAGCCAGCCCGACATCCTGCAATTCACTCAAACCGAAACGCTGCTCACCCGCCAGTACGATTCCCGTACTTTCGAGCCCACCCAGCCCAGCAGGGTTACTCCAGGCTGCATAGGCATCCTGAAATGTAAGCCCCGAACCGCCTAGCCCACGCCCGCGCGCACCCGCGTATGGCGGTAGGCCTTGCTGAGCAAGGACGACAGCTGGTAAAACCAGAATAAAAATAAATGAAGAGATTGCTCTCACAACTTGATTTTTGCTTTCGGCGGCGAAGCCGCCGAAAGCAAATTTACTTATCATTCAGCAGCTGCCAGCACTGCCTCGATTTTATTAATCCTCGCTAAGTCCATGACTTCAGTCACTGCTTCCACTGGTGCCCGGTTACTGGGTGAAATGATCAAGCTATAACCCGGCCCCTTGGCATTCAGTCGACTCCGAAGCCCTTCTATACTGATGCGTCGGTCATTGAAAAAATAATTGCCCGAAGCATTGATGATCACTTCGTCTAAATTACTACTACTCGGCAAGGCTGGCGTATCGGCTCGTCCGGGCATCTTCAGGTTTAGTGCATTAGGCGCCACTACCGGAGACGTAAGCATGAAGAAAATAAGCAGCAAGAAAATGATATCGGTCAAAGACGACATATTAAATTCTGCGCTTACCTTTTGTCGTTTCTTAAATGCCATTATCCTCTTGCTTGTGTGGCTATGATGGCACGGGCTCGATTGCGTGCAGCCGTGGTCATGATGGGAGTGATACGTCCAAATGGAACACCAACTTCCGCTACAATAGTTACCGTAGATTCCTCATCTTCTTCCACCTGAGACAGCGCATTGGTGATGGCCCGATCTATGTCGCTGCCAGAGACCACCACATTGTTGACAGTGGTCTTCCCGTCGGCCTCCAGCTGCACCACGATATTGGTAGGTGCTACCGTTTGGCTATCTGACTTGGGCAGGTCAAACGGCTTGATCTGCACAAAACTAGACGAAAGCATGAAGAAAATCAACAGCAAAAAAATAATGTCGGTCAAGGACGACATATTGAACTCCGCACTGACTTTAGAATTGCGCTTCAACCCCATAATAGCGTCGATTTAAGCCGTAGGCTCTTGCAACAGATCCATAAACTCGGTGGTCGTACGTTCCATTAAGTAAACGGCTCTTTCTACCCTGGCAACCAGCAAATTGTAACCTATGAATGACAAGATACCGATCAGCAGCCCAGCAGCAGTCGTAATCAGTGCCTGATAGATACCTCCTGCCAGTACGTCGGGCGTAATGTTATCGGCCGTAGACATCTCGTAGAAGGCGTTGATCATACCCGTCACCGTACCGAAGAAGCCGATCATGGGGGCAGCACCCGAAATGGAAGCCAAGGTCGAAAGCCCCTTCTCCAGTCTGAAAATCTCGAGGTTCCCCACATTTTCGATGGCTGCGTCGATATCGCTGAGGGGCTTACCAATTCTTTGCAATCCTTTCTCGACCATGCGAGCTACCGGCATATCGGTCTGCTGGCAAAGCGTACGTGCACCGGTAATATTTCCAGCCGACACATAAGATCTGATATTGGCCATAAAAGTCTGATCGACTTTTGCGGCCTGGCGTATCGTGGCATAGCGCTCAAAGAAAATATAGAGCGCCAACAGCAGCAAAAATCCAAGTATACCTACAATGATAATACCGAGCAATCCACTACTGGCAATAACATCGAGCAGGCTTTGGCTCTCATAAGTCGCTTCTGTAGCCTCGCCGCCATCTAGCGTTACATCGGCCTGAAAAAACAGAAACAAAGCATTTTGAAACATACGGGTGTGGTTATAATGGGTGGTAAACGTCGTCCGAAGGTCGGGTATTATATTGTCTTTCCTTCGACCGTCGCAAATGTAGCGAATAGTTTGGTGGGTGAATTAGACTTCCGCAGGTGGTAGGCGTAGTCGGCATTCGTTTGCTATTATGTGCTGGGGTAGTCTTTTAGGTGCTGAAGTAGTCTTTTAGATACTGGGGTGGTCGTACTTTAGAAAAGTAATCTGCTTTGAACTCTGCATTTCACTATTGAGGTCTGTGGTATTAGTCTGTTAGTCTTTTAGGTGTTGAGGTGGCCAGGCTTTGAGGTGGGAATCTGATTAAAGTCGTGCACCTTGTGCTTAGAGTCAGTGGGATCAGTCTGTTAATCTTTTAGGTGCTGAGGTGGTCATGCTTTGAGGTGGGAATCTGATTAAAGTCGTGCACCTTGTGCTTAAAGTCAGTGGGATCAGTCTGTTAGTCTTTTAGGTGTTGAGGTGGCCAGGCTTTGAGGTGGGAATCTGATTAAAGTCGTGCACCTTGTGCTTATAGTCAGTGGGATCAGTCTGTTAGTCTGTTAGGTCGCTCTGCCGTGGTACATACTAGAGCGGCCTAAAAGATTAAATTCTAACAGACTAACAGACTAATTCACCCAAACACCAAAGCAAAGAACTCAGCTAAAGAAAATTCCCCTCACCAAGCCCAAAGTCCAAACCACCTAAAAGACTAAACCCATCTACCAACGTAAGAATCTGGCCGCACCCGCTTCAGCTCCGCTTTGACCTCCTTACGTACATCCAACTCATCGATGAATGCGTGCATGGCGGCTTCGTCTATCTCCGTCTTGCCACGGGTCAAGGCTTTGAGGGATTCGTAGGGCTTGGGGTAGCCTTCTCGCCGTAGGATGTTTTGGATAGCCTCGGCCGTGACTAGCCAGTTAGCTTCCAGATCTGCCGACAGCTTGGCTTCGTTGAGTAGTAGTTTGCCGAGCCCTTTTTCGATGGCTTTGATGGCGATCAGTTGGTGGGCCAGGGGTACGCCTATGTTACGTAACACGGTGGAGTCTGTCAGGTCTCGTTGAAGTCGGCTTACAGGTAGCTTTTCGGCAAGATGTGAGAAGATGGCGTTGGCGATACCCAGGTTGCCTTCCGCATTCTCGAAATCGATGGGATTGACCTTGTGTGGCATGGCACTACTGCCCACCTCTCCGGCTACTGTTTGCTGGCGGAAGTACTCCATACTGATGTAGGTCCACACATCGCGACACAGGTCGATCAAAATGGTGTTGATACGCTGCAAATTGTGAAAGATCGCGCCCAAATTGTCATAATGTTCGATCTGCGTGGTCGGGTAAGAGCGACTGAGGCCGAGACTTTCCACGAATTCACGGGCGAAAACATCCCAATCGTAGTCGGGAAATGCCAGATAATGGGCATTTAAATTGCCAGTGGCACCTCCGAATTTGGCTGGAATCGGTATGACTTTCAACTGC
>JBCCPC010000053.1:0-34730 GCA_039025055.1 Bacteroidota bacterium | reverse complement strand
TGATTCTGTGATCATAAGCCGCCGACATAGATGTCGCAGTAGCGTACTTGGGAACACTCAATAGAAAATCAGTATATTTAGAAAGCGTGCAATCCATAACCTGAAAGGTAAGGATTTGCTATATCTTGCGTAAGGTCAGTTTCTAATTATGCTTAAACTCTAAGGAACTTCCGCGCCTTGTAGGGCGCGGAAGTTTCAGTTGAACGAAACCCGTAGTCCCGCTTGTTTCTAGTAAATGTAAAAGCATATCTGCATCCTGATACTTGATTACTGTTCACTCAGTGAAAATAGGACTTTTGCCACAAACATATGGCCTCTATATACTGAAAACTTGAATTGCTCACTTCATCAAAATAGTTCTTATCTCTAGACTAGTAACGCCCTGAAGAACTACTTCTTTCCAAAGCACACTTTCTAAAACCCAACCCGTATTATGTATCCTAGAAACATTTTCTGCTGTGTTTTTTATTCCCAAGAAGTCTTCTTTTTGTATAACAGCTGCTGACGTTTCCTTCAGAAAATTATACGTTGATTCTATTAATTGTTCTGAATTCACTGCCTGTATTGATCGGATGACATATTGATTATTCTTCTTGTCTAAATCCTCTAGTCTTATCATTAGATCCGTATCGAGAGGCTTGTCAATGTAGTATAAGTTTGGAGTTTGAATCTGTCCTCTCAACTCTTCATTTAATACATACCTACCTCCATGGAAATTATGGAATTGTAGAACATCTTGAATAGCGCCTGCTTCAATTGATTCTTTTGTAGAATACATCCCAGATAATTTCTGAAGCACTCTATCCATTCCCGGTATTTGACCAAACTCACTTTTAATTAAATCAATAGCTTTGGCCATATAGTCCCTTACTTCTTCCCAATTCTCAACTGATTGAATCATCCCCAACTCATCTAATTTTATATTGACTGCAATATTCTCCGACACCGCAGCTAGCTTCTGGACAATTGGATTTGGTGAATCTGACTTAAAGTTCTTATAAAACCATTTAACCACATAAGAATTTTCAGTAGAGTCAATTACAGACACCTCCACGTCGTACGTAATCGTTTCATTAGTAGTCGTATCAGTTTCTGTGTACTGGAGCTTTTGCAAACTAACGGAGTACTCATAAGTATCTCCTAAGTTCCAATACGATATGACCTGGACGCTTGAATCTTGAAAGTTCATTTGGCCCTGGACTGAAATTGTAGCCATCAAGAATAATATCGAAAGGACTCTTCTTATCATTTCTTTGTGTGCTTATACTCTCAATCAAATGATTCCGTGCTCATTCGCCAACCTACTCCACCACCACCCACTCCCCCTCAGTCCCAGCAAACACCTCCCCGTCATACATAGCTTCTGCAACAGCCCCAGGCAGATAATACCTACCCGGATACGTAGCCGTAAGCCGCAGTCGATAGGTAGCGGTATTTCCGTTGCCGAGGCTAAAGAAAGTATGCACCCGATCATCGCGGACGTCCTTATATTCATAGGATGACTCTTGCTGACCATCGGAGACGGCGTCGAGGCGTTCGTTGACGATCTCCCAACCGGAGGCGACGGCCTGGCGCAGGGCCATTTGGCGATAGTAAATGCCTAGGGTACCGGGATTGGTGACGGTATACACCGCTACGAAGTCAGTACCAGCGCGGAGCTTGGAGACGTCGATTGGGCTGCCATTGAGGTCGCGGTAGGTGACTTGTAGCTTGAGGTTTTCCTGGATGGCCTTTTCCTGTCCAGGTGAGGGGATACCGCCGGTTACTACACTAAGAAAGAGCGTACCCTGCCCCCGGTTCTTGATGGTGAAGCTGCTGGCATTATCGGTCGGGAGATCAACTTGGACGAAAGCAGCATCAGAGTTTCCGATATCCGTGGCGCTTCCACCTGCGGAAGTATAAGTCGCCAAAACCGGATTGCCTGTTGTGGTCTCGCCGAGCATTTTGCCGATGGCCAGTATCACGAAGGCCGCCTCTTGGGTGCTGAGCCAGCGACTTTCGTTGACGCGCTTGGCCAGACGAACGACGATCTGATTGGCTTGGTCTTGGTTGTCGGTCAGGAGGGACGCTTCGAGTAGCATGGCCATGTCGCGTATGTCGCTGCCGAAGGTGTAGGCCATTTCGCGGCGGCCGTCGCGATCGAGGTCGGTACCGCCTTTGTTGAAAAGCTCATCGGCGACAGACTGGCGACCGCTCAGGCTGTAGGCCGCAGCTAGTCGGAATCGGGCAGTGGTGTTGAGTGGAAGTCCTCTTAGCCGGTTCATGGCCCCCAAGTCGGGCTCACCGGCCAGTGCCAGGGTATAGAGGCGATACGACTGATCGAGCTTTCGCTGGTAGTTCGACGTGTAAAAATCGTAGACCGTGCTCTGCCAGTTGGAAGCCGCAGCACGCTGGAAGGAGACCAGATTTTCCTTGAGGTTGATCGGTAGGGTATAACCAGCGCGTTCGGCCTCGAGTATGAAGTGCAGGGCATAGTTCGTCGCCCACGGCTGCGCTCGTGTACGGCCGGGCCAGTAGGCCATAGCGCCACTGCTGGTCTGGAAACGGGTCAGACGCGCCAGGGCCGCATTGATGTTGTTCTGTATTTGCTTCTCTTGGGTAGAGGTCAAGTCAACCAGCTTGGCGAGGTGCAGCTGAGCAAAAGCAGGCGAGACCGTCTGCTCCACACAGCCGTACGGATAGCGCAACAAGTAGCGTAAGTGTCGCTCCAGATTGAGGGTCGGTATACCCGCCATCTCCACTACCGCTGAGCGCGTGCCTTTGCTGCCGAAGGGCGCGTAGTTGATCACCTTCGTCTCGCCGGGGGCAATGGTATGTCGATTCACCTCCAGCTGCTGGCTGTTGGGGTTGCGTATATCGATCTCGATCTCGGCCGTAGAGCGTTCGCCATTGCCTTCGGCCAGCACCTGGAATCGGGCGACCCCCAGCTCATCGCCCACTTCTAGCGGGAAGCGTACCAAATCATCGCCCGGTTCGGTGAAGCTGCACGAGCGGCTATTCTCGCCTATGCGCACCAGATTGGAGCTTTCGGTCAGGCGCACCTGGGCATTTTTCACCTTGCCATCGAGGGCGAATACATTGACCGGCATATCCAGCGTTTCGCCGGGACCGATTACACGCGGAAGGGTAGGCAGCAGCATGAGCGGCTTGCGCACGGGAACCTCTTCGGCCGCGCTCCCGTAGGCGCGGTCACCTTCGGCCACCACCATGACGCGGACGGCACCCACGTAATTGGGTAGGGTCACTTCGTGGGTATTGGATTTACCCGCTTTGAGAGCAAACGGCCCCAGATGGCGCACGACCGGCTCGAATCGATTGGCCCGCTCGTCATCATCGTCGTCACCGCCCTCGGCATCACCGCCGATGGCCAGCACGCGGTCGAAGCTATTGCCCATATTGCCGATCACGTAGCGATACATATCGTAGGTGCGCACGCCCAAGGCTTCTTTGCTGAAAAAGCGTTCC
This sequence comes from Bacteroidota bacterium, assembly GCA_039025055.1. Lineage (GTDB taxonomy): Bacteria > Bacteroidota > Bacteroidia > Chitinophagales > Saprospiraceae > Neolewinella. The sequence goes on along the minus strand of JBCCPC010000053.1, from coordinate 31,265 downwards.
CAGAGGTCGGGCGTCTGGAAGCGCGTCAGGCCCAGCAGACCTTCGTCGACTACAGCCAGGGTGTAGTTCATGGCCTTACCACCGGTTTCGGAGACCTTGACCGTGACGGTCTCTTCGGGGGCATACTCATCGGCAGTGGCGATCTTGGGCTCTAGGCGGGTTTCGGGCTCGACTACGCCTATACCCACCACGCCATACAGCCTGATCGGGCGGTCGTTGATGGTCTGCTCGTAGGGCTGAATCATTGTTACATTGGCATAGACCGTAGGCACCATGCGGCGGTCGACTTTGAACTTATAGACCGTCTCGCCAGCCTGGGTCTCCACCCAGTCGGTTTGTAGCACCCCGACACTATTTTCGAGACTGACCAGGGCCATACCACCCGCGCTGCCGGGTATGGTCAGGCTTACCTCATCGCCGCTTTCGTATTCCGTTTTGTCGGTTTGCAGGCGCAAAATAGAAGCGGCCTCTCGGTCCAGACTAGCATCGTCGGGATAACCGGCATAGAAGAAATCGCCCGTGCAGTGACCACTCTGTGGGTCGCATACGCGCACCAGGTAGCGGCCCCAATCTTCGACCCGCACGGTATAACTCGCCTCGCCATTGCCGTCGGTGCGCACCTCGCCCTTGCTGATCGATTGGGTGTGCTGAATCGAGTTAAAACGACTCACATTATCGTAGTTATCCTGCCACCAATAGCGCCAGTCTACGCTATACACGCCTACCGTCAGATAGCGGTTGGCGGCGGGGCTACCGTCGGGGTTCACGGTCTGAAATTCCACGGCATTGTCGCGGCCGCGATCCAGCTCTTTGCCGCCCCATCGGTTGCGGGGCAGGCGCACGCCCACCAGCGTAGTATAGGGTCGGTAGGCGGTCGAAATGTTATCGACGCTGAAGTTGCCACCGGGCTCGTAGACCCGCGTCTTAAAGCCCGCCCGCATCGGGCCAGGCAGCTCCTGATTCACACTCGGTATCTGAAATTTAGCCATGCCTCCGGAGCCGAGGGCTCCCTCGAATATTTGGGTGGTGGATGTTGAGGACTTCCGCCGGGCAGGATCGTGCCACACAAACTGCGGGTACTGCTCGTAACCACTGTAGTCACTTTTTAATGCCCAACTCACATCGGCATTGAGGCCAGCGGCCGAGGCCCCCGTCAGGTAGGCCGATTTCAAGCTGATGCTGTTATTGCTCGGCGAGAGTGCCTCCCCATTAAAGTCGAGGTCGATCTTCAATCGGTTGGGTTTGATGGTTTCTATCATCAAAGTGCGGCTGAAGGTCTGACCGCCTGCGCGCACCACCGCTTGCCAGTTGCCGGTCGGATCGTCGGGTTCGGTCTCGAAGTAGAGGGGATACATGTCGCCCACTTCGGCCTTTACGGTGCGCTGCTCGCGTATGCGCCCGCGCGGGTCTGTCAGTATAAATTCGATGGGATAGCTGGCCGGTAGCTTGAGTAGCCTATCCTCAATCACAAAGTTGAGGTAGACTTTATCGCCGGGTCGCCAAACGCCCCTTTCGGCATAGAAAGCACCTTTTACACCGCCCCTGGCTGTCGTGCCCGACACATCGAATTTGCTCATGGAGAGCAGATTGTCGGTATCGAGTTCGAGGTAGCCGACGTCTCCGCTATTACTGACGATCACATAGGCGGGTCTTCGAGTGGTCTGGGCTATAGCTCGGCCTTCGCCATCGGTTTTGAGGGTAATCATAACTTGCTGCTGAGTATCGTATATCTTTACCTGAGCACCACTGACCGGTTTAGCGGTGATCAGGTCGGTCACCAGTACCATGGTCGACTTGTCGTCGTTGCGCTTGGCCATCAAGCCCAGATTGGAGCTGATGAGGTTGCGACTCACGAATCGATCTTCGTTGTAGTAGTAGGGGTGGCAGGCATTATCCCGATCGGACCATTCCGCTCCGTCTATGTAGCCGTATGGGCCGTAGTAAGACCCCATAAAGCTCCGTTGGTCGTCGGCAAAACCAACCAGTGGCTCTTCTGTATTCAGATAGCCGTTGGTAACGCCAAAGTCGGCCAGGGTTTGATCGCAATTCCGGTAGGCATCCTCGAAAAAGAAGCCGAGCCTGACCTGATAAATAGATTTCGAGTCTTCGGCCAGGTAATCGCTGAGGTCTATGGCGTAGCGCGTCCAGTTGGCCAGATCGGCATCGGAGGCCAGCTCCGAAAGCTCCAACCGCTCGCGGTGAATGATGCGGCCTACCCGCCTTATTCTTGAGCCTCTTCCGTATTCGAGGGTATTCTCTTGCAAAAACTGAATGACGTTGTTGTCGAATATGCGGAAGATCTCCAGGCGAACGGCTTCCAGTCCGACCGCCTCGAAGGGAAAGATACGCTGCCCCTGGTGCGGTAGCACCACCCCGTCTCCTACCAGTCTGATCTGCGGATCGGGTTGGCTGAGGCTCAGCTGATGCTCGGTCGGTCGACCCAGCTCTCGACCGGCAGTATTCTTAATGTTGGCGGCTATGCGCAAGGTCTCCTGGGCCGAGCGGTCGTCGTTGAGGTAGGCGTAGACGATATTGCCATCGATGCGCGTACGCATAGACCCGCCATCGCTCAAAGAGATCAGGCCGGTCAAATCTTGATTGGGATCGATGGGATCACTGAAGCGTATGCGCACGCGCGGCTCCGGATCTCTTTCAGCTATGACCTCTGTGACAGAGAAATCTGAAATGGCGGGAATATTGACTTGTCTAGCACCGGATAGGTCTTCGTTGCCGAGCTTTGTGCCCGACCAGCGCAAGTCTAAAACCCCAGCCTCCTCTTGCCGCTGTATGCCCGTCACGACGTATCCATATTGTGCACCTTCGCCCTCGTAGCTCACGCTGAGCTCTTGCTCATTCTGGGTAGCGGTAATCAAACCCTGTAAATCTGACGCTTTGACGGGATCCCCGAGTATGATACGGCCTGTGAGTTTTTGGCTGGTAATATCGTCGCCATCGGCCTCCAGTCCATCTACCACAAATCGCAGCGTCTGCTTGCGCACGGCAAAGCCGAAGGTGTACGTTTTGGGCCCGCTTTCGAGGGTATCGATGGCTCGCGAAAGATGAGCCGTTGCGACATATTCCTGGCCAGGCTGCCAGCTGTCGGTGGGCTCGAAGAGTATGGTTCGCGTATTTTCCCAAACGGTCCGTCCACTGGTGCTCGGCTCGAAAGTAAGCCAGTCTGAGGGAGCTTCTTTGTTACCGTCGGTCGACTCGACCATAGGCTGTGCAAACTGCAAACGGACAGGCTGCTTAGGTCCGATCTGGCCCGATGTATAGCCCGTCAAATAAGCGGAAATCTCCTGAGCGGAAGGCTGGTTCGCCAGCGGATCTTTGTTGCAAGACTGGCTGATAAAAATCAGCGAAAAAGCTAACAAAATGAAGGCGTGGCGATGGTCTGAAAAGATAGGCATGAAAACGGTCCGGTTTCCGGAATTTAGGTGAACAAAGGGATGTGTGTGGTTATTTCGACCATGACCATAACTGCGATCCCGGCAGGCGCTCTTGTGGTGAACATGGTCGATAAAATTAGCTCGTGGGCTCAAACTAGATGTCTACACCAGTAAAACTACCGCTTTTTCCGCTACAAATCGTAGTCTTTCCGGAGGAAGATTTGAATTTGCATATTTTCGAGCCTCGCTATCGCCAGCTGATCGAAGATGCAGAAGTATTGGGGCAAAATTTCGGTATTCCGACTGTAGTCGACGGCCGTATGCTCCCCATCGGTACAGAGGTCGAGCTGGTGGAGATCAGCAAGCGCTACCCCAGCGGCGAGAGCGACGTGATGACCAAGGGCCGCCGACTCTTCCGCCTGGAGGATTACCAGCCCAAGTGGGGCAACAAACTATACGCTGGCGGCGAGGTCAGCTGGATCGAGCCCGATATGGATGAAGACCCTATCGTAAATCACGAAATCATCATGCTGACCCGCGAGATTTACGACCGCCTGGGCGTAGACCGCGAGCTGAGCGAGCCCGACGAGGGCTTCGTGACCTACGAGATCGCCCACTTCGTTGGCATGACCCGCGACCAAGAGTACGAGCTACTTACTCTCTTCGATGCCCACGACCGCCAGCAGTTTATGCTCGCTCATCTCAAAGATATTCGCCCACGCATAGACGAGCGCATCGACATACGCGCTAAGGCATTGATGAATGGGCACTTTAAGCATTTGTCTCCGCCGGATTTTTGATAAGATTTTTTCACAATTGGGCGAAGCCCAATTGTGAAAAAAATATTTTTTTCTCCACTTCCTCACAAATGATATGCCCCACCAGCATATGCCCCTCTTGTATCCTCGGTGTATCGGTGCTCGGCATAGGCAGCAATATATCCACCAGATCGGCCAGCTCACCGCCACCTTGGCCGGTCATGCCAATTAGGAAGGCATCCGCTTTTTTCGCGACCTCGGCCGCTCTTAAAATATTTGGCGACTTTCCGGAAGTTGACATCAAGAAGATCACATCGCCTTTTCGCAGCATGGCTTCGGCCATGCGCGCAAAGCTGGCCTCATAGCCATAGTCATTGCCCACGGCGGTGAGGTAGCTCGTATTGACGTGTAGGGCCTCGGCGAACAGAGGCGGCCGGTCGAAGTAAAAACGGCCGGAGAGCTCGGCGGCCAGGTGCTGGGCGTCGGCGGCACTTCCACCGTTTCCGCAAAAGAGGACCTTGCCGTCGTTTTGGAAGCAGTCTACGCAGCGGTCGATCACCTGGCGGATGCGGGCGAGGAGCGCCTCGTCTTGGAGGAGGGCTTGTTTGAGGGCGATCGCGTCTTGGATTTGCTGCATAATTATCCTCCAAAATCAAAAAGGAATTTGTTTTTCTTCCCATTCTCCAGCAAGATGTACCGGTCGTGAAGCAGCTCACCAGCCTGAAAGATATACTCGGCATCTGCCACCTTCACCTTGTTTAGGCTTACGGCATTATTTTTTACGGCACGCCGAGCTTCGCTTTTCGATGAGGCGATGCCCGTTTTCTCCATCCAGTCGATGATGTTGAGCTGGCCGATGTCGCTGCGATCCAGGTCGAAGCTATCGATGGTTTGCTTGAGACCCGCTAGTGGGCGGGCTTCGATCTTCAGCAGGTCTTCCCGCGTTGCTCCTCGGCCGTAGAGCAGCTGGGTCACGCGCTCGGCTTCTTCCAGGCCTTCAGGGCCGTGGATACGCTCGGTCAGCTCGGCAGCTAGTTCTTTTTTGACGCCTTGCGGATCGTCCTTAGACTCGATGCGAGCGATTAGGGCCTCCATCTCTTCGCGGGGTCGCAGGCTGAAGTACTTGAGAAATTTAGGAATATCCTCATCATTCGAGCGCAGCCAGAATTGGTAAAACTCATAAGGGCTCGTCAGCTCGGCCGACAGCCAGATGTTGCCTTTTTCCGACTTGCCGAATTTGGTGCCATCGGCCTTGGTGAGCAGAGGCGTAGTAACGGCATAGACCTTTTCTCCTAGCCCACGGCGCACGAATTCGATACCGCCGGTAATATTCCCCCACTGATCTGAGCCGCCCATTTGCACACGGCAGCTGTGCAATTCAAACAGCCTGCGGAAGTCATAACCCTGTAACAGCTGATAGCTGAATTCCGTAAAACTCATGCCCGTCTCGATTCGATTTTTGACCGAATCTTTGGCTAGCATATAGTTGATCGTCAGGGTCTTACCGACACCACGCAAGAAATCGAGGGCCGACATTCCCTCGTAGAAATCCAGATTATTGACCAGGATAGCCGCGTTCGGACCATCGAAATCGAGTAGCTTTTTTACTTGCTCGACTTGGGCAGCCAAATTACCGTCTAGCTCTTCAAAAGACTTCAGCTCGCGCTCCTTGTCCTTACCGCTAGGGTCACCGATACGACCGGTTGCGCCGCCCATCAAGACGATGGGCTTATGGCCGCTTAGTTGCCAGAGGCGCAGCAACATGATCTGTACATAGTTGCCGATGGTCATGCTCGGTGCCGTGGGGTCGAAACCGATATAACCCACTATGCCGGGTTCATTCAGCAGGTCTTCGATACCGGGCGTTTGCTGATGTAGCATGCCTCGGTATTGGAGTTCGGAGAGGAAGTCCATATAATTTCGATTTGCATTTTTTGACGTTGCCAAAAAATGCAAAACTACCCCTTTAAGGTTGCATAATGCTTAAAAAACTTTGGAATTGTCTCTATACCCAGATAGTAATTTCTAAGCCCATAATGCTCGTTGGGCGAGTGCAGGCCATCGCTATCAAGGCCAAAGCCGAGCAGTACACTCTTAAGGCCGAGCACCTCTTCAAATAGTGCCGTAATGGGAATGGAACCCCCATCACGCGTGGGAATCGGTGCTTTACCGAAAGTCTCTTCGACCGCCATGTGGGCGGCGCGATATTCATCGCTATCGACTGGCGTCACGTAGGGCTGTCCGCCGTGGTGCGGGTCTACGGTCACCTTCACAGAGGGTGGGGCAATACTTTTAAAGTGGTTCTCAAAAAGCTCTGTAATGCGATCGGGATGCTGATTGGGCACCAGGCGCATGCTGATCTTGGCATAGGCTTCGGCGGGCAGTACGGTCTTGGCCCCCTCGCCCGTATAGCCACCCCAGATGCCATTCACGTCGAGGGTCGGGCGTATACCTTTGCGTTCGATGGTGGTGTAGCCTTCCTCCCCTTTCACGTCGGGTATACCGATTTCTTCTTTGTACTTCCGCAGGTCGAATGGTGCCTCGTTGAGGGCCGCGCGCTCGTGCTGGCTCAGCTCTACTACATCGTCATAGAATCCAGGAATGGTAATACGCCCCTCATCGTCGATTAGCGATGAGATCATGTCGCAAAGCACATTCACGGGATTGGCTACTGCACCCCCATATACCCCCGAGTGCAGGTCGCGATTGGGGCCTTCCACCTTGACTTGTACATAGCTCAAACCCCTCAAGCCGACCGTGATGCTAGGCGTATCTAAACCAATCATGCTGGTATCGCTGATCAAGATCACATCGGCAGCCAGCATTTCCTTGTTTTCATGCAAGAACTGTCCGAGGTTGTCGCTCCCGACTTCCTCTTCGCCTTCGATCATCATCTTGACGTTGCAGGGCAGCTCTCCACTGGCGATCATGGCTTCTACAGCTTTTACATGCATAAAAAACTGTCCCTTATCATCGGCTGTACCACGGGCAAAAATAGCTCCGTCTGGATGCAGGGCCGTTTCCTTCACCACTGGGTCGAATGGCTCGCTTTCCCATAAATCCAGCGGGTCGGGCGGCTGCACATCATAATGGCCGTACACCAATACAGTCGGCAGTGCCGGGTCGACGATCTTCTGCCCAAATACGACTGGATAGCCCGGCGTAGGTATGATCTCCACACCCTCCAGCCCGGCATAGACCATATACTCGGCTACCTGACCAGCACAAGCGTGCACCTGCTTTTCAAAAGCCGGATCTGCACTCACGCTCGGTATGCGAAGCAGCGTTTTCAGCTCTTCGAGAAAGCGACCCTTATTGGTATCGATGAATGCTTGGGTGGTTGGCATCTGATTTTTTATTTTGGAACGCAAAGATAATCGCTAGAGACCGGATATGGGACTACTCGGCTATCGCCTCGCTGGGATATGCACGCCTGTCAGCTGTGCGGGGATTAACTCGCTATCGCGAGTCGGGAATTGCTCGGCTATCGCCATCGCGGGTATAAACTCGCTACGCTCGTCGGGATAAACCTCCCTATGAGAAAAGTGATCCCAAATACTTTAGAATCCCAACGAGGGCCTTTGCCCGAGTAATCCCGCGATGCCGTAGGCGAGCAATTCCCGCGACCGAGGGGAGTTATCCCATTTCCGTTTCTTTTTGTTCAGACTTCCGCAGGTAGTAACCTTCCACATCTTATACCTTTGTTTCATGCTTACTATCAAAGACATCACCGACTATCTCGAATCCATCGCGCCGCTGCATTTGCAGGAAAGCTACGACAATGTAGGCCTGATCGTGGGCGACCCGAATCGGGAAGTAACGGGCGTACTGACCAGTCTGGATTGCCTGGAAGTGACCGTGGCCGAAGCCGTAGAGCGCGGCTGCAACCTGATCGTAGCGCACCACCCGATTGTGTTTCGGGGGCTGAAGCGGCTAAATGGCGCCGACTACGTAGAGCGAACGGTAATAGAAGCGATCAAGCAGGATGTGGCTATCTATGCTATCCACACCAACCTGGATAATGTTTTTGATGGAGTAAATAAGCGTATAGCGGAACGTCTCGACCTGCGGAAGTACAAAATATTAAAACCTAAAGCCGAGGACCCAAACATCGGCTCTGGAATGGTGGGCGATTTGCCTGCCCCGATGGAGAGCCAGGCCTTCCTCCAATACCTAACCGAACGAATGCAAGCCCAGGTCGTGAGACATACTGAGCCGCTGGCCGGGCGTATCTCGCGCGTGGCGGTTTGCGGGGGCGCAGGTGGTTTTACGCTGGGTGCTGCCAAGCAGGCGGGTGCCCAAGTGCTGGTGACAGCCGACTACAAATACCACGAGTTTTTCGATGCCGACGGGCAGATCATGATCTGCGATATAGGCCACTACGAAAGCGAACAATTTACAACCCAGCTATTGGCCGAGTTGTTAAGTAATAAATTCCGTACCTTTGCGGTCCTTTGTACGAAGCATAACACCAATCCGGTGCGCTACTACGAGCATAGTTCCGAAAAATCAAGTTAGAGTAGCTTATGGCCACACAAGCCGAAAAGTCAGTAGAACAGAAACTGCACGATCTTTATTCGCTGCAACACATAGACAGCAAGATCGACGAGATCGAAGTGTTGAAGGGCGAGCTGCCCATGGAAGTGAGTGACCTGGAAGACGAGATCGCCGGGTTGGAAACCCGTGTGGGTCGCCTGGAAGGACAGGTCAAAGAGTTGCAAACGGAGATCAGCAGCCACGACGCTAATATTCACGAAGCCAACCAACTGATCGAGCGCTATGAGAAGCAGATGGACAATGTGAAGAACAACCGAGAGTACGAGGCCCTGATGAAGGAGACCGAGATGCAGCGGCTGGAGATTCAACTGTCCGACAAGAAAATCGGTCAGGCTACCCGCGAGCTGGAAGCCAAGGAAGAGGTGCTGGCTGCTACCAAAGAGCGCCACGCCGCCAAGGCCGATGTACTCGAAACCAAGCGCGAAGAGCTAAAGGCCATCATCGCTAAGACAGAAAAGGAAGAGAAGAAACTCCGCAAGTCGAGCGACAAGGCCCGCAAAGAAATCGAAGACCGCTTACTTAGAAGCTACGACCGCATCCGCAAAAACTACCGCAATGGCCTGGCTGTGGTATCGGTAGAGCGCAATAGCTGCGGCGGTTGCTTCAACGCCATCCCACCCCAGCAGCAGCTGGAGATCTCGCAAAGCAAGAAGATCATTGCCTGCGAGCACTGCGGCCGTATTTTGGTAGATACGGGGATTGTGGAGGAGGTGGCTGGGTAAATATCCCCTACATCTGCGTATCATATACTATAGGAAACTGTTCAGGTATCTCTTCTAAAGCTTCGCCTAGATTTTGGCGCAAGTCGATCTCTATCCCCCTCGCGATAGTCGAAATAGGCACATCATTAGCTGAGCCCTCGAAGGGATTTTCGCCAGTGCGCCCGATGCGCTCCATAGTGTGGAAGACCCAGGCCACGGCTACGTAAAATGGGACAGCTAGCCAGACGAATAGGCTACCTACGAGCGGGTGTGTATCCATCATGCCCATGCCGATTTCTGAAAATTGTGGTACGATGGCCAGTGGGATCAGCATGACAAAAATCCACATGAAGTAGTGGTTGAGGGAGGCAAAATGGCGTGGATAGGGGAAGTTTTTGATGCGCTCGGATTTACCTTGCAAAGTGAATAGCTCTTCCAGTACGCCTTCCAACTGAAGGAAGGCAAAGGGCCATATAGCACCTTCTTCTTTTAACTTCCGCAGGTGGTGAGATTGCAGGTAAAGGACAGCGGTTTGCTTGTTGTTCTTGCTCATGACGTAGGCCAGGTCCTTATCGGACAGATACGGTCTGAGATCGTCTTCCACATCCGAGTCCCATTCGGGTGGGTGGACCATATCTTGCCATTCTCTGTTGGTTCTTTCCTCGCTCATGGTCTCCCATGATTTGCATACGCGCATAGCGTGGCGAAAGGCCGTCATCCAGGCAATGTGGCGGTAGGTGAGAGTTCTGATCTCGTACTGCAATTCCTCTTTAGATAGCGGGACGGTGGTGTACTCATTAGTCACCATGTCTTGTACGAACATGCCGAAGGTACGAGAGGTATTGACCACCCCACCCCATATCTTTCGCGCCTCCCAGATGCGGCCGTAAGCAGCGTTGTTTTGAAAGCCGATCACGAAGGCAACGGCTGTACCGATAAGTGCCAGGGGCGTCCAGGGAATACTAAGCCAGCTGAGGTCGAAGAAATAGTAAAGTGCGACAATTCCGGCTACGTAAGCCGTGAAAAAGAGCGTTTCATAACGCGTCCACTTGGCCATGTCAATGGCTCCGAATACTTTCTTGGTGTACATCTTAGATAGGTGAGTTAGCGATGCTATAACCCTGGAGGTCAAAGCAAATCTAATCCCTATCACTGAAATAACCCGCTAAAATTAGTCGTGAAGCCCAGCCTGACACCAAAATCCTCATACTCGAAGTCGCGCCAGCTGGTGACGAACTCTACGCGCAAGAAGCGGAAAATGCCGTCTATGGTATAGCCCAGCTCTGTGTAGTTTTCACTAGTCGGCGTATATAGGTAGTTGACAAATACATCCTCGCGCCAGCCGAGTTTTTGGATAGACCATAGGCGAGTAAGCAGAAACTTTCGGAATTGGTAGTGTACGAAAGCCTGACCATATTCCTGAGCTGTGCTATTGAGGTAGATCGGCAGTAAGCGGTAGCCCGTTAGGGGATCGGGATAGCCGATGACAATATTGGTGGTGGTAAAGTGCTTGAAGTCGGCAAAGTCGACAACTTCGTCTACGGGGAAGAAACCGGCTTTCAGTTGTACGTCTAAACGGCCGCGAACACCGATCTCTATTCGATCTCTGTAGCCTGCCTCCAGCTGCACAAACTCTGTCTCACCACCCAGCGCAGGCAGGCCTGTACGAACGCCCAGCGTTAGCTCAGGGGAGCTATTGGAGATCGGCTCTTTGCGCTTGCCTGAGCGGGTGTACTTCTGATTTGGTCGCCACAGGAATTCGGCACCGAAGCTCAGCGATCGCGCCTGGCCCACGGGTATACGCGTATCCGTCAGCAGCTCGTTGTTGATCGGAAAGTTGGGCAGATAGACTTCCTCGTCATTTTTGAACCAGGCGGCATTGGAGTTATTGCGTACTTGGCTGCGGTCTTCGTATGAGGCATCGAGGGTGTAAGCCCAATCCTGCTCTATGGCTCGGTAAAAAGTCGTAGAAACGTATCGCCGCTCGTACAATCGCAAGAAATTGTCCTGTCCAAGCAAGGAGGTGAATACATTGAGCCAGGGATCGATGGCACCATTGCGATCAAATTGCCTTAGGTTGCGACCGCCTTCTATTCGCCAGTCTGAAGTATTGCGATTATTGTTCCATTCTAAATTGAGCCCACCGTGTAGCGTCATCTTTTCTCGGGCAAATCCATATCTGGGTACAACAAACAGTTTCGTCTCTGCCGATCTGGGTCGATCGGCCCCTCGGCTAATACTCGGGTGCCTCAGCCCCAATCGAGCTCCAAGTACATATCCTTCTACAGGATTGAAAAAAGGCTCTGGCAAGATGCTGGTTCGCCAACGCTTACGCTTACCCTTCCGAGTCGTATATACATTGGTTCCGTCTGCGTCTGCGCCAATGACTATGGAAATCGATCCTCCTTCCTCAGATTGCACCGATTGCAAAGAGTCTTCTTTAGCATCTAATGCATCGATCACATAAGACTCTTTTTCCTTCGCCGTAAGGGGTATAGGCCTAATCTCATTCCAGAAGGCCGTATCGGCCACGCCCACAGCTGAGTCGCTATTGATGGTAAACTCTCGCTCTACCTCTGGTTCTTCCAGCTGTTGGCGTTCTTCACGCTCGTATTCCCGCAGTAGTTTGCGTAGGTCTTTGCGCGTAATCTCACCTCCGTCGGCCAATATTTCTTCGGACTCGCGATTACGGGTTTGTTGGCGCACGCGCTTGGCATCTTCGGCTTGAGTTCGTTCGTCTATGATTTCGATATACTCTGGAAGCTCTTCGTTTAGTTTTACCTCGTAATTCGACAGGGTACTGAGATAGTGATATTCAAATTGAACACCGAATAAAGATCCATACACGTCTATGATACCGCTTATGGGCATCCAAAGCCCAGCTTGTAGTGGCGCGTAGGTCTGCTTGATCACAAACCGAATTCCAAATTTATAAACCTCCAGGTCCAGGCTGTGGATAGACCAATCGTCTTCGACTATGTAAATATAGCCATTGAAGACATCGTCACCTCGCGAGCGCGAGCTAACTTTGATCTTATTGATGAGCCGCTCGTCTTCGTAGAAGGTGCCCTGGTGCTCGAAGCGGTAGTAGCCGAATGCCCGGGTAGATAGTGGACTCAATGCACCGGCAATTTCCGACTGATAAAAACTACCGAAAATAAAGGGTGTAGCATCAGCTTGAGCCGAACCAGATTGGTAGAGGGAAATAACCTCCTGCCGAAAAGAGTTTGGTCTTTCGTATATGACTTTACTTACCGATTCGCCGGTGTAGACTCTAGTCGTATCGATATCCTGTCTATCTTCTTCGTCCATCATGGCCAGAAAAAGCCTAGGTATTTTATTGACCTTTCCCGTGCCCTTAATGTAAACGTCTGCCGCATATCGATCTACCTGCTGGCGGTGGTAACCCGCCTTGGCAATAGCTCGCCTGATGACCGGGTAAGAGACGTCTTCGCCGGAGGCCGTTACCTCTACGGTCTGCAAGTCGAGTCCGCGCTGATTCAGTGCTACATTCAATCGCTGATCGGTAGAGGTGATGCTGACCTCTCGCTGCTGAGATACGTAGCCCAGAGACTGAAACTTGATGTTGTAAGTACCCGGTGAAAGACGAAGCAAATAATCCCCCTCTTCGTTAGTTACGGTACCAGAGCCAGTCTCGGCCACGTAGATGGAGGCGAAAGGTAGCGGCTCGCCGGTATTATCGTCGGTCAGTCTACCTGTCAGAGTTTGGGCAGACAAGCTACCAGCAGTAAATAGTGAGATCAAAAGAGTAAAGACACGCATAGATCATCTGGAATTTGATGCAAAAAAGCGTGTAATGGAATTGTTATTCAAAAGTTGGGGCATTAAGATCGACTTAAAGACGATTTTGTTCGATAAAAATCAGCCATTATTGCTTTACCATTTTTGCCCATTGGGCAAAAATGGCAAAGCAAAAAAACTGTTCATACTTTAGCGTCATGCTCCTCCAAATCATATGGGATGTATCGGATGTTGCCTTTTCTGTCGGCAGCTTTAGCATGCGGTGGTACGGGCTGATGTTTGCTACAGGCTTCAGTCTCGGCTACATCATGGTGAGGCGATCTTTTCTGAAGCGCGGCCTGCCAGAAGCCTGGCTCGACTGGCTCTTCTTTTTACTGGTCATATTTACCGTTGTCGGCGCCAGGTTGGGCCATGTATTTTTCTATGATTGGGCACGCTACCAGAGCCAGCCAGGAGATATTTTCAAAGTCTGGGAAGGTGGCCTGGCCAGTCACGGCGGGGCTATCGGTGGGCTGCTAGCGGTATGGATATTCAGCCGATTTGTGAGTAAGAAATCCTTTTTGTGGGTCTGCGATCGTTTAGCGGCACCGGTTGCCTTGACCGCCGGGCTCATCCGCATCGGTAACTTGATGAACTCCGAGATCGTGGGTATCCCTTCTGATCAGCCCTGGGCTTTTCTCTTTGTGCGGGCACAAGGCGGTCTTAGTGCAGTGCCTCGCCACCCCGTACAACTGTATGAGGCAGTGAGCTATCTCCTTGTATTTGCGATTCTCTTCTGGCTAGAGCAAAAGGAGACAGCAAAAGTAGTTGGCTTCAGAAATGAAAAGGTATTGGATAATGAGGAAAATATCCATCCTGCAACTGATCCACAGGACCAGCAGCGAGATCTCGCGCATTCGGGGAATGCACTCCACCTGCGGAAGTCTAAAAAATTAAACTCTTCCGAACGAATAGGCTTCCAGACCGGCCTATTCTTTCTGCTCATTTTCGGCGCCCGTTTTGTCTGGGAGTTTTTCAAGAACGATCAAGGCGGGGGCCTCCAGCAAAGCCTCGGCTTACTGAGTACGGGCCAGTGGCTGAGTGTGCCGCTCATACTAATTGGAGCTTGGCTCGCGCTCAGGAGAAGATGATAGGATTAATTTGATTTTTTGATGATTGGATGGGTTGGAAGGCCCTAGTGCTACGCACTTGCAGACCTTCCTGCCTACTTAGAAGACCCCTACGGAGCCAGTTGTGGTCTTATTGCTGTATGCTCTCTATGCTCTCTAATGTTCTCCATGTTCTAAAATGCGCTACATGTTCTTCCACCGTATCTTCACCCCATAAATTCACCCATGCATCTCAGAATTTTAGACTTCCGCAGGTCGGACGCTCCAGATAAAAACGGAGCAAGCACCCCCACCAAACCCGCCACCTGGTCAGATTTTCACGCCGCTCTGGACCCCATCTATGCCGGAGACCCACTTTACATTTACCCCCTGCAGAACGATCTGGAGACCATCTTTTCTGATAAAAACGCCGCTTTCAAGCGCGGGCAAGCGCGTATATGGGTGGCCTACAGCGACGCGGGCAAGCCCATCGGTCGGGTAGCCGCTTTTATCGACCCGGAGAATATCGAAGTGGCGGGCATACCCGTGGGCGGTATAGGTTATTTCGAGTCTATCAAAGACGATGAAGTAGCCGACGCACTGCTGACCGCCGCCGAAGATTGGCTGCGCGAGCAAGGTATGCAAGTAGCCGAAGGACCTGTTAACTTTGGCGAGCGCGATAAGTTTTGGGGGCTCCTGGTCAGGGGTTGGTACCGGCCTATTTATCAAGAGACCTACAACCCGCCTTACTATCGGCCGTGGTTTGAAGATCGGGGCTACATCCCCTTTGAGCAGAGCCTGACCCTTCGCGGCCGACTCGACGAAGTGCCTGCCGAGCGACTTAAGCGCCTGGGCACCAGCATCAAAAAGCGCTACAACCTGACCACCAAGCGCGTCTCCAAAAACAAGCTCCGGGAAGGTGCCGAAGACTTCGCAGCCGCCTACAACGCAGCCTTTCACGAAAAACCCCACTTCAAACCCCTGACCGGCGAGCAGCTCTACCCCACCTTCGTGGCCATGAAGCCCATCATGGACCCCTACCTGACCTGCATCGCCTACGACCCCGACGGCAGCCCGGTGGGCCTCGGGGGCTTCGTGCCCGACATCAATGGTTTTATGGAGGGCTTTAAAGGCAAACTCAACTGGCGCACCCTACCCCGTTTCCTTTGGCGGCTTAAGTTTAAAAAGGAGCGCAACTTCAAGGGTATTGCGCTGGGCGTAGCCCCCCGATACCAAAAGAAAGGTTTGTACGCCTTGCTCTCTCACGAGCTATACTCCGAGGGCGACAGCCATATCTTACGCGTCTACGAAAACATGGAGCTGGCCACCATTCGCGGACATAACGATATTATGATCGCCTCTTGCAAGGCGATTGGGACTAACCCGCACCGCATTCATTTGGCCTATCGCAAGGCCCTGACGCCAGAGGCCAAATGGGAATCTTATCATATGATCCCGGAGGAAGAGGTAGAAATGGGGGATGTTAGCTTTTGGGAGAGATAATAGGGTTTAGTCATATAGCCGCTGCCCGGCTATATGACTAAACTTGTATTGATCTTTATCTTTACGCTATGACACGTATTGCCATTATTTCCATTTTTTCGATCATCACCTCTACCCTTTTCGCACAGGCTCGCATCGCCCCCGAGCTCACCGAAGCGTGGATACTTCAAGACCGCGTAGAGGTGCTCATCGTGATGAAAGACCAGCCAGACGCATCGCTGGCCTGGACGCTTACCAGCAAAGAAGCGCGCGGCGAATATGTGCATCAGCTAGTTACTCAGCAGGCAGCGCGCAGTCAGGCTCCACTCTTAGCCTATTTAAAAGGCAAGGACACAGAATACCGCCCGTTCTCCATTGTCAATGCCGTATGGGCGAAGCTTTCCGCAGAAGAAGCTGTTGAAATAATTAGACTTCCGCAGGTGGAACGCTTAGACCCAAACCCATGGATCGAACAAGACCTGGGCTGGCAAACTACAGCGTATGCTTCGAGTCGATCGTCTATAGAATGGGGTGTCGAGCGCATCGGCTCTACGGCACTTTGGGCGCAAGGCATACGCGGATCAGGTGCCGTGGTCGGTGGGCAAGATACAGGCTACGATTGGTCTCACCCCGCTCTAAACAAACAGTATCGTGGCAACCAAGGCAGCGAAGTTTCACACGACTACCATTGGCACGACGCCATCCGCGAGATCAACCCATTAAACAATGAGGGCGAGAATCCTTGCGGCCTAGGCACCAGCGAACCCTGCGACGACAACAACCACGGCACCCATACCATGGGCACCATGATCGGCGACGACGGCGCGGGCAATCAAATCGGCGTCGCCCCAGAAGCCACCTGGATCGCCTGCCGCAATATGGAGCGCGGATGGGGCAGCCCGGCTAGCTACATCGAATGCTTTGAGTTCTTCCTGGCACCTACGCGGATAGACGGCAGCGAGCCCGACCCTGGCATGGCTCCCGATGTGATCGCCAATAGCTGGTCATGCCCCGAAATCGAAGGCTGCAACCCCGGCAACTTTTCACTCATGGAGACGGCTATCGACAATCTGCGCGCCAGCGGCGTGGTGGTCGTCACCTCTGCCGGCAATAGCGGCCCCAACTGCGAGACCGTTACAACTCCACCCAGCATTTTTGCCAGTGCTTTTGCAACGGGGGCCATCGCCAGTAACGATTCCATAGCTGGGTTCAGCAGTCGCGGCCCGGTCATGATCGACAGCAGCGGCCGTTTGCAGCCTCAGGTCGTAGCACCGGGTGTGAACGTTCGCTCAGCGGTACGCGATAGCGGATACAGCACGTTTTCCGGTACCTCTATGGCGGGGCCTCATGTAGCGGGTTCTGTTGCGCTGCTCATCTCCGCCTACCCAGACTTAGCTGGTCGAGTTGCTGAGATCGAAGAGATTTTCAGATCGTCTGCCCAGCCGATGTTCAGCCCTCAAGATTGCGCAGGTTTTCCTGGCAACGAGAGTCCCAACGCCGTCTACGGCCAAGGTATCATCGATCTGGAGCAGGCTTTTATAGAGGCCGACCTCCTGCTCAGTACAGATGAAGCAGAAGCCCAAGCTATAGACATTTCCGTCTTTCCAAATCCTGCTTCAACTCGGCTGAATATTCTCTCTGATATAGAAAAAATACGCTCGATAGAAATTTACGACCTGTTCGGACGGCGCGTACTGAGCCTAGGCGGACTCGATCGCTATTTTTCTGAAGTTGATCTTTCCGGCTTGGTAGCAGGGGCTTACTTGGTTCGTTTAGAAACTGCCAATTTATCTACGACGAAGAGAATTGTAAAGCGATAAAAGGGGCCATCAGCCTTTTTATCGCTATGCCTCCCTCAGTGCTCGCCTCAAAATTTTACCCACATTGGTTTTGGGCAGTTCGTCTCTGAATTCAATCGCTTTTGGCACTTTGTAGCCAGTCAGATTTTCGCGAGCAAATTCTTCGACCTCCTTTTCGTTGAGGGACTTGTCTTTCTTGACTACAAATACCTTGACGACCTCACCTGATTTCTCGTGCGGAATACCCACAGCAGCTACTTCCATGACCTTGGGATGGGAAGCAATCACTTCTTCTACTTCGTTGGGGTAGACATTAAAGCCCGATACCAGGATCATATCCTTCTTGCGATCTACGATCTTAAAGAAGCCATCTTCCTGCATCATGCCGATGTCGCCGCTACACAACCAGCCGTCTTTGATCGTTTTGGCCGTTTCGTCTGGGCGATTGTAGTAGCCCTTCATGACCTGTGGCCCTTTGATCTGTATCTCGCCGACTTCACCTGCCGCACCGACCCGACTTTCTTCTTCGATCCAGATGCGCATGTCCGTACTCGGCAGTGGCATACCAATGGTGCCGATCTGTCCGTCGTTATTGATCGGATTCATGGAAGCGCAAGGCGAGCTCTCTGTCATGCCGTAGCCTTCACTCAGGGGAATGCCCGTAATGCGCTGCCAGGCTTCGGCTACTGGGCGCTGAACAGCCATACCGCCACCGACCACTGCTTTCAGCGCCGAGAAGTCGAGTTGCTGAAATTCCGAGTTGTTGTTGAGCGCATTGTAGAGCGTATTCACCCCAGTCATGCCTACCATATCGTAGGACTTGAATGCCTTGACGAGAGAGCCGATGTCTCTAGGATTCACGATCAGTACATTGGACATACCGTGACTGAAGAAGGTCAGGCAATTGACCGTAAAAGCAAAAATATGGTATAGCGGCAGCGGGCACATGACCGTACCTGAAGATTCGTCTATGCCTTGCGTGACCCATGCACGAGATTGCAGGGTATTCGACACCATGTTCTTGTGTGTAAGCATGGCTCCCTTACTCACCCCAGTAGTTCCACCAGTATATTGGAGGGCGAGAATATCGTCGGGCTTAGAATCGTGCGGCTGTATTTTGTGCTTTCGGCCTTCTGCCAGGCAAGTAGAAAATGGAATAGTGCTGCTCAGATTATACTTGGGCACCATCTTTTTGATCGTTCGCACCGCAAAGTTGACCATTGTCCGCTTGAAGAACGGAAGCATTTCCCCTATGCTCGTGATCATGACAAACTCGATAGGCGTATCATCGATGATCTCCTCCAGATTGGAAGCGAAGTTTTCACAGATCAGTACCGCCTTGGCACCAGAATCATTGAACTGGTGCTTCATCTCCCTCGGCGTATAGAGCGGATTGGTATTGACTACGACAACGCCTGCCCGCACAGCCCCGAATAAAGCAATCGGATACTGGAGTAGATTGGGCATCATAATCGCCAGTTTATCGCCCGGCTTGAGGCCACGATAGCGCAGGTAGCTCGCAAAAGCCATAGACAGATTGTCTACCTCGCCATAGGTCAGCCCTTTGCCCATGCTGTAAAAGGCCGTCTGCTTTCTGTATTTGCGGAAGCATTCGTCGAGTAGCTCGCTCAGGTTGGTATACTGGTCTGGATCGACTTTTGCCGGAACGCCAGTCGGGTAATTGGATAACCAAGGTTGTGTGGAAGACATGATAGTTTAAGCTTTAGTGCGGCAATTTAAGGAATCTTGAGGTTTGATAGGACTATAAAAGGAATGTTCTTAAAAGACGTAGTTTTGTTACACATGTTCGCACCCACCACCAAAAATGATATACCCATCTGAACTGTAATTGCATGAACCACCTATATCTCATCTTCTTCCTCGTGCTCCTTTCAAGCAATTGCACGCATGTAGATCATTCCAATCCACCACCAGTAGATATCTCTAGCGGAACCTTAGAAAGACACGAAGACTTTCCCTCTGAATACGTGGCTTCACGAAACGTCGATGTCTGGCTCCCCGATGGATATTCAGCCGATGATCAGTATGCGGTACTCTACATGCACGACGGTCAGATGCTATACGATTCGACTAAGAGCTGGAATAAGCAGGAGTGGGGTGTAGATGAGACAATGGGCCAATTGATAGAAAGTGGAAAAATCGAAGAGACGATCGTAGTAGGGGTTTGGAATACCGAGTTGAGGCACTCCGAGTATTTCCCTCAAAAGCCGTTCGAGCGTTTAGGAGAGGATGTTCAGGATTCCTTGCTCAACTTAGCATTTGGAAGCCCCGACAATCGGTTATTCAAAGATGAAATACAATCCGACAATTACCTGAAATTTCTGGTTCGCGAGCTGAAGCCCTTTATAGATAAAAACTACGCGACCTATCCGAATGCCGAAAAGACCTTCATCGCCGGCTCTAGCATGGGCGGACTCATCTCGATGTACGCGATCTGCGAATACCCGGAAGTATTCAGCGGTGCTGCTTGCCTATCTACGCACTGGCTGGGCACATTCGATACTTTAAACAACCCCATCCCAGCGGCCTTCGCCAGTTATCTAAACGACCGACTGCCGGACCCTGAAACGCACCGGATATACTTCGACTTTGGGACAGAAACCCTGGACGCCTTCTACGAGCCTTTCCAAAATGCCATTGACAGTATTATGGTATCGAAAGGTTACAATGATCAGAACTGGGCTAGCCTGAAGTTTGAAGGCGAAGACCACTCTGAGCGCGCCTGGTACAAACGGTTGCACATTCCTATTACCTTTTTGATGAGTGATGAAGAGCAGTGAGCTTCGCGTTGAAGCTTATTGCCGGTCTATATTTTACATTTTCTAGAGACTTTGGGCTTTGCTCTGTCGTATCCTGACAAACGAGGATGTCTACCAAAAAAATTCCCTACCTATTTTTGTGTCTACACATATGTTGGTTCCCTTATTAGATTTTCGAGTGCAATGAACGATCTACAAACCGTGACCTTCGACACTGCGGGGTACAAGGAGAAAGAATTTGGCTTTCAATTGGTAAAGATGGAAGATGTCTTTTCATTTGCGCCTACCAAAAGTAAAAACCCCTTCATCTCACACCGCATAAATTTTTTCACAGTACTAATTCTTACTGAAGGCGAAATGGTACACGAAGTAGATTTCGTGAAATGTAAAATGACAAAAGGCGATTGTCTCTTTATCACTAAGGGTCAAATACACAAGTTTGATGAATCTTCACAGTACAAAGGTTATGGCATCATTTTCACAGAAGAATTCATGCTCCACCATATGTCCCCATCAGCTTACTCAAAAATTAACTTTCTATATAGCCACAATTTAAGTATATCAAGGTTCAAAGATTTTGATGGTAGAGACATCATTATCAATGCATTAAAGTATGAGCTATCAATAGACCACGGGAGCATCAAATCTGATATTGCTGCCTCTTTTCTTACTGTACTGCTATTGAAAGTACAGTTAAACACAAAGAATACATCGGGGTTCGACGAAGATGACTACTCGAGGTTTTTACAATTCCAGGAATTAGTCGAGTCTAAATATATGTTTACACGAGCAACGAAGGCCTACGCCAATTTATCAGGCATAAGCTATAAGCAACTGAACACAATATGTATGAAATACGCCCAAAAAACTGCCAAAGATTACATTAGCCATTATATAGTTCTAGAAGCAAAGCGTCAATTGGCAACAACAAACCACCAAGTCAAGCAAATAGCTTATGATTGTGGTTTCAAAGAAGCAACAAACTTTGTGAAGTTCTTTAAAAAGGTTGCGGGTACCACCCCTTTAGAATTCAGGAATACCAGAATTTAGATAGCTTTATCCGCGCACATTTTTACCATCGAAAAGTTTATTTTCACCTTTATAGGTGGATTTCAATATGTCTATAAACTATAATTTTACCCTCATAGCAAATATCTGTTCAAACATCGCAGCAATTGAGAATGGCTTCAGAGACAAATATCAAAACTCCAAATTTTGGAAAAGCCATTCCTTTTAAACTGTTTGACATAGCAGATATAATATCTTTTTACTCATCTATGAAGATAGATCCTTCCATCCCTCATCGAACAAACTTCTATATCCTACTATTTTTAACTGAGGGGGAAACAGTTCACGAAGTCGATTTCAAACCCTATAGAGTAGGCAAAGGCGATTGCTTATTTATCTCCAAAGAACAAATTCATAAATTTGATACATCATCAAAGCGCGAGGGTTACATTTTTATTTTTTCAGAAGAATTTATACTTCGCCATTTTTCGCTATCTGCTATTTCAAAAATAAATTTTTTATATAATTATCATTTGACTCTTCCTCTTTTTAAAGACTTTAAGGATCAGGAGATTTTTATTATTGCTGTAAAAAGGGAGCTTTTACTTGAATCAGGAAAAACAAAATTTGACATAATAGCATCTATTTTGACTGTTTTTTTATTAAAAGCACAATTCAATATAGGTAATGAATCAAAATTGAGTGCTGGCGATTACAATCAATTTATAGCGTTTCAGAAAATCGTTGTATCAAAACATATGGAAACACGAGTAGCCAAACACTATGCCTCTATATTGAACATGACTCTTAAGCAACTAAACAACTTATGTAAAATATTTATAAATATATCTGCCAAAGAGTATATAAGCAACTACATTATTTTAGAATCAAAGCGCCGATTGGCCACAAACAGCAATCCTGTTAAGGAGATAGCCCATGAAGTAGGCTTTACCGAAGCGACTAATTTTTTAAAATTCTTCAAACGGAAAACCGGTATGACTCCTGGAAAATTCAGAGCTCTACAAGCTTAGTCATCTCTTTCTATGTTTAGATTTTTGACCATTGAAAAGCCGTTTTTGACCTTGTCTCTAGCTTATTTGCCCGCGTAGATTGTGCCCTAGAAATTAGTAGTCCTGACTACTAGCTTTTTGAACCTATCTAAAACGAAAACAAGATGGATATAACATCCTACTCAAGCCACACGATGAGTAAAGCGTGCTTGCTATTCGCTGTACTCGCGCTATTCACTATTCCATTACTAGCACAAGAGCAAGATCAGGGAGATCTTCTCGCGACTATGCCAGATGTTTTAACAAACGTCGGCACAGGAGTGCCTATAAGCTACGAGCCCTACGAGCTGGCTAAATTCACCAACGACATGGATCGCTACCCTGCGGCTACACCGCCAGCCGGATCTTTTAACCGCCATGGAGAGCTAGAATACCTGGGCAATAATGTCTTTGGCACGCATTGGTTCGTCGACGTTGAAGGCTCTGTTTGGCACTTTGTCACCGCTGGATACCCCCACAAGTTACCAATAGTCATGATACATGGTTTTCCCGAATCATGGTATGGCTTTCACGACCAAATGCGAGAGCTGGCAAAAGACTATTACGTGATTTCGGTCGACCAGCTGGCGTACGGGCAATCCGATAAAAGTCTTGATCAAGATCTGTCTCACCAAGGGGTAGCCAGTAGTTTAGTAAAGCTTCTGGACAAAATGGGAATTGACAAATTCGACCTGGTCTCTCACGATAGAGGTAGTTGCATTGCAGACAACATGATGGCCGTACCAGGCGTCAATACGCGGGTAACCAGCTGGATAAGAATGCAGCAATCATTCAATGAACCCCATGGACAACCTAGGCCATCTCACGAAAACTTAGCAAATCCAGAAAATTATAAAGATGGAACCATGATAACGGCTACCTATAATTCGGCCTGGGTGTCTATGGAAGTCAGCCCTGAGCATATGGATCGAATTTACAAAGAGTTCGGTACTGAGGGCATTGCCGAGGCGGTTGCTCAAACCTACCACACTAGCTTTGACATAGAGTTAGAGCATAGAATGAATAATTTGATTCAACACATGACCATGCCCATACTCTTTCTACAAGCAACTAAAGATCCAGCGCAAAGAGAAGAAGAATACGCGAGATCGCCAGATTACGTCGCTGATGGATACGTACAGTTCGTAGAGGCCAACCATTTTTCAGCTATGGAAGCGCCAGAAGAAGTCAGTCAGATGATAAGAGACTTCATAGAAGGGAAGCGTCCGCCTAAATTGATTGTCGATTAAATTCAAATAAAACCTCTTTTTAAGAACCCTCATCACGCATTTGTAGTGACTCACAATTTCTTGGAATAGCTAGTTCCTAGTGGAAGGTGATTGAATCCAAACTGGCAACCAATAAGTAAACCTACTGGACAATCACTTTTCACTAGCTAGTCCACTTAGCTACCTATTTACCTCTAAAACTAATTTGCTTCAATATACCGACAGCGAAGTAGTTGGAGAGAAATAATCTTTTTACTGCCGCATATATACTCATCGTCGGAAGATTGATTTTTCTCTAAGCTCTACGACATCGGTATGGCTACAACGGAGGGGTAGCTGAATGCCCAATACAACATTTATTTATGAATTACAATAATTACTCCTTGCATCTAAAAAGGGTATTATCAGGTTTACTGCTATTGGTCCTATGCATTCCCATCTACGGCCAAACAGATGAAGACGGCTCTCTTAGTACAAGCATTAGATCCGGCGAGTTTGTATTTAATGGCAGACTTAGATATTGGCACGCAAACCAAGAGGACCTGAGAGCCTCTCACGCCACTACTTTCGGCACCAACTTCGGCTATTTAACCAAATCTTATAAAGGATTTCAAATCTATATAGAAGGTGAAAGTGTCGTGGCCATTACGCCAGATTTATTCTTTGACGGAATAAACGGGCTAACCGAAAGAACCAATGTAACTGATGTTGAAACTTTAGAGCTAAATAAGCTGAGGGTTTCTTACCTGGACTCGATTGGCAATCATTCAACGCTACAGTTCAAAGTAGGGCAACAGGCCGCTATTGTAGAAGACGAGCGCTTTATTGGAAATGTCACAGCGCGTCAGGATGATCAGACATTCGATGCTATTTATGGAAAAATCCAAAATGACTATAGCGGGTTATCGTTTGAATACGCCTACATGTACAGGGTCAATCGTTTGCTAGCTGAGATTGGAGACTGGAGAAGTGATTCACATGCTTTCATGTTGGGCTATTATAAAAACCCAATGATAAGAATGGGGGTATTCGGTCATCTACTCGATTTCCAAGATGACGCACCAGCAAAGTCCAGCCAAACATACGGCATCACTATAGACCGAAGTATCCTGCCTATAGATAGAACAGCTATAAAATACAAAGCTGCATTTGCTTACCAAAGTGAATATGGAGACAACCCGACAGAGTACGATGCATTCCTGATCAATGCCGAAATAGGTGTTTCAATTCCCAAAGCAGGCATTTTTAGCCTCGGGTACGAATTAGCAAGTTCCGACGATGGCGCTGCCTCATATCAATTTCCGCTATCGACCGGTCAGCGTTTGCACCGAATCTCTGATGTTTTTATAGACCCTCCGGCTGAAGGATTGCACAATTTCTATTTCACAGCAGAATCCACCACTATCGTATGGGGAATCGGTGGGTGGCTGGGGTACCATAACTATTCTTCGCAAGAAAATGACACCTTTTTCGGCCAAGAGATTGACGTTGTTTTATATAAACAGATCGTTCCCGGGCTCTTGAGAACAGAGCTTACCTACTCTTCCTTCTTTGCCAATTCAGACCCTTACAGGGACTTGAACATATTTGCCATTGATCTCTTCTTCGAGCTATAGGCTTCAGGGCTTCATTTCTAAATTAAATCTACTTGACATGAATGGCTTTTGGAGCAATTGGCAAGACAAGGCTTTAGCCCTATTGAGAGTTATAGTAGGATTTCTACTATTTTGGCACGGCACGCAAAAGTTGTTTGGCTATCCTCCTACTGAAGGAAGTCATGGTGAGCTTTCCACCTTACTTTGGATTGCAGGTATTCTGGAATTTTTGGGAGGCATATTACTCATGATTGGCTTATTTACTCGCTGGACAGCCTTTGTGCTAAGCGGAATGATGGCCGTAGCCTACTTCATGGTCTTCTTTGGCACATCATTTTTACCCATTGTTAACGGCGGAGAACTGGCCGTACTTTATTGCTTTGTCCTTTTCTATCTGTTTTTCTCTGGTGGAGGCGCATGGAGTATCGACAGTTATATCGACCAATCATTGCAACAGAATGAGTCAATCAAAATCACTCCTGACTAGTATCGTCTTATTATTCGCCATGCTCTGGCTACCTTTTGGTCAATACGAATTTCTGATTAACAACTGGATGAAAATCGGAACGTATGCCATCCCTTTTCTATTGATCGGTGCCTTTTCCTTAAGCGAAGGTTCTCTTGGTAAAAACGACTTTAAAAATTACCGCTTGATCGCTATTGGCATGCTCATTGCCTACATCATACATCAATACGAAGAGCATTGGATCGACTTGTATGGCAATTATTATGCCTTTTACCAATTCAACAATGAATTTATTCTCAACAGCTTAGGGGCTTCTGACTCCGCTGTGAAACCTCTAACCAAAGAAGCTATTTTTATCATAAACACTTCGTTGGTATGGCTGGTAGGAGCACTAGGCATTTGGAGAAGTCCAAAGCACTTATTTCCATTAATCTGTATGGCTAATATAATTGCAGTGAATGGAGTAGTTCATATTCTAGCTGGATTGGTCCAGTTTCAATATAATCCAGGCATTCTGACTTCAAGTCTTATTTTTATTCCGCTATATATTGGATTTGTAAAATTCTTATTAAAAAAGTCTCCAAATTATAAGCGACAAATATTTGGCGGCTTCCTCTGGGCTTTTGGAGGCCACGTGGTTATGGTTGGAGGCCTTCTGATGGCAAACTGGTTCAATATTTTTCCAGAGGCCGTCTATTTTACTACCCTGATAATTTGGTCGCTCTTGCCACTAGGCCTATTTAATACCAAAACAGATGAACCCGAAGTAGCAAATTTAAAAGATAGAAAAACATGAAAAGTACTTTAAAAATTTCCATAGCTCTTCACTTCATAATTGCGCCAATTCTCCATGTGTGTGCGCAGGCGCACGACAATCACGAGACTCCTCTGGAGCAACATAGCCGAGGGTACTTCGAGGTAATCGCATCCATAATAAATAGCAACTCATTAGAGGAAGATGAAGGAAATGTGGGCAACGAATTTCATCTAACTTACTGGTTTAACGGAAAGCTAGGTACGGGCTTATCCTTAACCACCAAACTAGCCGAAGACGAATTACTCTATGATACTTCCATTATTGGTAGCTGGAGTATAGCAAAGAGCATCACCTTTAACGCCGGCCCGAATTTTTCGTGGGCAGGTGAACATCGAGAATTTGGTGTCTCCGCCTATGCAGAAGCTGAAATCAACTTCTTTGTGATTGATCAAATTCACATCGGCCCCATATTAGGTGTCCTTGCTGGTGACGAGAATGAATTTACACACGGTTTTCACCTAGGATTTGAATTCTAAATCATTGACTCCGTATGTGTAAAAAATATTCAATGAGCACCGTCATTAATAAATATTCTTAAAATAGGATTATGAAAATTTCAAGAAGTTTAACTTTTACCGGTATCGCATTGCTCCTGGCAGGGCTAGTCATACTAGGTGCAGAAACCATTGGAATCCGTACAGCTAAATTTTTGGTCCCAACACTATTTATTCTTGGAGGCGCATCCTCCATCCAATCTTCAATGCCATTTTCAGAAGCTAACACTTTTGAAAAGTACCATCTATTTCAAGGTGTTGGATTCATTGTATTCGGACTAATATTTGCTCTATACGCCAGAAGTTTAGATGATTTCCTGAGTCACAGCACCTACTTTATCTTGATTTTCGGGATGATTGAAATCATATTGAGTTTTGCTATTGTCAATTTAGGTATAAATTTTAAATGGGGAAATTTAATTCCCAGATTTATTAGCGGTTTTTTAGGATTAATTGGAGGCGTTTTAATACTGGCTACTTCAGCAACCGACCAAATGTCAGGTTTAACGATCGTTGGTGTTTTTACTTCGACCATTGGGCTAGGCATCACCTTTTTTTCATTGAAAACAAACACAAATAACTAATTATCAAGATTGTCAAACCTTTCAATGTAGACCCTTATAGATATCAGAAAAGGCCGAAAATTAAAACCTTAATATGGGATATATACGCTCGGTTTAGAATTAAACACTACCCAAGGCTTTGTCTTTAGGATTTATAAGAAATTTCCTACCCGGCTTTGAATCATTACATTTGTCTGCTATAGACTCCTATCAGGCAAAATACCCTTTCTATCTTGCTTTAAGTCTTAGAGCTTGTCTAAACTTAGCTTTTGAGCCGAAGCCGAGCAAATTTTATGCTGATCAAGGCGCAAAGAAGGAGTGTGGCCTAAGCCACATGACTGATGAAGCAACGATGGGCAGCGTAAAATTTGCCGGATGTAGGCCGAAGTGCTAAATTTAGACAAGTTCTTAAACGACTCAGTATGAACAAATTTCTGACAATTATAATGATATTCACTTCGCTTGCTGCATGCAATCAGCCAGAAGTCCAAAGCGATGGAGAAGTCGTATCTAATCCCGATGAGGTCGTCGGTACTGAGGTTACCGATCCTATCGACATTGAAGTTCCAAACGATCTGGAAGTAAAAGGTAGTCTTCTACTCGCCAAGCAATGGAACGACCAAAACGGTGAAAACATCCTGATTATATCGCGAGTCGGGCCACTCGACGAAGCGGAAGAAAACATCGTAGACTATGGCGACCAATACGCAGAACTATACGGCGAGCAGTATATAAAAACCGAAAACGATTACGAGCTGCTGTGGGACATCTACGATTTCCAAAGGAACTGCCCTTTTGACCTATCCCTAGGGCTATTGCCGAATTCGACGACCATCACTGACCTGGACGATGATGGCTTTACAGAAACCACATTGGTCTATAAGTTGGGCTGTCGAAGCGATGTATCCCCCTTGGGCATGAAAGTACTCATGCACGAGAATGATACGAAAATGGGCTTGCGCGGCTTCATGTCTCTTAAGGAAGTAGGTAGTGGTTTTGAATATGACTATTCAAAAGTAGATACGACTGGCTTATCTGAGATCGATATGATCTATGCTACCCATGGCGCTTATGAAAATGAGATTGATTTTAAAGAGCAGCCTTCGGTATTTTTGGAACATGCTCAAGGGCTCTGGAAAAAGTATGTGAATGAGGGCTTGTATTAAAAGTAAATAGCGTTCTAGTCGGCCGAGTCGCTTACAGCGTATCGTTCTTTTGAGTTAGATCTGATAATAGCCAATACGCCTTCTCTGTCTTGATTGAGTTTGACTAAAAAATCGTCGGTAACTGCAAGACCAGCCTGATACTTGGCCGACCAAGCGATCATCTCAACTAGAACGGGGATTAGGTCTATACCTTTAGCAGTCAGTCGATACTCTTTCTTCGTTTTTAGCTGAGGGTATACCCTAGACTCAACGATGCCGATGGCCTCTAGCTTTTTCAAGCGGCTAGACAAGATGTTGGTCGCTATACGTTCCTTGGATTGCCGGAATTCATTGAAGAAGCGCTTGCCTTCAAATATCATATCTCGGATGACCAAGAGGCTCCATTTGTCTCCAAAAAAGTCGAGGGCATAGCTCAATGGACAGTCTGATCGCATACTTTATAGCTTAATGCTTGCATTTTGCAACCTTACATGTATATTTGCACAGTTGCATTTTGCAAGTTAGTAAAATATCTAAGTATGAGCATCATCCAAATCGATCTGGAAAAGCTAAAGAAAGACAGCTGGTCAGACCAGGAAATGAAGAATGTAGAACGGATGACGGACTTCGTTCAAAACTTGATGAACAATCACAACTTCGACTATGTGAACAAGGAATTTGGCCATCACCCATATACCCAGCATAGCAGGGGCATTCCTGATGGCATCAGAAACCTGGTGAATTATGTACAGGATTTTGCCAAAAGATCACCAGAGTACACCTACGATGTCAAGCACATCTATGCCGATGGTGACTACGTGACCTTTCACTCGCATGCTACAACAAAAATCAAGCATAGAGGCGATGATGGTAGAGGGTTTAACATCATAGACACCTGGAAGCTGGTGGATAATCAGATCGTAGAACATTGGGATGCCATACAGCCCTTGAGCTTATTCATGCGGCTATATGTACTACTCATCGGAGGAAGAATAGCTAATAACAATGGTGTTTTTTAAGTTAAGCTAAAATATCAATCCATCACACTTGAAAACGATACACCTCAAAAAGGGAGAAATCATACAGCAACGTGGCGAGTTGAACACCAAGGTCTACTTAGTCAAATCAGGCTTAATGCGTAGCTATGCCATAGATAAAAATGGCAAGGAAAACATTTTCATGTTTGCGCCAGAAGGCTGGGTCATTGCCGACACCAATAGTCCGGAAACACCATCGGCTCTGGTTATCGATGCCATCGAAAACTCCGTAGTGATAGCGCTGCCTAAAGATCTCGAGCGCGAAAAGCAAAATATTGCAGCCCTCACCAAAAGATTACATGCGCTTCAAAACCGAATCCTGATGCTCATCAGCTCAAATGCGTTAGAGCGCTATGACCACTTCGTAGATACCTATCCGAATATGGTTCAGCGAGTTCCACAAAAGATGATTGCTTCCTTTTTAGGAATCACACCAGAGACTTTAAGTACGGTAAAAAGCAAGCGATACAAGAAGGGCGGGCCACACTCTTAAGAAATCGTAAGCCTAAATTGATAACACAACACGATATTTGTGTACTAAAACTACAGCCATGGGAAGCACTGGTCTATTTCTGAAGGTAGCAGCCGTTTTATGGTTTATTTGGGGGGCTGTACACATTCTCGCCGGCGTAATGACCGATAGCTTTATTTTGAACGGAGACATCGCTGGTGCCGTTAGTGGTATTGCAGATGCGGTTGAACCCGAGGCCCTACAGGTCGACTATCCGGCCGCTGCTGGAGCTATCCTAGGCCAGCACGGCTTCAATTTACTTTGGATTGGCGTAGTAACGCTCATCTGCTCTTTTTACATCTGGAAGGGCAACAAAAATGCCATCTTTTTAGCCGCTATCACTGGCGGCCTGGCTGACTTGGGCTACTTCCTTTTTATGGACCTGGGCGGTCATGTCAAATTCGTTCCAGGTACTGTAATGACTCTCGTATCCAGCGCAGCCATCATACTCAGCTTCGTGGCCTATTTCCGGATGAAAAAGGATAAAGTAGCCGCTTAGATCTTTGAA
This sequence comes from Bacteroidota bacterium, assembly GCA_039025055.1. Taxonomy (GTDB): domain Bacteria; phylum Bacteroidota; class Bacteroidia; order Chitinophagales; family Saprospiraceae; genus Neolewinella. Next base: position 527 of record JBCCPC010000053.1, on the reverse strand, counting down.
AGTTTTATGAGAATATTTCTTACCAACCGACGTTTTTCAGGAAATATCAATTTTAAATGGGTGGCGTGAAGATTACTTACGTCTTGCGGATGAGTTTGATCGCCTTTACGATCAGTTCTTGTAATCCATTCCTACCGTCTTTTGATTCGGACCAGCCAGACACCAAAAACAATCTATATCATTACGAGCAATTGACAAATGTCAAAATTAGCTCGGATGTGAAGGAGCTGTATGCCTTTGGAGACGAACTTGGAATTGATGCATCCTACTACCTGGGTTTTCAATGTGACCCAGAGACAATACTTGAAATAATCAATGCAAATAACATGCATGAAGATGACAAGCGAGGAGCCATGCTCTCTGGTGATTTAGATTTTATGTGGTGGAATACTCTAGTGGCGTAGCCACTAAATATTGTTATCTTTGAGGATGGCCGAACTCCTTCCCCTACCTCAACTAGTCGAAAAGATACTGAAATCTGGTAAGATTAGCCGAAGTCAATCACAGCGATTAAGTGTGATTAATAG
>JBCCPC010000052.1:0-35223 GCA_039025055.1 Bacteroidota bacterium | reverse complement strand
CTCTTAGCTGCATAGTATATTTCCATTGTTTTTGGGGTAGCCATCACTACATGATGGGTCACTGTCAGGTCGGATACCATTCTAGTTTCAAATTTATTACCCCAGTCAGCCTTATAATTTTCTAAGGCTGTAGGCTGAATTGTAGGCACAGATTTCAACACAGAATAGTTGTTTATCTCAATACCTTTAATGGGAAAAGAAAGCAGTTGCATGTCTTATGGTTTTAAAGCGAGGCAGTTTGTCTCTCGCTTTCGTTTCCACAAATATACTACAAAGAAATGAATAGTGCAAACGTGGAAGTGAAAATTTTAGAAATATTTAACATCGCCCAATTACGCACACACGCCAACCGAAAAGCAGCTGCGTGTGTGCTTGTCCATTCAATTAAAAGCAATTCCATAAATCAAAACATCGATCCAAGCTAAAAGTATCAGCCAGGGCCAGTACTCTCTATTCTTGTATATCCAATATAGGCTAATTACGTTCCAAGCTAACCAGCCAAGCATGATACTCCAGAAAATAAATTTAATCATCCAATCTGTGTCTTTTTCATAGAATTACCGCGCTGCGCCTTGTCCATCATCAGCAATCAAGCGTCCTTGTCAAGGAATGATGATTTATAGTTTTCCAGTTTGGCGCGAGCCACGTCATGCTGCAAAGCTGACCTGTACGTATTGTTGGCCTGCTTAATAGCAGCGTTTTTTTCCTGGGCTTTAGCGAGCTTCACCGCTGCGTTTGGGTCATCCGGGTCGATTTCTGAAACTTCGATAATCACCTTTTTTGCTAATTCAAGAAAGTCATTGGCAAATTGCTTGTTAGTCATTGGATTTATTTTTAATGTTTCTTTGAATTAAAATCTGTTGTCGCCAGAGTTCGACTAGCTCAGGGGGAACGTCATCAAAGGTTAGACCTGATGAGTAGTCTCCACATATAATCGACTTGATGTAACCATCCGTCAATTCACGTTTGATCTTACTGTTAGATTTTGATCGAATTTCTTTATATCGGTCTGGGTTGTTTGCTATCCATTTGGCTACTCTTTTTCTAGCAGCTTCTTTTGATTGTGGCTTACTTCTACTCCTTTTATTTAGCTCTTTGGACCTTTCGGGGTTGTTGGCTTTCCACTGCCTCTGTAAAGCTCTTATTTTTTCTTGATTTTCTTTCCTGTATTGTTTCTGATAGTCCTTTGCTTCTTGTACTTGTTCAGGAGTTCGCTCCTTGTACTTTGATCGGTAATTGGCGTTCAGGCAATCCTTGCAAGTAGCCCTGAATCCATCCGATGCCATCTTCTGGCGATGAAAAGAAGTCAGAGGCTTATTAGACTTGCAAGTTTTACACGTCTTCATAATATACTGATAATAATGCGCCACCGTCCAGCGTGAAAAAATGCGCCGTCGTTGGCACTTGGTTCATTGGGGCAACTAATCATCTATAATAGAACGAAAGGCATCAAATAGCACACCAAAAGGATTTCTCATTTTTTGTTTTACTATCTCAAGAGAAGCCATACAAAAAGTATACTCTTGAATGTCACGAACAAAAGATACAATCTCTTCAATCTCGTGTATCCGATTAAAATCCTTCATGTGCAGACCTTTAGCAGCAACAACTTTAATAAGTTCTAAGAGTTCATCCGCGCGGGCCTGTTGAAGGTAAAGCCCCTCCACCATGTCTTCAGATTCTGGATTTAAGACCATTTTTTTTATTGTAGTTTTCATTCTACGGAATTTTCCCAGCGTCGACGCGCTGGTGGTTAATTAAAGATTCGTATTGCTAAGACTTCATGCCCTTGCCTTCTTTTTTATTTTAGTCAACAGTCAGGAATCGAACCTGAAGCCTATTTGGGTCCACGGACGCTATCCGCTTGTCCTCCGTTCAGCTACCCCCGTCTTTTGATCGGGCTGCCGGGTGACCAGGTGGAGTTCCTTTGAATCTCCGGCCAAAGTCAGAGCCTGTTGACCAGGAGGCTCAACCTGGGTTCACTTCCCCTCCGGAGACAAAGCGGAGGTTAAAGAAGCTACTTGATCCATTTGCGGTTTGGGGATGTCAGCCCCTGGATTTCTATGTTTTTGATTAGCTGCCTCTTGCCCATGTTATATTGAGACGTGCATGACCGAGAAAGAAAACTATGGCTTTGTGAGAGCCTACAATTTTGTGGTCTTTTCTCCTTGCATCCAATGTGGGTTGATAATAGTAGACAGGCTTTCGCCACATGTACTTTACGACTCCTTTATTGAATTTCATATAATGGACTGTAACTCCTACAAACGGAATATCAAACAAGAAAAACGACCTTCCCCATTTTAAATTCATACCCCCTCACTTTCAGAGCCAAACAATGTGTTTTGCCTATCTGATCGCCTCGCTGAAGGCCACACGGTTAACAAATCGAACGTGTCTTTAGGCGTGTTGCTGATTGCTAGAATTACAGCATCTAGGGCAGCGCGACGTGCTTTAAATTCATCTAATGTAATGGATCTTTTTTCGTGCTTTTCAAGCAAAATTTCACTGTAATATCCTTGAATGATATACAGCTCATTTAATGCCCTTTTCTTACTAATCTTCATGGTGCTCGATGTTTTGATGCTCAGCGCGTCGGTACTCGAACCCGAGCATGATTATGTTATACATGATAATGGTGAACAGGCTAATCTTAGCCAAAAGGATCAGATGACCTGTAAGTGTCCTTAGTGCTTTCATGGCCTCCCTTTTTCTACTATTCCATAAATGGTTTCGCGGGCCTGGCGCATGTCGTCTATCGCTTCCAGGAGCAGACCGTGAGTGCGCCGCAGATCGGCGAGCTTATTGCGCGTATCGTTGAGTTCTTCGTGAAGTCCCCAGTAGCCATGTATAAGCCGTAGCGATGCTTTTGTCGTTACGGTCTCACCCCAGTATCGCTTTGCTTGATTGATCGCTGTGATCGCGTCGCTATCGAGCTTGCTGATGAGCAATGTTTGATTGGGCTCCTTTTTCTTTTTTTTAGGAGCTGCCTTCCTCGTTGGCATATAAAATGAGTTGGGCCTAGATAGCTGTGCTATCAGGCTGCAATGAGAGAATGTGAAATTTGAGGAAGGTGTGCCCGCGTCGACTGAGCGGGCACTTTAGCCACGATTGTGACTCTTTCTTGGCGACTGTAAGATATGGGCTTTCTGTCCACATATCAAAACCAGGAAATAAAAACGATATAATTTAAAGCGCAGCTGATGATCTTGCAGTAACCGAAATTATATAATTTCTCTTTCCTGATCAGCTGATCGATGATTCAAAACCATATAATAATTTTGAATATCCGCAGTGGCCATTGAAGCGAATTATAAAAAAGCTGGTGGCCACTCGGGTGATGGCGCACCAGCTAACGTCAAGCGGCTTGCTTGGCGTTTGGAGATTTCGGTTTGGCCAGCTGCCCCTGGATACGCTGAAGTCTACGACTAGCATCTGCTAGGAGTTCTTCAGCTTTTTCGAGATACTGCTTGGCTAGTCCCACCGCTATACGAATTTCGTCTAGCTCATCTCCGATTGCCTCCGGAAACGGCGGCAATTCGTTCTGCATGCCGCTCGACACGGCTTCAGGCAGCTTCTAGCAGTAGCGGCCCTTCCGACTCCCCCATCTTGCCGATCAAAGCAAACTCAGCGCGGATCAGATTGATCTCTGAGATGTTGTGAATGGCCAGGCGGTAAACTCGGCTTGCGATGTCGAACGAACGAAGAGCGATATACTCTACCTGATCACGTGCGACACCCACGCGTTGAGCTACTTGATCAAGAGCCAAAGTAGCCTCCTGTGGAGTAAGATCAAGCAACTCAGCGACGAAGGTCTGGCGATCACTGAAAATCTCACGTAGGCGAGGATAAGCCTCATATAATGGCAGAATGTCGGTGAAGTCGATACCATCAGAGAGAGGTTCTTTGATGATACGGTACACCTCAATCGTATCTGCGAGGGTATCGGCTACTTCAGCGTAGCCTAATAGGTTGGATTGATTATCCATTGCGCAATGAATTTTAATTGAGTAATGCGCAATCTCTCGAGGTGGGCATACCTCTATGACAACAGGAAAAAGGCTGCTGCTAAGGCGACGGCTGTCAGGCCACCACCGTCTCTTTTTGGGGTATTTTGAGCAACCTGGCCATTCGGTGAGCTGCCGCTACTTTTATAAACAAATGAGTCCATTCGCCGCAGCCATACACCGAGCCAAGGGTGGCGCATTTCAGGCTTACGCTCTACGATGCCATGATAGAATCGTATTCGAGCCTTTTTGTAGGCATTGAACAAGTCACGCGGATTTTTGGAGAGTATTGCTTTAAGCGTGATTGGCCCTAGCGCGCCGTCCTCCCTAAGTCCTAACACTCGCTGCATGAGCTTGATCCCCCATGAGCCATGATTTACGTGGCCATCAAACATAAAATTAGCCAACTGCTGATCTGGGAGTTGATCTCCTTTGATGGGGTCCCAATAGTTGCGCTTGTAAATCGATTTCGCGGTGGTCTTCGACATAGCGCGCATATCCTTTTCTGAAGGTGGACGGCCGAGGTAGCCTTCATATACCTTGGCATTGATCCCCCAGTTGGTGCCGACCAACTGGCCACGGGAGTTGAAGTTGCCGGGATCGTTCTTTAGCTTTTGGTAGCCGCCTTCGTGGTTAGCCACGATCTTGTAAGCGATGTCAAATGAAGCCATAACAGGTTTGATTGTTTCCGGGTCGACGGCAGGCATCTGTATGACCGGAATGGTGTCAAGAATTTCAGTTAGAACGGGGTCTTCTTCGACTAGCTCTAATTCCGGCATCGAGGGGGAATAAGTCTTGTCCGAGGGCGACAAGCTCGTAGGTTCTGAGTCTTGCTTGAATAGCCGCCACAAGATGCCGCCCAAGGCCAGTAAGCCGCCAATAATCGTGTAAAACATAGTCTTCTTCAGTTAGAATGAATGAATACTTTTGAAACAGCTTTTCATACCTGGCTTTTCTAGGGTTCAAAAGACAATTAGGATCATCTTTCCAAACGTTCCATATCATTTTTGCCTCCTGAAACTTAATCGTCCGGAATCGAGGAACCGCCTTGAGGACCTCCTTAATGGCATCAGCTTCAGTCATCGCTTTTGCCTTTCTCCTAACTACTTTCAGTCGATTTCTTTCGGTATTGCCGACCTGGCTTGCCGCACATATCGACTTGCGAAATACGTAAGAGATGGCCAAGCTTATAAGGATGTTACGAATCTTCATTTAAGAGCTTTTATGGCCAGGTAAGTACCCAGCAAGAAACCAGCTCCGGTAAGCGCGCGATTGCCCAGACGTTCGTACCAGGGGAGACTGGCCAGGCGTTCGGCCTCCAGCTTTTGCTTCGTGGTTAATACGCCTTGGCTTGCAAGAGCCCTCCCGCGAAAAGATGTCGAAGTGTGACGTGCGTAGTAAAGCCTTCCATTGGGGTCTTCAAATTCCCAGTAAAAGTGACTTCGCTTTATGTAAGAAACTTTAGATGGCTCCACCCATGAAGCTACAACACCGACTATTTGACCAGGCTCGACGTACATAAATGGCTCGACTCCGTCTTCAGCTCGCTTATAAAGCGCGATTCGCTTTTTCGCATAAAGGGTCTTACCAACGATGTCCATAGCATTTACACTATCCATAGCAAATCCTTTAGAAAAGTCAAATACGCCACGCTCGGCGGTTTCATATCATTTTAGCGATCGATCGAGCTTCAGATGCGGCCGTAATGATATGATTTGACAGTCCTGAAGATCTTCCAGGACCGCCCAAATCATATCATTCTGAGACTGTAACCTCTGAAACGGCGTGAAGGTGTATGCCCACGTGGTTCGGGTACTCCTCTTCGGCAAGTGCCTCTATGACTTCGAGCAGCTGCTCGACTTCATTATGATCGACAATGGTGTCCACGTAGGCGTGGAAACCAACGCCTTTGGGAAGAGCCAGGCCACCCATCGCAGGTAAGTCAACCCGGCCTACGACCAGATACTTCTTTTCCTGTGGCTCTGGTGAAGCTTGGTTACCTTCAGCAGTAATACCAGACAGCTTTTCGTTAATTGTCTGGTTAAGTTCATCAAGCTCACTTTTAAGAGCTTTCATCGTTAGTCTTTGGTGACTCATGGGTAAAATGGTTTTAATCTTGATATGCACTGTCTAAATTGCAAATCATAAGGATTGTCAATTGGATCAGTGCGAGATGTAGTTCTTAGAAAATAGATACCCTTTTGTCCGATAGAAATGATTATCGACCTTGCGTACTTGGCTTCCATATGCCTCCAAATCGATTGGAGTGTATTGTCTTTAAAATCTGGATCATCCACTGCGACGTGTACGTCCTTGCGCTCTACCAGCTCAGCAATTTTGTTGCGGTAAGACTTGTCCACTGGCATTTTTTGTATGCTTTCTTTGAGTGGGAAACAGCCCCACGCTGTATGCTCATGCAAGACAGTCATGTAAAGAGGTAATCCCGCGCTGATTTCTTTACCTCCATTGTGTATCCGGATCACTTGAGCGTAGTGGGCTGGTGTATCATTGACAATAGACTGAAGAGCTTGCTCTATATGATTATCCCCTTTCAGCTGCTTAGCCATCTTTCGTTGATAGCGCACACGCTCCCATTGCATCCACGCTTTCCATGCGCCACCAGCAATGGCTGCCAGGGCACCCGTTTCCAAAAGATATTTGATCCAAAAAGGCATTAGTTCAGCTTCACTGCATTAATAAAAATACCAGCCGTAAAATCCTGTGTGGTACCAGACCTTTCCAAGAAGAATTCCGTATTGGTCTGAACATTGGTTTCAATAGTGGTAAATCCAGTGGTCATAAATTCACCAGATTGAATATCATGGGCGGTATGCGCATAGACATTGTTTGTTCCGCTAATACTGCGTTCAAAAGTCCAAACGGGGTCAGGATTAGCCGAGGCAGAACCTAAAAAAGTTACTGAAGAGCTGAACATAATAGTTGCTCCTGAAGGCCCGGTATATCTGATTTTGCCCCCAGAATACGTAAACTCTGACGATGTCGCAGCACTACCAATATTGGCGATTACTGTGCCCGAGTGAAAGACGAGCCCCGTTGATCTTGCGCGGGCATATTCCCCGCCACCTGAAGAGCCGTCTTCGCCACGTAGATCGCCGGTGCTGAAGCCTAGACCATCATCTGACGTAAAGGTCACTACACCAGTACCAGGATCATAAGAACCTCCTGTGAAACCGTCTCCATCACTACCAGCTGCACCAGGATCACCATCTTCACCACGTAGATCGCCAGTGCTGAAGCCTAAACCATCGTCTGAAGTAAAGGTCACTACACCAGTAGATGAATTGTAACTACCGCCTGTAAAACCGTCTCCATCAGTGCCAGCCACACCAGGATCACCGTCTTCGCCACGTAGATCGCCAGTGCTAAAGCCAAGACCATCATCTGAGCTGAAGGTCACTATACCAGTAGATGAATTGTAACTACCGCCTGTAAATCCGTCTCCATCAGTACCGGCCGCACCAGGATCACCATCTTCACCACGTAGGTCACCTGTGCTGAAGCCAAGACCATCATCTGAGGTAAAAGTCACTATGCCTGTACCAGGATCATAAGAACCTCCTGTGAAACCGTCTCCATCTGGTGGGCCTTGTGGGCCAGGAGGGCCAGTATCGCCACGTGGAAGAACAACATTAAAAATAGCCTCATTTGGAGTACCTACATTAGTAAACGATGGGGCACCTCCTGGACTACTGGCGGTTACGGTACCAACAGTTATCGTTGCCGCATCACCTTGCGGTCCTGGCTGACCTACGCCCGGAGGACCTTGCTGACCTACTACGCCATCGACAATTATACCGTCTAAGGCCATTACAATTAAGCTGGTCCCGCCTGTACTTACATTGACCGCACTATTGTTTCCTGCTTCTTTTTCGACTAGAATACGATAGCTGTCGCCTGAACTAGCCTCACTCACGAAATTGAAGGCGAAGGTAGTCTGATCTTGATTGCCTGTAGCTCGGATATACCCAGTACCATACCATTCGGGGAGCTTAGTACCATTTTTCTCAAGATATACTCGCGCAGCAAATCTCTGATTTGTGGATACTTGCGTACTGACCCCACCGCTAAATGAATACCGTCCGGCCACATCAATTGTAATTTGATTACCGGATGCAGTCACCCGTTCGGAAGCGTCTCTTTCAGACCAGCTTATGTAATTGTTGCCACCATTTCCATTCAAGTTTGTGGCCGTAGATGCGTTACCTACCCAGGTAGGTATTTCTATTGTATCAGGCTGTGCCTCTCCTCCTCCACCAGATAAATCTAAGCCATTAACGAGGGTGTCAGCGTGATAGATTGATATAGAGTCCCCTTGATCAATATAGCCTTTGGAGACCACATAGTAGGCGTCTGTCTGGGCTGCCAAAAAGAGAGGAGTTAAAAGCAATGAGAGAGAGAGAATTTTCATTGTATTAAGATTATGATCGCTCGGCTGTTAGGCTCTGCTGAAATGAGGAAAGTGGATGGAGCTAAATAGTCGCAAGGGTCAGGGGCAGTCCAAGTAGGAGAATAACCTGAAGGAAGAGAGATGGTGGAATTTCCATCGATATTAAGTGACACTGTTCCCTCGACTACACTTATCGATACAGAATGATAGTTACCAACTGATAGCGAAAGACCTCCTGTGACTTCTAGTGCACTTGGGATATTGAGCACCTGACAATTTTCGTCTTCGACAATGGATACCTGAAATGTGTCAACGTCAAGGTTATCAGCTTCACGGCAAGTCAAAATATTCCCAGTCGGCGTATAGCTACCCGAGTAGTCTTCAGTAAAATCGGTGTAGGTCGTATCAGACCAGTCGAACACCCGGTTAAATCGTATTAGCGAGCCATCATTAAGACTATCCGCAAGGCACACTTCAAAGTATTCCGGATCGCTACAAAGCTCGATACAGCCCATAATATCGACAGTGCTAGACTCGAATTGCGCACAAATTGCGGGATCGACATCACAAAAAGCAGTAGGATTACTAGCTCCTGCCTGAAGGCTGGGATTTGGGTCTAACTCGGGCTGAAGATTGAGCGGCGTCAGTCCATCATATCGAATGTAGATATCGGACATGCGCGTCCAGATCGTCTCACACTCATCGGTGTAATCGTTGGTTCGCGTAGTAAGACTTGCCGCTCCAACAGCTTGCGTAATAGGGAAACTACTACTGGTAGCGATAGAAAAATTGCCATCGTCATTGGTGTAGTTGATCGCATAGGGGAATACAGGATCGTGGAGCAAATTCGAGCGAACAACTACCGAAGTTGAAAAAGCCGCGAAGCAAGTAAAAGTATTGCTGGGCGCAGTACCAGCCAGGTCTTCGATAACAAACTGAAACACCTGCTGATAAGCCGCTGCTATGTCAGATGCATTCGACCCGTCAAATGTAAAATCTGCTGCATTGAGGGTAAGTGAAGGATATGAAGCCTGTACAGTAGAGGGATTGAGATCGACAGTCACAACTGACTGAATGCCCCCAGGACTGTAATAACGGATGTTGTAGTCGTCTATGAACTGACCAGGCGCACTAAAACCTAGCGTCTGACTGATGTGCCAGCTAGAAGTAATATCCCCTGTTTCGACTAAAGTGTCGCGATATACTTCAGTACCCGTTTCCTGGCTGCCACACTTTCGCTTTACGACCTCATAAAACTCCACGTCGTATTCCTGGGTAGAACCTCCACGTATGTCAATAACCCGGTGAGCTTCTTGAGATATCGTATAGGCGCATTGGCAGTCTCCATAAAGATCGTCGAGCGGACCAGGTTGATCTTCTCGCTCGCGGTCGAACTGCTCACAGGTTTTTACTGATCCGGTGGGCGTATACGCCTCACCCGCAGTGCTGAGATCCATTGTTTCTAGGCTCCCAAACTGGATGATGCGCAAGAACTGATTAATGGTTCCATCTGGCAAGCTGTCCACCATGCACAACTCTACATACTCGACATCGACGGTATTGGCAACCTGGCATCGACAGCAACCCAGCAAGCAAAAAGCCAATAAAAATGTAAGCCAATTTTTCACCCGAGATCGATTTTGAATTAGTCAGCATAGGTTACGACCAGGACACCGGCAGCCGTCCAACTGATCGCAGCAGAGCGGTAGTAAGTACGAGTTACGGGATCGTAGTGCGCACTGAAAAACCAGCATTCACCAGGAAGGAGTACAGCTGCGTTACCGCCTACGGTCAGCTCGCCGTCTACGATGCCCGTGTTGCAGACCGTTACGCTCTGTTTCCCGGCAGCAACAGTACCGGAAGTTTCATCGAATATTTGGCGGATATAGGAGATGTTACTGGTAGTCACGCATGGTCCAGTAGTGACACTTCCGGAGACAGTATAAGCTGCGAAATCGTAGTCGTAATCTCCAAGATCGGAAGTGCTATCATCTGCGCCATCGATGCGAACAATTCGGATGAATGGGGTACCATCGTCGCACAGCTCAATCAGCTCATAATCTATATCCGAACCACTACTGACTACGTCGCCAGAACATGCTCCCCAGGTGAGATCAGCTACACTCGGCGTAACGGCCTGGCCTGCAAGATTATGGTAAGTGACCACACGCGGCGCGTCGTTAGTGCCGACCACATAGAGCGACAATCGTACAATGGTCTCATCCGTACCGGAGTTGTCCCAACACATGAGATTGGTCTCGAAGTCAGCAATGGGCGCACCGGAGTCACCGACTTGTGCCTGAAGAGTTAAGCCAAAAGTGAGTAGGCTGAGAAAGGAAAAAATCTTGAAAGTCATGATTCTAGTGTTGATGGATCAAAAGGGTCATTTGAGGGGTAGCTCACTCGCAGATAGTAGGCAGTACCATCAGCTTGTATTTCGACAGCTTCACAGAAATCTTGTGAGTTATTTGTGCGGTCGATACGGTCTTCGGCATGCCAGCTCGCACCTGTGTTACCCAAGGGCTCACCATTGACGAGTATTTGCCCACCCAGTGGGTCTATGTGCTTAACCTGTATGTAATAAGCCCCTGCGGGCAAGGCGTTGGCACCGACGAGATTGTCTGTGCGCTCGCCTCTGTAAGTCTTTTGCACCCCGGCATCGGGGCGATCAATGTCGAGCTGTACATCTCCCAGACTCACCTGAGCCGGACGCTGTACGCTCTCTTTTCTCATATCTGGCATCAGTACACCCTTTCCATGTAGCGAATGTCGAGCAGGTTGCCAGGGAATACGTGAGGAAGATCGGCGGTAGACTTTGGCAGCCCATCGGGGTTCTCTTCCAGAAACTCGATCTTGTAGAGGTGGTCGATGCCAGGCCCCGCGGTATCGCCCTCGTTATAGGCTTCGCCAGATAGCAGGATGATCTGATTATCGATCAGAACCGGATTCTGCCCACGATTCATAAATCGTACGTACACGCTACGCCGTAGCGATAGCTGGTAGTCATTTTCTTTCTTCTGCATCTTGCGTACCTGAAGGCGACCACCGACCAGCCTATGAAGCTGAGTGACCACCTGCGTAAGTGCAGAAATAGCTGACGTCGGTAATCTGAGGTCTCCCTTAGCCATTGACTTGTTGAATTAGCATGGTGATGTAACTCTCTGCCTGACCGGGGCTAGACTGACAGAACAAAGCCAAGGCGCGAAGCACGTCGTTGGGATGATGGCCAGGGAGTGACTTGCGGATCACATTGATATCGCCGATGGCCTGATCCATACTGAAGGGACGATTGCCTTCAGCTGTTGAAGCTGTTGGCTTGGTCCCTGAAGCAGGAGCCTCGCTACCCTCCCCCAGTGTGCCGAGCTGGCCAGCTGGACGCGGCTTAGCGAGAACTGTACGGAGTAACCCCATACCCTCTTTCAGAAACATCTCGTTCATGCCTGGCTCTTGTAAGCCTTCGATCTCGGCTTCCAGCTGCTCTTTTTCAAACCCCATCTGCATGAGCGTTTTCATCTGCTCCATTTGGGTCTCATGGGCCTTTTGCTGAAAGGTCAGCATACGTTCGTAAAACCGCTCCATGTCAAGATATTGGCCACCGGTGCCTGAAAGGACAGCCGATGAAGTTTTACCCTGGGTTTGTCCCCAGCTCACATACAGCTGCGGCGAATTGGCAATATTATCAGTCGGGTTCTTTTTCAAGACCACACGACCGTAACCAAAGGGTATCGTTTGTAGCAGCTCTTCAAGCTGCATCCAACTATACAATAGCTTTTCCTCCGAACTGCGCACCTCGGGATCGTCATCGCGAAACTTGCCGATCAGCTCGTTTTTTCGCGTCGCATTCTGAAGCCACCAGTACGGTGACTCCTCAAGGAAAAACCGCTGTCGCAGCTGTTCCGGAGTGAGTGAAGCTATCGACCTACTCATTAGCGGCGACGGCTTACGACGTAATCGAATTGGATTTCGAGGACCGTGTCGGCTGCGATATTGCTATCGTTCATAACCTTCACTTCGCTCTCCACCAGATTGATCTTATCGGCAATGCTGATCTCGTAGGGACATCCCGACTGATTCACGTCTAATATCTGTCTGAGATACAGCTTACGAATGACCTCATTTGTGCCGGTGCGAAGGTTGATGTACGCGCTATCGAAAACCGCATCAGCAGCAATTTGACGGCCACTCTCTACCACAGTATCGGGCTTGGTCACCCACAGCCCCACCAGGTAATTGTTTTCCAGGGTGGTCTTTTCTTCCAGCTTGTATTCGCGCTGATTCGCCTCTAGCGGTATGACTACATGAGTACGGTGTACAGCTGGGCCGTTCGGACCTTCGAGGAATGTAGCTGGCTTGATATTAGAGTACATGGTTAAGTTTTGAAGCAACCGGGCAAGACATTTCCTGCCCGGTTGTGCATACGGAAATTAAGCAGGTCTTCGAGGCTTATCCTAAGTAAGCCTTAGACGTAGAACTCTTGATGATGGCTCCGTCAAGGGCAATCAAGATGTAATTATTACGGTCGGCAGTACCAGCTAGGTGCGTCTTATCCTGGCAGTTGATGTTAATGATGATCTCATTCTCATCACCACCGGTAAACTTGACAATGGCACCGATCTCGTTGAATTCCTCACCATTCTGCATATTGCTGGTAGTCGCGCTACCCTGTGTTTGCTGGACGGTACGGAAAGGGAGAAGAGGATGCTTATCGATACGCACACCGACATTGGTCTTTAGGCTAAAGTCTCCCCAGTAGATGGACTCTAAGGCTTGCGCTTCAGAAAGGGTTGCCGCACCAGCTGCCTCAGCGAAAACATTAGGGTCAGGAAACCACACCGGAGCAGCAGCCGTAAAGATTTCTTTACCTCCGACCACGGGAACAGGTACGATGCCCACAGCCATTGAGTGAGCCATAAAGGCATCACGGTCCAACAGACCACGGCCAACGCCCGGCGCAATACGCGCCTGATCTTCGGCTTTGATGGGAAAGACATACTGGTTTTCAGATGTCGAAAGAGGTGCCCACAAATGGAGCTGATGAGGGCGGCTATTCGTAGCGTTGAGCCCTTGCTTTCTAGCTACACGGCGTGCCGTGCGAACTGCCAGCGCACGCTGAATCAGTTTCATAGCAATTTGATTTGATGATTAGTTGATTGAGAATGGGCACTTTCTCAGTCAAGCCAAAGGCTTAAAGCATGGCGTACTCGTCACCGGTATCGGTTCCCATAAGGACACCGTCCGTATCAGGTACTTCGTCGAATTCCGCACTGGGTACGATGGGGAGTGCAAGTACGTCGGTGGTATCACCGAGCATGTCGAACACATCACCAGTGCCGGAAATTGAGAAATACTGGGGGGCAAACTTGATACCCAGTTCTAGGGTGCCAGTAGCGGCTACACCCAGACCAAGCATCCGCATTTTTCGGTCTTGCTTTTTCTGAGTAGCCAGATAGCCACCTCCAATGAGCTTGGCAGCCGGTAAGGCTTTGCCAATGGCGGAACGAGTCGATTCGGGTTGACTTTCGAGGACTTTGCTGAGTACACCATTTAAGGCTATTCCACCCAGCGCGCCTCCGCAGGCGTACAGGATATCCTCCTGTGTGATCGTAAGGCTCTTAGTACGTGCCATAGATGATCCAATTTTGCGATTACAGCTGCACATAGCAACTTGATTTAATGAATGAATACCAGCTGCTACGTCTAGCGACGACGGCGGCGGGTGGTTGATTTTCTGCGTGCGGGCTTGCGCTTGGTCTTGCGCTTTTTGGTGCCCGTTACGGCACTGCTCATCGAGCAGCCTCCGCTGAGTACGCGGTTAGCTTTTTTCTGTGCTTCAGTACGTGTCTGCCCGGCCTTAACAGCTCGGTCTACATACTTTTTAGCGACCGCCTTCACATCTGTCTTGGACTTCTTGCCCTTGCAGAACTGGCCCTTGGCCTTACGCAAATCTGAGTAAGCCTTTTGAAGCGGTGAGCGGCGTGTTTTGGTTGCCATGATTGGAATTTTGATGATTCTTGATTATGCGCGCAGCAATACGGCGACACCAGCGGCAGCTAATGGCAGTAGCGAACTGCCTCCACCGCCTGCACCGCGTTCTCTTTCTTTTACCTCCTCTTCGAGCAAACGAGGGTCCGACATCGTATTCTCATCGATCTGACCAGCTTCGTCCTTGCGCTTCTTTTTGAAGATGCCGACCACCTTCTTTACGACCTTGATCACAAAGCCGATGGCTTTGACTACAAAGCCTACCAGCTTGCCCAAGAATGGCGCAGCCGCAGGCGCAGCACTTACTTTCTTACCCCCCTCTTCGAGACCTACGCGGCCGAAAATATCCTCGGGGCTATAATTCATATGCTTGACTACCCCGTTTTTGAGTAATCCGTCGAACTGCTTAGAGTCGAATTTTCCTAAGCGGCGTATCATGGTGTAGGTCTTGTCTTGCTGCTCCATTCGCTTGCGGATTTTGGGGCTTTTTATCAAATTCCGCTTGAGGAATCTGAATAGGAAGAATGGCCCCATCGACTGAGCAGCCCCCTTAAACATCCAGTTCACGAACTTCTTGAAGACATTGCCGATAGCCTTGCCTACCTTCTTAAAGAACTTGCCGATCCCCTTGAAAAAGCCACGTAAATGTGGTGGTACCGGATTGGGAATCTGGACAGTAAAAGGCTCAAAAGCCTTTTGATTCATCTGAGCGGTCTTAGCCAGAATCTCCACAACCTGGCCACGAAAAGAAGTCGATCCGATGCCACTGATTGAACCAATATCTCCCTGCTCCATAGCCTTTGCAGCTGCGCGGTATTGGTGAGCCTTAGAGGCGTTAGGCTCTTTTTCAGCATAGATACTGAAACGATCCGCCCAGATAAGGCGTTCGGCTTCACCCTTCGACATCTGTGTAACGTCGCCCATTCCCTCATTGACTAGGTCTGGAATGGATGCCGATACTTGCTCGACAGATTCAAGCGTATTTTCAAGCTGACCAATGATAGCCGCTTCGTCAATGTTCGTATGGGCTACATTGCCCAATTTATATAATCCGCGCACCTTAAAGTCTTTTTTGCGTGTGTATGGCTTTTCGGCACCAAACCGCCCGCCATCTTGCTTTTTCCAAACCACATCCAGGGGCATCTCTTTACCCTCCATGATCGCGACAGGATACACGTGACGAAGCTGCCTGGTACCGTAGGCCACATACCGTATTATGTGGTCGATGCCCATATTCTGAAGCACCGACGAAATGAATACCGTGAAGCTCTTGCAATCCCCTTCTTTATGCTCATTGAGCCACGCAGGTGTTTGTACCCACTGGCTGCCAGCCGGGTCTTCGACATATCGGAAGTTCTGATCGACAAAATCGAATAGACGTCGTAGCCCCTGCTCATCAGCTGAAAATCGCTTAGCGAAACGAGCTGTATCTCCCGCATGATCTTTCACCACTCTTTGTACCAGCTGTACAATGTCGTTAGTCGTGTACCGCTTTTTACTTAGCGTTCTATTCGGCCGTGGTGCCGCTATATCCGTGCTGGCAGTACCGATCATACGCTTAGGATTTTGACCTGGCGCACGATCTCGATTGACTGATCGTTGCTGAAATAGATCACCCCTTTAATGTCGAGGGGTGCAATAACCCGACTGGGATTTTTGAGAATGGCTTCCAGGCGATTCAGAAAGTCGCCGGGCTTTACAGTGAGCTGAAGCTCGATTGTCTTAGTCTCGCCATGATTGAGCGTAATCGACTCATCTTGACTATTGACCGTTCCAAGGATCGTACTCCCCTGCCAAAACTGAATAAAAAAACTCTGGACACTCAAATTGATCCCCAGGCTTTGTTTCAAATACAGCCGCATCGTCAATATGCCACGAAGGGGAAGAATATCGATCTTCAAGTCCCTCAACTTTATATCGTCGATGCGATATTCGATCCGACTTGCAACTGCGGCGGTGACCTTGTCCCCGAATAAGTAATATGCGGCTCCGAGGCCACCGACGAGTTTGAGAAGTATGCCCATTCTCTAAGATTGCGATCCGAATGTAATAGCATACCTCTCCTACCCCACCCCACATCTGCGCCCTGTGGAAGGATTAGAAAGCATCCGCCCCAACAAACTTTATACGTCCTGATTGACTTCCAGCTCGGCAGCTATTTCAGAGCTGTAATCGGCTTTGAGATCAGTGATACCAAAGTGGAGATATATACGTCTGGTGATCTGCGGGGTCAACCGCTTTTGTTTTTTGATCTGATCAATATCACCGCCCCACTCTTCGATAAGATCATCAGTAATAAGTGATGACCAAAGATACTTGTAGGGGACACCGAAGTACCTGCGCAGCTCATCCTTCCCTACACAACGAGGAAGGTAGGCGCGTTCATGAGATTCCGCTTGACACATAATACACAGAGATGAGAGAGACTCGTAATTTTTCTGAAATTGCGCTTAGCTTCCGCTTTAATCCTGCCCTAATTAAACTTCACTTTACCTCTGTATTTGATGGGCTTAGCACTAAAGTACACCTGTTTTGATACTCTAACAAGATTTTACGACCAAAAAGTACCAATCAGGTCGTACATTGTCTTGTGTTTTAATTGAGCAATGAGAGAGCTCAACCGTGATCTGAAGGTCCGCCATCGTGCGGGCCTTCTCTTTTTGCCCCTACACTACCCTACTTTTCACAATTTGCCTCTTACAAAAAATCGATTTCAAAATTTCCTGCCAACCCTAAAACAAGTGTGACAAGTGTGACAATTAAAATTTCTATATGTCCGACATATGAATATCAATGAGTTACAAAGGATTTATTTGTCACACTTCATGTCACACTAAGTGTGACAAACCGTTCAAGTGTGACACTTTTTATTTTGCAAAATTCAAATATTCGGAATTTTATATTTCTTGTCACACTTGAGCATGAAGTGTGACAAGAAGTGTGACAAGAAGTGTGACAAGCCTTTTGCCTTGCAACTACCATGGCTGTCAATATTTTATACATCGAAAAAATAATTGTCACACTTGTCACACTTAAAAATGCACTTTGCCAGCAAAAAAAATCAGAGTCCAAATTTTTCTTTTCACAAATTGTGTACGTTCTGTTATATGCTGTTTTCATATAGTTCTGCCCGCCGACGGCCAGCTGAGCAGCTGCGGTATTATATCATTACAAGCTCAGTTGCAGGCTCCATGATCTCCAAAACCATATGAAAACAAAAAGACCTCGGTACAGCCCGTACCGAGGTCAAATTCACACTCAAAACGTCAAACCTAAAATCTTAGAACTTTACAGCAACTGAACTATCATCTATGAATAGCTCCCTGGGGAATACATAGGGCCGTCCACGCCATTCTACCTCAACTTCGACATCCTGATACTTGTCTTCCAGCCGCATTTGCTCAGTACGTATGTAGGAGCCGCGCATGAAGACAAGCTTCCCGCTATCATCCTTTAGTTGCTCTACCCCCAAGTACTCCCTCAATAACTCTGCTATCCACTTGTAAGTCGCACTCTTGGGAAAGAATTCATCGCGAATGTTTTTCATAGGCATCAGTATCTGCGTTCGGTCCTCTCCGCCCCTATCGAACATATCCTGGATCGCCTGGCGCATATTCGATACTTCGCCCGGTTCGTTGATCTCTACGGTACGGTAGAAGTTATCTGTCCGGATCAGCATAGGATGGAAGTACATCCGACTTTCATGCTCGGTGGCCAGCTTGCGCTGGTTGAGGTATTCGATAAAGGCAGGTATCTCTTCGATCATCTCCTTCAGTAGATGCGGATTCTCTTTCTTGGCCTTAGGTACCTGAATAATCCAGAATCGCTCGTCTTGGCTGCTCAGATAGATCATCCGGGGGTTATTCGAGTTGAATATGAACTTGGTAAAGAAGTCGATGGTGTACTGACTGACGTTCTTTTCGTTCACCGTCATCTCCGTGGCCGTCGACCAGGCTTTTATACGCTCTGTGTCTTTCTTTCGTTCCAGTAGCGTCTCATCACAGATCACGGCCAGCTTATCGACAAAGACCGAGTTAAAGTCGCTCTGGAAGTCGCTGTTACTGACGAAGATGATATTGTTGCGGAATATCTGCGCCAGCAGCTTACCGAAAGTGGACTTACCGGTATTGTTCTCCGGAGAAAATAGAATGAGCACCGGGAGCATCTGTGTCGGATTCTGATACAGAAGTTGCACATAGTCCAACCCGAGTTGATAGCGCGGTATCAGCTTGCCAGTAACAGGATGCTTAACCGGCATCTCCCCAAAAATGTGTTTGATAAACTCAATCGTTTTCGGACACCCGCCTTCTTCAGGCACGTGCTCAAATGGAAAGTATCGATTGTAGAACAGCTGGCCGTTTAGCTCGATCACAGCTTTGTAGTCGGTATGGCTCGGCTTATTACAAAAGCTGGTGTAGTAGGATATGAAGTTTTGGAATTCTTTGCCATAGTGGAAATTAAGCGTGTCTTTCTTTCTTGCCATCAGCTTGTACCTATTCAGTCCCTCCTGGGCAGTAGGTACCTCGCAGCGTAGAAAAAAGTCATCGCCTACCCAGATCACATCCTTTGCCCAGCTGGGCGCAACACACTCTAAAGAGTTACTGCCCTCTACATAAACATACAGGTCTCCATTGAAGTAGAATTGGTTCTCACCGATCAGCTCGGCGTGCATATCGTAGAAGTCTTGCGGCTTCTTCTTATCCAGTCCGAAATACAAACCCAGCCGCCGAACCGTCGTACTGATCTCCATACGAGCAAAGAAGCTACCCTTCCTGTTCGGGTCTTTCAGATCATCTACCACTACCTCTATCTTGTCTTGCTGCTCGGCGGCCATCAACACATCGTCCAAACCCTTGGGGTCGTCTTCCAACTGGCCGCGCCTGGGGTGCATAAAATAGACCCTAGGAGCTTCCCTAGTTTTTTCCCACTCGGCATATCTTACCAGCTTTCGGATAGACTGAATTGAGCTGAAAAATGTCCGTGGTCGACGCGTCAGCTCTTCCTGCCTGGCCAGGTCCTTCAGGCTTACGTCTCTGCAATCGGCATCCCACAGTATCACCACATTCTCCACCTTACACCGCTCGATCAGTCTGATCACATCGCGGTACATCTTTCCCTCTCGATCTCGGTAGCAGGTCACGCTGGCCAGGCCGACCACGTGGAAGCCGAACAGACTCGCATACCAGCTCTTGAATACGCCTTCAGTCAGATACAGGGTCTCTATCGTTTCGCCAGCTCTAAACGCCTCTACCGTGGCCGGAGCAAACCAGGGCTTGGTCCCTACCCCCTTCGGCATCTGATACTTCATGTCGCCTTTAGGCTCCTTCAGCCGTTTGGTCTGATAGGCTACGATCTTGTCTTGACCGGTCTTGCTGTTACTCTTCTTGTCGTAGTTGATCCGCTTACCATCTACCCCGTAGTAGTTGATTACTATATTGGACTTGTTGTCCTCCTGAAAAATTTGTTGCCGGTAGACCTTCGGCATCGGATAGTCCGCATCAGGGTTTTCTACTTGAATATAATTGTTGTCGTCTGTGACTTTGAGAGCGGCCATGCGCTGCTCATAAAAACTTGGGCTGGACACGTGGATTAAAATTGAGTGGTTGAGAGAGAATAAGAGGTAGAGCCGGTCGCAACCCTACCCCTTCCGTGTGTTTCTTAGCTTCCGTATAAAATCAGGCCATTTCGGCCAGTAGGATGTCTATATCATCCATTACACCCTGCCAGGTCGTCTTGCCTTTCAAGTAGGCTTCTTTACTGCACTTGCCCCGCCTGGCCAAAGCATGGTGCGCATCGAGATTCGCCTTCGCTTTCTTCCTGGCCAAATCCAGAATGAAGTAGCGATTCTCTTTTGGTACTTCCGCAGGTAGGGGCCTCCGCTCATCGTAGAGGGCTCCAACTGCTTCCGCTAGAGGCTGAGCCGTGGCAGGTGGCTCCGTGTCGCTCACCTGCCTAGCTATGCCTAGCAAGTCATTTTTTGCCGGTACCGCCTCCGTAGGTTCCGGCTGACTAGCTAGACTTTCATGGGGTGGCCATTCAGCTGCTTTTTAGGCAGGGTAGATTTGGCCCGGCCACGATTGAGCCGCCCCCGTTTTTCCAACTCTTGCAAGAGCTGGAATCTCTTGTAATCGTACAGGCATAAAAAGCCCATACATATCTCGAATAGCAGCTCGAAGAGTAGGCACAGCCCGATACCGCTTTTTACGCGCACGTCATTGCGCATCTGCCAGGCAGACAAAATGTCTTCGTTCCTCACTTCATATATCCCGTGCTTACTGGCCAGCTGGCTTTCAATAGCTGTTATTTGGCCCTGCACTTGAGTGATTTGCTTAGTCCGCTGCTCTTCTTGGGTCTGCTGCTTCCAGTAAAATTCACCCTTGCTATTATAATTAGCGGTGTTCGACCGAGCAGCCTCATTTTGACTTTGAAGATCAGTTATCTGTCCACGTAGCTGATCTACGTTAGCCAGCATAGCTACCGCCTCCGGATCATCACTAGCACCCGCATACTTGGCCTCCGGACTATTGTCTGTGATCAGAAAATAAATACCCCAAAGTGTACCGGCCAAGCTCAAAGCGAATAGCCCCAAGTTGACGCTCAACTTCAGCCAGTGTATTCTCCTGGTCACCCAGTAGAAATCCCAAAAGCCGTCACTGGCCTTGCGCTTGAAATATTCAAACACACCCAAAACCAGGAAACCGGCAATGTCTCCTACTAGGGGAGAGGGCACCACCTCAAACAGTACCTTGACCACGTAAAAAAGACCAAGAGCTGAAGCTATATTACAAATGTAGCTACCGCCCTTGGCCAACCCCACAAACTCGCTGTATCGATCTAGCCACGGCCGTTTCCCCTCGTTTCCGTAGCGTCGATCTAGTCGATCTAGTAATGCGAGTTCATCCCCGCCACGCCTATCCAAATTCGCAGCCATCTGCCGCACATCTTTATCCTTAAAGTTGAAACCCATATATTTGTGACTCTAATGCTGAGGGGCACCAAACCCCTCACTGGTTAATAAATCGCTCGTGGATCGCACTCCACGAGCATTTTTTTTGCGTCTGAAAAAGAGCCGCCGGTCGTGACTGCAAAAGGCCATCCCGGGCCATTCCACGCCCGGACGGCTCTCTGATAGACAAATTATGAGAAAGCGATACCCCCTTAAAAAACTACGACCTGGGAGACCGCCTACGTAATCTCATGAAAAAAAGATTCTTAGCGTAAGAGCTGCCCGGTCAAAGCCGGGCAGTGTCTTACAGATATTCAGAGGTAAATTCTGCCAAGAAAGTGTTACCTCCCTCCGGTCAGCTCGTTAGCCGACCTTTTCGCGGGTCCGTACATGGTCGCAGTACGGCTCCATTATCGTTTCCATCGAGACACCCATTACTTCAGCTACTGTTTGCAGCTGCTCGGCACTCAGAGAGCGCGGGCTGTCTTCAGTCGTATTGATGAGCTTACTGAGATATGCCTTGCTGATACCCAGCTGCTCACACAGGTCTTTTCGCGTCTTGGCACGCTGCCAGTCTTCCATATCTAGCAGAAGACTTTTGATGAAGTATTTCCGGATGACCTGCTTTCCCATATTTTGACGGCTATTGTTTAGTCCAAAAAGGCTTGCTACCTTGTCTCGATTTGAACCAAAGGTATATCACGAAACGTGACTTTTGCAAAACGTATCGTGATATTTTAATCATAAAGCATTAAATTTTTTTAATCTTAATGTTCTTGCCCAACAATATCAGGTACTTGCGAAAGAAGCTAGGGATGACGCAAGAAGAGCTTGGAGAAGCTGTGGGAGTTACAAATGCCGTTATTGGAAAATGGGAGCGAGGTGATTCCAGCCCAACGCCAGAAGCTTTAGCTTGGCTAGCCGATACGTTGCTGGTAACAATCGACGACTTAGTATTGGCAAATAAAGAGACTGGTGAAACTCTTCATCTCACTCCTAAGTATCAAAACCCTCCCGAAGAAATAGTCAGCTTACTGGCGCGCCTTAATCGCCAGCTCGACGAAGCTGAAGAGTTAATTAAAGTCAGCAAAGAACCGCACATAGCCAAACGCCTGATCGAGATCAAGAAGCGCATCCGTGATCGCTTCCCAGATCAAGCCGATGAAATACTTGGCGACAATTAAATAAAAGAAAAATATAATGTATGAGTTGCTTTTGTACAGCACATTGTTATAAATTGAGCTTCCCGCGTTCAATTAAAACAGTATCTCATGGAAGTCTCTCATCACCTGCGGGAGATTCGGCTATTAGTCGAGTCTATACCCGATCCCTATATAAGAGCTTGCTACTTAGTAATTCTCTTAGAGTATTACGAGTCGCTTCTCAAAGTGTAGGTTGCAAATACACAAAATGTTAACCCCTAGAGGGCCGCTGCGCTGTGCGTGGTGGCCCTTTTTTATTAAATGATATAATTCTATCCAGAGATCTCCGATCGGCCGAGCTTCAAATCATATCATTCGGTCTCTCTGAAGATCTTCAGCTGCACTCAAAACCATATCATTTCACACTCAAAACGACCAAACCAGCCTGTGACAAAGACCTGCGACAAATGACTGTCACACAAGACAGCGGAACCCCTGTATTTATTGACTTTCAGCCCATAGGGGGCATATTCCCGCCGTCGGTACTTGGGCCCGATCGAATTTATTCGATCGGGCCCTTCTTATTTAATAGCCGATCCATGCGGTCAAAGACCGCATGGGTCGGCACTCCCCCCACACAGAAAAACCCCAGCTCCTCTACAGGAACCGGGGCATTCATTTGAGCGGATGACGAGGCTCGAACCCGCGACCTCAACCTTGGCAAGGTTGCGCTCTACCAACTGAGCTACATCCGCGTCTGCTGGCTGCTCAGCCGTTGCTTTATTTCTAAAGCGGCGGCAAAGATAGCACCCAGGTACACATAGGCACAAATTTTTGGACAACAATTTTTTCGTTACCACTTTTGTGACCTGTGCGAAAGATAGCCTCCCCTTTAGATGTGCGCCTGGGCGTGATACCGATCCTAATCTTTGGGCTGTGGCTTTGGTGGGCCAACTTCAATGCGCGGGGGCTTTTTCTGGATGAGGCCAACCTGGCGCGAAATATAGCCGAGCTTAGCTGGCGGGAGTTTTTCGGGCCGCTCAAATACGATCAGTATGCACCGCCGCTCTATTGTTTATTGCTGAAAGGACTAGGCGAATGCTTGGGCTATGATGAGTTCGTGTTGCGACTACCCGCAGGTATAGGCGGGCTCATGACGATAGCAGGCCTGTGGATGGGCGGGAAGAGACTCGGGCTGGGCGGTTGGCTCGTTGTACCCATCGCTTTTTGCTTTGTCTCTCCACTCGCATTGCGGTACATCGGTGAGTTGAAGCCCTACGCCCTCGACATGGGCATAGCCGCCTTACTGATCGCCTGGGCATTGGGCAAACCAAAACCGAGCTGGTGGTACACACCCATAGGCATCGTTCTGATATGGCTATCCTTCCCGGCTGTATTCAGTATAGCAAGTGCGGGGATATATCTCCTGCTCACTGAAAGGAAGCACCGACTGAAATGGCTCGCTATCGGCTCGACATGGATAGTTGGTTTCCTGGCCCTCTACTTGGTCCTGTTAAAAAGTGAAAGTACAGACAGCAACTTGCAAAACTTCCACAACGAGTTCTTCTTCCCCTGGCGATTCTGGACATTAGAAGCCTGGATAAAGGCTGGCAAACTGAGTCTCATTCCATTGAAGCACGGGTTTGGATTTACGGTACTTGCGCAGGTGGCATCGGGGCTCACCATCGTGTGGTTGCTTATAAGCAGCAAGAAATCGGATCGGCCAATCATAGCTTTATTATTGGGGCCATACTTGCTGGCGGTGGGGGCTTCGGTGATCGGGAAATATAGCCTCATTCCCAGACTGATGTTGTTTAGCTTTCCGGGCTTATGGCTATTAGCAGGATGGGGATGGCGATTGCAGCAAGAGCAACTGAACGGCTACTGGAAATGGCTTCCACCTGCGGTAGTCCTAATGATGATACCGGCCACTAATGTCATGCGGCATTACCGAAGCCCGCTATACGTGGGCCAGGTACGAGAAATGCTCATGAATTTGCCCGACGATCGGCCCGCTTATGTGGATAAATGGGCCGTGCCCGCTGTGCGCTATTACCAGGAAATTCACAGACCGCGTCTGGGTCCAAATGTTACTTTTATTTACTGCGTTAACGGCTGTGAGGTGACTGAGCTGGAACCGCCTTACAGTCTCCTTTTCAGTATGCAGACCAGCCCAGATGTCAATCGCAGGATCGACCTTATCCTCGATGAACTGGATACCGATACGACGACCGCGACACCGCATCTTTACTTTCGCGGGCAGATTATCGAGGTAGAATAATAATTGGCTATATTAACGTGAGGTTGGGGGTTAAACACCGGACGCTCGAAGGATTACAAGCTCTCCGCCATAGCTTCGAGTTTGCAA
Source organism: Bacteroidota bacterium (assembly GCA_039025055.1). GTDB lineage: Bacteria > Bacteroidota > Bacteroidia > Chitinophagales > Saprospiraceae > Neolewinella. Next base: position 10,370 of record JBCCPC010000052.1, on the reverse strand, counting down.
ACGCTTCGAGGTCCTAACCTTGCTCAGAATAGAACCTCGTAGCGTGCTCAAAGCCGTAGCTCTGCGAAGGCTTTGAGCTCCTGCGAGCGTTCCACTGCCACCAACCTTACGCTATATTACGAATCCACTTACCTATCTAGATTTAATATCATGAAACCTATTTACCTTCTATTACTTATTCTTTGTACTTCCTTTTCGTGCGGTTCTCCCCTCATTTACGAATCTGAAAATATGGAGCGCGCAATCTCCAGACACGAAATTATTGCCATTCTTCCCGCTGATGTAAGCATCTCTGGCAGACCGAAAGACGACCCGGAAGCCCTGCGACAATTCGCAGAATTCGACCGCCTGAATTTTCAAACTCAGATCATCGGGTGGATGCTTAGACGTAAACAGCAGAATCGCATATTCGTAAATATTCTCGACCGGGCGACGACTAATGCCCGACTGACTGAAATGGGATATTTCGATGACATCACCACTTCCTATACGCCAGCCGAGTTGGCTGACTTTCTGGACGTGGATGCGGTCGTACTCAGTAATTTCAGATTGTCAAAACCGATGTCTGACGGTGCCAATCTGGCGATTGGCATGATATCAGGCGTTTGGGGAAACGCCAACCAAACCGAAGCTACACTGGACATTCACGACGGTAGAAGCGGAGAGTTACTCTGGAACTACAATTGGGTGGCCGGAGGTACGGCTTTTGTCGATCACGGCGATTTGGTCAATGGCCTGATGCGCAACGCGAGCAGGCGTATGCCTTATGTGGTTAGAAGGTGAGTTATAAATGATTGGGAAGTGGCCCAATCCGAGTCAATTTCTTTTCCGCGAGCTGCCTACCATTTTTGCCACAGTTTTCCAGACTTTCATCATTGAGCCAGGCATGTAAAAAGCCTGCCCAAAAGGCATCTCCTGCACCTGTAGTATCTACGACTTCGATCTCACGGCTAGGTATGAATACCTCCTCACCATTGGTAAGCAAGTAAGCACCTTGTGCCCCCATCGTCAAGCAGATGAGCTTTGCACCCATTTTTAGCAGCTCACGGCCTGTTTGCCAGGGGTCTTCGACTTGGCTGCCGTACAGTCGCTCATAGTCTACTTCGCTAAATTTAGCCAGCGCACCCAGCTCTAAATATTGATGAATAACTGATTGTGCCTCGGTTCGATCGGGCCATATCTTTTGGGCGTAATTTGCGTCTATGCTTAGCTGTGCACCGTGCCGCTTGGCCGCTACAGCAGCAGAAAAGATATTGTTTCTCGCGGGCTGCTTACTTAGCGCAAAAGCCGTGGTATGAAATAATCTGGTCGATTCTAGCATCTTTTCAGGCAACTGCTCTGGCAGTATATGCAAATCTGCCTCCCTGTAAGCGGAAAAAGCGGGTAGATTGTGAGATTTGGTTACGAGTATGAGTGTGGTAGGCCGCTCATCTTTTCTGAGATAGGTCAGGTCTAGGCCCGTCGGTTTCAACTGTTCTTCGATAAGCTTCCCGGGGCCATCATCTCCTACAGTACCCACTACGGCTGCTTTACGCCCCAATCGCGCCAAATTAGAGGCCAGGTTAGCTGGGCTGCCGCCCGGGTGCATCTGAAAGGTAGCTGCCTCGGCTAGTGAAGACACGTACTCGGTGGTTACCAAGTCTACGAGTATTTCACCGATAGAGATGCATTCGTAATTTTTGTCAGGTATCAAGAATAGACTATTTTGACGTTCTATGAGTCTCCAAGATGAGTAAAATGATTTTAAATTTTTGTACGTAAACTCGATGTACCAAAAAAAGCTAGCCGATTACTTCAAAGACTTCTGCCATATTTCATAAGTAACCTAAGGGTTGTAAATTTACATCATGACTCCAAATCAGCATCGCCAAAACGCAATAGAAAGACTCAAATCCGATCAATTCGACCTCCTCGTCGTAGGTGGCGGCATAACCGGTGCTGGCGTTGCGCTCGACGCCTCGGCACGTGGATTGAAGGTCGCTGTGATCGAAAAGCGAGACTTTGCCTCCGGCACCAGTTCCAAATCGACCAAGCTGATCCACGGTGGGCTGCGGTACCTCAAGAATATGGAGATCGCCCTGGTTCGTGAAGTCGGCCAAGAGCGAGCTACGGTCCACAAACTAGCTCCGCACTTGGTCAGACCGGAGAAGATGCTTTTGCCGTTGATCGAAGGTGGGTCACTAGGCAAGTTTACGACTTCTATGGCTTTATGGGTCTACGATTTCCTGGCACAGGTACATGGCGAAGACAAGCGCGTTATGCTCTCTAAGCAAGAAACACTGAAAAAGGAGCCGTTGCTGCGCGAAGACATCCTCAAGGGCGGAGGCTTTTACGCCGAATACCGCACCGACGATGCCCGCCTAACCATGGAGAACATCAACACGGCCCGGCTAAAGGGTACATTACCACTCAATTATATCGAAGCCCTCGATTTCCAATATGATGATAATGGCCGCATTGTAGCCACCAATTGTAAAGACAAGTTTACCGGAGAGGAGTTTGCCATCAAGTCTCAGCACGTCATCAATGCAGCCGGTCCCTGGGTAGACGAGCTGCGCACCGATGACAACAGCATGAACGAAAAGCGGCTCTTCTGGTCGAAGGGTGTCCATATCGTCGTTTCCAGGGAGCGATTCCCGCTCAAGCAGGCGGTCTATTTCGATGTGGCTGACGGGCGCATGCTATTCGCAATTCCGCGCCTGCGGTCGACCTATATCGGAACCACAGATACCGAGTACCAGGGCGACCCCAATGACATACCCACGCATATCGAAGATGTGCAGTACCTCCTCGATGGTACCAATGCCCTCTTCCCAGGACTTAATCTCAAAGTCGAAGACGTAGAAAGCAACTGGGCGGGCATACGACCATTGATCTACGAAGAAGGCAAATCGGCCTCAGAAATGAGCCGCAAGGATGAGATTTTCGAGTCAAAAAGCGGTCTGCTCAGCATAGCAGGCGGCAAGCTGACCGGCTACCGAAAGATGGCCGAACGCATACTCGACCGGCTCAGCAAACAGCGGCAAGAGCATGGTCTCGAAGCCCTGTCCAAAAGCGACACCAAAAACATGCCGCTCAATGGTGGTCCTTTCGACGGCTTCGATGAAGTACTGGCCTACGAAAAAGAAGTAGCGACAATGCTGGAAGAGGCCAGCCTAAGCCCCAGCCGCGCAGATTACCTCGTCGCCAATTACGGCCGCAATGCCGAGAAAATCGTTCAGGCTGCAATCGAGCGTTCCGAAGGTACGGATGTAGCTCGCCTGGCAGCGGCCGAAGCAGCCTGGTGCATCGAGCACGAGCAGGCACTGTTCCCGCTCGACTTTCTAAATCGCCGTTCGGGTCGTTTGTATTTCGACTTGCCGAGTATAGAACCGGTGCTCGATGAGGTGCTGGTGGTATTTGCCAAGGAGTACAACTATTCGGAATCCGAACTGGCAGACGAGCGGGTGCTTATAGAAAATGCGCTGAAAGAGGCGTATACGTTTGAGGCCAGGGAAGTGGTGGTGAGTTAAATGAAAAAACGCCATTCCCTTCTATTATTATTTCTCGCTATTTTCCTCTGGTGGCTTTTCTGCCTGCCCAGGCCGCTTTTCGACCAGCCGCTATCGACCATCGTATTCGATAAGCAAGGGCAGCTGCTTTCGGCCAGCATAGCCCAAGACGGTCAGTGGCGAATGCCGATGGCAGATACCATTTCGCCCAAACTGGCACAAGCTATCATTACCTATGAAGACCGGAGGTTTTACCGCCATTGGGGTGTTGATTTTAGGGGACTTACGCGGGCCATCAAGCAGAATTGGCAAGCCGGTCGGGTCGTTTCTGGTGGTTCGACTATTAGTATGCAGGTGATCAGGTTGGCTCGCGGCAACCGAGCCCGTAACCTTTGGAACAAAGCCGTAGAGACCCTGATGGCCTGGCGGTTGGAGTGGTCTTACGACAAGGATGAGATACTACGATTTTGGGCAGCACACGCACCTTTCGGTGGCAATGTAGTCGGTGCTGAGGCGGCGGCCTGGCGGTATTACGGCCGGTCGCCCCTAGAGCTGAGTTGGGCCGAAGCCGCTACCCTGGCCGTACTTCCCAACAGTCCAGGTCTGATTCACCCTGGCCGGGCCAGAGATCAGCTACTCGACAAGCGCAACCGACTGCTCGATCAGTTAGTTTCAGCAGGGCATATCGATAGTACCAGTACAGAGCTTGCTAAGGCAGAGGCATTACCGACCGCTCCCCTATCCCTACCCAAATCGGCACCTCATTTACTCGATAGACTCAAGCAAACTCATGGCCCAGGCAGATATACCAGCTCTATAGACGGGCGTTTGCAAGAGCAGTTTGCTGACCTACTGCTTGCTCACCATCGGGTGCTTGCCGAAAACCAGATACACAATCTGGCCCTACAGGTTACGGAAGTAGCTACAGGCCAAACGATAGTCTACATCGGCAATGTACCTGAGCTGGAAGCTGCATATAGCCCAGCGGTAGATTTAATTCGCGCACCTCGGTCGCCTGGTAGCTTGCTCAAGCCCATGCTCTACGGACTTGCGCTAGAGGAAGGTCTTATCACCCCTAGTCAGTTTTTAGTCGATGTGCCCGTCACCTTCGGCCAATTCAGCCCAGCCAATTTTAGCGAAGACTTCTCAGGGGCTGTACCTGCCGACATGGCCCTGGCCAGATCACTCAATGTACCTTTCGTTTTGCTATTGCAAGAATACGGTATACCGAAGATGCATGCCTACACCCAATCTTTCGGCTTCGACTTCATCAGCCAACCGCCTGACCACTACGGTCTCTCCTTGATACTCGGCGGCTGCGAAGTAAGCCTGGAGCAAATGAGTGCTTGGTTTCTGGGCCTCGCTCGCCAGCAACGCTATTACTACGACCGCCAGGGGCAGTACGCGGCCAACGACTGGCACCGCCCTACCCTGCTCGCACAAGAGAAGCGCACACCCCTATCTGGGCTCGATCGCCAAGCTGGACCAATCGGGGCCGGAGCAGGCTTCCATGTATTACAAGCACTCCAAAAGCTGGAACGCCCCACGGAGTCGGGCGACTGGAAGCGCATCAATCCCAATCGGCGCATCGCCTGGAAAACGGGCACCAGCTTTGGCTTCCGCGATGCCTGGGCGGTAGGTGCTTCGCCCGAATACGTCGTAGCTGTCTGGGCAGGAAATGCCGACGGCGAAGGTCGGCCCGGCTTAGTCGGCGTACAAGCAGCAGCCCCGCTTCTTTTCCAGGTGTTCAGGGCGCTAGAGCAGTCTGAACCTTGGTTCGAGCCACCTTACGATGAGCTAATTCAAACCGCTATATGCAAGGAAACCGGCTACCTGCCCGGCCCCGCTTGCAGCTCGAAAGATACCAGCTGGATACCCAAAAAAGGCCTCAGGGCACCAAGCTGTCCGTTTCATGAGCAAATTTTCACCGACGCCTCCGGTCAGTATCGGACCAAAATTGGTTGTACATCAGAAGTGGACATGGTTCCTTCATCCATCATGATCTTACCGCCTAATCAGGCCCACTACTACCAGCGAGACGTCGCGGCTTACAGACCGATGCCACCTTGGCACCCCAATTGTGCAGACAATACGAACTCAAATGATGAAGGAAGTTCTGCTATGCAGCTTTTATATCCCAACAGTTCTGGGCGGATAACATTGGGCAAAGATTGGCGCGGCGAGCCTGTTCCCACTGTTTTTCAGGTCGCTCACCGGGTGCCTGAAACAACCATTCACTGGCATTTGAATGCAGATTATGTGGGCAGCACCCAGCAGTTTCACAGTCTGGAATTAGAGCCCGAGCCAGGAAAACATCGGATTACCCTCGTAGATGAGCATGGTAGTAGGTTGAGTTATTCTTTTGAGGTGTTGAGAGCGGAATAGCCACAATCCATGTGGCCTATTGGCCTCCAACTATGATTTCAGGACACGGAAGAACGCAGGATAAACACAGATTTTCCTGCCGTTAGATTTTAATTTTTCCAACTGATCATCACAGTCCATATCCTACAAAAGACTTTTGCATACCATTTAAAATTTTGCTTAGCCCTAATCAATCCAAAAATCATTTACCTCAATTTTCATACGCCACATAAGTATTCATTTTACATGAATGCCCATTGTATGTTTTCGATATTGATGGTGACGGACTATTCAATAAATGTACTTGTGCTCTGCATTCGCTGCCGGTACTTTTGAATTGTGAATGATTTACCAAGACGTGTAGGCATTCATTATAAGCATGATCGACTTTAAGCTTTATACACCGGCAGCTTCCTAAGGGAGCTGCTTTTTTTGTGCATATCGTATGTTTGTGGCATGCCGAAAGAACCGCAAGGGCTGCGCGATGTAGCCGAATTTCACCGCACCTTCAAGTTGCCTGTCGAAGAAAAGCCGATCATGCCCACGGAAGATCGCTGCAAGCTGCGTGTAAATCTCCTTCGAGAAGAATTGGACGAACTGGAAGACGCTATAGCCGAAAAAAATTTGGTTGAAGTAGCCGATGCACTGGCAGACCTACAGTACGTTTTAAGTGGCGCTATACTCGAATTCGGCTTGCAAGACCGGTTTGCCGCGCTCTTCGAGGAAGTGCACCGAAGCAATATGTCCAAGACCTGCGAGACCTTGAAAGAGGCAGAAGATACCATTGCGCATTATGCGAAGTTGGGCCAAGAAGGATTTATTGAACGCAGCGGAAATAAATTCTTGGTCTATCGCCAATCGGATACCAAGGTTTTGAAGAGCGTTAATTACTCGCCTGCCGATTTGGTGCGCTGCTTAAACGAAGACTGACCCAGATGGAGAGCTTCAAACACCGAGGCAGGCGGCGGAAGCTGATCGAGGGTCTGCGCGCTCAAAACAGATTCGATGAGCGGGTGCTCGATGTCATGGCCAATGTGCCACGCCATTCATTTATCAACAGTGCCTTTGCCGAACACGCCTACGAAGACAAACCCTGGCCCATAGATCGCGACCAAACGATCAGCCAGCCGAGTACAGTGGCCTGGCAAACTACGGCTCTAAATTTACTTCCTCGCCAGAAAGTACTCGAAATAGGTACGGGTTCTGGTTATCAGGCTGCTATATTGTCTTTGCTAGGAGGTAGAGTGTTTACGGTCGAGCGGCATGAACCCCTCTGGCGGAAGTCCAAATTAAAATTTCGTCAACTCAAGCTAGGCAACATAAGATGCTTTTTGCGCGATGGGCACGAAGGCCTACCCGAGTTTGCTCCATTCGACCGCATACTCGTCACCGCTGCCGCTGATGAAGTACCGAAAGCCTTAAAAGCACAATTGACTATTGGCGGGCTTTTGGTCATACCCGTTGGCCTAGTTGGCAAAACACAACGGCTAATGCGCATCCAGCGGGTGGATGAGAGTCGGTACGCGCGAGAAGACTTAGGGGCATGCACGTTTGTTCCATTTCTAGGAGGTATCGAAGATTGAGTTTCTCTAAAAATGGCAAATCCCGATTTAGAAAAAATTAGAACAGCACCTTCCGCTTCCCTTCTTTGATTTCAAACAAAAAGCCTTCTTCAGATAGCTCATTATACTTCTCTTCATCGAAAGAGAAAAGTCGTGCTGGCCTATGGGCCACCCCTTCCTGCAATTTGTCGAGATCGCGAAGTAAATTCATGGAGAGTATCTTCTTTCGGAAGTTCCGCTTTTCGAGGTCTACGCCCCAGATTGATTCGTATAAGTGCTGTAAGTCAGAGAGGGTAAATTCTTGTGGCAGCAATTCAAAGCCGACGGGTCTCGTTCGGATGGTTTGCTGTAGCTTTTCCAACGCTCGATCGAGTATGTCTTCATGGTCAAAAGCTAATTCGGGCAACTCACTAGTCGGGTACCACCTGACAGCACCAGCTATGCCCGCTGCACTCGGCGTAAAAGAATCGGCATTGACCAGGCTGTAATAGGCGACTGTAATCACCCGACCAAAATCGTGGCGCTTCACCCCCCCGAAAGTCTCGACTTGCTCGAGATATACATTTTCAAGACCGGTTAGCTCGTAGAGTACGCGCTTGGCAGCCTCATCAAGTTCTTCGTCAGGCTTCACAAAGTAGCCGGGTAGCCCCCAGATATCGACGTATGGCTCCTCATTTCTATAGATGAGCAATACTTTCAAATCAGAGCCATCGAAGCCGAAAATAACGTTATCTACGGTGAAAGCCGACTTGAAGTACGTGTTGAATAATTCTCTAGAACTCACAAAAAGATAGGTGATACAACAATAAGCTAACGCTAAAGTAAGCCGGTATCTCTAAAGACCTAAATTTCGACTAAAAATTATTCTGAGCTTTACCGAGCGAACTCGAACATCAGTCTTTGAAAACTTCTATCTCCCGGTTTTGAACAACCAGATCGGTAAACTTGCCTTTAAATCGAGTGGCCTTTACGATATGGTTGTCGATCCAGTGATAATTACCACCTCTGGGTTTTTCCATCAGCATGCCGTGATATTTAAAGCCATGGCGGTCTAGCCATTCTTCGGTCACTTCGCGGTGCTCTTCGGTACGAGATGTAAAGAAGGTTATGATATGGCCTTCTTCGTACCACTTATTGACGATGCGCAGGGCGTCTGGGTAAGGTAGGCAGGTTCCCATGCGCTCGGGCTCCTCGTTTGGAATGTCGTCACAGATTGTGCCGTCTATGTCGATCAGAAAATTTTTGACGCCCTCTGCAAGGATTGGGCTAACCGTTTCACCCTTTTCATTGAAGGTTTGGTTGAGTCCATTATTATTAGATGCCATCTGCTACCAAAATTTATTGAAGTAGCAAAAATACGGTGTTTATCCTCCCCAGACTAGTTATAGGTGTTATTAATGTGATTATCATACCTTGCGGGCTATGAAAGTTGCACTTGTGACCGGTGCCTCGTCTGGTGTAGGCGAGGCATTGGCCCCCAGATTAGCTAAGTCGGGTTATCGCGTCTATGGTATGAGTCGCTGCAGGGTCGATCTGCCGGGGGTGGAAGCTTTACCTGCTGATGTCTCCGATCCAAAAGCCTTACAAATTGCTATCGGGCAGCTATTAGATCAAACTGATGGCCGACTCGATGCTGTCGTTCATTGTGCAGGTATAGGCGGTGCCGGGCCGGTAGAGCAAATGCCGCTAGACCGTGCTCACCGCATCATGGATACCAATTTCTGGGGCAGCTACCATATTTGCCAATCATGCCTGCCGAGCCTTTTGGATGCCAAGGCTGGAAAACTGCTGCTAGTAGGGAGTATAGCGGGCTTTATGGGTATCCCCTTTAGATCAGTTTACTGCGCCAGCAAAGCTGGACTCATCGCGCTGACGGACGCTCTGAGGCTGGAAACTGCCGAAAGCAATCTGGAAGTCAGTTGTGTTTGCCCGGGCGATATATCGACCAATAGCATAGCCACTCAGTACCGCATGCCCGTCGAAGAGGTCCACGATAGGTACCGTCTTGCCTACAAAGCGGCCGATCAGGGCATGGCCGACAATGTAGACCACGGTATGAGCGCAGATTTCGTGGCCCAAAAGCTGGAGCAACTGCTCAACCAATCCAATCTCAAACCCCGCTACGTAGTTGGTCCGCCGCTTCAGCGTGCATCGACCATTGCCCGTCGCATCTTACCTGGGCGCATCTGGGAGCGGGTGCTCAAAAGCTACTACTCATGACCAGTTGTGTATTTCCCGGATCATTCGACCCCATCACCTTGGGGCATGTCGACTTAGTCAATCGAGCTGCCGATCTTTTCGATGAAGTGGTGGTGGCTGTGGGTATCAACTCCAAAAAGCAGTATTTATTCCCACTCGAACAGCGGATGGAGTGGCTAAGGCTGGTATTTGCCGATCAACCCAAGGTGCGGGTAGATTCCTTCGAGGGGCTGACTGCGCACTACTGCCAAAAGATCGGCTCCAGATATTTACTACGCGGACTGCGCAACGCCAGCGATTTCGATTACGAAAAGACCATCAGCCAGCTCAACGAGATCGTCGGGCATGGGCTGGAGACATTTTTCCTCATCAGCCGACCAGCTTACTCGCACATCAGTTCGACCATCGTTCGCGAGATCATTAAAGGCGGGGGCGATGCCAGTCCGTTTATACCAAAGCAACTGGCCAAGGAGATTGGTAGATAGCTATAGCTGCTACGAAGTTCTTCCAACACCAATACCTTTATTTATTTAGACTTTCGCAGGTAGTATTCTCTCCCCTTTAAATAAAGTTAAATTGGAGCAGTTGAACACTCGCAGGAGCTCAAAGCTAGAGCGGAGAGCTTGTAATCCTTTGAGGTGCTATGTTAATTTCCAAGCAAAATCGGAAGTATTTTTAGCTTTGCACGACCAAAGACGGTCTAGATAACTAGATCAGTCACCGTAGGCGTGCCCACCAGCTCGCCTACTTTGCT
>JBCCPC010000051.1:0-38027 GCA_039025055.1 Bacteroidota bacterium | reverse complement strand
CGTAGGCGTAAAAGTCGCCTTTAGCTTCCAGGGCTTCGAGTTCAGGCCAGCGATCTGCGGCAAGTTGTAGATACTCTTCTTTGGTCATCACCTTTTAGCCTAAATTTAGGGCATGAGCGCGAAAGCGTGAAATGCACCCCCCATACTTTATCCCTTGCTTTCTACGACCGAAACGCCTTCGTGCGGGCGTTTCGAGTATGGGAGGGTTTTCTTTGACATTCTGAATTTTTACGTCCAATTCGGCATTTGTCATGTTGTAGTTGCTCATTTTGTTTTTTATTTAGCGACGCCCATTCAGGTAGCGAGTACGCATACTTTGTAGGCGAGACAGTTCAAGTTCGAGTTCTGCGATGCGTGCTTCCGACTGAGTTTCCACTTCACCTTCTTCTACTAGTGATGAACGCTCATCTGCAATTTTCTCTTCATACTTGCGTATTTTATTTTGCCATTTTTCAATCCGCTTATTAGACTTGTTTTGATCATCTACAGCGTCTTCGCGATTGTCTCTTATGTCTGATAATTGGTCTTGCACTTCATTTATTTGCATGCTTAAATATTGATCGTAAGCATAAGTACTGAATTCTGACAAGTATGCTTTAGCTTGATCAAACGCTTGTGGAAAGTTATCTGCACTAGCACTTATATCATATCCAAAACTTATAGCTAATGCTATGGATGTTCTTGCATCGTTTAGCTCTGTCAATTTAGACCATAGATCAAATGCTTTGTCACTTACTTCTACCAAGCGTATCTGCTATGCAAGAAAGGTTTCACTTTCGCGATCTCGATTTTCTCTATCTATATCGATATCGTATTTATCGTCCCAAAATTCATCCCAATAGTCTTTTACTTGATCGAAAGGAATATCGATAGTTAACTGACTAGCAGAAAAAGTATTATCATCAAAATTAGTAGTAGTTGCTTCTATCTCCTGTGCATTAATGAGTGAAAATACACTCAAGAATAAAATTAAGGTTGTGAAAATTTTCATTTTATAGTTTTTACATTTTACGTGACATACCCCAAATATGTTCGATTTAATCAGGCTATATTTCCACGGTCTTTACCCGATCAGCTCTAATCATAGCTTGTCGATTTTGCTCTATGTGTTTTTGAAACAATGCTCTAGAATCATCGGAAAGCTGACCGCTGCTTAATATTAGAGTAAGGTACTCGTTGAGCTTTTTTTCATTTTCAAAAACCAATGATGTCAGATCAAATACATTACCAGATAAAATGGCTCTATTTATTCGGTTTACTTCATCTGACAGAAAAGATTTACTTTCTCGACTTGGGGTATGTGCAGTAGGCGGACTATTTCTAATTTGCTCTTCTATATCTTGCTTCATGCTACTCCTATATTTTGTTAACTCCTTGTAGAAATCACTAACAGTTTCACTTTTATTTGATACAGAAGCAAAATCGTTGTAGTAGCGAATAGACTGCTCATGCCTCAACAATAGGCTATTTAAGAAGGAGGCTACACCTTCTCTGATTGGCTTGTATGGCGGTTTCATATGTATTCGTTTTTCAATATAGCAGTAAGAGTGCGTGCAATGTTCGTTGACTAAATATAATCAATTAACGAATTGAGATACTTCCCCTAGAATTAATTTACTATATAAATCACTGATTTATAAGTACTTGCAATTTTGGCACGCTGTTTGAGCTGTACTGGGCAAACTTTCAAAATACAGTCATGAATCAACAAGAGTTTCTAACCAGCATCAACCAGATCGAAAATCTGTTATTTGCATTTGCCCTAAAATTGACACGTTCACAGCAAGACGCTCAAGACCTAATGCAAGAAACTACGATGAAAGCTTTCCGCCATCGAAACAAATTTAAGCCTGGTACTAACTTCAAAAGTTGGACTTCAACCATCATGCGCAATACTTTCATCAACAACTATCGCAAGCAGAAGAGCCGTAAGCATGTAAATAACTCTATTGACGACTTCTCATTCGCTATAGAGACTACCAATACAATACCTAACGAGGGAGAGCATAATTTGCGCCTGGAAGAGCTGCGAGGTATGCTTGGTCGAATAGGTGAAATCTATCGAGTGCCTTTTTCCATGTTCTGCAATGGCTATGAATATAAAGAGATAGCAAACCACCTACAGATACCCATTGGAACGGTAAAGTCTAGAATATTCCTGGCCCGCAAGAAGATGAAGGCGCAGATCAGAGCGGCTAAAGCTGCGTAATCATTTACTATCCTTTTTAAAAGTACAGAGCCCCTTTATTATTTTCACTCGGCTTTTTTAGAGCTTGACTTTAGCCTTGGGGGCTAAAGTCAAGCTTATATTTCCACGAATCCGCCGTTCTGCTCTATTTCTAGAAATTTACCCCAGGCTTCTCTGGCTAACTTATCTGTTAACTGATCTATGAAGTAACTTCCCGCAGCGGGGTCATTCAGCTCTTCAAAGCCAGACTCCAGTCGGAGCAGTTGCTGTACGTTTCGCGCCATTCTTCTTCCAAAGTCTGTCGTACCATCCAAGTTAAAAGGGGATGCATCGGGTGGGCGCAAGAATACCAGATCAGCCCCACCGACTACGGCAGACATTCCCTGGCTGGTGATACGCAATAAGTTTTGATTCTTATCCTCTTCAAATACTTCTGGATCGGTATGTGCAGCGATGGTGGTCTGTCCATCTTTAATGCCAAAACCTTCAAGTACATTAGACCATAACAAACGCAGTGCGCGTAATTTGGCTATCTCTACGAAGTAATTGGTGCCTTGAGTGACTGCGAATTGTAGGTGTCTATTAGCCAACTCAGCCGACATACCTCGCTCTTGAATCTGGTGCAGATACTCTGCACCTTTAGCGACAATTAGCGATAACTCAGTAGCAGAATACTGCGGCCCGGTATTGAATGCTTTACCATTTACCTGCAATACTTTGAAGCCTGGCATATACCGATCCACAAATTTCAGTAGCCGTAGTAGCGGCTGCCAGGGCGGCTCTCCCCAATCGAGTAATGGATCGAAATCTACTGAGCCTTTCACTTTAGCCAAGTTAAAGCCCGCACTACGCAAGTAAAACACCAAGTCTCTAAACAATACTGCCGGATCGCGTTCGGGGTAGAATAAGTTGCAATGCAAAGAGACGAACTCGGGTTGTATGCCTCTGAGCATTCTGCCGATCTCTTGCTCATTTGGCTGATCGTGTAGACTAAAAAGAAGAGCCTCTACACCTCCATTCAACTCTTCGAGCGCTAGCATATTTGCCTCTTCAGGAGGTGCCGCCGACACATAGGCTCCTATCTCCCAACCTGAAGACATACGCACAGGCCCCTTGCTATTTGCCGGTGGCTCGGGATGAGGATCGACTTCGAGCCCAGGGCCAATTGGCCACACCAAGTTGGATACATCAGCTCCTTTTCGCTCAGCTTTTAATTTGTCTAGCCAGGCTTGGCGGTCGGACGCAGTTTTCGATAACATGTAATAAGATGTTGCTATAGCTCACAAGTTATAGCTTGTTCGGCAAAGTCAGGAAAACACGGTCAATTGGTAGCATCTACATCCTTGCCACCGTAAAAATTGAGTGGCTTATCAATCAATAGCTTAGTTTGCTGGATGATCTGCCCCGTGTGGTAGCTGAAATGCTCTATGGCATGTAGCAAGACTGCTGTTCCACTTAAGGTAAAAAACTGCACTGGACGTTTTCGCTGTAGTTCATCTTCATCTAGGCCCGATATAGTTTTTACACACTCCTCAACCACTAAGCTGAGCTTTTGCAATAACTCAACCTTTTCCATTCCCTCTGTAGCCGTAAACTCTTCTGAGCGTTCTCTTATATCGGGCTCACCGCCTAGAGAATGAATGACCCATTGCCGCAAATTTCCGGCAAGGTGCAAGAGCTGGTTACCGATAGCTAGACTGTTTTCATTAGATCGAAACCAAACCTGATCTTGATCCAACAATTCGAGACATCGAACTATACGCTCGAGGTTCCATTCGCAGTGGTAGATGGCACGAGTCTTTAGCTGTTGAGTAACTGAAGAAGACATGATCGAGAGTCAAAGATGTAAGGTACTCTTTCGTCCAAAACCATGCCGTTTAACTGAGCTGTTTAAAAAAATTTCTCCTCTGATGCAATAATGACCATCAGCCGACATCCAGCACTAATGCCCAATAATCGTTGGGGTTTGACGCTACTGGACCCCTTTTAAATCAGTCTTAAGATTCACTTAAAAAATTTTTTTACGCCGCTTTCACTTGTCATTCCGCCAGACAGTCCCTTATCTTTGATTCGTATTTTTGCCCTATTTGTCAATACACTATCAAATCTCGACTTGCTTATAAGCTGACACGTCTACACTAACTTAATCGCTCTTTACAGAGTATACATTCGGATAAAATCCCAAAAGGAAACGTTAGTCATGGACGTTAAGCAATTAAATGATCAGGAGCTGATCAATCTATATCTGTCGGGAACAGAGCGCGCCTTTGAGGAGTTGCTCAATCGTCACCAACAAAAAATTTATACCTCGATCTATCTTTTCGTAAAGGATCAGTCCTTGGCGGAAGATATTTTTCAAGAGGTATTCATAAAGATCATCGATACACTGCGCAAGGGTAAGTACAACCACGAAGGTAAGTTCCTTCAGTGGGCTATGCGTATTTCTTACAATATGTGCGTAGATGCCTTTCGCCGTAATAAGCGACGCCCAAAGGTCAGTGCTACGGAGACCTTCAATATCTTCGACGTACTACAATCGCCCGAAGCGAATGCCGAACAAGCGATGATCAAGAGCCAGACACATGCGAAAGTTCGCCAATTGGTCGACGCTCTGCCACCAGAGCAGCGCGAGGTTGTAATACTACGCCACTACGCCGATATGAGCTTCAAGGAAATAGCCAAGCTCACTCAGGTCAGTATCAATACAGCTCTGGGTCGTATGCGTTACGCGCTGATCAACATGCGCAAGATGGTCGAAGAAAAGGAAATCGTGCTGAAATAGGCTCAACTATTGGAGGAACAAGCTTCTAGGTTGTTCCTCTAATATCATTTATGCTCGCCCCAATTTTCTCTATCTAAATTTCGGAATTGGATGGCCTCGGCCAGAAAATTCGGATGTATCTCTTTGTGACCTTCCAGGTCAGCTATAGTGCGGGCCACCTTGAGTATACGGTCGTAAGCCCGAGCAGATAGTTGCAGCTTTTCCATAGCCATCTTGATGAGGGCTGTTCCTTCTCTCCCAATTTGACAGACAGACCTGACCATACGGCTCGGCATCTGAGCATTGGTATATATGCCCTTGCAATTTTTGAACCGTTCAGCTTGTACATCTCTAGCTTTGAGTACGCGGGCGGCAATTTCTTCACTGCTTTCTCTCGGTAAATTCAAGCTGGCTAGCTTTTCTAGTGGAACGGGTGTAACCTCTACTTGCAAATCGATACGGTCTAGCAGTGGGCCACTAATCTTGTTTAGATAACGGCGCACCGCTTGGCTATTACAACTGCAGCTTTTCTGAGGGTGATTGAAGTACCCGCAAGGACAGGGGTTCATACTAGCCACTAACATAAAATTAGATGGGTAGCTGACAGTATGCCGGGCACGGCTGATCGTGATTCGGCGATCTTCTAATGGCTGGCGCATAACTTCCAGTACGCCTCTCTTGAACTCGGGTAACTCATCGAGGAACAAGACCCCATTGTGCGCCAAACTGATCTCACCTGGCTTGGGGAAAGACCCACCACCAACCAGGGCTACATCGCTGGTAGAATGGTGGGGAGCTCGAAATGGCCGATTAGTGACCAGGGCCGCGCCTTCGGGTAAGTTGCCGGCTACAGAGTAGATTTTTGTCGTCTCTAAAGCCTCGTGGAGATTCATCGGAGGCAGTATGGAAGGCATACGCTGTGCCAGCATGGTTTTGCCAGCTCCCGGAGGCCCGATGAGAATGACGTTGTGCCCACCAGCCGCCGTGATGGTCAGGGCACGCTTGATGGTCTCCTGACCTTGTACGTCACTGAAGTCCATCTCGTATTTCGATCTGTTTTTGAAGAACTCTTCTCGGGTGTCGACTACGGTTGGCGCAATCCGCTCTTCGCCATTGAAGTGCCTGATGGCCTGAAGCAAATTCTCCACCCCTATCACTTCGAGATCGTTGACTATAGCCGCCTCTCTGGCATTGGCCTTGGGCAAGACGATACCCTTATACTTGAGTTGTCGAGCTTTAATGGCCATGGGCAGCGCGCCCTTGAAAGGTCTGAGTGAGCCATCGAGAGAGAGCTCGCCCATGAGCATATAACTATCCAGGTCTTTGGCATCTATCTCTTGGGTGGCATGAAGCAACGCCATAGCAATCGGAAAATCGTAAGCCGAGCCTTCTTTGCGAACATCCGCTGGCGCGAGGTTGATGATAACCTTGATACGACGACATTTGTAGCCGCTGTTCTTAATGGCCGTTTCTATACGGTAGCTGCCTTCGCGAATGGAGTTGTCTGGAAGGCCAATGACGTTGTACCAGGGCTTGTTTTCTTGTACATTGCCCCCGGCATTGGCTTCGACTATAATGGTGCGAGCATCGACGCCTTCTACGGCACCAGCTAAGGTTTTGACGAGCATGATGTGTTTTATGCTCGACGGCTTTCTCTAACACAAATATATGCACAAGAACACCAACACACAAATAGTTTCATAAAAATCTTTCTCAAACATCTCTACCAACAAGTAAAGACGCAAAATTTTGCGTCTCCGGTTATACCTAAGCTACATCTCTAGCCATGCCCTGCTTGCGTCTCCGGTTATACCTAAGCTACATCTCTAGCTATGCCCTGCATGCGTCTCCGGTTATGCCTAAGCTACATCTCTAGCTATGCCCTGTATGCGTCTCCGGTTATGCCTAAGCTACATCTCTAGCTATGCCCTGCTTGCGTCTCCGGTTATGCCCAAGCTACATCTCTAGCTATGCCCTGCTTGCGTCTCCGGTTATGCCCAAGCCACATCTCTTGCAAGACTCATAAATCACCCCTCCGCTAACGAGCTATACCCTCCACTCCGCCCTGGCGAAAGTCTCCGACCTGCGCAAGTCTAAAAAAAGAAAACACATCAGGTTGTACCTTCGCACCTCAAACGCATAGATCAAATGATGAAGTTGGATCAGATTTTGGCGGTGGGTGGACTGCCCGGCTTGTATAAGGTGGTGACTGAGCGCAGAAACGGGCTGGTGGTAGAAGAGCTGGTGACAGGTAAGCGAAAGTTCGCGCCCATGCGCAAGCACCAATTTGCGCCACTCGAAAGTATGGCCATTTATACCGACGATGGTGAAGCCGAACCGCTGAGCACCGTCTTTCAGCGCATGCTCGACCAGCGGGAAGACAACCCCGCGCCGGATACCAAAGTTTCTAAAAACGTGCTCTTCGAATACATCGCAGATATCGTGCCCAACTATGACGAAGACAAAGTACACGCCAGCGATGTAAAGCGACTACTGAAGTGGTTTCACTACCTGGAAGACAACCAGCTTTGGTCGCTGGGCGACGAAGAGGAATAAGCAACCCATACGCGAGTAGCTATGAGCGATCGCAAGCAAGAGATCATCGATGTCGCAGCTGCCCTAATTAGGAAGCGCGGCTATACAGCCGTGAGCATGCGCATGCTCGCAAAAGGGGTAGGTATGAAAGCCGCCAGCCTCTACAATCACATCTCGTCTAAGCAGGAAATACTAGAAGAAATTGTGCTCGGCATTGCGCAGCGATTTACAGATGGTATGGTCGCTGCTCAACAATCTAATGACGATCCGATCGCGCAGATCAAGCAGATCATTGCTCTGCACATCGAGCTGACCTTAGAGTCGACCACCAATATGGAGGTGATGCAAAACAACTGGATGTATTTGGAAGGCCAAAGTATGGCCGATTACAAAAAGTCGCGAAATGCCTATGAAGAAGACCTGCGGCATATCATCAAAGCGGGTATAGCCCAAGGCTCGATCAGGGATATGAACCCGGAGCTACTGATCTATTCACTGCTTTCGCCGCTGCGCTACCTATACATATGGTTTCCAAGACAGGAGGGGATGGATGCAGAGCGGCTCAAGGAGGACTTGACATCTGTGCTGCTCGGGGGAATAAAAAGTTAATTTTTACGACATATTTGCGAACCAAACTAACAGTCGTTAGTTTTGCAGTTGATATGTCACGTTTCCATACACTGACCGTATCGGATATCAGGCGTACAACCTCGGATTGCTCCGTGATTACGCTCGATGTGCCAGATGATAAACATGCAGACTTTAGATTTGACCCCGGTCAGTATCTCACCCTGCGTGCGGATGTTAATGGGGAAGACTTACGCAGGTCGTATAGCTTATGCAGTAGCCCATTGGACAAGCAGTGGTCAGTAGCGATTAAGCAAATAGCAGGCGGGCGTTTTTCCACTTTCGCCAATCAAAAATTGATGATTGGTGATAAGCTGGAGGTCATGCCGCCCATGGGGCAGTTCACATTGGTCGTAGACCCCGATCAGGCGCGCAACTACATCGGCTTCGCGGCCGGTAGCGGCATTACGCCTATTCTGTCGATCATCAAGACGCACTTGAGCGAAGAGCCCAACTCGACCTTCAAGCTCTTTTACATCAATCGGCGGGTGTCTTCTATCATCTTGAAAGAAGAGCTCGAAGCGCTGAAGAATATTTTCCTCGACCGCTTGGAGATCTTTTACTTCTTAACCAAGGAGCAGCGTGACATTCCACTATTCAATGGACGGATCGACCTGGAGAAGTTACAGATACTGTTTAAGGTGCTCTGTCCACTGGAGTACGTAGACCACTGCTTCATTTGCGGACCAAAAGATATGATCTTCATGGTGCGCGACGAGATGGAAGCCCAAGGTTTCGAGCCCAAAAATATTCACTACGAGCTCTTCTACACCGGTGACGATAAGCCCGAGCCCGTCGTCAAAAAGCGGCAAGCAACAGTAGAAGAAGGTATACAAGTAACCCTACTGGACGGTGGCAAAGAGCTACACTTCGCCATGCCCGATGGAGAAGAGAGTATCCTAGATGCTGCCCTTGGAACTGGTGCCGATCTACCTTATGCTTGCAAGGCCGGTGTGTGTAGCACCTGCAAATGCAAGGTGCTGGAAGGAACCGTAGACATGAGAATAAACTATGCCCTGGCCGATGATGAAGTGGCCAATAACTTTGTATTGAGCTGCCAGGCATTCCCTACTAGTGACGTTATTAAAGTAGACTTCGACGTTTAAAATTTAGAGATTATGCAGACTGACAACATTAAAGACCTGGAGGCGGAGTTCGATGCCCGCATCGCCCGCGACGAAAAGATCGAGCCCAAAGACTGGATGCCCGAAAAGTATCGCAAGACGCACATCCGTCAGATTTCTCAGCATGCCCACTCTGAAATCGTCGGTATGCTACCCGAGGGCAACTGGATCACCCGTGCCCCGACCCTAAGACGCAAGGTTGCCCTCTTGGCCAAAGTCCAAGACGAGGCTGGTCATGGTCTATATCTATATAGTGCTTGTGAGACGCTGGGCATTTCCAGAGAAGAATTATACGATCAATTGCATAGTGGCAAGGCGAAGTACTCGAGTATTTTCAACTACCCGACCCTGACCTGGGCAGATATGGGTGCCATCGGCTGGTTGGTAGACGGCGCGGCCATCATTAACCAGGTGCCTCTCTGCAATACTTCATTCGGCCCCTATGCCCGCGCTATGGTCCGGGTTTGCAAGGAGGAGAGTTTTCACCAACGCCAGGGTTTCGAGATCATGATGACCCTCGCTAATGGAACTCCTGAGCAAAAGGAAATGGCACAAGATGCACTCAACCGCTGGTGGTGGCCCTCGCTTATGATGTTCGGCCCGACCGATGCCGAGTCTACCCACACGGCCCAGTCTATGAAGTGGAAGCTCAAACGCAAGACTAACGATGAGCTGCGGCAGCAATTCGTAGACCAAACGGTTCCTCAAGCCGAGCTGATCGGACTAACGATTCCCGACCCCGACCTAAAATGGAACGAAGAACGCGGCCACTACGACTTCGGCCCCATCGACTGGGATGAGTTCTGGCAGGTGGTGAAAGGTCATGGTCTGTGCAATAAGAAGCGCATCAGCGACCGGGTAAATGCCTGGGAAGAAGGTGCGTGGGTGCGCGATGCTGCGGTGGCTCATGCGGATAAAAAGGAGAAGCGCAAAGCCGAGCAGGTTGCCGCACTAGCGGGATAGGGTACTTTTCGCCTATGCCGAACAGACTTGAATTGGTACGCGGATTTAACGGATTACACGGAGAGACACAGATTTTTTAATCCGCGTCAAATCCGTCAAATCCGCGCACTAAAAAAGACTATAGTCACAACAGGAAAAATTACAGCCAAAAGAACATTTTATGAACAGGAACTGGCCACTTTGGGAAGTATTCGTCCGCTCTAAGAACGGTTTGGAGCACCGCCACTGCGGGAGCCTCCACGCTGCCGATGCAGAGATGGCCATGCAGAACGCCCGCGATGTATATACCCGCCGCAACGAAGGGGTCAGTATTTGGGTCGTAGAATCGAAGAACATCACTGCCTCAGCCCCCGACCAAAGCGAAGAGTACTTCGAACCCGCTAAGGACAAGGTCTACCGCCACCCGACCTTTTACGATGTGCCCGACGAAATCAAACACATGTAATGGCCATGCAAGAAGATCTGTACAACTACATCTTGGGCGTGGCTGACAACAGCCTCATACTCGGGCAGCGGCTGGGCGAATTGTGCGGTCATGGACCCAGCCTGGAAACCGACATTGCCTGTACGAACATCTCCCTCGATTTATTTGGTCAGGTGCGGTCGTACTACCAGTATGCCGCCAAGATCAAAGGTGGGGAGGAAACGGAGGATACGATCGCTTTCCTGCGCAAGGAGCGGCAGTACAGAAACATATTGCTGGTCGAGCAACCCAATGAGAACTTCGCTTACGTCATAGCTCGGGCTTGTTACTTCGATCTTTTTCACGAGCTATTCTTGCTGGAATTGATGAAGAGTACAGATGAAACCTTGGCCGCTATTGCCCACAAGTCGATCAAGGAAGTACGCTACCACAAGCTATTTTCTACGGAGTGGGTAAAGCGCCTCGGTGATGGCACGGAAGAAAGTCAGCAAAAAATGCAACAAGCAGTAGATGATCTGTGGCCGTATACCGAGGAGATGTTTCTACCTGCGCAAGTCGAAAAAAAGATGGCCGAGGCCGGTATAGGTGTGGATATTGTTAAGCTAAAAGAGCCATACTACCGCAGTCTGACGCAACTGCTCGAAGAAGCGCGCTTGCGAGTGCCCGACAACCAATACTTCCAAAAAGGGGGCAAGCAAGGCATTCACACCGAGCACATGGGCTATATCTTGAGCGATATGCAGTACATGCAGCTGGCTTACCCAAATATGGAATGGTGATGATAGCCGAGGCCACACATATCGACCAGCGATTGGAGCCATTGCTTCGCGAGGTAAGCGACCCGGAGATTCCGGTGCTCTCCATCATGGATATGGGTGTGGTGCGCTACGCCCAGCTCGAAGGTGAGCAGGCCCACGTAAAGATCACTCCGACCTACAGCGGCTGCCCGGCTATGGATGTGATGTCGGTCGAGATCAAAGCTGCACTCCAAGAGGCAGGCTATGATGCCGAGGTAGAACTCGTGCTGTCTCCCGCCTGGACCACCGACTGGATCACCCCGCGCGGTCGCGCCGCCCTGGAAGATTATGGCATCGCCGTGCCCCTCGAAGCTGATGCCGATAAGTCTGCTCTAATGGGCGGCAAGCGCATCGTAGAGTGCCCCCAATGCGGCTCCAAGAACACCAAGGTGGTCAGTGCATTCGGCTCCACGGCTTGCAAAGCTCTGTTTCAATGCGAGGACTGCCTCGAACCCTTTGATTATTTCAAATGCCTTAAGTAGCCACCAACCAAATCTATGCCAGACCAATCGCCCATTCTCTACCACAAGCAAGACGGCATAGCCCGCATCACCCTCAACCGCCCTTCGGTATTCAACAGTTTTAATCGCGAAATGGCCCTGGCGACCCAAGCCGCCCTCGACAAGGCTGCGGAGGATGAGCAAGTGCGCGCCATCATACTGACGGGCGAGGGCAAGGCCTTCTGCGCCGGCCAGGATTTGAAGGAAGTCACTGATGAGGAGATCAACCCCGGCTTCAAGGTGCTGCTGGAAGAGCACTACGCACCAATCGTAACTCGGATACGTGATACAGAGAAACCTATTATTGCTGCCGTCAACGGAGTAGCTGCCGGCGCAGGAGCCAATATTGCACTGGCTTGTGATCTGGTTATTGCGCACGAAGGGGCCAGTTTCATTCAGGCATTCAGCAAGATCGGCTTGATACCCGATAGTGGGGGAACGTTTTTCCTGCCTCGCCTCATCGGTTTCCAGCGGGCTACGGCCCTTGCCATGCTGGGCGATAAGGTTTCCGCCAAAGATGCTGAAACTATGGGTATGATCTACAAGGCCGCCTCCGCAGACGAGTATGAAGAGTTAGTCACTCAAACTGCTCAGAGGCTCGCCAAAATGCCGACCCGCGCTTTGGGACTGATCAAAAAAGCGTTCAATGCCTCCATGCACAACGATCTGGAAGAGCAACTGGAGCTGGAAACCAAGCTACAGATAGAAGCTTCTGAGACGGAAGATTATCAGGAAGGGGTTACGGCTTTTATCGAGAAGAGAAAGCCTAGCTATAAAGGTAAGTAATTGCTTGCGCGCTTCGCGCGCAAGCATAAGCAAAAGCACATATGACCATAGGAATCATCGGCTCAGGCACTATGGGCAGCGGCATCGCCCAAGTAGCCGCTACTGCAGGCTGCCGAGTTTTGGTATACGATACCCGCCAGGAAGCCCTGAAGACTAGCCGGCAAAAGCTGGAAAAAATTCTTAATCGACTGATCGAAAAGGGTCGAGTCGACGCTGAGGAAAAAGCCAGAATTCAAGGCAACATCAATTATGTCGATAGCTTAAAATCGCTTGCTCCTTGCGAGTTGACCATCGAAGCCATCATCGAAGACCTCTCCATCAAACAACAGGTTTTTCAAGAGCTGGAAGGCTACCTGTCAGAAGATGCAGTGATTGCTTCCAACACCTCTTCCTTGTCGATTGCCTCCATTGCGGCCTCTTTGAAAAAACCGGAGCGTTGTATCGGCATTCACTTTTTCAATCCGGCCCCGTTGATGAAGCTCGTGGAGGTGATTCCGGCGATTCAGACTTCACAGGTCGTTGCGCAGCAGGTGGTCGAAACCATCCGCGCTTGGGGAAAGACCGTCGCTTTGGCCAAGGACACCCCCGGCTTTATCGTCAATCGGGTAGCGAGACCATTTTACGGGGAGGCACTCCGTATTTATGAGGAAGGAGTCGCCGACTTTGCGACCATTGATTGGAGTATGAAAACCATCGGTGGCTTCCGTATGGGACCATTCGAATTGATGGATTTTATCGGTAATGACGTCAATTACATCGTCACCGAAACGGTATTTACTGCCTTCTACTACGACTCGCGCTACAAGCCATCCTTTACCCAAAAGCGCATGTCTGAGGCTGGCTATCTTGGTCGTAAATCAGGTCGTGGCTACTACGATTATAGCGAGGGCGCCAGCAAGCCAGCACCGAATGAAGATCAGGCCCTCGGCCAACAAATCTTCGAGCGCATACTCGTCATGCTCATCAACGAAGCGGCCGATGCCCTATTCCTAAACATTGCCTCCGCCGCTGATATCGACAATGCTATGACCAAGGGCGTGAACTACCCCAAAGGTCTCCTGGCCTGGGCCGATGAGAAAGGTATAGACTGGTGCGTCGAGCAGATGGATGCGCTGTACGATATGTACCGTGAAGATCGGTATCGGTGTAGTCCGTTGTTGCGGCGAATGTATAAAAAAGAGGAGGCGTTCTTCCTCTAGAGACGGGGTTGCGCCCTCCGGCCGCAATGATGTCTTATCTGTGACCGGGGGCGCAGACCCATTTCACCATTCCCCAACCAACCATCCCAAAATTATTTCGTTTATTGTAGTATGACTGCAATTCGTCCGCCAGAGCATATCATTACTGAGAACCAGGTGCCTACCGCCCCTGGATTCTTTCGCTGGACTGTCGAGCGATATCACCGTTTGATCGAATCTGGTCAGCTCGATGAAAATGATCGACTAGAACTGATGTTCGGACAAATCGTACCTAAAATGCCTATCGGAAAACTGCATGCACAGTGTCTTAGTCTTGTACTAGATTACTTCTTTGTCAAGTTCGGAATGAGTTATTCATATCGTCCGCAGAGTCCGATTTCTTTGCTAGGCCATTCAGAGCCAGAGCCAGATTTTACAATAGTTGAAAGGAAAAATTATGCGCTTAGTAAGAAGCATCCTACCACCGAAGACATTCTCTTGTTAATCGAAATATCTGATACGACTTTAGCTTACGACCGAGGCGACAAGGCCCGCCTATTTGCAATGGCTGGCATAGACGAATATTGGATCATCAATCTAGAAGGGCAGAAGTTGGAAGTTCATCTTAAGCCAGAGCCGGAAACTGGTGTATATACCCAAATCACCCACTACAAACCTGGCGAGATAGCCCATAGCCCCTTTTGCGGAGAAGTCGATCCAGCGGACTTGATACCTGAGTCTGGTTCAAACTAGACATGCCCACCTCTACCGAAATTATAAACCAAATGCTCGCCCAAGATGCTTTCAGCCAGTGGCTGGGTATCGAAATCCTCGATCATAAGCAGGGCTACTGCAAGGTCGGCATGACCATTCGCCCGGAGATGCTCAATGGTATGAACAAGGCGCATGGGGGCATCACCTTTTCGCTGGCGGATAGTTGTTTTGCCTTTGCCTCGAATAGTCATGGTCGGGTGGCCGTATCTATCGAAGCATCGATAAATCACATCAAAGCACTGGAGGCTGGCGATTACATTACAGCCGAAACCATACTCGATCATCTGACCAATAAGCTGGGTTATAATGTTATTGAGGTTAGGCGCGGTGAAGAGCTTGTAGCCCTCTTTAAAGGCATCGTTTACCGCACCCAAAAAGACTGGTAATTTGAAAGAAGCATACATTATAGACGGTATCCGAACACCCATCGGGAAATTTAAAGGCACCCTTAGCCCAGTTAGGACCGACGATCTGGGCGCCCACGTCATTAAAGCTTTAGTAGCTCGCAACGAGCAAATTCCGCTCGATGCCTACGATGATGTCATCATGGGCTGCGCCAATCAGGCTGGCGAAGACAACCGCAATGTGGCGCGCATGTGCAGCTTGCTAGCAGGGCTGCCATATTCGGTGCCGGGCGAAACGGTCAATAGGTTGTGTAGCTCTGGTCTATCTGCTATTATTCATGCCAATCGGGCCATCAAAGCAGGAGATGGCGATCTGTTCATCGCTGGTGGCGTCGAGCATATGACGCGAGGGCCTTACGCCATCTCCAAACCGGCCAGTGCCTATGGTACTGATGCTAAGATGTACGATTCCAGTTTCGGCTGGCGCTTCATCAACCCCAAAATGCACGAGATGTATGGCACCGACGGCATGGGCGTAACCGCAGAAAATCTGGTCGATCTGTACGATATCTCCCGCGAAGACCAGGATGCATTCGCTTACTGGAGTCAGATGAAAGCCACCCGTGCCCAAGAGAACGGCCGCCTGGCCAAAGAGATCGTAGCGGTAGAAATACCTCGGCGCAAGCAAGAGCCGCTGATCTTCGACCAAGACGAGTTCATCAAGTCGAATACCACCAAAGAAGTCCTGGCCAAGCTGCGCACCGCCTTCCGCAAAGAGGGTGGATCGGTAACTGCCGGTAATGCCTCTGGACTTAACGACGGTGCTGCCGCCACAATAATTGCTTCAGAGGATGCTGTTCGCCGCCATGGGCTGAAGCCCATGGCACGTATCGTGAGTTCTGCTGTAGTCGGGGTAGAACCACGCATCATGGGCATAGGCCCGGTCAAGGCCAGCCTGAAAGCACTCGACAAGGCCGGACTAACCATGAAAGATATGGACATCATCGAGCTCAACGAAGCCTTTGCCGCGCAAGCACTCGCTTGTACCCGCGTATGGGGCCTTGCCGATGACGACCCGAGACTGAACCCCAATGGTGGAGCCATTGCTATAGGCCATCCGCTGGGGGTCACGGGTACGCGCATCGCCTACTCGGCCGCATTGGAGCTACAACTCACTGGGAAAAAATATGCGCTGGTTACTATGTGCATAGGTGTGGGACAAGGTTATGCAGCTATCTTGGAGCGTGCTTAAAATGGAAAAAGTCAATCATGAATAAGGTAGGAAACTATGTGCTGGGCGACTGGCGCGACGGGACAGGCGAAGGAATGCCCATACGCGATGCCGTAACTGGCGAAGTGATCGCACTCTCCGATACGCAAGGACTCGACATAGCCGAGATATTGCAATACGGTCGAGACAAAGGACAGGGACTGCGCAAAATGACCTTTCAGGAGCGAGGAAATATGCTCAAGAAGCTGGCGCTCTACCTGCTCAAGAAGAAGGAAGATTTTTACGAATTGAGCTATCGGGCAGGCTGTACGCGAGTCGATAGCTGGATCGATATTGAAGGTGGCTTCGGCAATCTGTTTGCCAATGCGTCCTTGCGCAAGTTGTTTCCCAATCAGTCCTTCCACGTAGAGGGCGAACCCATCGATTTATCACGAGGTGGCCGCTTTATGGCCCACCACATCATGGTACCCAAGCGAGGGGTGGCCGTTCACATCAACGCCTTTAACTTTCCGGTATGGGGCATGCTCGAAAAGTGCGCTGTCAACTGGATGGCTGGAGTACCCGCAGTCGTGGCCCCGGCGGCTCCGACGGCTTATCTGGCAGAAGCCGTGGTGCGCGAGATTGTTGCCTCTGGCATTTTGCCCGAAGGATCGATACAGCTTATTTCTGGACTGGCAAAAACTATTCTTGACCCCGTTCAGTCGCAGGATGTAGTCACGTTCACCGGCTCTGCCGAGACGGGCCGACTGCTGAAAGCCCACCCACAGATCATACAAGAGGCCGTGCCCTTTAATATGGAGGCCGACTCGCTCAATGCCTCTATTTTGGGTGAGGATGCGGTACCAGGCACGCCAGAATTCGACATCTTCATCAAGGAGGTTCGCAAGGAAATGACCGTCAAGTGCGGTCAGAAGTGTACAGCCATTCGCCGCATTATCGTACCGGAATCGCTGGTCGAAGATGTACAGATCCAGCTAGGCAAAGCCCTCGACAAAGTGACCATAGGCGACCCTCGCTTGAAGGAAGTGCGCATGGGTGCACTGGTGAGCAAAGACCAAGTCGAGGAAGTACACAAAAGCATAGCCGACATCAGCCAAACTGCCGAGATCGTGTACGGCGATCTGCAAGAAATAGAACTGGTCGGGGCATCGGCTAGCGATGGGGCTTTCATGCGGCCCATTCTGATGCGCGAAGACAATCCGTTTACCAATCAAGCCGTACACGAGCGCGAAGCCTTTGGGCCGGTCAGCACCATTCTGCCGTACAAAGATCTGGGCGAGGCCATCACCCTGGCGCAGATGGGCAAAGGATCATTGGTTTCTTCTATCGTAACCAACGACGATCGCATCGCCCGCGAGTACGTGGTCGAAGCCGCCAGTCACCACGGACGAATCCTGGTCTTGAACCGGGAAAGCGCAAAAGAAAGCACCGGCCACGGTTCGCCACTGCCCACGCTGGTACACGGTGGCCCGGGCCGAGCTGGCGGCGGCGAAGAGATGGGCGGTATGCGCGGCATCAAGCACTACTTGCAGCGCACCGCCGTGCAAGGCTCGCCAACTACCCTGACAGAGATTACGGGCATATACCAGCAGAATGCCCGCTACAAGGAAGCCCCCCAGCACCCCTTCAAATACCACTGGGAAGACATCGAGCCGGGCATGTCGCTCAAGACGCACCGGCGCACCCTCACCGACAGCGACATCATCAGTTTCGCCAACGTAACCTGGGACCACTTCTACGCCCATACCGATATTACCTCCTTGGATGGCAGTATTTTCGAGAAGCGTACCGCGCATGGGTATTTTATTATTTCGGCTGCCGCAGGTCTCTTTGTTTACCCGAATAAGGGGCCTGTTGCCGCCAACTACGGACTAGAAGACTGCCGTTTTTTGAGGCCACTCTACCACAACGACACCATATACGTGCGGCTAACCTGCAAGCAAAAGGTAGACCGCGACGTGCGCGGGGCCGAGCACCCCAGCGGTATCGTCAAGTGGTTCGTGGAGGTATTCGATGCAGACGACGAGCTGGTAGCCGTGGCGACTATACTGACCATGGTGCAGAAGAAGCAAGAGGTCTTCGTGGAGATGACCGAAGAGCAGATCAAAACCTCCCTGGCGAAGCTCATGCCCGACGCCAAACCCCAATGGGGAAGCCTAACTGCCCAGGGCATGGTCGAGCACCTCGAATACACCTACCGAATCGCCGCCGGAGAAATACAAGACTTCGAGGTAGTGACCCCAGAGCATCGGCTGGAGAAAACCCACGCCAGTCTCTACAACTATCGCAAGTTTCCAAAAGGGTTTGATTTTTCCCTGGCAGAAAAGTCACAGATCAACGTGTTGAGGCACGCCGACCTGCGGAAGTCTATAGAAAAAATGCTCGAAACCCGTGAAGCCTACCTGAATTACTACAAGGAAAATCCGGATGCGCGCGCCAAGCACGCCGTCTTTGGGCCACTGAATAAATACGAGTGGTACCTGATGGAGCGCAAGCACCTGAACCACCATTTTGACCAATTTAACCTGCTATAAAATGAGCGACCCCTACGTAAAACATACTGTGGATGGCGGTGTGGCGACCATCGAATTTTTCCATCCGGCTCATAATTCTCTTCCCTCCGATCTGCTGGCCGAACTGGCTGGTGCCTTCGATACCGTTGGCCA
This sequence comes from Bacteroidota bacterium, assembly GCA_039025055.1. Lineage (GTDB taxonomy): Bacteria > Bacteroidota > Bacteroidia > Chitinophagales > Saprospiraceae > Neolewinella. Next base: position 19,129 of record JBCCPC010000051.1, on the reverse strand, counting down.
GATGCACGAGGTAAAAGTGGTGATCTTGAAGAGTGGCGGCAACCGGACGTTCTGCGCCGGCGCGAGCTTTAAAGAGCTGATTTCTATTCAGAATAAGGAGGAGGGTTTGAAGTTTTTCTCTGGTTTTGCGAATGTGATCAATGCGATGCGCAAGTGTCCGAAATTCGTAATTGGTAGGATACAAGGCAAGGCTGTTGGCGGTGGCGTTGGCTTGGCTGCCTCGACCGATTATTGTATGGCTACAAAGTTCGCTTCCATCAAGCTGAGCGAGCTGAATGTGGGCATCGGGCCTTTCGTGGTGGGCCCCGCTATAGAGCGCAAGATGGGCCTATCGGGTATGTCGCAGATCGCCATCAACGCCAATCATTTCTTCGATCCGGAGTGGGCGAAGCAAAAAGGCCTCTACACGGAGGTCTTCGACGATGCCGATGCCTTAGACGCTGCTGTCGATGAACTGGTACAGGGCTTGCTGAAGTACAATCCTGATGCCATGACCCGTATGAAGCGTATGTTCTGGTCGGGCACCGATCACTGGGATGAGCTACTGAAGGAGCGTGCGGCTATCAGTGGCGAGCTGGTGCTGAGCGAGTTTACGCGAGAGACTTTGAAAAGATTCGCCTGATGATATTTGCCTTTAAAGGTTTTACGCCGGTCGTACATGAGAGCAGCTTCGTGCATCCGCTGGCAGCGGTCACCGGAAACGTGGTGATTGGCAGAGATTGCTATATCGGTCCGGGTGCAGCCATCCGTGGTGATTGGGGAAAGATTGTACTGGAAGATGGCGTGAATGTGCAGGAGAATTGCACCATACATATGTTTCCGGGCAAGGTGGTGACCCTGCACGAGAGCGCACACATCGGGCACGGGGCGGTGATCCATGGTGCGCAGATCGGTCGCAATGCAATGGTGGGTATGAATACGGTCATCATGGACGATAGCGAGATCGGAGACGAATGCATCATCGGTGCGATGGCTTTTGTGAAAGCTAAGAGTATGTTTCCGGCCAGGAGTTTGGTGGTGGGCAATCCGGCGAAAGTGATCAAGCAAGTGAGTGACGAGATGATCGCCTGGAAGACGAAGGGCACCCAGCTCTACCAGCAGCTGCCGGCCGATTGTCATGCTTCCTTGCGAGAGGTGGAGCCGCTTCGCGAGGTGCCAGAGCATGTGCCGGAGCAGGAGGCGTTTTATGAGACCTTGAAGGAGTTTTTGAAAAAATAAAATTTCATTTATTCTTCTTTCCTCGCCCATGAGTTGGGGCCGGAACTTTCAAAATCATCGGGCATATATACAACTATTCTTACCACGTCTACCACTTCTGTACCCGCATTGGTCAAGACATTTCGGACGGGGTCATGGGCCGCAAACTGCAGTTGATCTCCAGCCATGAGCGTATCTAGTGCCCAGCGGCCTTTTTCTAAAAAGTGCTTCAATAGCGGCTTTTTGCCGTTGAGCAATTTCACATTCGTCTCGATCAGGAGTTGGTTGCCGACCCAGGGCTCGATGCGTACGCTGTCATTGGCATGCGTAGAGAGGGATATGCCATTGACCTCCTTCAAATCAAAGGTGCGGTGGAAAATGGTGGAAGAGTCTTGAGCGGAGAGGGAGAGCCCGAAAAATATTGTCAGTAAAAGGGATAGGAATTTATTCACAATAGATTCATTTTAGAGGGATAATTCTTGTTTTACTAGGTTTTATTACAACGAAAGAACTTCGCAAATCTCTATGCTTTTCATTCAGTAACTTAATCAAGAGATCAACTCTGTCATCTATATCAATAGTGCTGAGTCGGAGCAGAATTATTCCGTAGCTCGCTTTATTCAGCCTGTAAGTTAGCTCTCCAAAATCTTTGTCTTCAGTCAAAAGCACTATTTGCCTTTCTCTTGCTATGTCCAATACAGTCTGGTCATCAGCTCCTGCAGAAAATTCAATAATGGCATCTACATTGTAGCCGTTTCTTCTTAATCGCTTAACAACTCTGAAGTCTACACTTTCGTCAGCAAGGAGGACAACCTTATCCACTTAGGCTGGGGTTAAATATGAATCCTCGTTCCTAATTTGAGCGGTTGCATAATGCAGACAAGCCAGTATCTGTTCCCTTTTCAAATGCGGATAAGATTCCAAAAGCTCTGATACCTTAGAGCCTAGAGCTAACTTTTCAAGGATTAGGTCAACAGGTACCCGAGTCCCTGCAATTACCGGCTTACCGTACATAACCTTGGGGTCGACAGAAATCAAATTTTTCCAGTCCATTGTTGAAAGTTTTCAGGTTGTAAACGGCCAATTCGGTAACAGAGTTGCCCCACGAGTACTACCCGAAGAGTCCTTCCATCCCCCCCGGCAGCATATTCCCCATAGCCGCTTGCCCTTGCTCGGCTTCGTAGGTGGCAGCCTGCTCCAGGGCGCGGTTGATGGCGACGAGGAGGAGATCCTCTATAGCTTCGGGATCAGTCAAGTCCAGCTTTTCGGCATCCAGGCTGATGTTGGTCACGGCGCGGGTACCATCGCAGGTCACTTTGATGGCCCCGTCCTGGGCCTCACCGGTGAAGGAAGCCTCGGCCAATTTGCGACGCATTTCTTCCTGCATTTCCTGCATCTTATTCATCATATCTCCAAACATGGCGGCTTGTGTTTTAGTCCATACCTTTGCGGCGCAAAATTACGCCAATAACTATGGGATTACTAGAAGGTAAAGTCGCACTCATCACCGGAGGTTCACGTGGCATAGGGGCAGCCCTCGTTCGCGCATTCGTGAAGGAGGGGGCCAAAGTCGCTTTCACCTATCGCTCGTCGGCCGAAACGGCTAACACGCTAGCCGAAGAACTAGGCAATGACACCAAAGCTTACCAGAGCGATGCGGCCAACTTCGATGCCGCAGCCGAGCTGGTCAAAGCCGTATTGGCAGACTTCAGCCAGATCGACGTGCTCATCAACAATGCCGGGGTAACGCGCGACAACCTCATGCTGCGCATGAACGAAGAAATGTGGGATGTGGTGCTCGACAACAACCTCAAATCGGTCTTCAACCTCACCAAGCACTGCATTCGGCCCATGATGAAAGCCGGTGGCGGCTCCATCATCAATATGTCGAGCATAGTCGGTGTGCAGGGCAATGCAGGGCAAGCCAACTACGCCGCCAGTAAGGCCGGCATCATCGGCTTCAGCAAGAGCATCGCCAAAGAAATGGGCTCGCGCAACCTGCGCTGCAACGTCATCGCTCCTGGCTTCATACAGACCGATATGACTGATGAGCTACCCGAGCAGGTGCGCGAAAACTACCTGGCCAACATTCCCCTCAAGCGATTCGGATCAGCAGAAGAAATTGCCGGGGCGTGCATCTTTCTCGCCTGCGATCTGGGCACCTATGTCAACGGCCAGGTGCTGGCTGTAGACGGCGGATTGTCGTAGCGTCGGGAGCCGACGCACCAAAGATTCTCGCCACCTTATCTTTACGAAAACCAACACGCCACATTGAGCGACCGCAGACCGCGCATCGATGTCATTATTCCAGCTTACAACGAAGAAGGCGCCATCGGCCTAGTAGTCGATGAGTTGCCCAAAGACTGGGTACGTGAGATCGTGGTATGCAACAACAACAGCAGTGACAATACAGCCGAGGTGGCCCGTAATTCAGGAGCCACCGTCGTCGATCAGCCCAAGGCCGGATACGGCAGTGCCTGCCTGGCGGGCATGGCTTATATCGAAGACAAAAAGGTAGAAGACCAGCCAGATATTGTTGTATTCATCGATGGCGATCACAGCGATTATCCCGAACAGCTCCCCGAATTGGTCCGCCCCATAATCGAAGAGAACTACGACATGGTAATCGGTAGCCGGGCACTGGGCGAACTGGAGCAAGGTGCTATGCAGCCCCAGCAGATATTCGGCAACTGGCTGGCCACCAATCTCATCAAGTTGTTTTATCGGTATGAATTTACCGATCTTGGACCCTTTCGCGCCATCAAGTGGCCGCAATTAATGGCCTTGGGCATGCGTGACCCCGACTTCGGCTGGACCGTCGAAATGCAGGTGCGCGCCGCCAAACAAAAACTAACATGCACTGAAGTACCAGTGCGATACCGCCGCCGTATCGGCAAGTCCAAAGTATCGGGCACCATACGCGGCACCATACTCGCAGGGCACAAAATCCTGTGGACCATTTTCAAACTACTTTGAGCCATGACCACACTCGCATTCATCGTTCTCGGCATCTACACCCTGGCACTGACTTACATCACCGTCTACTGCGTCATGCAGTTCAATTTGCTCTACCATTATAAACGCGTTCGCACCCCCGATGAAGAGGTCAAAGCACTCCTAGAAGAAGCGGGCAAGGAGCGTGTTCACCCACAGCTCAGTTCGGTGGAAGATAGGACTTCCGCAGGTGGTCGCATTCCCAGCGTCACCGCTAGCCCCCCTGTGCTGACTCCATCCAAATCGAGTAACGGCCATGCGCAAAAAAACAAAAGCGAATACGAGAAGACCTTTCCTTTCGTGACCGTTCAGCTGCCGATTTACAACGAGTACTTCGTTATCGGAAGGCTCATAGATGCCGTTTGCCAGTTCGACTGGCCCAAGGACCGATTCGAGATTCACATCCTCGATGACAGTACCGACGAGACAGTCGATGTGGTCGCCGAAAAAGTTGCTGAGTACGAGGCCAAAGGCTTTCAAATTGCACAGATTCGCCGCGAAAAGCGCCAGGGTTTCAAGGCTGGTGCGCTGCGCGACGGTATGTCGAGTGCCAAGGGCGAGTTCATGGCCATTTTCGATGCCGACTTCGTGCCAGAGCCAGATTTCCTACAACGCACCATGCCCCACTTCCAAGACCCGGAGATCGGCGTAGTACAGACCCGCTGGGAGCACATCAACCAAGATTACAGCCTCATTACACGCCTGCAAGCCATACAGCTCAATGTACACTTTACCGTCGAGCAAAAGGGGCGCGAGAAGGGTGGTCACCTCCTCCAGTTCAACGGCACGGCGGGCATCTGGCGCCGTAAGGCCATCGAAGCCGGTGGTGGCTGGGAAGCCGATACCATCACCGAAGACCTCGACCTCAGCATACGTGCGCAGCTGGCGGGCTATCGCATCACCTTCCTCGAAGAGGTAGGCTCCCCCAGCGAGCTGCCCGTAGAGATGAATAGCTTCAAAAGTCAGCAACACCGATGGATGAAAGGCGGGGCTGAAACAGCACGCAAAATGCTCCCCCAAGTGTGGGGCTCCGACCTGCCTTTGGCCAAAAAAATATACGCCACCAACCACCTGCTGGCCAGTACCATCTTCGTATTCGTGTTTATTTGTGGTGTGTTTAGTGTGCCCCTACTCTACTTCCTCGGCGACCTGATCGATTATGGTATCAGTAAGAATTTTTTCGCCGTTTTCCTAGTGGGCTTGCTGTCTATCATCGCCATTTACTACGTAGCCAACGTGCAATCGCCCGCCAATCGCGAGCAGAGTTTTGGGCGTTCGGTCTTTAAATTCCTGGTACTCTTCCCGCTCTTCCTGGCCCTGAGCATGGGCCTGAGCCTGCACAATACCGTGGCCGTCATTCAGGGCTGGATCGGTAAAAAAAGCCCCTTCGTACGCACGCCCAAGTTCAACATCAAGAACACGGCCAAGCAGCTCCAATCAGGCAAATACCTCACCGGCAAGCTTAACCTCATTACGCTTGGTGAAGGGCTGCTATGTCTATACTTCCTGGCGGCAGTAGTCGGCGCGTTTGTATTGCAAAACACAACCTTTATCGCCTTCCACCTGCTGCTGGCATTGGGGTATGGGACGATCTTTTACTACTCACTCAAGCACTTGCGGTATAGTAGGGGGTAGCCGGTTTTATTGGCGGAATATATCTTTTAAAGTGTGCCAGGGCACGGCTTCGATTCCCTCTGGCTTATCGAGGTAGTGCTGTTTAAATCGCTGGGCTACAAATGCCCGATTTGGATGGTGTGCGGTCACAAAACTTCTCATTGACCTAGTGACAGATCTCTGTGGCTTGTTACTCCACTTCACTTCTATCGGATAAACTTCGGTAATCGCATTCAAAATGAAGTCGACTTCAGCACCATCTCTGGTGCGCCAATATTGTAATATCCAAGACTTTTCGTCCGCGATGTCTCGCAATAGCTGAAAAACAAAATGCTGAAAAACGTAGCCGATTTTGGGGTCGTCTTCAGCTAGGTACGAAAAAGTGCCGCGTGCATAGGCAGCTAAGCCAAGATCTAAAAAATAGTACTGCGATGCTTTCACGAGTGATTTCCCCGTATTGGAAAAATAGGGATTCACAGATTTGATAATGAACGTTTGCTCAGCATATTCCAAATAGTTTTTGAGCGTAGCAACCGAAAGATTTACCTCATTGGCCAGCTTGGTATAGTTCATGGGCTGGCCTTGCCTGTCGGCTAACAACCGGAGCATCAGGACAAACGCTTGCCTGCGTTCAATACCCAGCAAGCTTACAATATCTCGGTCGACATAAGCCGTAAATAGCTCATCGATCAAAATTTGCTTTTCCTTCTGTGTTTCGGCAATAATTACGTCAGGGTAGCCACCAAATGATAAATATTCTTGTAGTAAAACACCCGCAGCTATAGACTCCAGAGCGAAATATTCTGATATCTTCCCCTCGTAGCGATAATCGGTTCTGTAATCAAAGAACTCGGCAAATGAGATCGGAGATATTTCGAATACGCGTTTGCGACCAGCCAGCGATTCAGAAACAGAAGCTTTTAGTTCTAGGCTTCCTGATCCTGTTACTACAAATTTGTAGGGTAGGTTTTGGTCATAGATGCCTTTTAGGAATTTGCCCGCATTTTCTTTTCGCTGTATTTCATCTATAAAAACAGTCGCGGAATCCTCGCCTACCTCTAGTTTTATGCGCTGTAAAAGCTCTGTCTGCGTACGTACAAGACGGAAATCGGACTCTGTGTCTAGGTTGAGATAGAGTGTGCGCTTTCCATTCTCTTTTAAATGCTTTTCCAACTGACGAATCAAGGTAGTTTTACCTACTTGTCTAGGCCCAATCAATACGCTGATGCGCGGATTGTCAAGATGACTTAACAGCTCAGGGTAGATTGTCCTTCTGATCATGAAAATAGACCATATTAAGATGCAAAGACTTGCTTTTCAATGCAAATTTACGATTACGGCGACAAAACGCAAAGTCAACTTAATGATTTAGGCGACTTTTCGCAAAGTGTACTTACCGGCTACTCCCCACAAACTTCTTTGCTACGGGTCTGCTGCCATTCACTTGAATGGTATAGACCAAGGTCTGTAACTCGATGGGGTAAGCGGCTAGAGAAAAATCAATCTGCTGTGGCCCGTATGAGTAATAAGCATCGGTAATAGTAGTGATATTCTGACCACTTAAAGTGTACAGAGAAATCTTCATCTGGGCCCCTTTCGGCATATACAGGCTTATGCGGTAACGACCACCGCCTAGTGGGTGTATTCGGCTTTGAATAGCGGTACCTTGACTGGTGGGGTTGCTAATTGAATTTGGGCTGCATTGCAAGCCGAGTTCGGGCAGGCGATCATAGGTGCCCCCGAGTATGGAATCGACATCATCTGGGTTGATGCAGAACCAGTTTTCCAGAACCGTAGCATAGAGGGAGTGGAAGTCGGTACCGAATTTCAAATTGCCCGATATGTCGAGGTCTTCGAGATCCGGATTTTGACCATGGGTGCCCGAGCCATTGAGTGGCGGACCGAAAAGCATAACGGGCATAGCAGCTCCGTGATCCGTTCCGGAGACTCCGTTCTCGGAAACCCGGCGGCCAAATTCTGAATAGGTCATGGTTAAGACTTCCTCATCGTGGCCGGTCAGGGCTAAATCCTGATAAAACTGTCTAATCGCGTCGCTAAGATTGGTAAGTAGATCGAGATGAGTATTGTTCTGGGCCACATGCGTATCGAACCCATCGAGCGTAACCAAGTAGAGCTGGGTCGACAAACCACCTTTGATCAAACGAGCGACCAATCGCAACTGCTCACCCAAAGAACTGGTATACTCAAGTCCATTTTCCCCATTGGTGTATGCTTCGAATAGAGCCGAACTATAGCGATAAGCGGCATTAGCTACCGTGCGTAAAAAGATCACCTGATCTCCATAGTAGCAGGTATCGGGCGCATTCTGATCATCGAATAGGCGGCCTGTCGAGGCCAGTTCTTCTAGTCCCTCGGGCGTAGCGAAATTGGCTGAGATATCTATCCCTTCCTCGTCATTGAATAATATGCTTGTCGGTCCGCCAATTTTAATGGCCGGTGGGACATCTGGCGGATCGATCCGGTAATCAGGGTCTACCAGATTGTAATATCGCGCCAACCATCCATTCGCATTTTCGTCAGGATCACTATTACCGCTAGCGATAATATCTGAACCGGTAAAGTGCGACAAATTGTGGTCGGGATAGCCTACCGAGTTGACGACGCGCATCTGGTCTTCTGCCCACAAGCCTTCCAGGCTTTGCATGACATTGGGCATAGCAAAGTTGTCATTCAGGCCAATCAACTCACTCATTTGGTGGCGTACATTCGGGCGTGCGTTGGCATACTCGTCATAAGCGTAAAGCGGAACAATCGTATTGAGCCCATCATTTCCACCCTTGAGTCTAATCAAGACCAGCTTTCGATCTCCTTCGACTTGACTGAGTAAGGACGCCAGTGGAAATCCATAAAGACCTGTCAGGGGTAAGGAACTAATGCCTACGCTTGTAGCTCCAGCCAGGCCGATAGTTCGGAGAAAGCTCCGGCGACTCCAGCTTTGATGATCCTGTTCGTGTGCGCCGTGATTGCTGAGGTCTAAACCTCTTCGGTTTGATTTTTTAGAAGCCATGGTGTTTTTTATTTCAGCTGGAATTCGGGTAGTTGAGTCAGGAAACGCAAAAGGGCATGAACCTGAAAAGGAAGGGCCCAGAAATTGATCGTCCAGTTGCCATTTGTAAAATAGTCTGGCGGCACATCACCTTTGAAGGTGACGAGTGCCGCGTCGAAATCACTTTGGAACTGTAGCCCTTTGGGTAGAAAGTAATCGATAAAGTCCTGACAGATAATCTCTACATCCTCCTCTTCATTTGTGGTTGCGCGAGCTAGGTCACCTAATTCCCCGAACCCGAATAAAAGATTGACACCTAACAGGCTTTCGCTATCGCTCCATCTTGTGGTTATAGTTGTAGTATTTATCCAGCTTCGGTTACCTGGCCAGCCTGCTACATCTACTGGATTGAAAATCTCTTGCCCCGCTTCGGTTCCACCCGACCATATACCGAAGACCGATAGGCCGTTGATGGTGTTACCCAGCTCGTTGTACAAAATGAGCGTATTTTCTAAAGGCCCCTCTATGATCGTAGAAATGTTGAACTCATCGAAAAAATGCGTCATCCGGAATATCTCTCTAACTAATGCCTCTATACTCCAATCCGACTGCCTGAATACTTGAGCTAAATGATCGATGACTACATCGTCTACCGTAGGATTGACAAAGCGAACGTACAGTTTGCCAGCGATAAAAGTCGATATCTGCTCAGCTCGCTCCTCAAATAGAATATCGATCACGTCATCGTAGCCCCAGTTTCCGGTACGGCCAAAAATCGTCTTTACACCCGGATCGTGCGTAGCCGGATCGAAATTAATAGGTCCCCATGGCACTGGAATATCGGTATATCCTGTGAGTGCACGAGCAGTTTCTACGATATCATCTTGTGTGTAACCATTGTCTACGCCGAGCGTAAAGAGCTCGAATAGCTCACGGGCGTAGTTTTCGTTGGGCGATCCGGCGAAATTTTCACTGCCATTCAGAAACACGAGCATGGCTGGTGTCAAACCCATTTCATAGACGAAGTCTTTGAAGTTACCCAGCGCGTACTGTTGCAGTAGTTTATGGTATTGCCAAGTGTAGTTAGATGATTCGTAAATGTCGAACTTGGTGACGAAGTGATTGTGCCAAAAGAATGCCATTCGGCCCCTCAGGCCATTACCCTGGAGGTCTATGATCCATTCTCGGGTATAGCCATCCTTTTCAAGTACTGATTCAAGTAGGGCGAGGCCATACTGCGTTTGGTCTTTGAAGGCGAATTCGGGCTCAGGCGTGAGAGGTAGATTTATGGCTTCAGTCACTAGACTATCGACCAAATCTATCGGATTTTGATCCAAAGCGGCCACGATAGTAGCAGCGTCAGCTCCAAAAGTCATCCGACGATATAGGTGAATGACCCTCTGTCGGTTCCATGGCATTCCCATCGATGGTACATAAGGCGTTACGTCGGCTAATGCGCAGTTAATGAGCATGATTGCATATTTAAATCCAGCCAAAAGTAGGGGCTATATGTCCAAACAAAGTCTTAAATAAACTTTCCTTAACAGGATGGGGGCAAAACTAGCTTGTCTACAAGATTAAGCACGCTATCTAGTTTCGTACGGTCTGCAATACTTAGGGGCACCTCTGTTGCTTCTTTGAAGCAGGAAGTGGCTATGAAGATCAGTAGAAGGAGAGAAAGAGTCGTTCTCATTTTTACAGCTTCCTTCATCCTAATCCCTCTCTTTAGGTTCAAATTGTTTGGGATCATAAAAGAATTGTTCATGTTGGATTTTCTCCCCCTGCCATTTTTGATATGCAATTTCCTCGATTTCGGTGATTGAACCATCCATCCATTCAAACCGAAACTTCCACCTTATCACAACGCGGTCCTCAAAATGAAAGAACGGTTTTACGCACTTAGAGTGAACTTTAATGGCTTTTTTCAGCATCTTTTTTTCGTTTCCAACTAAGTTCTCTATTCCGATTCTGGGCTCATTTTGATTTTCTTGAATAGAAGCATCTTCCGTGTAATAATTTGAAATCACTTGGTCATGCGGTTGTTCCTCAACTGCTTTGATAAAATTTTCTATTGATTCTCTTGTCGGCATATTGCGAATAATATGATCCCCAACAAACATAGGCCTTTTGCCACGAACATATAGCCTCGATGGTCCAGTTTTGTAGGCAGTGTCTAGTCAATAGTTAGATCAGCTTTACATGGACTACCAGAACGGTAGCGTGAGCCATGTTCCTTGTCTAACTCATGCTGTCTTGGTTGGATCAGTGGGCCACTCACCGATTGTCCGGATTGCGGGGCCACTGGTAGCCTGATCCGGGCATTGCTGCCACCTAATAGTCGGGCACCCCCGCCGGGAGAATTGATTATGGTGGCTTGATTGGACTTGCTCTTGAGCAAGCAGGCATTTTCGTACCTATCAGACTCATTTTTATTTTTCTGAGCTGATTTAAAGGGCTATTCGAGTTGTTTTCCAAGCCTGAGCCATCGATTTTTTTTGCAAATTCTTAATCGATTTACTTTTACGCCAAACACTCAAACCTATTCAATGCCCATAGCATCGTGCCAGCGCGCCTTCGTTCAACAGCGCGTCAATTACGCCTATCGCTTGCGCGATAGGGTATTTGACGCTTTAGTGTTAGCAGGCGTTTTCATTTTTCTTCATTTTTAATTCGTTTATAAATCCATTCTCTTCTTTCGTTATCTGCTAATGTCATTTCATCGTCTACAAAATTTGTTAAGTATCCACTAAGCTCCAATGAAAATTTTTCTTTTCTTTTCTTGTTCTTTATTGTCAGAAACCTGTTATCAATGAAATTCAGATAAAAAAAGCGACTTCTTCTGAATGTTCTGATTCCTATTTCTAATTGTCCTTTCGGAAATAAGTAAGGGCATTTCATGCAAATCTGGTCAATTTCAAAATTTCTTAAGGAATCAATTCTAATTGTAGTTAAAGGTTTTGCTCCTGGTCTTGCCCAAGGTGCTATTGATGGTTCTTGAATAATTGTGTCCCTGTTTTCATAACGAATTGTCTTGACAAGTTCCCACGTCCCAATTAAACTATCAAACAACTGTGAGGCTTCTATTTTTGTATTGGCATTAGGTTCAATCTCTTTCCCATCTGCTATTATTGACTGTCCGCAACTTATGGTAGCAACAATTAGAAAAGTGGAAACGGTTTGTAATATTTTAGTTGTTTTATTTTTCATTTAATGCCTGCTAACTCTAAGGAACTTCCGCGCCTTGTCAGGCGTGGAAGTTTCAGTTGAACGGGACCCGTTGGCCCGCTCGTTTCCAGTAAAGGGAAAAGCATATCTGTGTTCTTATCCTTCATTGCTGCTTACTCAGCCAAAATAGGACTTTTGCCACGAAGATATGACCTCCATGGTCCAGTTTTGTAAGCGGTAGCTGGTCAATAGTCCGATCAGCTTTACATGGGCTGATAGGATGGTAGCGCGAGCCATGCTCTTCACCTAAATCATGCCGTTTTGATTGACACCACTTTTAGTCTCCGAATGCCATGCTCAAGTGGTGAAGGACTGTGGGAAGGGGAAACGAGAATTGAACAGGGGGCTAAGCTCTGGAATTAGGGGCAGGTACTCCGGAATATGTAACGCCGCTGAGGTTGAAAAAGACCGAAAAGAGGCTGAATGATGAAATCCTAATAAGCTCTTATATTTGGTGTGCCGCAACGGCAACCAACTAGCAACTCCAAGCGGAGGTGGGCAATTATCAGTACAAGGCTTTCATATCCTATTCGCATTCCTTCGACGGAAAGCTGTCTAAATCGATCCAGAGGGCGATAAAGACATTTGGAAAGCCCTTCTTCAAAGCACAGTCTTTCGACGTATTTCGGGACAAGACCAACCTCCAATCGTCGCCTCATCTTTGGAGTGACATTGAAAGCGCCTTGAAAGATTTCGGCCCACTTCATTCTGATGGCCTCCCCGGAATCGGCACAATCGGAATGGGTGGCAAAAGAGGTGAATCACTGGCTGGAAAACCGGCCCGGACTGACGTCTTTACACCTTGTGGTAACTGGCGGACATATCCGGTGGGATGAAACGATTGGAGATTTCGACCCCGAGTATACCGACTGTTTGCCTCCCGACCTTTTCGGAAAATTTTCGGAAGAACCTCTGTTCACCGATCTGAGGACCTTGCACAAGAAGGGGGAAATTTCGTTCGACAACCCGGATTTCGTCGAACTCCTGAAGCCAGTACTTTCGGCACTTCATGAAAAATCGATCGACGAATTATTCAGCGAAGAAAGAGAGCGGCTGAAAAAAAGATTGTTGGTCGCTTATTCGATAGGTGCCTTACTTTTTGGATTGTTCGTAGTTGCCACCACCTTGTTTTTTCAGTCCGAACAAAGGAGAAAAGCTGCGCTGAGAAACGAGCTGCTCGTAAACGCCGAACTATACGCCGAATCAAACACCAAGCTCGCCCTTGAATATGCCCGAAAAGCAGATAGCGTTGCCAGTAATCTCAGGACTAGAAGTTTGTTGAATCGGTACTTCTACCGTGGTGGGGAGTACACTTATTCTCGGCTTTTCGATGATTACGTCTATGGGCTCGTCGCTGCTAGGGACGTTGAGGAGATTTTGGTCGAAACCACCGACGGGAGATACGTCTGGGATTTCAGTGCCGATACGGTGCGGTTCTTTAGTTACGACGAACAGCCTAGCCCGTCGCATTGGAAATTCACACGTCGGAACTATTCCACTCTATCGGATACCGAACTCGATTCACTATTTTCCGAGCAAGTAGTAAATGGTTTAAAAACGATTTACGACGGGCAAGTTCTTTCCTTGGCTTTAGATACCGTCAACGGTCTTTATGCTGTTGCCTTTAATAAGGATCGGGATTACCGCATCAATATTTTAAACGAAGATTTGGAACTCCAGGATAGCTATCAAGGTCATCTGGGCCCGGTGGAGTGCATGACTTTTTCAGGTGACGGGAAATACCTACTGTCCGGAGGAGAAGATCAACGCATAGTGGTCTGGAAGGTGGAGGCGGAGGGAGAGCTCTACGTAGTAGATGAGTTGATCGGTCATACTGGTCCAGTCACCGATCTGGCCCTGACGCACGACGAAAAATACCTAATCAGTGCCGCCCGTGACGGAGCAGTCCGGCTTTGGGAATGGAAAAATTTTAAGCTCAGGGACTTTGGCATCGATTCGCCGCCGGTCACCGAAATCGTGGTGTCCGAAAGGGCGGACTGGCTGGTACTCGTGGACGCGTCGGGGGCTAATTTTTACGGCCCGCGTGCCGATAGCTTCGCCTTTAGGATCGAAGGAGATTATTCCGAAGGAAGGATCAGCTTTTCGGCGAAAGAGGATATCTTGATCGCTGTAGATACATCTGGAATAATGGGGCTATACAACTCCTTCGGAGAAAAACTAGCTGAGTATGAAACCGAGCAAGGGACGATTGCCGGCTTTGTTTCCCCTGACGGCGAAAATTTTATGACCGTCCACGAAGACCGCTTGCTAGTTAGGAACGCCGATTTCTCAATTATAGGCAGTGTAGAACTCAGTGGCGTTCCAGGAGATAATTTAGGTGATAACATCGCTCGTTGGTCCGCCGACGGTAGACACTGTCTGATCAATAATTCCGATGCGCCGATCCTGTGGAGCATAGAGAACAACCAATTTTCAGAGCTCAGGCCGTACGATGAGCACCTCGCGGCTGGCGGGGCAAAATTGGTGGATGACTTCGGGGCGATCTTCGTTGGCTACGATGACGGCTATTTGCGCCAATTTAACCTCGACGGCGAGTTGGTGGACAGTACTTACGCGCCCGGCTGCTGGGAGGTTTTTCCCCAACTAACCACCGATGGCGGTACGCTGTTTCTGACCGTTAATTCCGGTGACGTCTTTGCCTATTCCATCGCCGGTAAAAGCCTGACTCGGATCAGCCCGACAAATAAGGCGCACCAAGAAAAAATATCGTTGCTAAAATTTAACTCGACCAGCGATTTATATCTCGTTAATACGATTAACGATCGATTGCTTCTGTACGACACAATGGGTAACTTGATCTACGACAAGCATGAGTTTTCTGCGTATTCCAGTCGATCCGCTGATTTTTTTAACGGCAATCTTCTTTTTGTCGACCACGCCAGCCGGGTGAAAAGCGTAAGGTTGTTCGACGATTACCGTCAGTCGAAAAATTGGCGCGACTAATTCATCCGCCCCGCTTCGCGGCGTATGGCATCCTGTCTAATTTCCACAAGGCAAGAGCATTAGCAGCAGCCAGAAAGTCTTTATCTGTTCCGCAGCCGCAGTCCAGACCTGAAAAAGCCGAACTCAAAAAGCAAATTTTGGAAAATTGGCTTGCTAGACCACTCACCGATTGTCCAGATTGCGGGGCCACCGGTAGCCTGATCCGGGTATTGCTGCCACCGAATAGTCGGGCACCCCCGCCGGGAGAATTGATTGTGGTGGCTTGATCGGACTTGCGCTTATGTGTAAGCTGGTATTTTTATGCCTGTTGTGCTCATTTTTGACTTTTTGAACTGATTTGATGAGCTATTTGAGCTGTAATTCCAATCCTTAGCCATCGATCTTTTGCAAATTCTTGATCGTTTTGCCTCTGCGCCAAACACCCCAACCTATTCAATGCCCATAGCACCGTGCTAGCGCGCCTTCGTTCAACAGCGCGTCAATTACGCCTATCGCTTGCGCGATAGGGTATTTGACGCTTTAGTGTTCGACGCATTACTATAAATTATTTATTATTCTCTCAAACCACTCGATACCAGCTTTAACATCGTTTATTGCGATTGGATCAATTTCTTTCCGTCCTCTAATAACGGTTCTTCTAATATGCCTTTTTATATTTCTAAACTCAAGTAGCTGTCCAAATCTTAATTGAAAATTTTTCTTATCGCCAAATATTTTTTCAAAATGACGATAATTCCCTTTGCTTGTGGAACAAATAATATATTGCAAATTACTCAGGTCACTAAATTCTAAAGCGTGCTCTGGTTTTTCCATTTGTTCTTTATCGCTCGCAGGGTACTTCTTCATATAATTATTTATTTTACGCTCAATCCCATCTAATATAAAATCCCTGTTTGTTAAGTCAGACATTTTTTTAAGCTTTCTAACTTCACCTATTTTGTCAATGATCAATTTCCTCATCCAAATCTCTATTTTTTCTATTTTTCTATCGAGTATTTCAAGCTCTTCTGAACCAGTGTTCCCATTTCCTGTAGCTTCTATTTGTAAATTGCTTTTATCAATGTAGGATTCTCTTAAGTCAAATTTATTAGGAAATAAAGGATTTATCTGGTTCAAAGAGCTCCAAAATACTGGCACAGTTTGTATAGGACAAAATTTTTCAAATAGGACTAGACAATCATCTTGTGACGTGTTATTATTAAGAGACTTGCAAAAAGAATATATTTGGGACCTTCTAAGTGATGATTCAATCAAAATAGAATTATCGGAAAATGGAAGTACTTCACCAGATTCAACTTCGTGGAGTGCGATAATATCAAAATCTAAAATATCAAGATCTACGACTATTTGTTCTATTGCGAATTTCACTTTTTTAGTTAAAACGAATGTCAAATATCGGACTGCAATTTCATTCTCATGATTTTTAATCGCCCGTAAAAAAGCTACTAATTCATCATAAACTAAATCTAAATTCAAGCTAACGCTTTCTAAAATCACTACAGTATTACAGTCTTTTGACTTCCATTTCGATGAATCTTTTAATGTAGAGCTCAAAACCCTAGCTGGATTTAAAGAAGATATTGTTTTGAAAGTCTTAAAATAAAGAATATTTTGATCAAAAAAGGGTTGCATTGAAAAAGTCTCGATCCCTTTTCTCCTAAAAGTTCTCACGCTTTTGTCCAATTCAATATCGATTGGCCCAAATATCTTAACTTGGTTTTTTCTCAAAAAGTCTGCGATCTCACTATTATCTATATATACAAAATTATCAAGTAACTCATAAACTTTACGTTGATCAGTATGTGGTCCGAGTTGAGATAAAAAGTCTTTGACTCTTTTTTCACCTAGCTCATTCCCCTTATAAGGAATTTTACTTATTGTCTTTGAGATTTCATCGCTTCTAACCAACTGAGTTTTATCATATTCTAACTGTTGCATCTGAGATTCTAAATCTGCTACGCCTTCAATGATAAGTCTCCCTCCATTTCCTTTACAAAGCCACTCCTCAAATAAGTAAGGTACGATTCTGATCGACAGATCATCTGCCTTACTAAAAATTGACCTTGAAAAAAAATTATTTATCATGCCTTGAACCTCACTTATGTCTATAGTGTAGTCTTCAGGATACTTAAATCGTTGAAGTAACTGGTTGTTTGTTGGATACTTATTAGTGTCTCTATAATAGTTAGAGAAGGCAACTAGAATTCTGCGCCTTATATCAGATGTCCGATTTCGCCTTTCTTTGGATTCATTTGTTAAACCATCTTCCCAGAAGTGTGCAAAAGCAGATTTTGACTCGGACCTAACTAATACATCCTTCGCAATTTCTACTTTATCAACTTGAATATCTGATTCTCTAGTTTTGACACAGTAATTGTAAATTTCTTTACATATTACATTTGTAAAATATGGGTTTCCATTTGTAATCTTATGTATGGCTTCAATAGAAGCATCAGAGTAATTAAATATACCTCTTACAGGGCTAATTATTATGTCCCTATAGTCCTCATATTGCTGAACAATATCAAAAGAATCAATCTTCTCATCATTAAAACTATTATAATTTATTTCTTGATAATTTAACAAACCGATATTTTCAGATCCTATCAATACAAAACCTACAAAATCGTATCCATTTATTTTTTTACCTATTGATAAAGAAAAAGTTTCAGCAAAGCTACCTGGGACAAAAAAATTATCATTAAGCCGATCAAATTCATCTAGAATTAGAATAAACTTAAGCCTTTCATCTATATCCCTTAAATCTTTAATATAATAGTCTAAGGGCTTAAATGACCCATTGAAATCTAAAAACTCTACCCTCAATAATTCTTTTTTATTTACATTTTTTGACTTTCTTATTTCTGACTTAATTTCTCTACAGAGAGCTTCGCCTAAATCGTTTAGAGACTCTATTGCACTAACATTTGGAAGAATTTCCGAATATGTAACTATAATTTCATCGTCTTCAGCTAGCAAGGACTGAAAAGTTAAAGCAATTGAAGACTTGCCTACTCTTTTTTGCCCCCATAATTTAAAAGATTCTATATGATCTGCTTTCGCATTCCTAACTAAACGATCAAGAATATTATCTCGTCCGAATAACTTCTCTTCTTTTCTTATTTTTCTTTTAGAATAAATGTGCGCATTATTAACTAGATCATCCCAATTAACATTAGTATCTTGAGCTTGCATTTCTAAACTATTGACGATAATATTTTTTTCGCCATTAGTATTATTCCATCTTGTTTCAACTTCAATTATTAGCGACTCATACGCCTGAGAGTTTAGAAATTCAGCGTCGATTGAAAACTGTCTTGCATCATTCACCGGTAAAACACCTAGTTCATATAGCCCCTTCCCTTTTATAAATTCATTCTCTTTGACATCAAAATTCAAATTAAGAGCAACTCCGTCGCCGATGTTTTTTACCTCAAGGAATATTCTAATATCATCGTTAATTCTATCAGCTAAATTATACCTCCTTTCTTGCAGTGACACTACTAAATTTGCATTTCGCCCTTCTTTTATCTTGCTTTTAGTCTTAAAAGAAGCAAATAAATTTTTGGCAAGGGGCTTAAAATAATTATTAGCCAATTCGTTATCGAACTTATCAATAATATTCAAGTAAGACTCATAATTACTTACGTAGCTCTCATATACTTTAATTATTTCATCATCAGATGATACTTTTCTTAAATTAAAATGCGGTTGAAAGAGCGACTGAATTGCAACTTTACCTGAATACTCTTCTGAAGTTAGGGGAAGAATCAACAATCTATACGCAGAACTTTTTCTAAGCCTGTAATATTGCTGTATTAAATCGCTGGTATCAACATTATCATTTCCACTGTTTTCCACTACCTCACTTAAACTATTCAACGCTGCTATTTTCTTACTAATTAAGTTTTCAACTAAAATCTTATCTCTATATTTTAACAGGTCATTATCTTTCTTTAACTCAGATTGACTAATGATATTACCTATTGGGTGCAATTGCGATTTGACACAATAGTTTAGGCTGGTTTGAACAGGTTATTCATCACGATATCCCAACGTTTTGAAAGCAAAGCACCGCGCAGGAAATATAGCTTTTCTAAGCTCGGCTGATTCCAGAAGGTGGAACTG
>JBCCPC010000050.1:0-38752 GCA_039025055.1 Bacteroidota bacterium | reverse complement strand
GGGCCTACAGTTCCTGGTTTCGCAAAACATAAAATATAACCACACTTTGTTTCAGCTTACTATCTTTTTTGTTGTGCATATTTCTTATAGCCGCGGGTCCCCGCCGCAATCATAATTATCCACAACAAAATGTAACACCCATTTACTCCACTGCATAAATATCCGAAACAAGATCGTTATGCGGCCTTTGGTAACTCTCATTCTTTTCATTTTTACTGTAGCTGGTAGCTTGCCCGCGCAAGACTTTCCACCCGAGACGGTGGTATGCAGACAGGGCGCGTTTACGCTTGAGAATCCACTGATGAGCACGGCGGGGCTTTTCTTTCAATGGGAGCGATCCTTTGATGGCGGAAGCAGCTGGAGCGATGTGCCGGGAGGAACAGATGCCGACCTGACCATCAACAACCCCAATACCGGCATTTTTTATAGAGTACGCTATGCCGATTCGGAGGTTTGCCTGATGGACCCTACCTGCGGAAGTCTAACTCATGAAACCCGCCTGGTAGTAGACATAGCCGAATTTTTCCAAACGGCCACTATTTGCCAGGGAGAGGGCGTGACGGTGGGTACAGATACGTATACAACTGGCGGCAATTACCAAACGGTGCTCGACATGGGCGGCTGCGACAGCATCGTCAACACTTTTGTGCTGGCTTATGAAAGCTACGATCAACTGATATTTGCCGACCTCTGCCCAGACGAAATTTATCTGGGGCGCAGCTTCGAGCGAGATACCGTTTTCAGCGAAACCTTTACGAGTATAAACGGCTGTGACAGCACCATTACTTACGAAATAACCCTCAGCTTTCCAGACGACCTGGAGATCGAGGGGCCAGACGAAATATGCGCAGGCGAGACCGCTACCCTATTTGCTTCGGGCCAGTTCAGCAGCTACAGCTGGGATGGTGGGTCTAGTCAAAGACAGATAGCCGTCGACCAGCCAGGCACCTACGAACTGACGGTAACCAACAGCCAGGGCTGCACAGCCGAGCTCACCCACGAGATTCGCGTGGTAGAGCTGGAAGCCACAGCCGACTTCAGCCCACCGAGCTGTCCCGAAACGGCGACGGCCAGCCTTAATCTGACCGCCATCGGCGATGATTTTCTGATGTACAGTTTCGATGGTGGGGAGAGCTTTGTCGTAGAGCCTCAACAGGAAAATCTGATGGCAGGCACTTACAACTGGATAGTCGAAAGCCCTGGTGGCTGCCAGCTCAGCGGGGAAACGAGCATACCCGAAGCCCCTGGTCTCAATTTGAGCACCCCCCTACCCTTACAGCAAAATATCGAGCGTGGCGACTCGGTGCCTTTACTGATCGAAACCGATTTTGAGGTCAGTAGCCTGAGTTGGACGCCCAGCATGGGCCTGAGCTGCGACGACTGCCCCGACCCCGTGGCCAGACCGCTTGTAGACGGCAGCTATCTGGTGAAGGCTACTGCACCGGGCGGCTGCGAAGAAACCCTGGCGTTCACCTTCAGCGTGCGCGACAACCGACGGTTCTTTGCCCCGACGGCCTTCAGCCCCAATGGCGACGGCCAAAACGAGACCTGGGCCATACTGCCAGGCCCGCGCACCGAGCGCATCGCTGACTTGATGATCTTCGACCGCTGGGGGGGCACCTTATTTGTGCGCCGTGGCGGGTTTGCGCCCAACGATCCTGAGATTGTTTGGGATGGGACTTCCGCAGGTAGTCCCCTCGAAGTGGGCACGTATGCCTACGCTGCTACCCTCGAATTCTCAGACGGAACAAGCCGCCAAATCAGCGGCACCATTAACTTAATCCGCTGATGGCTTATCTTTAGCTATCGGTACAAAACCCAAAGTCATGACCTTACCAAAACTCATCTTTACTTTTTCCCTGCTGGCTTTTGGCTGGCAAACTCAGGCCCAAGACATGCCTCGCTCAGTGGTGGGTAGTGCAGGTGCTTACTTCGCCGACATCAACGCCGGAAACCTCCACTGGACGGTGGGCGAAGTGGCTGTCGACTACAGCGTAAATGGCGTGACCCTGGCCCAGGGCTTCCATCAGGGCTACTACGACCTGGTGATCAGCTCCATCTTCGAGGCACCCGAGCTCAACCTAAGCCTGACGGCCTTCCCCAACCCGACTATGGGCCAGCTCACCCTGGAAGGTACCTGGGATCGCGGCGACCGCGTACGCATGGCCGATCTACTGGGCCGCCCCGTGATCGAAGCCGAGCTCGACCCCGAGCGCATGGAATTCGACATGGCCAACCAGCCCAATGGGGTGTACCTGATGAGCGTGAGTAGAGATGGGCAGGTGCTGAAGACCTTTCAGATCATTAAACAATAATTTTGTGGCGCGGTGCTTGCAACACCGAGCCACAAAATTATTGTACTATACCCGTCTATTCATCGTTTACGCTTGTATGCAACTAAGACTACTTATCTCCACGACCTTACTGTTTGTATTTTCACATCTCGCTGCCCAACGACTCGTGCCTCTAGGGCAGATCGATGAGATGGCACCACCGCCCGAATTCAAGCTGCACGACCCATCGAAATCGGGCTGTGACTTCGGAAATTTTCCTTTCGAGCGAGTGCGGACAGACGAAACGATAACGGTCTTTTACGAGCTGGACACCTTTGGCTTTGGTGGGCCGAATAGCGACTTTGTATGCCTCAACTGTGATCAGTTGGCCTTTGGTAATGCCTCAGTCGATGGACTCAGCCTGGAATATACGGGTACGGCTACGAGCCAGGGCATAGATAGTGTGCAGGTCTCCTTTGGCGATACCATTACCCTAGAATTTGCCGAGCCGACCATCGTACCTGTCTTATCTCAGCGGCCCGATGCCGTCATCAATAATACGGTGCTAACGATAGGCCCACAAGAAACGGTCGATCAGGATGTGAACCTGGAGCCTCTAGCAGGCGGTCCATTCTGCTTCGATTTTGTGGATGATGACGATTATACCGGCCGTGGGCAGGTGTTCAGCTTCAACGACAGCACTGATGTTACCCAGGGTTTCACCTTTCGATCGGCGCGACTGGCCGGGCTGGATCGGTTGGGCGTACGCGTGTGTAATGAATTCGACCTTTGCGATACCTACTACTATTTCTATCGGGTGCTGAGAGACAATGTAAATCCACCCTTTTTCGACGACTTCTCAGGCGGTGGCATACGACCTGATCTCGAGCTGTGGCAGGACGAGGAAGTGCTCATCAATGACAACTTCCCCGTACTGCCGCCCAGTGCTGGCGTGGCTACATTCGACGGTACGGGACCATTCGGTCAGCCCTATGCTGGTGTGGGCGGAGCGATCAGCAATCCTCGAGATTTTCTGACTTCGGCGGGTATCAATCTGGGGGGGCAATCGGATTATGTGCTTACCTTCTATGCGCAGCCACGGGGCCTGGGCAACCGGCCGGAAGTATCGGATTCTTTGATCTTGCAATTCCGAGACCAGAGCGGTCAGTGGAATACCGTATGGGCCGAGGCCGGGCTCTCAACCGGTGAACCCGACGATAGCGACCGGCCCTTCATCGGCTACGAAATACCACTCGAATCTCAGTACTATTATAATGGGTTCAGCTTTCGGTTTTTCAATCGGAGCAACGAGACCGGCGCACTTGACAATTGGAATCTCGACTACGTGCGACTAGACAACATTGCCACGACCCTTAACCTGCCAGATATTGCCTTGCTCAACCCGCCGGGTCATGTATCTGACCCATATACGGCCATTCCCTATCGGCAACTAGTGGGCGGAGGTCCTGCGGAAGTCCAAACCGAGCTAGCCGTAGATATTTGGAACCACGCGGCCGGTCAGGCGCTGCGGGTGAATACGTCTTCCCTGGTTATAGACGAGTTGCAAACCGGGCAAATATTTTTCAATACCAACCTGCTCGATGGCCCTGAAGGCGATATACCCAACGGGCTACCGATTGAGCGGCGATTCGACATGCCCAACACGGCACCCTTCAGCTCGGGCTACCAAAACTATGTAGATGGATTACTGGCACTCCCCAATACCGACGAAGAGCTGTACGAGGTGCGCACCACATACACCATAGAAATTGACGAGGAGACCGACCGCCCCGGCATAGTCGAGTCAGTACGCTCGAATAACCAGGTGGAGCAAGTGACCATAATGGACAACTACTACGCCTACGATGATGGCTCTGCGGAGCTGGGTATCGAAGCTTTTCCGAACGGTAGAATCGTTCAAGAGTACGATGCCTTCGTACCCGAAGTACTCCGCGGGGTAAACCTGCGCCTAAACAGAAATAGCGCTAATGTAGCCAATCAACGAATCGCTATTGAAGTCTATCTGGGCGAGCTAGACAATACCCCCGAATACGTCTTCGACACCTTGCCCATTTTTGTTGAAGACGTCTTCGCCGATAGCCTGCAAGGCTTTACGACTTATGCACTGCCCGACTCGGTAGATATACCTGTCGGTAAGTTTTACGTCGGCTGGCAACAAGTCGACAACTGCAATACCTGTGTCTCTGTTGGCTACGACCGCAACAGCAACCCTGAAGGTCGCATTTTCTTTCGCAATAATGGGGGTTGGTTTACCTTCAATAGTCCGATTACCGGTGCGGTTATGATCAGGCCTGTAGTCGGCAGCATGCCCGTTCAAACGACCACGAGTGTCAGCTCGCCCCAAGCAGATAATGATTGGCTGACGGTTTACCCCAATCCGGCCAATGAACGAGCCTGGCTACAGCAATCATCTAATGATTACGGCCAGATCAACTGGTCGATATACGAGCTGAGCGGGCGAGAGATCAGTCGCGGGATTGGGATAGAAATTCCATTGGCAGGGATACCTGTAGGCACTTACGTTCTACGTGCCATAGACCAGCAAGGCCGCGTAAGCCACCAAAAACTGCTGAAAACCGGCAACTAAATAGGTAGATAATGGTATTCTATTTCATCTTCGATGAATAAGAAAAATCTTTAGAGATGAACGACATCACCATTCAAGAATTCAAGCAGCGCGAAAGCGAAGGCACCAACGACTTCGTACTGGTAGACGTACGCGAACCCTACGAGCACGACGAGTTTAACGTGGGCGGCATGCTTATTCCCTTGGGCGATATAACGGCCCAGCTAGAAAAACTCGCTCCACACAAAGAGAAAGAAATCGTCGTCTACTGCCGCAGTGGCAAGCGTTCCGGAATGGCCAAAATGCTACTGGAGCAATCGGGTTTTGCCAAAGTGCGCAACCTGGAAGGCGGCATGCTCGCCTACCAAGCAGGATAGAAGAGATCCGCGTAAATCTAAACGCGATAAATATCCACAGGATATTTACAGCATCTGCGAGAAAATCCGTCCAATCCGCTCGATCTGCGTACATCCGCGGTGAGTTCAATCTAACATACCATCGGGCTTAGTCCGCTCGATGTATATATGCAGCATACCCTTTGGCCCGCAGCTGATCCCTCAGCGAAACCGCATCATTATATCCTCTGAAACTATTGACGACGACCAGTGCGTAAGTCCCCTTGTCGAATAGCTCGACCTTTGCGTCGGGAAAACCCTCACCATGTAGTCTTCGCATTTGGTTATCTGCATTTACCCGCTGGCGATACGAGCCAGACACCACCAAGTAGTCACCGCTGCTCGATGAGCTTGCCTGGCTACTCGTAGAGCCACTTCTGGTACCACTGCTAGCAGAAGAACTTGAAGTTGTTGTCTGATTATCCCTGTCGTCTGTAGGGGTATAGCTAGAGCCGATGCTGGTGCGATAATCATCGCTAGAAGGTGCTGTATCTTCATCAGAGCGACCAGCATCGTAGTAAGCTTGGTCACTATCATCGCCATCGGTATTGCTGGTGCGACTGGTGCTGGCACTGCTACTTTCATTTCCATCCAGGCTGGTGTCTGTATTAGCCGAGGCACCGTTATTACCCGATTTGCCGTAGTCATCTTGATCGAGCTGAATGGGAGCAGGTGCCGGGTCGTTGTTCTCTTTCGAGGCTTGAACGGCTTTCGTCAGAAAGTAAGCCAACGCAAGCAAGCAGGCAATCAGAATGACAGGCAGCAAGGAATCGAGGCGCATAGTTGTTGAGTGTGTTTGAAAACCAAATAAGCAACGCTAATATATGGAGTCTTTTTAAATATGAATTTCGATTCCAATTTCCGGCCTAGTGAAGACACCTAAAAGTGAACCATCCACACACAAAGCTATTACCTTCGTAATCTAAACAATCTTTCTTTTGAGCTTGCAGACAGCGGATGACCCCACAGCGGCTACGCGCAAACAAGACCATATCGAAATGGCCTTCGAGTCTCAGGTGGCTGCGGCTGCCTTAGACGGTCGCTTCGATTACGAGCCCATGCTGGCCGCTCACCCCGAGCCAGGCAGCTTGCCCGTTCATCAGTGGCTGGGCAAAGACCTGCTGGCCCCCATTTGGGTAAGTAGTATGACCGGTGGCACTGAAATGGCACTGACCATCAATCGAAACCTGGCTAAGGCATGTGCCGAATTCGGCTTGGGCATGGGTCTGGGCAGCTGCCGCCCCCTACTCTACGAAGAAGATCGACTAGTGGATTTTCAGATGCGACCCATCATTGGCCCAGACCGACTCTTATTTGGGAATTTAGGACTTGCGCAGGTCGAACGCCTACTCGAAGACCAAGACCTCTGGCGAATAGACCGACTCATAGACATGCTGGAGCTCGATGGGCTCATCATTCACGTCAATCCGTTGCAGGAGTGGCTACAGCCCGAAGGCGATCGCTTCAAACGCTCACCTATAGAGATCGTCGAAGCCGTGATCGAAGCCAAGCCCGACCTGCCGCTTATGGTTAAGGAAGTCGGACAAGGCATGGGTCCAGCTAGCCTCCGTCGGCTATTAGAGCTACCCCTGCTCGCCCTGGATACGGCAGCCAATGGCGGCACCAATTTCAGCAAGCTGGAGCTGCTGCGCAACACCGACGCGGAAAGAGCCGCCTTCGCCAATTTGAGCCTGGTCGGTCATTCTGCTTCAGAAATGGTGGATATGGTCAATGAAATAGTAGAAAATCCATCTCGCCATCATTCTCTTCAAGAGAACGAGCGGGATGTCGATATTCGAGGAATATCTCCACCTGCGCAAGTCCTTTGCCAAAACCTCCTGATAAGTGGGGGCGTACGCGACTTTCTGGATGGCTATTATTTGACAGAGCGTGCTAAGCTGCCAGCTATATATGGTCAGGCATCGGCTATGCTGCGCTACGCACAGGGTGACTATGAAGACCTACGGGCCCATATCAGTCGTCAAATACGCGGGTTAGAGCTGGCACATGCTTACCTTAGGGTCAGAGCTTGATTTTTTTGATAAAGACTACGCAACACATGTCGAAACCTCAGAACAACCAACCGATCAACGGATTCAGCAAGCTGACAAAGGCCGAAAAACGAGTATGGCTGGCCAAACACTATTTTGGTCAGGAATCTGACTTCAGCCAGGAGCTGGGTCAGTTCGATAGCGACCAGGCAGATGTACAAAAAACCCTAGACCAATTCAGCGAAAACACCATCGCCAACTTCCCGATGCCCTACGGTTTGGCACCTAATTTCCTAATCAACGGTCGCATGTATACCGTGCCGATGGTGATCGAAGAGAGTTCGGTGGTGGCCGCCGCCAGCAGCGCCGCCAAGTACTGGATGAATCACGGCGGATTCCATGCCGAAGTCATTGCTCAGGAAAAACTCGGTCAACTGCACTTTCACTGGAGCGGCTCACCCGAGCGCCGTGCGGCCTTGCTGCCCAAACTCAAAGAGGAGCTGCGCAAAGCTACAGCTCACCTGACTGTGCGCATGGAAGGCCGTGGTGGTGGCGTACTCGGCATGGAGTGGAAGCACATGCCACAAATTGCGCCCGATTATTACCAGCTTTTGGTGCGCTTTGGCACGGCCGATAGCATGGGCGCCAACTTCATCAACACGGTACTCGAAGCCTATGGCCACTGCCTGGAATCTTGGGCTACAAGATCTGCCGAGCTGCACGACAGCGAGCGCCAGCTGGAGGTCATTATGGCCATACTGAGCAACCACACGCCCAACTGCGTGGTGCGCGCCTGGGTCAGTAGCCCCATCGTCGATATGAACGTGCCTGGATCGGGTATCGATGCGCACGACTTTTCGCGCCGCTTCGCCACGGCCGTACGTATAGCGCAGGAAGACCCCTACCGAGCTGTAACCCACAATAAGGGTATCATGAATGGCGTAGATGCTGTGGTGCTCGCCACGGGCAATGACTTCCGCGCCATAGAGGCTGCCGTACACGCCTACGCCGCCAAAGACGGTCAATACCGCAGCCTGAGCCGATGCGAAATCAGCGAAGAGCACTTCCAATTCGAGCTGACCCTACCCCTGGCAGTAGGTACCGTAGGCGGCCTGACTAAGCTGCACCCCTTGGCCAAACGCAGCCTTGAGATACTCGGTCGCCCTTCTGCACCCGAGCTCATGCAAATTATGGCAGTCACAGGGCTAGCCCAGAATTTTGCCGCTCTGCGTAGTCTGGTCACCACGGGCATACAGCGCGGCCACATGAAGATGCATCTGCAGAACATCTTGCAGTCCCTAGCCGCTACCGACGAAGAGAAGCAGCAGGCCACTCAGTATTTTGCCGACAAGACGATCAGTCATCATGGGGTGAATCAATATTTAGAAACCATTCGCCGCTAAAAAGCGTACTTTAGGGTGTGAAATACTGATGTTATGAATGAAAATCTGCTAAGCCGCATCACCATGAATCCGAATATTTTATTTGGCAAGCCTAGTATTCGCAACATGAGGTATCCAGTCACACTTGTAATCGAATTGCTTGCTGGAGGTATGACCCATCAGGAAATCTTAGAAGACTATCCTGATTTGGAAGAAGAGGATATCTTTGCTTGTCTGTTGTTTAATCATGTTTCTTGATACTGAATTAATTCTAATGAGCATATTGTTTCACAGTCAATTTTTTTTAAAAAACCTCTCAAATTAACAAAAGCTCCCCCCTCACCCTAGCCCTCTCCCACTGGGGAGAGGGAAGTGCATTAAGCGTGGCTTCAGTTTTCTAATGCGGATTATACAGGCATCTAATTTTGGCAAGTTCTACTTGCTACTTACTGTTTCGTGTGTTGTTACTAAAGCATGACAAACTAAGTTTTGGAATTCAAGCAAATAAATATATTCAAGTATTAAACTTAGTCGCCCCCTTCTCCCTGGGGAGAAGGGTCGGGGATGAGGGGAATTTCGCAAAAGCGAAAATACAAAGGCTTAAATGAAAAACGTGATCAGTAAAGTCTTCTCCGCCCACGGCAAGCTCCTCCTCACCGGCGAGTATCTAGTGCTTGACGGAGCGAAAGCACTAGCCATACCGACTCGATTCGGGCAGCAGATGCGCATCAGTACCCACAGCGGAGGTATGCGGCTAAGCTGGACCGCAAGAGATCACCAAGGCAAAAACTGGTTCCATACGACCCTGAGTAGTCTATCACCTACTACAGTGCAAACTGACCACAGTGCCGAAGAAAAACGGCTACTTCAAATACTACAAGCCGCTGCCCAACAAAGTCCCAGAATATGGGAAACCCACCTGGCTACACGATCTATAGAAACCACCCTCGACTTCGACCGAAACTGGGGTTTGGGGACCAGCTCTACTTTAATTTCACTTTTGGCTCAGTACCTGGAGATCGACCCCTATCGCCTATTAGCCGACACCTTTGGGGGCTCGGGCTACGATCTGGCTTGCGCCGTGGCCGATAAACCGATTCTATACGTTTTGGAAGATGGACTTCCCTGCCCGCAGGCGCATGGCAGGCGGGCGCAGATGGAAGCACTCAATTGGCAACCCGGCTGGTTGCGCCATACTTACTTCGTCTATCTCGATCAAAAACAGAATAGCCGAGCCGGCATTCGTCGCTACCGGGAACGTGGAGCCACGGCCGAGCAAATTAAGCAGATCACCAATCTGACTGGCAGCTTGATCGGAGCGAACTCGCTAATCGAAGCGCAGTCGATTTTGAAGACGCACGAAGAAATCATCAGTCATATCATCGATCTGCCACCGGTGCAGCAAACACACTTCCCCGATTTTCCAGGCGTCGTGAAAAGCCTCGGGGCCTGGGGCGGCGATTTTGTGTGGGCTCTGACTGACCAAGGAGACGAATGGTGCATCGATTACTTCAAAACAAAGGGTTACAAAACCGTACTGCCGTTTATTGACATGATCCTTGACAAGTAGAAATAAAGCTCCCTAATCCACTGTGTCGGTAAGCCAATCAAAAAAGCAAACCTATCGCTCCCAATCCAACGACCGCCAATTGACGAGATAAGTCTTATTATGGCGGCGTTCTTCATCTCCGTCATAGATCAAAAAGGTTTCTGTAGGGCGATCCCAGCTATTAGCAATTTTTTCAAGCTGACTTAATAAGCGGGGGCGAATCTTTTCTGTTGATTTAATTTCCCAGAGTCGAGCTAAATTGGCCTTTTCATAAACCAGGTCAACTTCTTGTTTGCGATCGTCCCGATAGAAGTAAAACGATGGTTCATATCCTTTATGGTGAAAACGCTTGATGGCATCGGCAATGACCAGATTTTCAAATAAGGCACCATATTGAGGAAGCCGTTCTACTGCAGCTGGCTCATAAGCACCTAGTAAGAAGCTCAACAGGCCGGTATCATAAAAATAAAGTTTAGGCGATTTGATTAACCGTTTACCCAAATTGCGATAGAAGGGCTGGAGACGGAAGACGACAAAACTCTGTTCCAGAACTCCTAGCCAACTCGTAGCCGTAGGAACAGAGACGCCTGTATCACGAGATAGTTTGGATAAATTTAGTAGCTGCCCGGCATAAGTGGCACAAACCTTGATAAAACGTTGAAAGGTACCCAGGTTTGTGGCCGATATCAAATCAATAACATCCCGCTCTACATAACTAGATAGGTAGGCCGTATAAAATAAATCGGGATCAATGCGTTCCGTAAGCCGACCAAAACGCTGAGCTTCATCAAAGATCACTTTGTCATCGTACTCACGCATAAAATCAATTGGGTCTTCTAGTAACCGCGTTCTTATTGTCGGATGCTCGAATGAAACGTAGCGATAATCTGGAAAAAGCTCTCGCAGTAGTGTAGTTTTACCAGCCTGTCGCGGTCCAGTCAAACTAACGGCAGGGAAAAACCAGTCAATCGTTGCAGATGACTAGTAAGTGTACGTGGAATGAGCAAGCATACTTTACATTTACCACAAAAATACGCAAATTTAAAATGACCTTCAACAGATCACTGCACGACTACCTGTCGCTTCCACCACGTAATCAGCCTCGAAAATATACGCTATCGCTATCAGTCTATTCACCCACCGCTTGAATAGCCAAACTGGCTGAGATTTCCTCCGCTACCCAAAACTGAAACAGGCTGTAAAATAGCTGATGATCGTAGTCACTTAAATCGAGGTCTTCGATAGCATTCATGAGCATTTGCTGACGTACGGCTGGAATGATGACCTTTGTCTCTTGGTAAGTCCTGGCAAACTCAGTAATGATCTCACTGTTTTTACCCAGCTCCTCCAAATAATCAAAGTAGGTCTCATCTAGATTCGGACAGTAGTAATTGATCGTCTCCCCACTTTCTTTTTGAAACCCACACAAGCCAGACATGTATGGCAGCCGATCGACCAGCTCGGCCTGCTGAGAAAGAGAGGCTTTACCGTTAAATGGAAATACGCCCGATATCGGATCCTTATCGAAAAAGTGCAGACGTAGCCTTCGGGCGTGCTGCTTGTATAAGTATACCAAAGACGAGTCGGCCTCGGAAGGAAGTCGAATACCCGCCTCGAAGCTGGCTTTTATTCGATCGGTAGCTAACAGTACCTCCTCGGGAAAGTAATTTGCAATCAGACTCTGTGCAATTGGCCCAGAAATCGATGCTTCAGACACCTCTCGACCGGCTGGCTTTGTATCCGTAGCATCTTTGCTTTCAGCTGATTCCCCCGCACAAGCCCACACCAATAGTACAATGAGCCAGGAAATGCCTATCATTTTCGTGTTTAAAATCATGGAAACTCCTTTAATCTAGACCGCAAAAATAACATAGGCTACAATAAAGCATCCACATCTAAGACGACATCGATATGATCGAGCGCATGCACAGCTTGCTTGCTGCCATAAACTGTTAACAGCACAGTCACAACTTGCTTCTTAGTTGCAGTATGACCTTGAGAGATACTTCTTCTCTACGAAGGAATTCCAAAACCAACCGAATGCCCTGAGAAATCCTGATCTGGCAGATGCCAGCCAGGGCAACTCGTCAAAAAACAATACGCGCTTTGAAGGAGCGGATAATTCATCGAGTGCTTGGCTCAGCTCCTGAAAGGCGGTCAACCAGTCTTTTGGTTGCTCTTTGACCCTATAATCTGGAAAATACTGTCGTAAAGTAAACATGAAGTTACTTATCTGTTCTCGCTTATTACCTCCAAGCAAGCCAGCAACTTCAAACACGATTTGCTCTCTGTATACCTGGCGGACCAGAAAAGTTTTACCTACACGCCTCCGGCCATATAGTGCGACTAGCTCCGACCGGGAAGAGCTGAGCGCCGAGTCCAGCTCAACGATCTCTGCCTCACGACCTACCAAAGATGATTTCACGAAAAATACGTTTATTTGGCCAAAAATAGGATTTATTTGTTGTTTTGGCCAAATATAGGCGATTTTCTCACTAAAACCAGCAAAACCTATCCCTCTCCTTATTACGTCATAGTACAACCTACTAATAGAGTTAATAGCACTTCCGCAGGTCGGTCACTTAGCTAAGTGACCGACCTGCGGAAGTGCTATTAAAAATAAATTTCTTCTAAACGATTCCGTTATTGACTGCTCCCCGAGTTGCCTGGGCTAACTGATGAGCCGCTTGTACCCTCCCAGGGGAAGGTACCACAGTCGACCTTGAGGACAATAAAGGTTACCTGCGCACTTTCTGGTGTACAAGGGCCATTGGGATCCTCGGTCGTGAGTATCAGGGTAACGCTACCCCGAGCTGCATCCGCTTCACTCGGATCGTAGCCCGTTGTGGCACCGAATGTAGTACCGCCTACAAAATTGCTGTTGTCACCATCTGGTGTAGACCAGGTGCCCCCCACAGAAGTTGGACTGATTGTAGCCGTACTGAGATCGATAACGTCGGTACCACAGATCGTACCAGGGTCTGGAAGACTAACCAATACATTACAAACGACACCGGCATCGAGGGTGAGATCTTCTTCACCACTCGACAGGAAGCCCGTTTCTCCTGAACTAGCTACCCGATCTCCTGGATTTGAAGGAGTTGCGTCTGAGTCGGCGGCATCGTCGCCTGCATTAGGGGTGGTGTAAACGTATAAATCCTCGTTGGGCGTGTTGGTCAAATCGAACTGGACGAAGTAGTTGCCCGGAGGCAGATTCTCGAATAAATAGCTACCATCTGCCATAGTCGTTTGGGTGGCTGTATAGGTAGCACCTTCGGCATCAAAAGCAACCGGCATACCAGTAGCCACATCGATTATGGTGACCTCTACGCCTGCCAATGGGCTTTCGTCCATAGCATTAAATGGGTCTTCTTGCAGGCCGTTCTCGTTGATGTCTACAAAGGTGTAGTCACCGACCGTGACCGGGGCAAAGAAGCCGAAGTCGAGGGTCATGTTACCGTCTTCGTCTACAAAGCCGTTAGCTGGATTGTCCTGATCGTTGCCTTGTGCCGTCTCGGTGTCACTATCAGTAGGCTCCGTACCTGCTGCAAGCGTAATGATATTGGAAGTAGTAGCAGTTCCACTACCCATCTGCACACCTTCGTCGTCACCATCCAGATTATCATCATCAGGATCGGTTTCTCCGGCAAAGGTACCGCTGCTGGTATTAGAAGAAAGCGGAATATCTTCCAGCGCAGCATCTGTATCGAATTGGGTAGCAGGGATCTGCACATAGTAATCGCCTTCCATAAGATCACCAAAGAAGT
This sequence comes from Bacteroidota bacterium, assembly GCA_039025055.1. Taxonomy (GTDB): domain Bacteria; phylum Bacteroidota; class Bacteroidia; order Chitinophagales; family Saprospiraceae; genus Neolewinella. The sequence goes on along the minus strand of JBCCPC010000050.1, from coordinate 24,808 downwards.
AGTCGCCTTCTGAATCGGTGAATCTACCCGGCTGGCCATCGTCAGCATTACCCATGATGCCATCAGGTCCCCAGCCATCGTCGGCCGTGCCGAAGATACCATCGGCACCTGTCAAGACAGCTGAATCATCTGCTCCATCATTAAGGCCATCGCCTCCATCTATAAAGAGTAAAACCAGTACGCCTTCAATGCCATCTTCGCCGGTATCTTGGATGCCGTTGTTGTCGGGGTCTTCGAAGACGGTGGAGCCTAGGGAAACTGTAGCGGGGTCAAATGGTGTGAAACCGGCGTCAAAGGAGTGATCTACTCCTGAGGTAGGTGTAGTGACTGATGTAAATGGCAGATCCGCTGGTAAATCACCCATTGCAGTAGACAAATTATCTGGATCCGGATCACTATCGTTTAGGTCATTTCGTGGAGATTGCCCCGTCATATCCATAGTAACCATATACATAACACCAGTACCCAGATCTAGGCCATCTGTTGGATCAAATTGAGTATTACCAAATGCAATAATGTAGTCTGAATTAGGCATCAGGCCATCATCAGTAGTTTCCCAGTTCTGATCTGGAGCACCATCTTCGCTAAAGTAGTACTCGCCATTAGAGCCAGTCGTAGTGCTGGCCAGCAAAGTTCCATCATCGGCATAGAGCTCTACCACGACTCCTTCCAAGGGAGGCTCGCATGGATCTTGAATGCCATCGCCATTATCATCTTGCCAGACGTAATTGCCTATTTCCAGCTTGTCAAAGACATTACATAACAATTCAACATCACCCAAGCCAGCTGTTTTACCAAAGGTTGCGGCATTAGGCTGCGAGGCTGATGTGTAAACCGTGTAGGAGCTTACGAACTGACCAGTACTATTGTCGTAGGTTCTAGTGCCATTGGCAAAATTAGTGCCGTTTGTTGGATCTGCTGTTGCGACAACGGTCAATCCTGAACCAGGAGCAATAGCAGCACCACCCACAACCAATTCAGAATGCACCAATTGACCGGTGCCATCTGCTTCAGAGAAGAAGTTATCATCGAAGAATTCTCCATAGCCCGGGCCTTGGAAATTGCCTGGACCAGCTCCGGTCAAACCACCAGAGATTGCCTCACTTTCTAGGATATAAGTAACGCCATCTGGTGAAAAGGCCCGTAGAATATCGCCTGCTGCGGTATGGCCCATAAAAGTAGAGCTATTGGGAAAAGTTGATGAATTATTTGGAGAACCCGACGGAGCTAACTCAATATTACCCACTTGTAGTGAGGTACGATCGTTGAATACTAAGATTAAGGTATTGTCTACGTCAATCTCGATGTCTGCCAAAATTGGCTGCGGATAGTCGTAGATGATACGTGGTTGACCCGCAACTTGACCATCTACAATAAAGTACCAATCGTTTTCATCTGCAATGGTCCCGTCCCAATCGTTACTCCAAGGTTCCCATACATTACGATCCCAAAGGCCAGCATCTAAGGTGCCTGCTCCGCGGGGGTAGTTCAAAGGGAAATCAAATACCGGTGTTGGATTGAAGGTTCCTGTAACGGTATTAAAGATGTACACGTAGGCGCGCATATCCTCTCTCGCATCGGTGATGCTGGCATCACAAACAAAACCAACGAATAGATCATCGCCTCTCTCCTTCAGTGCCCATGGTCTTACTTCCCCTGTTCCTCCACAAGGATTTGGTAGTGGATCTACCGTAACATCTGCTACAGTTGGTAAGGTTGCATTGGTACCGTCATAGCCACTGATGTCTATCTGATACAACTGCTTGTCAAAAAGGTTAACGGTATACAGTGTGTTTCCATCAGCAGAAATCTCCAGGTCACCTAGGCCTATTGTAGCTACTAATGGCAATGCCTCGCTGTCTCTATTTGGAGTTCCTGTAGGTGTATTGGCGAGGTCTGTTCTGGCTGGAGTGCCGCCAAAGTCGAACGTGCCGCTAAAACTGAGATCTAAGAAGTTTTGCGTAGGCGCATTGCTTCCATTCGTACCAGGTGCCTGGCTAAAGTCTGTCACATAAACACCAGCACTTCCCAATGGACCATAGCCACTTTGGCGCCGTAAAACGGCACTACTAAACATCAAACTATCAGAAGGGCGATAGGCCAATCCCCAGACAGCTCCTGTTTGGTTGTGATAGCCGTAATAGGTATTGGATGGCCCAGCATTATTGCCTGCGTTTGAACCGAAATTACCATCAGGTGCGTCGAAAGGATAAGAAAGAATGGTCCCGAAATTTTGGGCGCCGCTACCTGAAAAACTTCCACCTACATAGCAAGTCGTTACAATATCCGGATTTTCCTCGCAGCTTGTCGAAGGATCGGCTAAGCCTAGATCAATATCGCAGGTAGGTGAACTGCCAAACTGGACTGTTGTATAGCCATTTTGCTGGCCACAGGTTGGCTCAAAAACAGAATTCATGGGTAGGGTAAATTCTACACGATAGTCTTCTCCGTCTTCTACTGCTGGGGAGGTATTACTGGCATCGAAATAATAATTCCCATCTACATCAGTTGTAGTCGTTCCAATTAGGACGCTATTGCCGTTGGCATCACAGACATAAATAGAAACTTCTATTCCGTCTATACCCAGCGGCTCCCCGCCATCTCTTGTACCATTTAGGTTAATGTCTTCAAAAACGGTTCCGCCTACCGTGTTGCTCCCAGCTACACAAGGATCGGTCGGACAAGGATCGGGACGATCATAGGTAGCATCATCTTGGCAAGTCAAATCGCTAGTGAAGTTAGCAGCAATAGATTGCCCTGTCATGCCGTCGGCGGGAACCGTAAACTTAATCAACTGCGGAGAAGATAATTCATAGTAGCCTTGGATACCTTGTCCCCTATTTAAAAATGGAGCTTCCAGATAAACAAACTTGGTTTCCCCATTTGCCATAACAGCAATACTATCCCTTCGTGGCCCGGCAACATCGCTAGTAAAGGCTGGGCCTGGTGGGTTTTGCCAGCTCACTTCAATGTCGACAACAGCGAGGCTTTGCCCTGAATCTTCGTCAAAAAAGCACTCTGATACGGAGACTCGGTCAATACTTACATCGCAATCATTAACATTACCACAACTCACCCCAGCAGGCACCACCACTTCAAAATCCGTAAAGCAATCATCTGCCCCGGCGAAGAAGCGCACGATATAGGTGGCTCCCGCGTGGGGCGCATCGGTGATGATATCCGTATTAGCGGCTGGGATCGGATCGGCAGCAGCTTCCGTCATTGGGCCGTCGTAGATCAAAGGATCACCAGATGCTATGGGGCTACTGATGCCAAAGGAGGTACCCGTACCACTGATGGAGGTTAAGGTAATTATGCCGTTATTTTGCTCCGTCGGCCCGTCACAGGTCGAAGGCGTAGTCGCAAATTCGGCATCTGCTCCATTGGCACAAATCTCAACGGTGATGTCGAAAGCATCGCATTGTTGGTTGCCGGTAGCGTCATTGTCTTTAAACAAGCGGTAGGTCGCACAGCCGATATCCGATACCTCGATGCTGAAATCGCAATCGTTGAACTCAAAAATATCTTGCAGATCTTCTACCTCTTCCCAGGTACCTTCGCAAACCACACCAGGACCACAACTGAATATTTGATTCAAAAAGAAGGTCTCCGTCTCTCCCCTGAAGCAGACCGATTCGGATAGATCGAGATCGACATTGGGGCAGCACTCCGTTACGATACTGATGCCTTTGGGCAGACCATCACTCGGGTTGGGAATATTGAGACTCGATATCTCCATCAAATCGGTATCGAAGACGGTTACACAATTCACGAAATTCCCGACATAAATCTGGTTATTCAGTGGGCTGTACGATATGCCTCTCGCACCCCAGAAGCCAGCCATTCCCGGATCGTCGAAACCAACTCCGCTATTATTGTTAGCATCAGTGATGGTGATATCTGGGGTCGTGCTGCCCGGTTCGTATTTTCTGATTTCCGTGGTAGCTACATCACCACCTAAGTTATTGAGCACTACATAGAGGTTGTCGTCATCATCAAATGTAATACCCATTAAACCGAGGTCATCAAAAGGATCAGCGGGGGTAACTCCCGTACTCAGGAAAACAGACGCGCCTGTGGTTGCGATTGGGTCGGTAAATCCAGATGTATCAACTGAGCCAGTATAAATATTACCAGTATTGCGTTCGGCAGCATACCAGTTTCCTTCGTGGATGGTGAAACCCCAAATCAAAACGTTGTCTATGCCTGGAATATCTACCGAACCAATGAAATCGCCATCGCAGAGATCATAAGCCTGTATGGCATCAGAAAACCCATCAGGACCGTAAAAGATGCCGTCTGAAGATGCAAAGTTAAAGTTGCTGCCTCCGGCTACCCCTCCGCTAGCATCGAATGTGTAGTCGAAGAAGTTTTCGTCTATGGCCATACCACCATCGCAATCGATCTGGAAGATCGGACCCTGGAAACCGTCGAAGAATCCACCCATGCCCGTTACAATCTCTTTGATGTATACCCTACCGTTCAAATCCTGAGCTAAACCGTGGGGCGCATTGATGTTAGGTAGCCAGGGGTTGCCGATCTCTTCCAGCATTCCGCTTGTATTATTGATCCGGAATTTGTGGGTCAGATCCAGGTCCTCGTCGTTGAGGTAAATGTAGTCGGTGCAGGTGCAGTCGTCCATAGGGGTACAAACTTCTGTATTTACCAGCACTGGACAACATAACTCTACAAGACAGCCATTAGCATCCAGTCCTGTAAAACCGTACTCTTCCGAACCATCTCCTAACCCTTGGGTGTTGGCATCAACATCCAGAGTACTTCCCGTACCTACTTGGATACCATCACCATCGAACCAAACAATGTTTGTATAGATACTCGGTGCTTCTAAAGTAATACTATTGCTACCGTCATCGCAAACAGTCCTGGTCGCAATATTGCAATCTGTAGCATTGAAAGGAGCACAAGCCCCTATCCATTGCGATACAGCAGATGGAACAAACTCACCCGTAGTAGGATTTATACCGAAAGACTGGAAGACAATAGATCGAACCAGTGCTCCATTGTAATCATAAAACGTGTAGCCACGCTCATCTGAAGGGCGACTCCCGCCTGAGCCATCATCTGCTACATCCGAAAAGATTTCACCAGTCGTAGTATTCAGAGTAGCTATATTCCAATTATTAGGATCTACAGAAATACCATCTGCTGGATTAGAGAAGTTAGGCAACACAGGATTGCCAGTTCCGTTTGGACCATCGAAAGCGGTCAATCTAGAAACATTTTTTCTCGCACCAAAGCCTCGCCAGTTATTGCCTCCTGTAAAGAATTGACAAAGTGGAACTGCCTCTGTAAAGGTAATGGTGGTGAAGGTTATTTCCTCGCCTGTTGTTACCCGTAAAGCATCCGTGCACCCATCTGGATTATCATCATAAAGGTTAGGCCCTGGTACCTGGACAATGCCAGCTCCGCTCGCTATAAATTCTGGAGAGTTTCGGTCTCTATTCCCGGCTACTGTTACCGTGACGCCTACTCCTGTATTGCTAATATCAGCTATAGTTTGTGTGATCAGATCCATATCGGGATCGGGGTCTTCATCATTACACTGCAAGGAAGAAGGAAAAGCACTACAAGAAGTGTTGGTTCGATTTTCATCAATGTCAAACCAGCCTGTATTACCATTCCAAGCAGGATCGCCAAAATTGAAAAAATTCGGCCCAGGGCAGGTGGGAGACTCAGCAGCCACCGTGACCCCATCTATTATCAAATCAGAGCAGATTTGGACTGGGCAAGGATTCGTACTACAATCCGCCACCGGCGTCATAACCTCTATATCTGTTACACAATCATCGCCTCCGCTAAAAACGCGCACGAAATATGTGGTACCTGGCATCAAGCCAGTAAAGTCGGCGGTCATGCCAGACACGGGCTCTAGATCTGCCGCAGCAGTTGTAATATCATATGAAGAACCATCGTACATGGTTGCTCCGGGAGAACTGATACCGACCACATCACCGACTACGTTCGTGAGATTGATCTGGGCATCATTATTAGGCGTAGTGCTGTTACAAGTAGCCTCAGTCGTACCTGCATCAGCTGATGAAGAAAAAGTATTGCAAATCGTAAAAGTAGACGACTGGGCTGGACAGTTGGTGCTGGTTACCGCTGTTAAATTAAGTGTGAATTCGCTACACCCTTCTCCTGTAATGGTGACACTATTATTACAAGGCTCAAAAGTGGCTCCGTTCAATGATACCTCCGCCCAGTTACTGCTACAAACGATTCCGTCACACGCGGCAAAAGCTTCTTCGTTGAGGAAATACGTCGTACCTATGGCCCCACAAACTGTCCGTTCGATATTTGTAGGCAGATTAGTTGGGCAGCATTCTACCAGAATGTTAAGTGCTTTGCCACTGTCATCCGTAGGTAGGCCAGGATTGGGTGCCGCTGTTCCTAGGCTACTCATATCGGCAGCATTGAAGGCTGTAATACAATCCACGTCTGGGTCATCCGTGAAATTGGCAACGAAAAGCGTGTTTGTTTGCTCTGACCAAACAATACCTAGCGTAGAGAAAAAATTATTTAACGGATCGCTATCTGTAGCATTCGAGCCTTCAATCGATTTGGCCAAGAAGCCTCCGTTTTCGTCGTACTTCAAGATTACATCCGGGCTGGCGGTACCGCTTCCCCTAGAGCTATGGACGACATAGAAGTTGCGATCATTATCCCCTACTATCCCAAAGTAATCGGTGGTTTTACTAGGCAAAAACATATCCCCCACATCAATGTCGTCAACATCTTCACTTGAGCTTTCGATGATTAAGGGATCGATACATGTATTACCACTGGCATCTGCCACACTGGCTTCTAACTGTGCTCTTGTAAATGCCCACACCTTACTTTGCCCCCTCCTTTGGGTGGCATACACCATTTCAGTAGTCGCATTGTAGGATAGTCCCCAAAGGTTTCTAGCGTTTACACTTCCGCTCGAAGGAGCACCATCTAAACATGCCTGGCCGATTTCGTCGCCAGTGCATAGATCGTAAGCAGTCGGCCCTCCATCAGTATTTATGTACAGAGTATTATCAATGCTGAAGAAGTTTTGTCCTGCACGATCATCACCATTAGGTTCTTCATTAACTATTGTGTTAGCATCGATGGGTTCGATTACACCATCGCAATTGAATTTGCGAATATTAGCACCCCGGTTAACATCTCCTATGTAGAGATTACCGTTCAGGTCGGTTGCCAAGCCATGAGGACTCGGTAGCTCGGAAGGAGTTATTGTACCCGGATACCAATAGGGACCGCCATTGGCACCAGTAAGCGCAGGTAGTGGAAAGTTGGCAGAGGTCGTTACTTCAAATTTCAGCACTGCCTCCGCAAATGGCTCGTTGAGGTAAATGTACTCTTTGCAGTCGCAGGTAACTTGAGCGCGTAGCTCCAAGGTGCAAAACAAACTAAGTATTAGGCCAAGGCTAACAACAGAGCGGATTAGGTCTCTTTTTTTCATGAAAAGGTCGTTGAGAATGATTTGTTACAAAGCTAACAGTTGCACTTATTGATAAGCACTTGCAGTATAGTGGCCTAATAATTAACCCGTTATATCTTTAGCAGTTTTTTATTCGACCTACAACAAGCAGCACTACCTTAAAGCGGGTAGCGTACAACAAGAATACGATAATAAGGACGGGATGACACAAAAATCAAAACCTAGAGAATACAGTGGTATACACTAAGCTACAAAAAGATGATAATGCATCATGCAATGTTGCGTGGCAAATATACGAAACTCGTTCGTACATACTATATGTCCATCATTTTTAGTCGATGATACCTTGATCAGTGATACTATATGTGTCCTTTTAAGTGTTTAGCACTTCCGCAGGTCGGGTGTCGAGCTAAGTGACCGACCTGCGGAAGTACTGAGAAAGCTCGTACACAATAGCCTTATATAACTTATCTTTGACGGGTATCACAGATACGAATGAACCGTCAAACCTTTCAAACATACCTCCAAGAGCCGAGCAAGCTCTACCAACTTTCTCTGACTGAGCTACAGGGGCTGGTGCTCGATTATCCCTACTCGGCCAACCTGCGGCTCTTGCTCCTCCTCAAGACCAAAATGGAAGGTCACCCCATTGCCGACCAGATTACGGCCCAGGTGGCAGCTCGTACTTTCGATCGGGCGCATCTGTACGACCTCCTGCGGAAGTTAGATGCCGAGGTCGAGCTGGAGGTGGATACGCTGGAGTTGTTGGAGCTGGAGCGGGAGAAAGAGGTGATAGAGGTTCCGCAAAACACATCGGATGAACCGCGACTAGCGTCGCTTAATGCATCCGATGAGTTTGCGTCGACCGAAGCCCGGTCCTCCGAGGCGTCGAGCGAAGCGAGCTCCTCGGAGGTCTCGGGCTTCGCGCGCTTTACGCCTCCGAGGAGCTCGCCTCCGGCTCGACGCCTCGGAGGAGAAAGCGCGCGCCTCCAGCGCCTCAAGTCTCGCCAGCTGGCGCGCATCAGCGCGCGCTTGCGTGGGGAAGGTTCCGACAATGCCCAGGCTAAGCTGCGTCGTATAGCGCGCCGGTCGGTGGCCAAACACCGGGGCGTAGCTAGTCCTACCCTAGCCGAGCTATTGGTCAGGCAAGAGCAATATCAGCGGGCGATTAAGATGTATGAGGAGTTAAGTTTGGCACAACCCGAAAAAAAAGCGACCTTTGCGGGCCGGATTAAAGAATTGAAGAAAAAATTGTAATCCCATGGTCAATCTGCTAACACTTCTTACCGCTATCGTTTGTGTATTGCTCGTACTCGTCGTGTTGATCCAAAACCCAAAGGGTGGTGGCATCGACTCTACCTTTGGCGGTAGCCAAGCCAATCAAATGCTGGGTGCCAAGCGCTCCATCGACTTTATCGAAAAAGTAACCTGGGGGCTGGCCGGTGCGCTCTACTTCTTATGTGTCGTTACGGCAATAGCTATTCAGAGTCAGGGGTAGGTACTTAGCCCATTGTTTAGAAAGCTGCTTTGGCCGATGGCCAAAGCAGCTTTCTATTTTACTTTTACCTCTTCCCACCAAACTTCTCCAGCTTCCTCATTGACCCGATCTTTGATCTGCTCGCGCAGCATGTGCAGCTCGTGACGTAGTGCGGCATTGTTTACGTATACGAAGAGTGTCTTTTTACGCCGGCGCAGTTCGGTGGTCTGCTGGGCGACGCGCTTGCCGAAGGCGTTGGGCCAGTAGGCACGAGCGCGGGCCAGGAAATAGTCGCCTTCGTTTTCGCGGTTGCGCAGGTGTTGGAGGAATGTATCTTTGAGGGAGGGATCCATTTGATGATCAAAATCTCTAATTTCGGCCGATGGCCGAAATTAGAGATTTATTTTATCAATAGTTCCTTCTACCACATCCCAAAGGGCCCAGTTTTCTGAGTCCATATCCACCAGCTGTGAGATTCGCTCTGCGTCAGTATCAGTGATGAATATTTGCCCGTAGTCGTCGGCCATCAGCAGTTGGAGGAGGGCTGCGACCCGCCTTTGGTCTAATTTATCAAAGATATCGTCTAGCAAAAGCAAAGGTCTTCGCCCGGTTTGAGCTTTTAAGAGATGGTATTGGGCCAGCTTTAGGGCCAGCACGAAACTCTTGAGTTGACCTTGCGAGGCCACGCGTTTGACTGGATGATCACCTTGCTCAAAGACCAGATCGTCGCGGTGAATGCCCGCTGTGGTTCGCTGCAAGATGCGGTCTTTCTCCCGGCGCGATTGCATAAGCTCTATCCAGGGGCAATCCGCGAGCTGGCTCTTATAGGTCAGGCCGATTTGCTCGGCTTCACCACCGCTAATAAGGGCATGGGCCTCTACCACCAGTTGCGTAAAATCTGGGCAGAAATCCTTGCGCTTCTCATAGATGTACAAAGCTGGATCGGCCATGCGCTGATCGTAGACATCAAGCAGGCTCATATCTGGCCGTTCGCTTTTGAGCAGGGCATTGCGCTGTTTGAGCAGTTGATTGTAGACCAGCAAATGCTGCAAGTAATCTGCATCGACTTGCGAGAGCGCATTGTCGACCAACCTTCGTCTCAGCTCACTCCCTTCTTGCACCAGTCGCGTGTCTTCGGGTGTGACCAAGACGACCGGCAGAAGGCCTACATGTTCGGCTAATCGCGGGTAGGCTTTACCATCTTTTTCGATCACCTTGCGCTGTTTTTTTGCGGCTTTGATCACAACGCGGTGATCCGGATCGGCGAATCGGCTATCGAGCCGAAAGAAGTCTTGCCCGTGGCGCATGGCGTAAGCGTCTAACCGACTATCGTGCGCCTTACCCATGCAGAGGTAGTAGATGGCTTCGAGCAGATTGGTTTTACCGGCGCCATTCGGGCCTACGAAGGCATTGAGGCGAGCTGCGGGTTCGAGGGTAGCCTGCTCGTAGTTTTTGAAGGCGGTAAGCTTGAGGAGGGTGAGTTGCACGAGGCAAAGAAAAAACTATTTGTAAAATTGGCCTGTAGGCCAATTTTACAAATTATACATTTTGACCTGCGACCGGAGGGCGCAGGCCCGTTAGCTTACCGTAGGAAGCAATTCCTTAACTACCACTTCCCCCGCAAACGGACTTTCAAAAGTGTTTCCCTCTTTGTAAATATTCACTGATCCGAAGATTCGCTGCGCACTATCAGGATGTAGGTGCACTTCGATCTGGCGATTGATGAGGTTTACGATCCAATATTCGGCCAGACCAGCTTCGGCGTAAAGCTCTGCTTTGATGGTGCGATCGCGATTTAGGGAGGAGTTGGAGACTTCGACTATCAGATGCAGATCTTCTGTTCTTGGTCTTTGGTTTGAATAGTCCTTTTTAGCGATGACCGTAATATCAGGTTCGGGAAGGCTCTGTTCTTCTTCTAGTAGAAGAGATTTTTCTTCTCTGATATGGTACTTATTGCCAAGTATTCCTCTTAAGAAATCAGCAATAATTGTAACACAATATTCATGATCTGGTCCTGCCGACATAGACTTGATTATTTCGCCGTACAGCAATTCGATTTTGTCGTCTTCTGTGAACACACCGGTCTCTATGGCGTGCTCGTATCGAGTTACCGTCCAGGTGAATCGTGGGTCTGCCGTGTCATCTTTTGAGATTGGCTTGGTCATATTTGATAAAGATAAGGGTTTCGCAGAAATACGCCTCCGATGGGCTGTAGCTGAAATACGCTTCCGATGAGCTCGCCGATCTGAAATACACCTCCGATGAGCTCGCCGATCTGAAATACGCCTCCGATGAGCTCGCCGATCTGAAATACGCCTCCGATGAGCTCGCTATCGCTCGACGCATCGGAGGAGATTTCAGATCCTAACTCCAAGAGATAGGTAAAAACTTCTGGGCGTAGCGGGTATTATTCCAGGGCCGGGGTAGCTTTCGGCCCGCCGGGTGAAGTATTGTTCATTAGCCAAGTTGTTGACACCAGCTGAAAACTTGAAGCGTTTGAGCTGGTACTCGGCAGAGAAATCCATGACGAGATAAGCTGGGATAATGCCCGTCAGCGCGTTTGGGTTGAAAATGGAGTTGGTCGCATCAGAAAACTGCTCATTAAGATAGGATACTTGAAAGGTCGTTTTCAGATTATTCCATTTGTAATTGATGCCAGTTCGCAGCATGACATTGGGCACGTACTCTACGCGGCTGTCTTGGATGGCGGTGATGTCCGATTCGATATAGTTGGCATCTGTCAAGGCTAGATTGACGAATAGCGATAAACTGGAAAAATCCAGCTTCCTTTTTAGCAATTTGAAAATGTCTACTTCGCCAAAAAACTCCATTCCTATATGGCGGGAGTTTCCGATGTTGGTTCTAAATAGGGTTGTACTTCCCGGCAATAAATAAATGCCTATTCGAGCATTATACCTCAGTAAAAAGACACTGGCGTCTACATTCAGCCAGTCGAATAACTCCCCCCTGATGCCCAGATCGATATTATAGCCATTCTCATCCGTGATCATGCTATCCAATCGGAAATTGGGGTTGACGACCCGCAAATCACTGAATGTGATGGAGCGAAAGTTTCTGGAATAATTGGAGTAAAGAGATAGATTGTCTTCTAAATAATAACTCGCTCCAATACCAAAAAGAGGCACCCAGCGCCTGGTCGAACTTTGATCGAAGTTCAGTGTAGATGAGACTAGATTCCCAGCAAAATCAAAGCGATTCAATCGCCAGCTGCCATCGGCATCTGTACGGATATGCTCAAGCCTAAAACCGGTCGTCAGGCTAAAGTCCGAACCTATGTTTATGAGATTTTCTACAAAAAACGCTTGATTTTCACTTGGGAATTCATAGCTGAATTCTTCGGGATCGTCGGGGTTTAGCAACGAAAAGTCTGGTGTATTCTCGGCACTGGCATCTCCTTGTTTTCTACGCGTGAGGCCATTATAATACCGAAAGCCCAGTATTAGGGTAGCGTCGTTTCCTCGTAATTTATACTGATACAATAATCTAGCCTCTGACCCAAAATTTCGGAACTCATCAGTGATCAGTGTTCGATTATCAAAGGGATTATCCAAAATACCAATTTGTTCTAAATTTCCCAGTGCATCTCTTCTGGAAAAGAGCGCAAAATTCCTAATATTCAGTTTCGTACGATCAGAGAATTTGTAATCCAGTATTAATGCGGGCATATTCCAGGATACGCTAAACCAATTTCTTGCACGCTGAGAGAATTCCAGCTTGCCACTATTGAACTGTTCGTCTGTCAACCCGCCTGGCTGTTGCGCTTCGTAGTAGAGATAAGAATACTCGAAGGTCGCTTTAAATTTATCGTTTAATTGATGTCCCACCCTGACAAAAGCCGTGTGGGCATCGAAACCGGAGTTGTCTCTCCAGCCATCTCCTCTTCGATATTGGTAGTAGGCGTAATAATCAGTCTTATCATTTCGGCCGCCTGCACTGATGAATGAATTGGTCAGGCCGAAAGAGCCGACCATTTGCTCCACATTCAGCTCAAAAGGGCTATTAGTGGCCTCTTTGATCTTGAAATTCAGCATGCCCCCGAATTGGGAGCCATACTGTAGCGACGCCGCCCCACGAACGACCTCGATGCGATCTACGGCTAAAATGGGCGGCATGTAATAGCTTTCCGGATATCCAAGTGCATCGGCACTCATATCGTAGCCATTCTGGCGGGTATTGAAATTGGCCGTCCGGCTGGGGCCCAGCCCTCGGGCAGCAATATCCAACTGCAAGCCAGCAAAGTCGCTTTCCCAAATATTTAGCCCCGGCACTTTGGCAAAAACCTGTCGAGCGTTATTGGCCCCTTTATTGGCGGCGAAATCATCCAGAACGATGACCTCGTTTTTTTTGGCTTCGTAGATCGCAAAGTTTTCAACGGCTTTGAGACGGGTAATACCGCTGGTCCGTCTATCTGCTTTGACCTCTACCTTTTCTAAATCTATATTTAAATCTTCTAAATAAAAATCGATCACGGTATCTCTAACCAAGTTGATTTCAATGAGCTTAGAGCTCATGCCCAAGCCAAAAACTTCGAGCGCATACTGGTCTTTTGGCAAATCAATTTTATAAGCTCCTCTGGCATCAGCGAATACGGTCTTTTGGCCGGGCTCGATCAATATCGTCCCATCTTCTACAGGCTTCCCAGAAGACTCAGAGCGTATCTGGCCAGAGATTTCAAAGGTCTGCGACTTTAAAAGTCCGAATAATCCAATGAATAGAATTGGCATCAAAAATATCCTCATCGAGACGCTTGCTCTTTGTAGGGCATGATCCAGTCTTTGGCCGCCCAGGTATCTGCTTTTTGAGTTAAGTCTACTTCGGGGTCGATCAGTAATTGCGCGCGACTACCGTTCAAGGTGACCCACACTTCTGCCCGCACCCTGGGATCTTCCATACCTTTCTCTGCAAAATGATCATGCAGATAGTGCGCGTACTGCAAGATGAGATCTGGTTGCATGGCCATCTGCTTTTCCTGGTGGGGATTTAAAAACTGATGGTTGATCACAGATCCCTCTCTGCCGTTTTCACCGTTTTTCACATAAAATGTAGCTGTTCCTGCCTTTTCCATGAGCATGACCCGCCAAGAAAACCGGTAGCCTTCTTCGGTCCAGAATAGATTGCCATCATAAGTAAGGTAACGCCAGGGGAAGAGGAGCTGGAATAGGAAGAAGGCGATTAGGGCTGGGGCGGCAGCGGTCTGAGACCTCCGAGGAGCTCGCTGCGCTCGACGCCTCGGAGGACCAGACGGCTCAGATCGACGCCTCGGAAGGCCAGACAGCGCGGCTTGCCATCGCTCATGCCATTCGGGGGAGAAAAAGATGGTCACGACAAAAATCATGACTAATGGGAACACGCCAATTTGGAAAAGAATACCGGTCATAACGTGAAAAGCCACGACTGCTGCATAGGCTAGTAATCGGGTTTTTTTGAATAATAAACCACCGATAATAAAAGTATCGAACAGCATGCCCGCCCAACTGAATAAATAGGCCGTAATCTTGAATTTGAACATCCAGCCGATGACCGGAATACTCGTTTTGGCAGGCAGCCATATCGCTAGCGGGAGGGCCTTGAAAAGCCAATCGTAATTCAACTTGGCTAGACCTGCATAAATATATACGATAGCGATTTGTAGTTTAAAAATATCGATACACCAACGGCTTACCTCGGTTTGCTGAATCTCCGGCTTCCGAATAGCATCGATTGAAAAATGCCTGCCAGCGGGTACCCAAATCAATAAAAAAGAAATAATGCTGACGAAGTAGTAGTGATTCAGGTAATAGGTTATATCTATGAGTTCTACGTAAGTAAAACAAAAGAAAAAGGCAATGGCAAAGAATCGATAAAACAAACCAATGGCAATTCCAATGCATGATATAGCCATAAAAACAAAAAGGGTGTACATGCCAGTACGTCCCATAGGCTCTATCCAATCGAAACCGTAATAGCTGAAATGCAAAACCGGGTCGACCAATTGAGAATCGACCCAGCCCATATACATATACCGAACTGTGCTGAAAAACATCAGCAAGCCGAAGGCTATCCGAAAAGTAACTAATGGAGCAATCGAAACCGATTGCTCCATGTAGTTAATAAATCTCTGGTATGTGTTGACTTTGGCAGTCACCGAGGATCAATTAGTCACCATCACCTGAATTGAAGGTAATGCTAATGCCGAGTAGCGAACTCATAGAGCTTTTGAAGTTAGCGGTATTGTCTTGGAGCAGATCGCGCAAAACTTCTACTTCGTTACTGCCTACGTTGTCAGACAATCTACCCTGTGGCAAGTTGGCAATGGCTGCGTCTATGCCTTCTACAGCCGTTTCGGTATCTCTGACCAATTCTGGGCCACCTACTACAGATTCCAAATATTCATTGAAGCCGATAAATTCTTGACCGGCGCGAGAGCGGCCGAAGTAGATATTTTTAGAATTCTCGAACTGCTCAACGATCAGGTCTCTTGAAATGCCGCTATAGAAAGCTTCGACCAATGTGCCATCTACCTCTTCCTGACCAGCGGTAAGACCTGCGGGCAGCTCCAGCTTGAAGTTCTTCAAGTTTTCGTAGTCCTTGACAAACTCGTTGTAGTATTGAGAAACTGAGCTTCCCCTCGCCGTGCCATCGTTTTCAATGAAATCGGCCCTGTAAGTAGAATTCCACTCGCTGACGATTCCATCGATTTCCGTCTGGATTTCGTCCATAATGAGCACGAGATAATCTTTCCGATTTTGATCGAATCCGGCCACGAGCTCGGCATCGGAAGGGCCATTACCATAAATCAGATATTCGACCGTGTAGAAGCCACGAATATTAGTGGCAAACGAGCTAGCCAGATTAAAATCGGCATCGAGAATATTTTCTTCCACACCAGCTTCATTGATGGGAAAAGCACCCAATACTTCGGCGTAAGTTCCCAGTAGTAATTCACCAGGGCCAAAGCCGAATGCCGAACAATGCTGGTGATCGGTAACCGTCTGTACCCATGCCGTTCTGGCAGCTGCTAGATTTTGTTCCGTACTGTTTTGTACAAAAGCCTCTACCGCCGTCGATAAATCCGCAACACTGGACTGAAGTGCTTCCAAATTGGGTATGATCAAGTTATCGGCAGCAGCAGTAAGTAGAGCAGTTCTGTCGAAATCTACTGTATCATCTGTAGCATTATCATCTTCACAGGCGAAGAATACAAAAACAAACAGCAGAGCGAATAAAAGACCAGAGGCGGGCTTTGTAGCGTAGTTCGATAATTTCATAGTTTTTGCACTTTAGTATTTAAAAATAGAACCCTACTTCGATCGTAGCCAAAGTAGGGTTCCAGGAAATTACATTACCAACTGGCAATTATGGGTTATTGTTGACGTAGAACCCTTGTACTTCTGCCTCGGTGAAACCATACACACCCTGAATAGTAGTAACGATGGTTTGAAGGTCGGTAAGCAGATCAGGATCGATGAGGAATCTATAGCTTTCAGGAGTCTGACCCGCAGGAGCTTGCAGCAGACCTAAAACCGTATCGATCTGAGCATCCGTCATGATCTTGCGATCTATTCTTCTGAAGCCGTGTGTAAAACCTACGCCTTCTGCATAGGCATGCATGGCATCACCTAGGGTATTTTCACGTTCTTCCCCCATCTGGTTATTAGCTTCTTGAATCAGATCAATTGTTCTGTTGGCATAGAAAATAACTGTAGCGTAGTTCGACTTTTCCCAGGCTTCGAGATAGTCATTGAGAGCTTGATCGCGCTCTTCGTCGAACTCACGGCCACCTTCGATAGCAGCTCTTGCCGTAAGCAGTGCATCACGGATGTCAAAAAAGAAACCAGTCTGAGCTGTTAGGTCAGACCTTCTTCTAGAGTAGGTAGCAGCAGCAGTAGTCTCATCAACAGCAAAGTCTACCTCTGTACCATGAATTTCGACCAGCTTGTCGATCGTACCTGGGTCAGTGAGGTCACCATTCTCGATCACATCAACAGCGTGGTTGTAGAGTGCCGCACCGAAAGAGCCTTTCTGCACCATTTGCTCGAGCTCGAGGCCATTCTCATCGAGCAGACGAGAGCCCAGCTTGCCACCTTCCTGACCTGGAACTGGTCCAGATGCATCAGGTGTCTGAAAACCGTCAGGTGAGTTGGCAGCAGCTACCAATTCGACCAGCCAGTCTTCTACCAGGTCGGCGTATTCGCCTTCCGTAACACTGCGTAGTGTACTGGGGTAAGGGATAGCAGGAATTGTAGTTCCCGACTGAGCATTTGTCTCAGCTAGGTTAGCTGCAGTTGTCATGGCACTCAACTCCGTAATAACTGCTCTTTCAGCCGTTACATTGGCCTCGAAGTTGTCTGAAGTGTAGGTTGTAGGAACATCGAGCATCGGGTCACCGTCGTCGTCGTCACAAGCTGATGTGGTAAAAAGAATACCCAGTAAGCCTAGGTATAATAGAGAAGAAATCTTCATTTGGTTTGAATTCTTATTTAGTGGATAAAAGCAATCAGAAAGAATTTGATTGCAACGAAATAAAGGCCTTTGTTTATTAAGACCATATTTAAATTGGCCGCAAAGGTAGTCTCTAAACGGTAAGCTGGCAATCAGAGCTGCCTTTTATTTAGTCTAATTTATAATTTGAATGTCAAAATTTAAGCAGAGCGAATTCACAATTTTTCGACAATATTTACACGTGCTCGGCTTTCAACTGATTAATCTTTCAGTACATGAATATATTCGTGCTCGCCCAAGTTTAGACCGCCACCGGTGCCCTGATCGCTCCTTGATGCTCGTAACCTACTAATTCCAAGTCTTCAAATTGAAAATCAAACACCGATCGGACTTCCGGATTCAGCTTCAATTCCGGCAACTTCCCTGGCGTGCGGCTTAGTTGTAAGCGCGTCTGATCGAGGTGGTTACTATACAGATGCGCATCTCCGAGCGTATGCACAAAATCACCTACCGCTAGTCCACACTCGTGCGCGATCAAGTGGGTCAGCAGCGCATAGGACGCAATATTGAATGGCACGCCCAAAAACACATCGGCCGACCGCTGATACAGCTGGCAGCTCAGCTTGCCATCGGCCACATAAAATTGAAATAAGGTGTGGCAGGGGGGCAGGCCAGATTTGACCATGGCCGGTATCTCCGGCGGGTTCCAGGCCACAACCAGATGACGGCGCGAATTCGGATTCGCCTTGATGTTGGCGATCACGTCAGCCAGTTGATCTACGCCCTCGAAGTCGCGCCACTGCTTGCCGTAGACCGGACCCAGATTACCCCATTTGACGGCAAAGCCCTCGTCTGTCTTGATTTGCTCCACAAACTCGCGCATCCCTGCCTTCCAAGCCTCACCGTATTTAGGTCGCTCCGCATCCAAACCGGTCGCCTGCAAATAGTGCTGATAAGGCCACTCGTTCCAGATGCGCACCCCATTTTGCACCAAGTATCGGATGTTGGTATCTCCACTGATGAACCAAAGCAGCTCGTGGGCTACACTTTTCCAGTGCACCTTCTTCGTGGTCATAAGCGGGAAGCCCTCGCTCAGATCAAAGCGCATCTGATAGCCGAAGACTGAAAGGGTGCCCGTACCCGTTCGGTCGCCTTTGGGGGTGCCGTGGTCGAGGATGTGCTGGAGGAGGTTGTGGTAGGTTTGCATTTTTATTTTTGCTTTCCGCCCTGGATTTCTGCAAAATCCAGGGCGGAAAGCAAAAATAAATTACTCCGTAGTATTGCTACGTCAAATAATCCACACTCACCTGCTCATTTGATGTCTCCCACAAATAAAGCCACCCTCCTCCTCATTGCAATCTATGCAGTGGTGTCGGCTGTTGCACATCGGGTATGGGAGGATGATTTCATCGTCATCTCCTGGGATGGGTATGGATACTATGCGTATTTGCCTTCGATCTTTATATATGGTACAGACGACGACTACGCCTTTTCCGAGCAGCATTTCGAGCAGTACGAGATAGGCTCCAACCTCTACCAAGTCAGAGATGCGCCCAATAGCAGGCGATTCCCGATTTACAACATTGGGCTGGCGGTACTTTGGCTGCCATTTTTCTTGTTGGCACACGGCTATTGCCTGCTTTTTGGCGGCTTCGAGCCCAATGGTATGTCGTGGCCTTACCAGCTATCGATCTGGCTGGCGGCTATGTTTTATTTGTCGCTGGGCTGGTGGTATTTGAGTCACTTCTTGAGTCGGCATCTGACGCCAAAAACAGCCGCCTGGACCTTGATCTTGGTCGGGCTAGGCACTAATCTATTCTACTACGGCTATAGATCGGTCGAGCTGACACACTTTTACTTATTTGCGCTCTACGCCGCCTTTCTTTTCTATTTCCAGCAGTACATAGACAGCGGAAGGCCTTGGCAGAAACTGATAATTCCGGGTATGCTGGCGGGGCTGATGGTCCTTATTCGCAGCTCAGAGGTAGTCGTTTTCTTATTACCTGCCCTTTGGAGCTGGGATTGGAAGCTGGCTTCCCTCAAGCGAAACTTCGTCACGACCCTCTCGATGGTGGGCTTAGCCGTACCCGTCTATGCCATCCAATTGCTTTACTACAAGTACGCTTTGGATACCTGGTGGGTCAATGGCTACGCCGGTCACTCCTTCGACTGGCCACCCCACCTCTACGAATGCCTGATCGGATACCGCCGCGGCTGGCTGGTATATACGCCGCTGGCTGCATTTATGCTCTTGGGTATCGTGCAGCTATTTCGCCGAGGCAGTAGATGGGCTTGGCCCATACTTACCTTCACATTCTGTAACTGCATGCTCCTTTTCAGCTGGCATTTGTGGAATTACGGGTCGACTTTCGGCTCGCGACCGGTCGTACAGTCTTACGCCATACTGGCCCTACCCTTGGGTTTACTCGCCTACAGTCTTTGGCAGCAGGTGGAGAAAATCGGGTCAAGTAGAAAAAATTCTACCCGCGAAAGTCTGCCTGCCGACGACAGCCAGGCAGGTCTAAATTCCAGAAATAACGGTAGCATAGCAGCTCCCTCTCTATCGGAGAGGGCGGGGGGAGAGGATCAAACACCCCACTTTTCTTACTTCCTGAAGCTCTTTATTTGTACTTCCGCAGGTGGTTTCATTGCCCTCAATCTGTTTCAAACCTGGCAATACGAGCAGCGGATCATACCGATGGACCTGAACAACCGCACCCACTACTGGCACAATTTTTTGGCTACCGAACTCGATAGGCACAATTACCGCTTCCTCTTCACCAACGAAAAGCTACCCGCCCGCAAAAGCTACGATTGGCAGACCCTAGCGACCTCAGATAGTGCCGTCCTACTCCCTGGTCAAGGCGAAAATTTTCGGGAATACCACACCTTCTATCGCCAGGAAATCAACGCCTCGGCAGCCACAAAATTTTCAGGAGCATGGACCCGCACCCGCCTCGATTTCGCTCATCTCCCCGATCCCCAAGAGTGGGAAAACGAGCCTGTTCTAATCTTTGAAGTCACTCGCCCAGACACCCCCGAGCCCGTCAGGTGGACGCGCATCTACCTGCCCGCCATCATCAATAACCCCGCTCGCGACACCGTCGAAATCGACATGCAACTCCCCACCCTCCAAGCCGGAGACACCTGGCAAGTCTACCAATGGAACCCGTCGGCCGATTCGACGAGGGTTTATGAATCGGGTGTTTATGTTTTGAAATAGGACACAGATCGACGCAGGATTTACGCGGATTGCATTGCACGTCGTCCGCCGAGCTTCGCTCGCCAGACGACAAGAATATGAAGCATACCAAGCACAAAGACCGCACCAGATAATTCATCGGCCGAGCTATGCTCGTCCGCCGAAAGATATTTCATCACCGTTCTTTGCTTAAAACTTTTACAGCTATATGTGTATTTTATACATATCAAAAGAGGAATTAGAAATACAGTCTACATAATCTTCTATCTTTATTTCTCAAATCATCAATTATGGATGTAGCTATCAGACCGGCACTACACAATGTGGTTGACTTTCTCGCTTCGAGTCCAAGTCCAAGTGAAATCCTTGCCTTCAAGGCTCAAAAGGAAGATAGCGATAGATTTGAGCAGCTTGTCGCAGCTCAAAAAAATGGAGCTAATCTATCAATAGATGAACAATCCGAGCTAAAAGATTTCTTTTTCATTCACCATATTATGATTGTCGCCAAAGCAAGAGCTAAGAAACTATTGGCGAATGGCTAGAAGCCATATTAGTAAGCTAAAGAGGCAGATAGTTTCAGATAGAGCAAATAACAAATGCGAATATTGTCTACTCGCTGAAGAAGACAGCGCATTCAGCTTTCACATTGATCACATTCGGCCAGAAATTCACGGAGGTAGCAACGAGCTAGACAACCTAGCGTTAGCTTGCCCTGCATGCAATCTGCACAAGGGCACCAACATAGCTACCTATCTTGGAGAATCGGATGAAATAACAAGATTATTCAACCCGAGGAAAGACCTCTGGGAAAAGCACTTCAAACTAGATAGATCAACTGGTAAAATTGCTGGAAATTCAGCTGTTGGCAAAGCCACCACTTTTTATCGATGAATGACAAGGAAAGGGTGAAAGAGCGAAAATTGCTCATGTATTAATGTTGATGCACCATTCGATGACAGTTTGGAATATCCGTGTCAATCCGCGTTTTTCCGTGTCCTGTTCGTAATATGTTTTTGTTGCTTGCGCTTTGCGCAAGCAACAAAAACCCAAAATTATACCCAGTACACCAAATTCAACTCCTGCGCATGCGCCATCATTTCATGCCTGGGCCGCAGCCTAAAGCCGTACTCGTAGACCCCCGCCAACTTCGGATCGATACTGATATCGAAGCTTACGTGTCCATTCGACTGTACAGGCTCGAAGGTCTCTTTGCGGCGCAGCTCCAGATGCTCATCGTCTGAGCGTTTGAAGAAGACTGTTTCCAACAGCACGTCTTCGGGCTTGAGGTCGTTGAGTTTCAGGTTGAGCTGCGCCTTGAAGTCCTCACCGACAGGCAGTGGGTGGTTGGCCGTATCGGGGGCACTGAAAGAGACAATCTCTATTTTGGGCCAGGCGTGCTCGACTTGCTTTTTCCAAGCAGCGAACTCACGGGCAGGCTGGAAGTTTTTAGTTCGAATCGCCTTGGCCGACTCGTAAAGCGGATTGTAGAAACGCTCGTAATAATGATCGAGCATGCGCTTCATGGTAAACTGTGGCGCGACCTCAGCGATGATCTGCTTGACGTAAGACAGCCACTTGACCGGAATACCTGCTTCATTGCGGTCGAAGTAAATCGGTATGATCTCGTCTTCGAGTATGTTGTAAATGGTCTCGGCGTCGAGCTCGTTTTGCAGGTTCTGGTCTTCGTAGGTCTTTTCCAGCGGGAGTGCCCAACCGGCATCGGGGCGGTAACCTTCTGCCCACCAGCCGTCTAGTACGCTGAAGTTGATACTGCCGTTGAGGGCTGCCTTCATACCCGAGGTGCCACTGGCCTCCATTGGGCGCTTTGGTGTGTTGAGCCAAACGTCTACGCCGCGCACGAGCAGCTTGGCCATTTCCATATTGTAGTCTTCCAGAAAGACGATCTTCCCAGCAAAGTCGGGCTCTTTGCTGATCTGTACGATTTTGCGGATGAGGCTTTGACCGGGCTGATCGGCCGGGTGGGCCTTACCGGCAAACAGGAAGAGCACAGGGCGGCCAGCCTGGTTGACCAGCTCGCGAAGCCGATCGACATTACTGAACAGCAAGGTTGCCCGCTTGTAAGTCGCAAACCGACGCGCAAAACCGAAGACGAGGGCCTTCTCGTCTATCCCGTTCAAAATGTTGAAAATATCGCGTGGACTTTCCCCCCGACGGCGCATGTCTGCCTGTAGCTTCTCGCGCACATATTCCAGCAAATCGTGCTTGAGACCCTGACGAAGTGCAAATAACTCTTCGTCGGCGACCTTGTGAATCTTGCGCCAGCGATCTGGGTTGGATTGATCGCGTACCCAGTCTTTTCCGAAGTGCTTATTGTAAAGCTTGTGCAGGCTATTGGCAATCCAGGTCGGATAATGGACGGAGTTGGTCACATAGCCGATATGCAACTCATTGGCCACATAGCCGTCGTAGAGAGGCGTAAACATCTCCTGGCTTACTTCACCATGCAGTTTAGATACGCCATTTACGCGCTGCGACAGGCGAATGGAGAGCTTGCTCATATTGAAGGTCTCTGCAGGATTATCGCCCTTCGTTCGACCGAGCGCAATGAACGCTGCCCAATCGATGCCCAGCTTGCCGGCATAATCATAGAGATATTCCCGCATCAGATGCTCGGGAAATTGATCGTGACCCGCAGGCACGGGCGTATGCGTCGTGTACAAAGACGTAGCGCGCACGATCTCCAGAGCTTCGGCATAGTTGAAGCCGCTTTCCACTAAGTTAGCTAAACGCTCCAGGCTCAGAAAACCCGCATGGCCTTCATTCAAATGAAACAGATCGGGATTCAGGCCCATAGCTTCGATGGCCCGTACACCTCCGATACCGAGTAATATCTCTTGCTTGAGGCGGTGCTCATTATCGCCTCCGTAGAGCTGGTGGGTCAATGCCCTGTCTTCCCAGCTATTTTCTGCAAAATCAGTATCGAGTAGAAAGAGATTGATGCGACCAACCGGCAGCTTCCAGACCTTTGCCCTTACAATACGGCCCTTGATACCTACCTGTATTTTCAGCCACTCGCCATCTTCTTTTCTGACGGGTTCTATGGGCAACTTGGTAAACTCTTGCGCTGGGAATTGGTGTATCTGGTCACCATGCTTGCTCAATGCTTGATTAAAATAGCCGTAGCGATATAATAAGCCCACGCCGAACATATCTACGTTGCTATCGCTGGCTTCTTTCAGGTAGTCACCCGCCAGCACACCAAGGCCACCACTATATAGCCTCAGACTGTAGTGAAGGCCATACTCCATACTGAAGTAAGCGATCTTCGGCTGGTCTTTGGCTTTAGTTTCAGCCAGATAGGTATCGAAGTCCTTTTCACACTGATTAAGTCGCTTCAAAAAGTCCTTATCTGCAGCCAGCTCGGCCACCCGCTCGGGCGATAGCTGATCGAGCAAGGCTACGGGGTTGTAGTTGAGCTCTACAAACGTATCGAAATCGATACTCTTAAAAAGCTCGCCAGCTTCCTTATTCCAGCTCCACCAGAGATTCCCGGCCAGGCGGTGCAGGCCGCTGAGCTCCTTTGGTAGCTGCGCCTTGATGTAAATGCGTCTAAGTTTAGCGTGTGTGTCGGTGATTTGTCCTGTCATGGTAGGAAGTTTAAATATTTAGCAACTTAAGCTAATAGCAAAATAGATTCTTGGTAGCTGGGCAACCAAAATCACTTGATTTCAAAAAGCTCTACATCAAATATCAAGGTCGCATAGGGCGGGATACTGCCCCGCGACCCCTGTGGGCCATAAGCCAAATCGTAGGGAATGTAAAAGCGAAACTTATCGCCCACAGACATGAGTTGTAGCCCTTCCGTCCAACCAGAGATGACTCGATTTAGCGGAAAACTGCTCGTCTCACCTCGATTTACGCTGCTGTCGAATACCGTACCATCGAGTAAGGTGCCGTGATAATGTACGGTAACTGTATTAGTCGCCTTTGGCTTTTGGCCGCCGCTGCCTTCTTGCAGCACCTCGTACTGCAGTCCACTATCGGTGACTTTTACTTCGGGCCGCTGGGCGTTTTCGGCCAAGAAGTTGGTGCCTTCGGCGATTACGGCTTCGCTGGCCTTGCGCTTGGCGGCTTCCATATGTGCCTGCACTCTGGCGTTGGGCATGGCCCGTACGAGCTGGGGAGTGCCACCAAACATAACGGAAAAGACGGGGGCCACGTGTAGGGGCGTGGTTTGGGGGAGGCGGCGGGGTTTGTGGGGTTTTTGGAAAATCAT
>JBCCPC010000049.1:0-38918 GCA_039025055.1 Bacteroidota bacterium | reverse complement strand
AGGCGCTCAACCTCAAAGAGTGACTGGTCATTGAATGACCGCCTTAGCGTCCGATGAACTGCACTAAGCTAGAAGTAAGATCATCATTTTTACTGTAGCTAAAAGCAAATGATGATCCTGTCACAAACGTACAAGCGTCCGATGTTTACCCCCCCAACCTCACATTAAAATACATCTCCATGTCAAATATATCCACCCCAATCAAAATCGCCCTGGTCGACGACCAAAAGCTTTTCCGCTCGGGCCTGCGAATGATCATATCTAAGGATGAGCAATGCGAAGTCGTCTTCGAGGCCGAAAACGGTAAGCAGTTCTTCGAGCGGCTGGCCTACGAGCCTGTAGACTTAGTCATACTCGACGTAGAAATGCCAGAAATGGACGGCACCGAAACCTTGCAAAAGATCCGCAGTGATCACGATCACATCAAAGTGATCATGCTCACCATGCACGAGAGCGAGCGGCTCATCAGCCATTTGATGCAAATAGGTGCCAATGGTTTCTTACTCAAAGACGAAGATCCCAAGGTCGTCATCAGTGCCATCAAGCAGGTGATGGAGGTTGGCACCTATTTCCGCGATTATGTGTCTCAAGCCCTACTCAAATCGAGTCGCCTACAGCAGACCGGAGACCCCAACCAGCTACTCGGCCCCAAACTATCCGATCGAGAAAAGGAGGTACTTCGCCTCATCTGCCAGGAAAAGACCAGCCAGGAGATTGCCGATCAGCTCTTCATCAGCATCCGTACGGTCGATGGGCATAGAAGACATCTACAGGAAAAAACGGGGGCTAAGAATATTGCGGGATTGGTGATGTATGCGGTGAAGAATGGGTTGGTGTGACTCACTTCGGCTCCACAATTAAAAACACGGCCGTATCCTGCCCGATATTCAGCACCTCGTGCCATTCGATTTTTTCGTTGAAAAAGTCGTAACCAGTAGGTACGTTGACTTCGCGGGTGCCGGTGGTGTCGGTGATGCGAAAACGGCTGCCTTGCAGGGTGTAGCCGAAATGGGTCGGATGGTAGTGCCGCTCATGGCCTACGCCGGGTGGGAAGGTACATTTCAGGGTGCGTACCGCTTCGTTATCGACTAGCACTTCGCAAACAGATTGGCCTTGCCAGCCTGCTTCGTGGGGGTCGGGGAGGGTGGACGGGGTCTTGCAGGAGAGGGAGAAGAATATTGGTAAAAGTAAGATGAGGGTGAAGCAGCTGAACGCTCGCAGGAGCTCAAATCCTTCGCAGAGCTGCGGTTTTGAGCACGCTACGAGGTTCTTTCCTGAGCGAGGGCAGGACCTCGAAGCGTTTATAAGCTCGTCCCGATAGCTATCGGGATGGCGAAGAGCTTGTAATCCTTCGAGCGTTCGATGTTTACTCTTTGACCTATCTTGTAGTAAGTATATCCTGTATTTCATTTTGTCTATCCATGAGGTGCTTCGCAAGGCCCCTACCTGCGGAAGTCCAAAACAAACCGCCCTTATTTTCAATACCCCATCTCTTTCTCATACTGCTTCTCTGCGCGTAGCGCCACGAAAATACTCAGCTCATAAAGTAAGTAAAGCGGTATACCGATCAAGATTTGGGTCACGACATCGGGGGGTGTGAGGATGGAGGCGACCACTAAGATGCCCACGATGCTATGCCTGCGGTAGGTGCGCATACCCTTGGCCGTGACCAGCCCGAAGCGGGCGAGGAAATGTATCAAGACCGGCAGCTGAAAGACCAATGCTACAGGCACGGTGAACATGATCATATAGGAAACGAATGAGGCTAGGGTCGAGGTATTTTCAACCTCAGGGACATCAAAATTGACCAGGAAGTTGACCCCAAAGGGTGTGATGATCAAATGCCCGAATGCCACACCGAGAAAGAACAAAAAGCTGCAAATGAATATGACCGCGCGGGTTGCCTTTTGCTCTGTGGGGTAAAGGCCGGGCCGTACAAATGACCATATCTCGTAAAACACGTAGGGAAAGCCGAAAACGAGGCCGCCCATGAAAGCGTACTTGATGGCCGAGATAAACTCTTCCCCGAAATTGGTGGTAATGATCTTAATATCTGGTTTGCCAAAACATAGGGTCTCCCCTACCCCGATCTTATCGGAGATGTTGCACAAAAATTTATAGCCAATGAAGTCATCTTGAAGCGGTGCCAGCAAGACCCGACTAAAATACCAGTCCTTGAAAATGAATAGCCCCATACCGATAACGACTACCGCGATGAGCGCGCGAATGATGTGCCAGCGCAACTCCTCCAGGTGGTCGAGAAAGGACATATCTTTCTCTGCTGGCAGCACGGGGCGACCGTCTTCATCGTATTCCCACTTGTCTACATCAACTTGATCGAGTGGCATAAGGCGAAGATACGATGGGCTCAGTTTATAAGGTACTTCTCGACGGCCTCTTCGCTGTACTTCCACAGCTTAGCGGCCAGGTGCTGATCGCGGGCCTTGGGCGATGGCTTGCGCAGGCATTGTGACTTGTCGAAATAGCGACCGGACACTTCTCGCACTTCCGGGCTCAGTGCCAGATACACGCTGGTATTGGCCCCGCGCTTGGGCTTGAGGGCGAAGGGTTTGTAGAGATTCCAGATAAATTTAACGGTGTCTTTTGCCCCCTTATTCGCCAGCCTTGTAGCGACTACGCCCGGGTGAAGGGCATTGGCCGTCAGCTCTTGGGGGTAGCGGCGCGCCAGCTCGGTGGTGAATAGCACATTGGCCAACTTAGAAGTCGAGTAGGCCCGCATGCCCTTGTAGCGATAGTCATCGGCCGTAGAGCGATGCAACTTATCGAAATCGATCTTGGCCGAGCGGTGGGCATCGCTACTCACATTGATGACACGGCCACGATCTGTTCCGCAACACAGCGCAGGCACTAAAAGTCGAGTCAATAGGTAGTGGCCGAGATAGTTTACGCCAAATTGCCATTCGTAGCCCTGCTTGGTCCAGTAAAGCTGGTCGCTATAGGTTCCGGCATTGTTGATGAGTACGTCCAGTCTGGGGTATTCGGCTAGAAACTCCTGAGCGGCATTCTGGACAGATTCCAAATCGGATAGATCGAAATCAATCAAATTGATATTCTCGTTACCCGATCTTTCGCGAAGCATATCAATGGTCGCTTCTCCTTTCTCGCGGTCTCTACATGCTAAAACCAGCTTCGTCTGCTTGTTCGCCAGTCGCTTGGCCGTAGCCAGGCCAATGCCGTCCGTCCCGCCGGTCAGTAAGATGGTCTTCTCGCTGCGCATTATGGAAGGAGAACATGAAGAGCGAGTAAAAAGATGATGGCTGGAAGTAGTTCCTGTTTGTTGGGTACGACATTAAGAGCATGGAGAACATGGAGAGAACAGAACCTCGTGGCGTCCGACCAAAGGAGGACCCGCGAGCGTTCAGGGGTACCTTGAACATGGAGAACATAAAGAGCATGGAGAACAACAAGACCACAATTGGCCCCGGTAGGGGTCTTCCAAAAAACCAGGAAGGTCTGCAAGTGCGCAGCACAAGGGCCTTCCGACTATCTAACCGCCACCAGACTGTAAACCATGGGTATATCCCCTTCCACACCCTTTAGCTGCCATCGCTTCTCCCCTACCGGCACCGCATCACTGAAGCAATCGTAGGGCGAATAGTCATACTCGGCGAAGTGGTCGATACGTAGACCAGTTTTGAGCAGTGCACCCAATACCTCACCAAATCCATGGTTCCAGCTAATGTCTGTAAAATCGACATTACTATTTTCGGTGTAGGTACCCTTATTTTCTTCTACGATCGGGGCCAAATTGAAATAGGGGTAACCGATCTTCTGCCTGTCGTTATCGTCGAGCATCCAAACGACGGGGTGAAACTCGGCAAAAATGAGCTGCCCACCAGGCTTCAAAAAGGTGTACACCATCTCTGCCCATTTCGTCAATTCCGGCAGCCAGCCGATGGTGCCATAGCTTTGGAAGACCATATCGAATGTACCGTGCTCATCTAGTTTATCGACTAGGCTTAGCACATCGGAATTGATAAATCGCCCAGACACGCCAGAGCGGTCAGAAAGCTCTTGCGCTCGCGCTATCGCCCGGTCACTCAGGTCGACTCCGGTTACTTTGGCCCCCATCCTGGCCAATGACAAGGTATCCTGGCCGAAGTGGCAAAACGGGTGTAATAGCTTTTTGCCACTCAGGTCTTTGGGCAGCAGTGCCAGCTCTATTTCCCTTAGGCTGGTCTCACCAGCTAGCCAGCCTTCTACGTCGTAAAAGTCGCTGGTAAAGTGGGCCTCGGTGCGTATGTTCCAGGCCTTGCGATTGATAGATAGGTAGTCTTGCATAGAAAAAGAAACTTTATCGCCAACCTAAAAGTTCTTAACTTTAAGCTATGCCAAAGATTTGAGATCTATGTCAAATAATATAATTACCATTTCGCCAGATATACAGTGGGGAACGCCAGTATTTTCAAATACCCGCGTTCCTGTAAAAAATTTATTTGACTACATCAAGGGAGGAGATACTATAGAAGACTTTTTAGATCATTTTCCAGCCGTCAAGCGCAGTCAAGTCGAAGCACTTCTGGAATTGATGGAGAATCTCACAACTCTCAAAGCTGGCAATGAAATTACTTCTCGATGAGAATATCCCTAAGCCGGTAGCTAAACTATTCTCACCTGAATTTGAAGTCAGCCATGTCCACGACATGGAATGGTCGGGCAAGAAAAATGGTGCACTTATTTCGGCTATGTTAGACAACGGTTTTGAACGACTAGTAACCGTAGACAGGAACCTTGAATTTCAGCAAAACCTAGATAAATACCCAATTAAGTTAATAGTGCTAGTCACATATTCCAATCAACTTAGATACTTAGAAAGCAAAGTTGATTTTATAGAAGATCAGCTTCGTGCGTGGAGTGATGAGGGCCTACTAAAAATCGACTTACGCAGCTCATAATTACAGCTCCTGTAGCTCCACCAACTTTGCATAGTGCCCACCGATCTCCAACAGCTCCAAATGCGTGCCCCTTTCCACAATACGCCCCTGCTCCATGACTACGATCTCATCGGCTTGTTGGATAGTGCTTAGGCGGTGAGCGATGATGAGAGCGGTCCTACCCGTCATCAGCTTATTGAGGGCATCTTGCACCAGGCGTTCGCTTTCGCTATCGAGGGCGGAAGTCGCCTCGTCTAAAATCAAAATTTCGGGGTCGTGGTAGACGGCACGCGCTATGGTGAGTCGCTGCTTTTGCCCGCCGCTCAGTTTGCTGCCGCGATCGCCGATATTGGTCTCATAGCCGCGCTCCATCTGGCTGACAAACTCGTGGGCGTTGGCTATGCGAGCAGCCTGCTCTATCCGTTCGCGGTCAACCGGTCTGCCGAAGGCGATATTGGCTACCACACTGTCGTTAAACAAAATCGCCTCTTGGCTCACGATGCCCATAGCGCGGCGAATGTCTTTTAATTTGTACTTCCGCAGGTCGGTACCATCCAGGCAAACGCTTCCCTCCAGAGGATCATAAAACCGAGCTAGTAAATCGGCCATCGTACTTTTACCTGCACCGCTGGCTCCTACCAAGGCGACCGACTTGCCTTTGGGTATAAACAAGTCGATTTCGGCCAGAGCTTGTGGTTGCCCCGGCCCATACTGAAAGCTCACATTGTCAAAAGTAATGCCCTGATTAAGAGACTCCACTTGCGCAGGCGAGTCCACTTCCGGCAAATGGCGATCCAAATCCAGCAGCTGAGCGACCCGATCCAGCGCCCCCAGCCCTCGCTGCACATTGTAGTAGGCTTTGCTAAAATTCTTCGCCGGATCGATCACATTGTAAAAAGCAAAGATGAAAGCAATGAAAGTACCGGCTTCCATGGTCCCGCTGAATACTTGACGCGAACCATACCACAGCAGCAAGGCCACCGTAGCTATGCCCAGAAACTCCGTCAATGGTGAAGACAGGTCTCTTCGCCACAGCAGTCGAGTCAGTCGCCTTCGGTGGTCGTTATTAATGGTGGCGAAACGCTCACTTTGATAGTCCTCTGCACCGAATGCTTTGATGATGCGCAGGCCACCCAGTGTTTCTTCCGTATGGCTGACTATATCACCTAGCCTGGCCTGCACCCCTGCACTGGCTCGCTTCAGCCGCCTGCCTATACCCCCGATCACTACCCCGGTAAAAATCAGTAGTAGAAATACAAAACCCGTCAACGATGGGCTGATGTAAATCATGAATCCCAATGCCCCTGCTATAATGAAGGGCTCTCTGAAAATAGCTTCCAATACATTGAGTATACTCGATTCTACCTCCTGTGTATCGCTGGTGATGCGCGCCATCAGATCGCCTTTTCGCTCCTCGGTAAAGTAGCCTAGCGGCAGACTGAGCAACTGACTATACAGCTGAGTTCGCAAATCGCGGATGATCCCATTCCTGGCCGGTGCCATAAAGAATAGAGCCAAATACCGAAAGAGATTCTTAAGTAAGAAAGTCGTCAGTATCGCAATGCACACGTACCCCAGGGCAGCTTCCTTTCCGAAAGTCTCAATATACTGACTGAAGGTGTAGCTGAGCCACTGCTGCAAATCATCGGCCCCACGAATAGACTCAGGTGCTTGCGTTACTATTTCCGCTTGATCGAAGAGAATCTCAAAAAATGGAATCAGCAGCGGTATGCTCACTACCGTAAAAATAGCTGTCAGGATATTGCTGATGATGGCGGCAAAAACCCACGGCTTGTAGTGGCCTAAATAGCTAAGTAAGCGGCGAAAGTTGCCCATCCTTACATAGATTCCAGTCGGTCTCCTACAGCCTTGGCAATCCGCTCGATTACGCCTTCATCGAATGGGCTTTCTAGTCCGGCTAGTTCTACCAGTTCCAAGAAGCTACCCGAGCCGCCTGCCTTGCACAAGGTCAAATAGTTCGACCACGCCTTCTCGTGATCTTCCTCGTTCATTAACCAGAATTGAAATGCACATATCTGTGCCAGACAATAGTCGATATAGTAAAAGGGAGCCGAAAATACATGGCTTTGCCGCTGCCAATAGCCGCCACTGTTCAAATAAGAATTGCTATCGTAGTTGCGTTGAGGTAAATAGACACCTTCCAATTCTCGCCAAATGGCCCTACGTTCAGAACCTGTTAAATCAGGCTGCGCGTAAATGCGATGCTGAAACTCGTCAATCGCTACTCCGTACGGCAAAAAGCGTACCGAACCACTCAAATGCGAGTAGAAATATTTATCCGTATCGGGACCGAAGAAATTTTTCATCCACGGATAAGTGAAAAATTCCATCGACATCGAGTGGATTTCACAAGCCTCGTACGTGGGCCAGTTGTATTCGTTTGGTCGTTGGTGGCGGGAAGAATACACCTGGAATGCATGCCCGAATTCATGAGTGAGGACGTCTATATCGCCACTCGTGCCATTGAAGTTGCTAAAGATGTATGGCAGCCCATAATCAGGTAAGAAAGTACAATACCCACCCGTAGCTTTACCTTCTTTGGCAACGAGGTCCATTAGGTCACGGTCTTGCAAAATTCGGAAGAAATCACCTGTCTCCGGGGCGAGCTTTTCGTACATATCGCGAGCCTGATCGATGATCCATTCCGGTTTACCCTGTGGTTTGGGGTTACCTTCTGGGAACCTAAAATTCTCGTCGTAGTAATGAAGTTCGTCGATACCCAAGCGTTGCTTCTGGCGCTCGTACATTTTCATAGCCAGTGGTACGAAATGGTCTCTTATTCCCTTTCTGAAGCTAGCCACTCGCTCAGGGTCGTAGTCTGTGCGCAACATTCTGGCATAACCTAGCCCTATGAAGGTCTCGTAACCCAGCTTCTTAGCTGCCGAAGTACGCGTCTTGACTAGACTATCGAATATCTCATCGATCTTGTCTACCCGCTGTGCATACCATGCCCACTTGGCTTCATTGGCCCGCTTTCTCAACTCGCGATCGGGGTCTAGTTCTTTGGCGAGAATACTACTGAGGTTATAAGTCTCCCCCTCAAATTCGATGGCGGCACCAGCCTTCATCTTAGTGTACTCACTACTGATCTTATTTTCTTCTTGCAGAAGAGGTAAAATTTCAGGTTTAAATGTCTTAATACTCAGCTCAGCTACTCGAAACAGCTGATCGCCAAAACGCTTTTCGAGCTGCGGCCTAAATGGGCTGTCCACCAATGCACTGTAATAGTCACTACGCCAGGCTTCGGTCTTAGGGCTATTTTCATCGAACCAATCGTGCTCTACCCGATAAAATTCATCTTTCGTATTTATCGTATACCGAATATGACAAATATTGTAGGCAGTCATTAACTCAGCGCGTATGGCATCCATGCTTTCTAAAGCTGTCGATGCTTCTTTTAGCGAATCGGCCTTTTTAAACGCTTGAAGACTATTATTGAACTCAGCACCCATCTTTTCTAAATCTGGGCGCTCATAAACAAAGTCAGAAAACGGAATACTGAGTTGTGTAGTCATAATAGCAAGGACCGGAGCCTATTGAATTCGGCTGACAAAGATAAGCCATATATGACTGAAAAGCTTATATTTTTAGAAATGTCTAAATGATAAAAACCTGCTTATTCGTATCTCAAACTCTCGATCGGATCGAGCTGAGCAGCACGCATAGCTGGATATAAACCGGATAACAAACCAACTACAGTACAAACTACTAAGGCTAAAATGATCCAGGCCCATGGAAATAAAAATGACCCACCTATGATAAGTGTCACAACATTTCCCGCCAAAACACCCATCACGATGCCCAAAAGACCACCAATTTGGCAGATAACCACTGCTTCGATTAGAAACTGCTGGAGCACATTTCGCTTAGTAGCTCCTAGTGCTTTTCGCACGCCAATCTCTCGCGTTCGTTCGGTTACAGAAACCAACATGATGTTCATCAAACCGATTGCCGCACCTAAAAGAGTCATCAATGCGATTACCAAAGCCCCTAGCCTTAGCGTGACAGTATTGTCCTTGATCATGCCTATTAAGCTATCGCTTCTCTCCAACTCGAAGTCGTTTTCCTCACCAGCACCTAATCGTCTCACACTCCGCATCAATACCGTCGCTTCAGCCATAGCTGCATCTATTCGCGTGGCATCTTTCACAGCTATGAGTAGGGCATAATTCCTGCTTTCACCACCGTAAAATCGTTTAGTGAATTGTAGGGGCATCAACACCCGGTTATCTTGGTTATCATTCATCGCACTGCCACGCGTTTTTGTGACGCCCACTACTCGTACTCTTGCAAAACCTATGTTGATCATTTTGTCGATGGCAAATTCAGCTTTCCCACCGAATAAGACATTAACCAGTTCTGTCCCTATAATGGCTACTGGCGCACCTTCATTGACTTCTATCTGATTAAAATTGCGACCTACTTCCAGCTCGTATCCTTTAGCGGTGAGATACTCTCGGGTCATACCAATAAAAATAGTATTGGGATTCGTTTCCCGATCAGCGTATTTCACCGTTGCTGTGCCTGTACACCACAAGCTTACCGATACGTCGGCTGGGTATGTATATCGATCCCTAAACTCCATTGCATTGCGATAACTTATTGGATCGGACCTTCGCTTACCCTGACGGCCATTACGCCTACCTCTAACCCCAACGTTCGTTTGCTCTACTGAAAAAGTGTTAGCTCCGAGGCCATTCAGATTATCAGACAATGAGTAGATCGCCGTATCGATTCCTGTCAAAATTCCGACCAACGCCATGATACCGAAAGCAATAATGATAATGGTCAGTACAGCTCTGAGCCAGTTCCCTTTCAGACTTGTCAGGGCGACTCTTATGTTCTCTTGGAAGTTCATTGGAATGCTAAAGTAGGTATTCGATCTATTGTCTAGCCCGTTTATCGATTAACGGACTAAGACTATCGATAAAAATCTATAGTGAGCGTAGGGGTAGCGACTTTTGCACCGCATCTGACAGTCAAAGCAATTGACCCAATGAAAACTTCGACTACGTTTCCCACGCTATCCCAATTGATATTTGTTTTTATCTTTTTGTTGCTCCTTCTCAGCAGTGCTATGCTCAGTGCACAGTCACACGGTAGGCATCAAACGCTGTTGGGCCGTTCGCCGCTCAATGGTGGCTTTGGCTCGCCAATACTCGAAGTGGGGGTTTCCGACGGCATTACCAACATGTTTGGTGGCGGCGGTGGATTGGTATTTCGCAACTTCTTTTTTGGCCTGTACGGACTCGGTTCTACCGATGCACTCGGCGAGTTGGTCGACGAAGGTGAGATTACAAATATAGACCTCGCTCATGGCGGTCTTTGGTTCGGTATAACTCCACTTAGCTATAATGCCGTTCACCCCTACATAAGTGTCAGAGCAGGATGGGGAGCCATAGACATCAATTTCGACAACCCAGACACTGACTTCAATTCCGACCAAATATTCGCCGTCACGCCCGAAGTAGGTGCCGAGCTTAACCTCACTCGCTGGATGCGATTGAGTGGCGCATTAGGCTATCGATACATAAGTGGCGTAAATGATGACAATCCACTGGAAGAATCTTCTCTACGCGGTCTAACAGCCAATATCACCCTCCGCTTCGGTTGGTTTGGCAGTAACAGAAGCTGGGACTATCGAGATTGATAGCAACGATGTTTATGTAAATGAAATCGGCCTCGAAGCAAGTTTGCTTCGAGGCCGATCTGTTGATTAATGATCCGTTCGGAATGCCCCTTTCTACCCCAGCGAATTCATATGCTTCATTAAGCTGCTCTTCAGATTCGCAGCTTTGTTGGCATGCCACAAATTGCGCTTAGCTAGCCGATCGATTTGGCTTACGACCTGCGGAAGTGCTTCTTCTGCTTTCGCCTTATCTTCTAAGTCGCGAAATGCACGAATGGCAGAGCGGGCTGATTTCTTGTAGTAACGGTTGTGCAAGCGCTTCTTGATGTCTTGACGAGCGCGCTTTTTCGATGACTTGTGATTGGCCATGTTTATCTAATGTAATATCAGTTTTTCCAAACGGACCGCAAAGGTAAAGGTTTCGACAGACATAGCAAAGGTTGCTCATCTAAAAATGATAACTGGACAGAATCCATAAGTTGCCCCGTTCATAATCTTAAAATATCTGCCAAGTTCGTTGCCGCTCAGTCTCTCGTTTACTCCACTAGTCTCTGTTTGTCCCCAACCGACATAGCATAACGCGCACGTAAAACTACCTACCAGGTATCCATTGTATAGTCGGTATAAGCAACTTCGATTATGTTACGTACTTCATTCGCGCTCACTATCATTCTTTCTTTTGCTTTTCTGTCTATGGCTGCCAATAAGCCGCTAGATGTGATGCGACCACTCAAATTGAAAGTCGACAATATCAAAGCCAAGTCAGGTACTATTTGGGTAGGCATTTATCGATCAGCTGATGATTTCCTGGATCGTGAACGAGCGACCCTAAAAGCTTTTCAAGTCAATGTTAGCGGTAGCATCGTAGTTGACATACCCGATCTACTCGACGGAGAAGAATACGCGTTGGCCCTGTTCCACGACTTAAACGACAATGGAGAATTAGACACCAACTGGATCGGCCTGCCTCGCGAGCCCTGGGCTTTTAGCGGAGAGCCGAAGACTAGGTTAAGACTGCCTAGATTCGATGAAGTCAAGTTCCGTTTCAATGCTTACCAGAATGAGCAAAAAGTCACCCTTCGCAAGTGGTAGTTGATTTTTACATAAATTTTCTCAAAAATAGACTTTAATATAAAGTATTGATTAACAGATATTAAAACGTTTTTAAATGAATAAAAACGTTTAAAAACGAATATATACGTTTAAAATACGACTATTTGGTTTTGCGGCCCCCACCTTTGCCTCAGCGACAACAAACCGCTGAAGCTCATGCCATACCGCATCCGAAATCATGTACAACTCATAGGTAACTTAGGCGATAGCGTACGCTTATCCAAGCTGAGCGACGACACCTACATAGCTAATGCAGAACTGTACATAGACGATGCTTTCAACGACTTCGATGATGACCTCGGGCGATTGTTTCACCTGATCGGGTGGCACAAGATTGCACATAGCATGCATCAGCATCTAATCGGTAAAAGCCGTGTGGTCGTACAGGGCAGATTGATCAATCGCTTGCAAGTCGTGAAAGGTGTACGCTTCTACCGGACAGAGGTACGCGTATCGGAATTCATGATTCTGCAAAAACCTGAGATCGTCTCTTCAGCAGCATACTCGTCGCAAATAACTACATCATGAGCCAAGAGCGTGTGCGAAATAGCTTTTCTGGCTCATCATCAACCAGCCGCAAACTTTGGGCGGCACAAAACCACTAATTATGGAAATCAGTAATCAAGTAACACTAATTGGTCGCCTTGGCGAAGACCCCATTTATGTCACTACGCAAAATGGAGCCGACCTCACCAGATTCAGCCTGGCCACAAGCAGTACTCGAAAAGATAAAGAAGGCAAGACTATCGAATCTACCCAATGGCACCGCTGTATAGCCTGGGGCGCACTCGCCATCCAACTGCACAAGTACCTGGGCAAGGGCCGCAGAGTAGCTGTGCACGGCCAGCTGCGCTACAACAAGTACACCGACAAAGAAGGTGTTAAGCGCAGCTCAACAGACATTGTGCTGAGCGATTTTAGCTTCCTGGATAAAAAGCCAGAAGCTAAAGCGGCATAAATTTAAAATGATGTCTCGCCGTTGGCGAGACATCATTTTAATGTATTTGCAACCATTTGGGCAGGCCGCGCCCTGCGCGGTCTGCTACTTTACTCCTCAACCGTGGTGCCTTTCATAGCAGAAGCTACATTGCGGTCTAAAGCTTCGTGGGCAAGTGGGTTCGCATATTCATTTAAGGATGCCATCTTGGCATTGATCACATCCTTGTCGGTACCATCGACAGCTTCTTTCAGATCCGTTGCAAGTTTCCGAAGCTGACTTTTTTGCACTTCGGATAGCCACCCTCTGTTTTGATCGAGGAACTTACCGGTACTGTGTAGGATATTGTTGGCTTCGACCCTGGCCTCGGCAAGTGCGCGTCTGGCCATATCGCCTTCGGCTTGAGCCAAGCTTTCGATTAGCATTTCAGCCATCTCCTCTTCGGTAATACCGTATTGAGACTTGATCAAAACAGACTGCTCGGTTTCGCTACGCAGTTCCGAAGCTTTCACGCGAAGTATACCGTCTGCATCCAGATAAAAGACAATCTCGATCTGAGGTATACCGGCAGGCATGGGGGGTATATCTTTTAAGATAAACTCACCCAGTTTGCGATTATCTTCTACCATATCTCGCTCGCCTTGAAAGACAGCCACTTTCAGATTCTTCTGTCCATCTACACTGGTCGTGTACTTACGGCCCACGCGAGCGGGAACTTTACTATTGCGTGGAAGAATGACATCCATCAAGCCACCAACCGTTTCTATACCGAGTGAAAGCGGTGTCACATCGAGTAACAAAACGTCTTTCTGGTTACCGGCCAGCACGTCTCCTTGAATAGCAGCACCCAGAGCAACAACCTGGTCGGGGTCTAACTTGTCATTGACCTTCTGACCGAAAAACTCAGCCACGGATTGCTTTACTTTAGGTACTCGCGTACTACCGCCTACCATGATGACATGATCGATATCAGATGTTTCCAGCCCGGCGTCAGCCAAAGCCTGTCTGCTACTATCCAATGTCTGCTCGATGAGCGGATCAATTAACCCTTCAAATGTGGCGCGGCTCAAGACGATATTTTCAAAAATTGTGTCTGCCTTAAACACATCCTGTGTAGACAGTGCTTTTTTAGCCGACTCTGCGGCCAGCCTGATCTGACTCAGCTCCTCGCGAGAGCCGGGATCTATCTGGTACTCCGACCGCCAGTGATCGATTATGGCTTGATCGAAGTCGTCTCCACCCAGCTGCGTGTCTCCATGTGTAGACAACACCTCGAATATGCCCTGCTCGATACGTAGTATGGATATATCGAATGTACCGCCTCCGAGATCGTAGACGGCTATCGTTTGGCCCTCGTCTTGGTCGGTCAAACCGATTCCATAGGCCAGACTGGAGGCCGTTGGTTCGTTTACGATTCTTAGCACGTCGAGCCCAGCCAGTCGACCTGCATCGCGCGTAGCTTGTCGCTGAGCGTCGTTGAAGTAGGCCGGAACCGTGATCACTGCCTTTTGCACTTCCTGATCCAGCTCCGACTCGATCCGCTCTTTGAGGTGTCGAAGTATAAAACCCGATAACTCGATAGGCGTATAAAACTTCTCCCCCACCCTGATCTTGACGAGCCGATCCTCATCCTCATCGATAATCTCGTAGGCTAGCTCTTTACCGCTTGACACCACATCCTGATAACTTTTGCCCATCAGCCGCTTAACGGAATAGATCGTCCGCTCTGGGGCCGTAGCCAAGAAATCTCTGGCGTCATCTCCTACTACGATTTCGCCATCTTCGGCAAAGTGCACGATGCTGGGTACTAATACTCGCTCACCACCTTTTCCAGCCACAGCTTCGACAGAACCGTCATTGACATAAGCCACCAAGCTATTCGTGGTGCCTAAATCGATCCCGACTATGAGTTCTCCTTTTGTCTCTGTGGGCGCAGAATCAGCTACCCGCCCTGATTGTAAGTCTATGCTAAATTTGGCCATATTATTTGAGGTTCCAAAAACTAACGCATACGCCTATCTAAGGTTGGACACTGGACTTCAAAATGAAACAGTCAAAAATTCTATTTTAAGCCATCAAAATATTACGCCCATGCCAAGTACACTTCCCACACTCGATCTAGACCCACAGGCTAAGCTGTCTGATCTAATATCGGACGAGGATTTTAAGTTTAGACTTGCGCAGGTAGTCGCCTCTTACCTGCCCGATTGTCGCTGGTTCACCAGCAAGGGGAAAATTATCCAGGGAGTGGTTATCGAGCATGCTTTCGGCCTAACCGACCAGACCGCACTGCTCATTCTGGGTGTGTCTTTTTCTGACGGTACCAAAGAGATGTATCAGTTCCCACTAGCCTGGAATTGGGAACCCGAATGGCTCGCCGACCTACAAGATTTCAACACACACCTCGCCCTGGCCCAGATAGGCGAGCCAGCCGAAGTTATATTGTCAGATGCCATCAACCGGGCTAGTTTTCGGAGAGCTCTGTTTCAGGTTTTGGCTGGCGATTTCAGCCCAGATAGCACTCTCATAAGCGATCGGGGTACACTACTCAAAGATGTCGATCGAGATGAGATAACCAGCGTCGTCCCGGCATTCGACACCTCGAATACGGCCATCATTTACCAAGACCGACTCTTTTTCAAGCTTTTCCGAAAGCTGGATGTCGGCTTAAATCCCGATTTGGAATTGGTCCGCTTCCTCTCCGAGCAAACAACCTTCGAGCACAGCCCAGCTTACGCCGGTAGCCTCTCGGTTAGAGATTCGAAATCAAGTGAGTCCATCAATCTGGGTATTTGCATCGGCAAAGTCGAAAATCAAGGAGATGCGTGGTCACTATTTCAAAATCTGACAGAAGGGTTCTACCAACGCGTGCTCGAATTAAAACCCGCGTCTTTTCTAAAAATTCCAGTACATAACTCGTTTCACCAACTCGATTCATCTCATCAAGAACTTATCGGTCGCGAAACGGCAGATCGAGTCACGCTACTCGCTCGCCGAACTGCCGAGATGCACCTGGCCCTGGCCTCTGCCACTCCAGATCAACCAGAACTGGTCATGGAGCCGCTCACCACCGAGTACACCATCGAAATAAGTCGGGCCGCCAGTCAGTTATTCGACCGGCAAATCCGTGAACTCCGAGATCGAATCGGCGAGCTCAAATCCGAGCAGCGAGTCATGGCAAACAAGATCCTCAAGCTCGAACAAGAAATCAGGACTCGCCTGACTTCGTTGGAAAATCGCTCGATCGACGGTCAGATCATTCGCATTCACGGTGACTACCACTTGGGGCAGGTGCTTTATGACGAGACCGATTACTGCATTATCGATTTTGAGGGGGAGCCGCTACTGACCATTCCTCAGAGGCGAAGGAAAAGGCCCCCTTACAAGGATGTAGCCGGTATGATCAGATCGCTACATTATGCCGTAAGTGGACAGCTACTGCTCAATATCAGGTACCGACCTGCGCCTGCCGGCCTTGCATCAGCAGGCGGGGAAGTGCAAAAATTAAAACCCTGGGGAAACTGGTGGTTCTCTTGTTTGCGAAGTACATTTTTGGAAGAATACCATCGAGTACTTGGTCCTCATCAACTTTTGCCCAATAATGGTGAAGATCGTGAAATACTACTAGACCTCTTTGTCTTGGAAAAAGCGGTGTATGAAGTTGCATACGAGCTAAACAGTCGGCCCGACTGGCTGGATATTCCCCTTCAAGGACTGCTTTTCGCGTTAGAAGATGGCCAATAATGCAAGAAGGCCCGAACCACATGCGATTCGAGCCTTCGAGATTTTTGTTATCCAATCAACAACATACGGGCCGCCTTCGGCTACTATAATCGAGTAAAGAACGCAGCAACCGCTTGGGTGCATTGAACTTTATTCGAGGTAGAGCAGCTTGAGCTAGGGTCAGCTCCTCGAGATCGTCGTAAAGAACCGGATCACCAGCGAGGGCTGCTTCGGTTCTATCGGCGTTTTCAGGGGTGGCTTCTCCGTAAAGGTAGGTGATTAGATCAATTTGTGTAAAGCTATGCTTCATGAAAAGTGTTTAGATTCGCAGATGAGGGAAAATGAGTTGCACAATCAATTTGGATCGAGTCAATCGCCCGTTTTGATTACGTAATAAACTGTTTTTTTGACCCTGTTATTGTTTTAAGTATCCACAATCGGTTGCATTTATAACACTAAAGTCTACGCCACGAAAGGATGATTGAAATCCATGCAGAAAACAAGATCAGCACGCCCTAAATTCGCTCTTCGATTTAAAGTGGTATGGCTAGACCTGACTTTTCAAAAGACTTAAACGATCAGCTTGGAAGAATCTCTTTCGGGCATGAGACTCAAATGGCCGATATAGGTTATGCTGGCTTAGCTCCTTACCGCCGTGGTCCTTACGCGAGCATGTATACAGGCCGCCCATGGACCATCCGCCAATACGCTGGTTTCAGTACAGCCGAAGAGAGCAACGCCTTTTACCGACGCAATCTCGCAGCTGGTCAGAAAGGTCTTAGCGTTGCCTTCGATCTGGCTACGCACCGCGGCTATGATAGCGATCACGAGCGCGTGCGCGGCGATGTGGGCAAAGCAGGCGTGGCCATCGATACGGTTGAAGACATGAAGCGGCTCTTTGATCAGATTCCACTCGACCAAATGTCGGTTTCGATGACTATGAATGGGGCGGTCATTCCCATCATGGCCTTTTATATCGTAGCAGCTGAAGAACAAGGTGTGTCTGCCAATTTGCTGCGCGGAACGATCCAGAATGACATTTTGAAAGAGTTCATGGTCAGGAATACCTACATCTATCCACCTGTACCGAGCATGCGATTGGTTTCTGACATCTTTGCGTATACAGCGGCAAACATGCAGAAATTCAATAGCATCAGTATCAGTGGTTATCATATGCACGAAGCTGGTGCCCCTGCCGCTATGGAGCTAGCCTACACCCTGGCCGATGGCCTTGCCTATGTACGCGCGGGCATAGAAGCTGGACTAGATGTCGATGACTTTGCTCCCAGACTAAGTTTTTTCTGGGGTATTGGGATGAACCACTTCAAAGAACTCGCCAAACTACGGGCAGGCAGGCAACTGTGGGCAGAGGCTATGGCACAGTTCAGTCCAAAGAACCCCAAAAGCTCCATGTTGCGCACGCACTGCCAAACCAGTGGCTATAGCCTGACTGAGCAGGATCCATTCAATAATGTAGGCCGTACCTGTATAGAAGCTATGGCCGCAGTTTTTGGAGGTACCCAAAGTCTACATACCAACTCACTAGATGAAGCTATTGCACTACCTACCGACTTCAGCGCCAAAATTGCCAGAGACACTCAGCTTTACTTACAAGGCGAAGCCGAACTAACCAAAGCCATCGATCCATGGGGTGGTAGCTACTACGTCGAACGACTCACCGAAGAGTTGATGGCCGAGGCCCGCTCCCTCATGGCAGAAGTTGATGAAGCCGGGGGCATGGCTCGCGCCATCGAGCAAGGCATACCCAAACAAAGAATCGAAGCTGCCGCAGCCCAAAAGCAAGCCCGAATCGATGGCGGTGAGGAGCAAGTCGTCGGCGTGAATGTTTTCCAGGTTAATGAAGCTACCGACATAGAGTTGCTCGAAGTCGACAATGAAGCAGTAAGAATTCAACAAACCGAGAGATTAGCTGAGGTAAAAACCAATCGCAATACAGATGAAGTCGACAGGGCTTTAGCGGCCATTCGAGCGGGGGCTGAGAGAGATGCTAACTTGCTACAACTGGCAGTCGATGCCGCGAGAGCCCGAGCTACACTGGGAGAAATCAGCGATGCTCTGGAGTCGGAATTCGGTCGTTACCGGGCGACCAGCCAGCTGATCAGTGGTATTTATGCGGGCACCATGTCGCAAGCCGGGCAATTGCAGGAGGTAAGGCAACTGGCGGAGAAATTCTCAGCTCGCTTTGGCCGCAGGCCCCGAATCATGGTCGCCAAGCTCGGTCAAGACGGCCACGATCGCGGCGCTAAGGTGATCGCCAGTGGGTTTGCCGACCTCGGCTTTGATGTGGATGTAGGCCCGCTATTTCAAACGCCCGCCGAAGCTGCCCGCCAAGCCGTAGAGAATGATGTTCATCTATTAGGAATCAGCTCATTAGCTGGTGGTCATAAGACCCTGATACCAGAAACGATGGCTGCACTCGCCAAAGAAGGACGAGAGGACATTCTCATTATTGCTGGAGGCGTTATCCCCAGGCCAGACTATGAGTTTTTATACGAGCAAGGGGTTGCCGGGATTTTTGGGCCTGGGACGAATATTACAGAGGCGGGAAAAGCTATACTCGAACTTATGCTGGGAGAAGAAGTTGTAAGCTAAGGTGAGATTGGGGGCAGTGGAACTGCCCCCAATCTCACTTTAACCTAAGCCGCCGCTCCTCTCTGCATCTTCGCCAACACCTGCTGGTCGACAGGTGCGGCAAAAAGATTCTGATTGGTATTTACATCATCGATGACTTCAAGTCGCATCTTGAGTGCCATGCGCTTGGCTAAGTCACCCATTTGTGTAGCATAGGCAATAGCGTGTCCTTGCGCTGCATAGTGATCGATGATACCGATGCGGATCAGCTCGATGGCATCATAGCTATTGACCAATTCTCTGAATGATCTGCCATTGGAGGCCTTCTTACCAGCACCTCTTAGGCGTAGTAATAAATCTGCTTTCTTATAGCCGATGAACTCTGCGCGGTATTGGTTCCAGTAATTGTGGTCGGGATGGAGGCGGTTATAACGAGACTTGTGCCTGGCCTCGGCGGCAGCTTGTACGCTAAAACGGCTCATGGCTTTGGTTTGCTCCATAAGCTCCAGCGTATCATCTGGGCTGAGTTGTACTTGCTGGGGATAGATTTCTTCTTCGCGCTGGAGTTTATGTGCCAGTGGCTGCTTGTACTTTGACTTGGAAGCCAGTGTAATCAAACGAGCCAGCTCCAGGCTCAAATAGTAGTCGACAGAGATATTGTCTTGCTTTCTGCCTACGCGGGCGTAATCGGCCATACCCTTTGGTTGGCGAATACCATCCTGAAATTGATAGACGTCTTTCAACCATCGCCTTACGTTCTGTGCATAGTGGTGATCGGCTAAGCCCAACTCCCTATGCAAGGCTGTCGCTTTGACTACTCTGGTGCCTTTTCGGCTGGTAAGGATCGCTAAATTCATAGCTTTTACTGCTGTTACAGCACAAATATACAATTTGTTTATTAAGTATACAAATATGAAACATTTTTGTTTTAAAATTATTTCAGTATACTCATCAAGTCATTCCAAGCGAGGTGTTGCACCTCATCTCTATATTCAGATACTCCCCCA
The DNA here is from genome assembly GCA_039025055.1 of Bacteroidota bacterium. Lineage (GTDB taxonomy): Bacteria > Bacteroidota > Bacteroidia > Chitinophagales > Saprospiraceae > Neolewinella. Next base: position 19,001 of record JBCCPC010000049.1, on the reverse strand, counting down.
CCGTATATGACGCCTTTCTGAACTAACTGATCAAAGTTTCTAGCTGCCAAATCTAGATTGTTATACTGCTTTGGATTGACACCGAGTGTACTTTTGATTTCCCACAATCTAGCTTTTGTTGGCCTGTCATCCACTAGATCTACTTCGAGTTTAGTGCTATCTCGATAGAAGTAGAATCGGTCCTCTTTTCCAGCATGCGCATATATCTTTCGAACTTCACTAACTACATAGTTCTCAAAAATAGCACCCTTTTTTGTACTACTTTCAAGCATTTCTGGAGACTCTAAATCAAGTAGGTAGCACAATAAACCAGTATCATAAAAGTATAGCTTGGGCGACTTGACCAATCGCTTTTTAAAGTTTCGGAAAAATGGTGTGAGCATAAACACTAAATAGCTCTGCTCCAAGATAGAAAGCCAAGATTTAACCGTAGGAACGCTAACCCCTACCGCTTTTGCTATAGTAGAATAGTTGACCAGTTGTCCACAAAAGCTAGCGCAGATTCTTAAAAACACTTTGAAAGTAGCCAAGTTGGTCGAATCAATTAGACCCTGAACGTCTCTTTCTACGTAAGTCTGTAGATAGGCACCATAAAAGATACTGGGCGGTATGCTTGCTGTCTCCAACCCAGGGTATCCCCCTTTAAACATGGCTTTGATATTATCTATTTCCAGCCTGTCTGCCCTGAATAGCTCATTCTGGTCAAGCGGAAACAGAAAGGCAGGGATAACTCTTCCAGCCAGAGATTGAGAAATACTTTTGCGAAGAAGAAAGTTTTGTGAACCAGAAAGGATGAATCGACTTGGCGTCCTTTTTTCATCTACCATCCCTTGCAAATATGAAAACAGCTTGGGCACGTTTTGAGCCTCATCGAATATGACGTACTCGCTGTACTCCTCCAAAAAAGCTTCGGGATCCCTTTCAAATTGGGCATCAGTTTTCGGATTCTCAAAAGTGACATATCTATATTCCGGATACATCTCTCTCAGAAAAGTGGTCTTACCCGCTTGCCTGGGTCCAGTCAAACTTATGACTGGAAAGTACTGCCCCACCTCATTTAAGTAAGTTATCAACGAGCGATTGACGAAATTTATCATAGACTTTAAAAATGCAAGTTGTTTACAAATTTAAAGTGCCACTTTAAAAATGCAAATTATTTGCAAATTTAAAGTGAGGTTCTATGCAAATTTGCAGTGCCACTGCACAATTACATAAATTATGCAAATTTGCAGTGACACTGCAAATTTGCATACGCCCCGTACGGCTGTCAATCCCGCTCAGCGATAGCCGAGTCATCCCGCGACCGAAGGGAGTTATCCCCACCGATGCCGCAGGCGAGGTCATCCCACTCGGCCATAGCCGAGTTATCCCTATCTTTACACTCTATCCCAAGAACAAACCGTTTTCATCAGGTGCGCCCTACTCCCTGGCTCATTTTGTTGGCATTTACCGTAGTGGGGCTCCAGGCCTCGGGCCAGAGCTGTGGGCGCACAGATACCGTCACCTTCGATCCACAATCGACGGGCACTTACCAAATCGACATTACCGATTTTATCAATAATGACTTGAGCAACCCCAGCCAGGGTGTATGTGGTGTCGAACTCACCTTTGCGCATCAGTTCATTTACGATGTGTCTATCACCTTGAGCAGTCCAGGTGGGCAGTCGGTGGAGTTGGTCGGTCCCATCAGCGGGCAGCCTCGGCCACCGACCATTTTTACGCGCTGGTTTATAGACTTTACGACCTGCACCAATACCGCCGAACCCGATCCTGGCTTTCCCGCCCAATGGAACAACAACAGCCCATTCAACTGGCTGGTGGGTAGCACCTACGACGGCACCTACTACCCCAGCGATGGCTGCCTCGAAGACTTCGATACGGGCCCAGTCAACGGTATCTGGACGTTTACCCTCACTTCAGATCGGCCGGGGGCTGGCGGAGCAATCGTATATGCTCGACTTATATTCTGCGACGAGGCAGGACTCGATTGCTGCTTTGCAGACGCAGGCACGCTTACCGATCCGCCCGTACTATTATGCGTGGGCAACCCTGGGCTCGACCTTGCCCCCGATCCATTCTACCCCGTCCCAAGGCCAGACGAAAACGAGTACGGCTACACCTACTTGCTATTCGAGCAAGCCGGCTTACTCGCACAGGTAGATAGCCTGGCCGACTGGACCGACCTACCCCCAGGCAACTACGACATGTGCGGCCTCAGCTACTTGCGGGCCGATAGTATGCTGGTGCCCCAACCCAATGGCATCATAAACAGGTCGGATATTCAGGTCGATCTCGAAGGTTTCTTTCCGTCTTTTTGTGGCGATTTGAGCGACGACTGCCAGGAAATAAGCATCTTGCCCATACCCGACACCACCTTCTTAGACCGAACCGTATGCATAGGCGGCAGCGTAATACTCTCCGGTCAGATATTCGATGAAACGGGCGTGTACGACCTAGACCTGATCGGCCAAGGTCAGTGCGACTCAATTGTGCAGCTCGATCTGCAAGTCGTCGATGAATTCAACACCACACAAGACACCATCATATGCGCAGGCGAGTCCTTCGATGTAGGCAGCAGCAGCTACAACCTCAGTGGCGTGTACATCGATACGCTCATCTCGACCCTTGGCTGCGATAGCATAGTCACTACCGATCTCACGGTGCGCGACCCACTCATTACCGATACGACCGTCGTGCTGTGCGCAGGCGAATCCATATTTATAGGCAGCGAAGCGTTTACCAGCACAGATCCGAATATCGTGCGCACCCTCATCAGTCCCAGCACGGGCTGCGACAGCGTGATTTTCCTTGACCTTACGGTACTAGACCCGCAGATCGTAGTATCGCCATACGATCCCATCGACTGCATCAACGAGGGCATCACGCTCGATGCTTCGAGCTCGCTCACTACGCAAGCACCTGGCTACATGTGGTTCGACGGTCAAGACAGCCTGCTCGGCACCTCCCCTACCCTGGCTGTGTCAGCTGCGGGCAACTACATTCTGGAATTGTCGGAAGCTCAGGGTGGCGTAAGCTGCTCGGTGCGCGATACGTTTTTTGTCGAAGACTTGCGCGATCAACCCGTAGCCGCCATAGATGTGGCAGATACGCTGACTTGTGGAGAAACTTCAGTGGTGCTGGGTGGGGCAGCTACGAGCAACGAACCATCGATCATCTACGATTGGACGGGACCCGCGGATGCGGTTTTCCTTTCGCCTACCGATAGACGTTTTGTAGAAGTCGGCACGCCGGGCATGTATCAACTCGTCGTGGTCAATAGCCTCAACGGGTGTCGGGATAGCGCACAAATTACCGTCTTCCAAGATACCCTTTCGCCCGATGCGAGCATACTCGGAGTGGGCCAGCTCAACTGCTTCGTGCCTACGCGCGAGCTGAGTGCAGATACCAGTCAGACTAACTCTAGCGAGCTGAACTACAGCTGGGCCATCGACTGCCAGGGGCTATTTAGCGGGCCAACGGTAATCGCAGACTGCCCAGCTATTTACTCCCTCACTGTCACCAATAGTCGGACCGAATGCGCTAGCCAAATGATCGTGCAGATAGACGAGGACTTCAATCCGCCACAAGCAGACATCCGACCCGCGGAAGTCTTAACTTGCGATCTCCCCCAACAATTTTTGGATGGCAGCGAGAGCCTGGGCGATCATGGACTTTCCTTTATTTGGACTTCCGCAGGTGGTCCCCTCCCCGGCCAAAACGATAGCCTGCTTATCGATCAGGGCGGTCAGTACCAGCTGCTCGTGCAAGACACCGTCAATGGCTGTGTCGATTCTACACAAATCAACGTAGCTGTCGATCAAGATTTCCCCCAGGCCGATTCCGGACCAGATACGACCGTGCTCAATTGCTACCAGCCGACCTTGCTACTAGGGGGGCTCAACACCAGCATCGGGCCAGATTTCAGCTACTCTTGGGTCACTTTTGCCGAGCAGGGCGATACGCTCAGCACCTCGGGCAGCTTGCTCATTCAGCCGCCAGGCGGTCTGTATATCTTCGCCGTCGAAGACGATAGCAATGGCTGCGTGACGCGCGACACCTCTCGTGTGAATCTCGAATTAGATACGCCCTTCATCAGGATCGACCCGCCGCTAGAATTCGGCTGTTTTACTGATTTCGTTACCCTCGATGTGAGCAGCACCAACCTCAACTATGAATACATCATCGATTGGAATGGCCCCTGCATACCGCTCGATGAAGACACCACGGCCATAGCAGTATTCTGTCCAGGCGAGTACGAGGTGCGCATTTTGAATGTAGACAACGGCTGTCCGGCATCCATCGAGGTAGAGGTCGAGCTGGCACCTAATGCCATCGTGGCTGTACTGCCCGATACGGCTCAGATCGACTGCTCGACGGGGTTTGCCGTTATCGACAATAGTTTGAGTACACCTGCCACGGTGACCGAGTGGCTGCGCGATGGCCAGCCCGTCAGCTTATTCCCAAATAATCCGCAAGTGACGGTGCCGGGTACCTATACCTACATCATCACCAATTTCGATGGCTCGTGCTCAGATACCGCCCAGATCGAGGTGGTGGTCGATTGTCCGATTTTGCCGATTATCGTACCTTATGACAGCCTGACCTGCAACGTGGGTCAGATCATACTCGATGCCAGCTTTAGCCTGCCTGCGGATGGGCCGGGCGTGACGGTCGAGTGGTTGTTCGACAATCCGGTATGTGTGCAGCCGCAGGCCGACCCCAGGCAGCTGGGTGTAGCTTGCCCGGGCACTTATGGCTTTGTGATCAGCGATGCGGTCTTTGGCTTGAGCGATACGATTTTTATGGAGGTTGTACAAGACGTACGTCCGCCCGATGTAGAAGCCGGCCTGCCCGATACGCTCAACTGCAACCAGCCTGTGGTGACCCTCGATGCCAGTGGTGGCGAGATAGACCCGCGCTACCAGTACACCTGGGCCATCGGCATAGATACCGTCGGCCAGGGCGTTACCGTCGACGTGACCGAGCCCAGCGTTTATCTGCTGCAAGTGCTCAACCTCGAAACGGGCTGCGAGGCGGCTGATATCGTACCCGTCTTTCAAGATATAGACGTGCCCGAGCTGAGCTTCGGCGAGGTACAGATACCCTGCCGCGAAGACAGTTTTGCTCTGGCCGTTATCGCCGAGCCTGCGGGCAACTACGGCTACAGCTGGAATGGGCCACTGATACAGGCCGGGCAGCAGCAAGATACCGTACTGGCCGGGCAGGCAGGCACCTATCTGGCCACCGTCACCAACCTCGACAACGGCTGCCCGACCAGTGCATCCGTCGATCTGGTGCAGCTGCCATGTCCACCCTGCCTGCTACTGAGCGATTCCGTCTTGACCTGCATCGACAATGAAGTAGAACTCGCCCTCGATTTTTGCGAGCCTTGCCTGGGATGCAGCTTTAGCTGGTCGCTGAATGGCGTAGAGTTAGTGGGTGAAAACGATGTCAGTATAATCGCAAGCGAAGCGGGCGAATACTCGGTGCGGGTGGTCAATCAGGCGGCACTGAGTAGCTCCATATCGGCTAGTGTAGTCGACCTGCGCGTGCTGCCCGAGTCTGCGGCCGGGCCAGATCGGTTTCTGACCTGCGATAGCAGCAGCGTGCTACTGGGCAGTACCGTAATCGATACCATCTTCGGCTTTCAGTACCAGTGGCTACGCGAAGACGATAGCCCGATACCCGGTGCAGATGGTACGTTTGTACGAGCCGATGAGGCCGGTATTTATCAGCTGGTCGTGACCAACCCAGTTTCGCAATGCGAGGCGATAGACACGGTCATTCTGGCCTACGACACTTTGCCGCCCATGGTCACGGCCGGGCCAGAACGTCGGCTCACCTGCGACGATCCGCTGCAAGTGCTGGATGGAGTGGGCAGTAGCACGGGCACGGTATTCGAGTATACTTGGTCGGGTGGCCCAGCCGAAACTTGTCTTGAAGGGATCGAGACCCTCAGCCCCATCGTGGCCTGCGGTGGCACCTATTATCTGGAGGTAGAAGACCTGCGTAACGGCTGTACGGCCATCGACTCGGTGGTGATTACGGCAGACGATAATTTGCCGGTCATCATACCGCTGCCCGATACCAATCTGACCTGCGCCGATACGGAGATTGAGCTGGTTCCCTTTATAGACGATCCGACTTTGGAGACTTCCTGGTGCCCGCTAGACGAGTTTGGGCTGCCGGTCGATGCCCAATGTGTGAGTACACCCACCACAATCGTGAATAGTCCGGGCGATTATCGCTTCGAGCTGTTCAATGCGAATACGGGTTGCCGTAATGGCTTTAATGTGACTGTGGGTGAAGACCTGATCGAGCCCAACGTATTCGTGGGCCAATCAGATACGCTATTCTGTACCCTGGATTCTTTGGCCTTACCAGGAGGTGGTTCGACGGATTCTGGACTTCCGCCAGTATTTTCCTGGACATCGAACGAGGGCTTTCCTATTGCTGGCTCAGATCAGGATACGGCTTTCGCTTTTGCACCCGATCAGTACTACCTGACCGTTACCGACCCCAGGAATGGCTGCACGGCTGTGGATACCATCGACTTATTCCGTGACCTGGAGGCACCTACCGCCTTTGCGGGGCCAGACACCACCCTCAATTGTCGGCGCAGGCAGGTACGCTTGCTAGGTTCCGGGGGGAGTTTGAGCGGTCAGGTCAGCTTTGAATGGACGACCGTGGATGGGCAAATCATCAGCGGCGAAGATCGGCTAGACCCGCTGGTTGGTGCCGCTGGTAACTATGTGCTGGGTGTGACCGACCTGATCAATAATTGTACCGCCTTCGATGTGCTCACTGTGGCCGAAGATACGCTCCGTCCTGCTGCCCAAATTGCCTTCCAGGATAGCCTGTTGATCAACTGCTACACCCCTCAGCTGGTGGTGGATGCGACCACTAGCGGAAGTCCAAATTCCAACCCCCTCAACTACAGCTGGCGGACTATCGGTCTGGGTACCCCACTAAATGGTCAGACCTCGGAGACCGTCACGATCGACGAAGCGGGCAGCTACCAACTGCTGGTCGAAGATGCCGTGAATGGCTGCCGAGATACCCTGCCCTTTAATGTAGCGGCTAACTTCTCGACGGCCCAGCTGAATCTGGTCGAGCCCGAGCTGATCACCTGTGCCATTACGAGTGTGGAGCTGAGTACTACGGCCGATGCGGCTAGCCCTTACGCCTATGTCTGGCGCAACCAGGCGGGCGATACACTCAGCCAACTGCCGACGGCTACGGCTAATGCATCGGGCAATTACGAGCTGATCGTGACCGATACCATCAGCGGCTGTCCGCGCACCCTATTGACGGCTGTGCTCGACGATCTGGTGGCACCAGTCGTAGAGCTGAGTAGTCCGCCTGTGCTGAGTTGCGAGCGCGTATTCAGCCCCATCAATGCGAATGGCAGCGACCGTGGTGGCAACTACGTACCCAGCTGGTCGGCGCCACCCGGCGGCAGCTTCGAGCCGAGAGACGACCCCTATTTGATAGCCGCCAGCGAGCCGGGTTTCTACTACTTCGAGCTGCTCGATACCGACAATGGCTGCTCGACCATCGATAGTGCGCAGGTGGGTCTGGTGGCACGTGCCATCACCAGTTTGGATTTCGAGCTGGAGCAAGCGGCTTGTGTCGAAGACGAATTCGGTGGCCTCTTCGTGCTGGGACAGACGGGTGGCACCCCACCCTTCCGGTATCGCGTAGACGGTGGACTGCTGACCGACCGGCTGGTATATGGCAATCTGCCTCCGGGCGAGCATACCCTGACGGTGATCGATAGCAGCGGCTGCGAGCGCACCGAGACCTTCCTACTCGACCAAGCTCCGGAGATACTGGTCGAGCTTGGCCCGGATACGACTATCCGGCAGGGCGAGACCATTCTACTCGATTTTCAAACGACAGCCCTCAGCATAGACACCCTCATCTGGACTAGCGATGGCCCCATCCCCACGCCCGGCCAAGCCCCCATGCTCGTACGTCCGCCGACCGACTACGTTTACCAACTCACGGTGATCGACACCAACGGCTGCGCGGCGATCGACCTGATCCGAATTGCGGTCATCAACGATATTGCGCTATTTATGCCCACGGCTTTCAGTCCCAATGGCGACAATCAAAATGACCGCTTCTTTCCCTTTGCCGGTCCACAAGTAGAGCGGGTACTGACCTTCCGCATATTCGACCGCTGGGGCAGCCTCGTCCACGAGCAGCTAGACATACCAGCCAACGACCCCACCTACGGTTGGGATGGTACCCTCGATGGCCGAATTATGAACGCCGCCGTTTTTGTATGGCAAGTCGAGCTGCAATTAGCGGATGGAACGAGAGAGTGGGTGTATGGGGATGTGGTGTTGGTGAGGTGAGGGGGTTAATTGAATTTGGTGGAATAATATTTGCGGTATTAAATAATCTTTATAAATATGTATAAATTTTCCTAACAAAGTATTTGCAATTGTTAGTGTTTACCTTTATACTTGTATTGAGAAATAAGTAGAGCCCTAAATAACAATTCCCTCTCCTATTTCTGTAGTCCCCCGAAATTCAGCTTTACTGTATCTGAAGCTGAATAAGAATATTAAGTTGATTTTCAAGTCATACAGGCTTGGGCATTAACTTATAGTTGTAACCTTTTTGTCCAAGCTAAAGCTTAGGCAGAAATAAACACTTATTCCATGGGTAGACTGCACTACACCATCACACTACTACTATGCTTTTCCATAACGTATGGGCAAAAGCAAACTGATCCGATAATTATCGCTAATAGCGAAAGTGAAATTTCGGAACAGAAAACCACTGGAGACCTTACACTCCAATCTAATAAATTAGTTGAGGCTGAAATACCAGCGACCATACAAGAGATCGACGGAGATTTATCTATTCAATACAGCCCAGAGCTAGCTTCTCTACTCGACTTCAAGTATATTCAAAAAATTTCCGGCGACCTTAGGATCTTCGGCAATCCTAAGTTATACGATTTAAGTGGGCTCGACAACCTGCAATATATAGGCGGCGATTTAATCATCAAAGATAATGCCGGGCTAACGCGCCTCGCTGGATTAGACCATGTAGAAATAGGCGGCTCCATTATAATCGAAGGAAATCCGAGCTTGGAAAGCCTTGACTATTTGAATATACCTAAAGAGGTAGGGGGGCATTTGCGAATAATCAATAATGCTAGCTTGAACAATATTCAGTCGCTTGCCTCTCTGAAAGCAGTGGACGGCGATTTATTGATCGCACACAATGCCCAGCTAATAGACTTTCCGGGCTGTGGTGTTCTACATACCATTTCCGGCGACTTCCGAATAGCTTTTAATCGAAGGCTAAAAGAGATTGGTGCTATGCCGACACTATCATTCATAGGTGGCAGCTTTGTTTTGGAGAACAATAAAGTTTTGATACAGACTGGAGTCACGCCCGAACTGCAATCGATCGGCGGTGAGTTGCTTTTTCGAGATTTACCCGAGCTGACTTCGCTCGGTAGTTTGGAAAAGCTAGAGCGTGTAAATGGCAGCCTACGCTTTATTAGAGCGGCGACATTACAGCAGGCTCCCACTTTCGGTTCTAGCTGGTCCGTTTCGGGCGATTTGATTTTTGAAGATAATGATGAGTTGGTCAACCTCTATGGTTTGACAGGGCTCCAAGCCATCAATGGCCAGTTGATCGTGAAAGAAAATAAGCGCTTAAGTACCTTGATCGGGCTCGATCATATCGATCCGACATCGATTACTTCTTTAGAGTTGGCAGAAAACCCGGCTTTGGATTATTGTCATGTGGAGGCGGTTTGTGGATATTTAGGGGAGGAAGGCGACAAACAGAAGATAGAACTCAACAATACCGCTTGTAGCACTGAAAGCACAATTCTTAGCTTTTGTGGGTCTAATTCGAGTACAGGTGAAAGTCTACTTACGGTTTATCCCAACCCTGTGCAGAATGCTTTACAAATAGATGTGGATGAAGCTGTTCACATTCGGATTTACAATAGTTTGGGTCAGTTGGTGCTGGATAGAGAAAATTATACCGGAGAGCTAATTGATGTATCACTACTAAGTTCTGGGGATTTTATTGTAGAAATGCATAATAAGGACAGCGTTCTCAATCGCATACAATTCGTAAAGCAGTAATCTATTTTAAGTCAGAAACCCTTGTAATTTTTCAGCCATGAAAAAAGTAACTACAGCCCTCATATTTATCCTGCTGGCTTACACCGTCAAGTCTCAGGAAAATCCGATTAACATTCAGGTACCACCTGCACCAAATGCTGCTGCTATTGCTCAGTATGGTGATATACCTGTGGGAGAATTTTCAGGTACGGCTAATATTCAAGTTCCTATACACACTATAGAAAGCAGAGCTGGGACCGTACCAATCAGTTTAAATTATCATTCAAACGGAATCAGAGTCAATGAAGAAGCGGGGCCAGTAGGTCTCGGATGGGCACTATCTGCAGGAGGAGTAATTACCAGGTCTATAAGAGGATATGATGATTTTGGAAGTAGAGATCAGGGGCTAGCCTGTTTTGGTGCGGAAGGTGCATACACCGGATATTGGTCACTAGTAAATGATCCCAATATTGTATTACCTTCAGGACCAGTCATTGGATCCACACAAAATGAAGCCTTTTATTCTGATGATGGATATGTTTCCGGTCAACCGTTTGGACAAAACAATAATCAAGTACCATTTGAAAATGGAGACTTTTCAGACGGTTTCTTTTGCCAAGAAGCTGGTTCTGCTTTTGATTTAGAATCTGATTTGTATTCTTTTAACTTTCTAGGATACAGCGGGAAATTTGTAATAACACATGATGCTGAAGTTAGATTTCTATCTGCCAACAACTTCCAAGTTGAAATTATGGGTAGCAACAACAATGACATCAAGTGGATAATCAAGACTCCCGATGGATTCAAATACTACTTTGGATTCAGTAATAATTCCAGACAGATGACGCATCAATTTTCTCGATCAGAGACTTACACCGATGGCGTTGTATCATTTACAAATAATAATTGTGCAATTCCTTCAAATCCACAACCCTTTTCTTACACTAGCAGCTGGTTTTTAGACAAAATTGAAAGCCCTATACAAGGTAGTACGATCGATGAAGAAATAACTTTTGAATACTCGTTAGATCAAAGTAATCCTATCTACTATCCTTTTCCATCTTATAGTGCTAAAGAGGCTAGGTTCATTGAGGGCAGTCTTATTGAGCAGTTTGGAAGTTGCCAACCTACTTTCTTACCCAATGTATCTGAAACAAGAATAGCCACATTTGTTGGATATGACAATGTATACTTATCTAAAATCATTGCAGAACCCGTTCGAGAAGAAGTGATTTTTAATCTCTCCAGCCGTACGGACCTCAAGGGCGGGTTAAAAATTGACAATATCGAGGTCTTAAGGGAAGGAGGATTATTCAAGAAGAGTACTTTTACATATTCCTACTTTTCATGCGATCTTCCGCTTACTTCAGACAGCTGGACGGACGATCTGTCTTTTGTAACCTCATCAAACTCAGGTTTCTCCTTTATATGGGGAAATAATAGCATACCAAACTCCAACTATTCATTAGAGAATACTCAAAGTCGGCTAAAACTTGAATCTTTTCACCAACAAAGTACAAATGGCGATGGTCAGATTCTAAGCTATGTTTTTAGCTATCATGAAAACCTACCACAAAAGACTTCTTATGCAACTGATGCCTGGGGTTTCTATAACGGTGAGAACGATAATACTAGTTTTTTTGAGGCTATATTATCACCGATAGGCTACAACAACTTAAGTGGAGGTACAAACATTCTTGGAATAGTTCAAAGTGGTGCCAATCGAAAAGCTAACACTCAATCTGTTGATGCAGGTCTATTAAAAAGTTTGACTTATCCCACAGGTGGGTCTTCATGCTTCGAATTTGAATCGAATGAATACCAAGTAAATGATTGGGAGGCTGGTGATCCACTCAATGAGGAAATTTTAGTAAATAATTCAAGCAATTTCACTGGACCGATAAACGCACCGGCTCCTACAGATATATTCACTGTTGACAACATGCATCCTACACTGCCTGCTTACGCTGTTATCGATCTAGGCTGGAAGCTAGCCGACCCTACCAATCAAAGTGATGTCTGTCCTGGTCAAACCAATTTGATACCCGGGCCTTTCCATAATTCAAATCCCTTTGGATTCAAATACATACTGGAAAAATATGAAAACCAACAGTATCAAACCGTGAATTTCTGGCAGTGGAATTCTCCAGTAGATCCATCAGACGATCCATACGATGGATTTCTCGAAGGTGGTGGAATAAATGGCTCAGATGTGTATTATAGCTCGGGAACATTTAGAAACAACACAGAAATTATTCTCGAAAATCTAGACGAATCGGCAGAATATAGATTGAGAATAGAGCCCTATGGAAATCCGTTTGGCAACAACAACACCCTACCCTGCAATATTGAGAAAATTAATTTCAAAATTACTTGGCATGCCTATGAACAAATAAATACTAGGCTAGGAGGTGGAGCAAGAATAAAATCAATAACAAATTATACTTCCACAGGTAATGAAGCTGGACAGAAAACTTACTCGTACAAACTTCCAGATGGATTGAATACAAGTGGTAAAGTATTTAACCAGCCGGTATCCAATAAGATAGAAGGGAAATATCTAACCACATCAAAACCTAACCAGTGTATATCTACTACTGGCAACCTGATACTTGAAAGAAGTAGTTCTTCCATTTTCAGTCTAAGTAACTCGTACTTAGGCAACTTAGTCACGTACAGTGATGTAAAAATTGAATATCCACAAGGTGGATATACATTGAAGAGTTTTTATCAAAAAAATGCAGTATCGAATAACTATGCTATAGCCTCAGCAAATATTCCTAGATTTTCTGACATTGGCAATGGCAATATTCTAACTGAAGTCACATTTGACAATCAAAATAGAATATTACTAGAAAAAAGTTATAGTTACAATCCTGACCAAGGTGGAAGTGGATCTGACCTTTTAGATAGAGAGGATAAAAAATTTGATTTCGTATGGAATTACCGAACGGCATTCCATTACGATGGACAGCAGACATGTAGTGCACAGCAACCCTATCAGAATGCCCTTTACTCTTACGCAGACGTTCCTCAATGGAATTATGTAGCTCAAATTACTCAAACGACTTTTAGCCAAAGCTCTTCACTGTCAACAACTTCCACAACATCGTACGTATACGAAGACAACCATTTTAATCTCAGATCAGAAGCCTTATCCGGCACCGGCGGCTCAAAAGCTACTACCTACCGATACGCCACTGACTTTAGTGGAAACAACTATCAAGCATTGCGAGATGCACACATGATCGGCATCCCTGTTGAAGTAGACGCTCCAAATGGAAGCACCTATAAAACTAAGTATGACGACACACGTCTTGTACCCAATAGATTTTTAGAAAAATTTGCTGATAATACCCAGATCGAGCATTCAAAAGTAACAGCCTGGTCGGGAAGCTATCCTAGAGAAATCAGAACCTTTAGTCTTCCAGAATTAAGTACTTACACTTGGGATAATGGCCAACTCACCAGCCACACCTACAAAGATCACACTCAAACCTGGCACTATAACAACCTGCGCCAAATGGATTACTCCATTGCCATCGACGGCCAGCGAACCGACTACACCTACGACGGCCTCCAACGCCTTAAAACAATTTCTCAAAGGGATGGCGGCATACTCACCGAATACACCTACGCTATCGGCGGCGGCTCTAATGAAATAAGCTCAGAAACGACCTATTCCGATGATGAAGTCGTCAACACAACCAGCCAAACCTTCGACGGTCTAGGCAGACCGCTTGACAACTTTGTAAATGGAGAACTCCAGGAAGGCCAACGCTACGATCGATATGGCCGTGTATCCAACCGCACCTTCATGCCCGGTCGATGGCTTCTCGGAATTAGGTATGAACGCTCACCGCTCAATCGAGTAACACAAGAAATCTATCCAGGAGTCAGTAGAGTGCGATATAATTATATAGTACAGGAAGGTTACAACGGCGTCAGGGTCATTGATGAAAAGGACAACCCGACCACTACACTGACCGACGTTTTCGGTCGTACCCGCGTAACTATAGATGCGTTAGGCGGTCGTACAGAATACGACTACACGAACTGGGATGCCCCTTCTGAAATCCGCCCTCCCCTTGGGCCAAAATATGACTATGGCTATGATAGACGATTACTGACGTCTAAAACTGTGCCGGGGGGCGGCACCACATCCTATGTCTATGATTCCAAGCATCGATTAGCCGCTACGCAACTGTCCAATGGAAAAATTGTAGGTAATACATACGACAGCTATGGTCGACTTTTTAGATCTTACTTACGCGAGAGTGGCGGTTTCCCTGCTCCGTTTACGAATTTTTCTCCTATCTCATCCGATGATCTACTTACAGAAGACTTATATGTCGACCCACAAGGAGGTGGCGGAAACGATATAGGGAGACTGGAATATTCAAAAGTGAGGATATTAGATGATCCTGGAAGTCTGGCAGAGACTGATTACACCTATGATTCATTTGGAAGACTTCTGTCCCAAGTAGAATCTATTAATTTTAATGGTGCAAATGCTACAATAACTCAATCCAACAACTTATATACTCATAGAGACTTACCTCAAGGAGTAGGTACAACGGTAGAACTTCCTGGAAAAAGACATGATTTATCAGCTATTCTTGGATACGATAACTTTGGTAGAGTAATAACTAATGCTAGTGGGATAGAAATTTGGGCATCCGGTATAGACATACCGTTAGGATGGGCTCCTTGGTCAGCTTCTTATTTCTTCGACTCCCACGGCCAAATGACAAAAAAACAGTTCTTCCAAAACCCCTCCGGTGCATTTTATGGGGAAAACTACAGCTACAACGGTCGTGGCTGGCTGACCTCGATCAACGATCCGGCGGCTAGGGGTTTCGATGCCGATTTTTGTGGCCAGCCGAATGGCAATGTATACCAGGGCGGCTCGGTGGAAGAAGAGGTCACCTTTGAAGAGCTGCTAGACTTGATTAGTCAAGGTGAATCCGTTTATGTAGAAGGGACCAACATATGCCCAGACACAGGTGGATCAGGTCCAGGTCCTGGCCCTGGTGACAATCCTATACAAGAAGATTGTAAGGAAGATATAGTCGATTCGCACATTAGTATCAATATTAATACTGGGCAACCAGACAATCACCCGTCTCCTTTTGTATCACCGTTTGCTCGTCCAGACCCGCCGTTATTTAATGGTGCTCAAATGCTTACCGATTTAGAAACCAACTTGTTGAGCTTCAATCAGGGTCAGGGAGAGGAGTATATCTACCTATCTAGATTTTATAAGCTCTTTACACGTGACTTCACGACTGGTGAAGTAGATACTATTTTGATGGCTTCTGAGCACGCCGCTTTAATTTCAGAACTAGAAAACTGGGCTTCGACCAATGGCTTCAGTGTCCCTGATATATCTATTGAATATCTCTACGGCTACAGCGAATTTTTAGTCGGATACATAAATATTTACGCTGCAGATGCAAACATAGAGTTTCAAGAAATACGTGTTAAGCAATCTTGGAGTTTAAACCAGTACGATTACTCCGTTTGGCCACCAAGTTTAACTATTATCAATGAAACCCGATTCAAAGACCTCTACTTCACCAACGACAATCGCCGAAAAATAGACTGCCCACCTGTCGCTGCCAAAGGATCAGGCAGTAGTCCCTCATCCTATGTCAATGGCAATCAAATGCCGTCCTTTCCATTTAACTTTTACGAAGTAACCATTGAAAAAGGCGGTAATACCCGTAAGGAGTTCCTTTTACCGAGTGAAATATCCGGCATCACCGATAAATACACCATCGGTACCCAATACAAGGTCACCTCGCCCGATCAAACATTTAGGCTGGAAAAAGCGTCGGGCTCTATAGTCGAAACCGGCATTCCGGGACTCATCGATGCGCGTTCTAAGACGAATGATCCATTGGAAAAGGTAGAAATGCCCGTTGGCGAAGATGGAAAAATCGTTGACGAACCAGGCGGAGAATCATTCTGCGAACCTTACCAAAACCCCACATGCACAGAAGAGGAAGAATTAGAGCAACTTGCGCAGGTAGATGCCATGCTCGATGAGATAGACCCCAGCACTGCTGCCTATCCATTTACATTGACTTTAATCATGCTCTGCAATGGCGAAACCGTTTGGCTTCCCGGTGAAGGCACCAATTTAGAAAATGCTTTCCCCGGCGAAATCTACATCCTCGACGAGATAATCGCCAACTCGCCAGACGATATTTTCAATATCCGCCGACAGGTCAATGATGCCCTATTCAGCATGAAACTCGACTACGAGCGCAACGGAAATATCAAGGCATCTACCTGGAAGAGCACCTATCACTTGCGCCGTAAATACGATTACACTTACGACAAGTTAAATCGCATCGAAAGCGCCAGTTACAGCATCCTGCCTTCTCCTGGTGTTCCCATGCCAACTTATGGCGAAGGCTACAAGGCAGATAACTTTAGCTACGATGCCCTAGGTAATATCCTATCCCTGACTCGCTATGCGCAGCTGACACCCAATACGGATGCGGTCATTATAGATGATCTGAAGTACAAGTATCACAGTAGCCTGAACTTTGGCGAAGCCGCCATACCCAACCAGCCTATGAATGCCAGGCCGGATGTGAGCCGATTACTATCTGTGGAGGAAAATGAGAATACAGAGCCTGCTCTTCAGTACGGTTTTGCCCCAGGCGACGCCCCAGCAAGTTCGACCTATAGCTACGATGGTGCGGGCAATATGACCACCGATCCTTACAAAGCTTTAGGTATCACCTACAATCACCTCAATCTCCCCGAAGAGATCGATGGGAACAAAGTCATCTACGACGCCAATGGCCGAAAACTCCTCATGGAATACGCAGATGGCACCAAACGCCTGTATCTTGCAGGCATGGAGTTTGTCGACGACAAGTTCGAGTCCGTCAATCTAGGCGATGGTCGTATCTATGCCGAAGAGCCTGATCCTACTGGCCTAGGGGGCAACTCCGGCAATTTGGTTTCATTGGTTCCAGAGTATTGGCACAAAGATCACCTCGGCAACATCCGCGTCTCCTTCGCCGACAAAAACGGCGACAAGCTCATCCAGCTTCTTGATGATGGCAGCGGAAATGGAAGCGAAGTCAATCAAATTCTAGACTATTATCCGTTTGGTCTGCAGCACCCTGGCCAGCTGTGTGCGCCGGAGGTGGAGCCGGAGAATGCGTATCGGTATAATGGCAAGGAGCTGCTGGACGAGGTTGGTTTATATGATTATGGGGCGAGGTATTATGATGCAACCGTTGCTAGGTTCACGGGTGTAGACCCTATTAGTGAAGAGTTCGCAAGTTATTCAGGATATAACTATGTGCTTGGTAATCCTGTGCGATTGGTAGATCCTGATGGCAAAGCACCGGAAGATTGTTGTTTAAGACTTGTTGTAGGTGCAGTTCGGGTAGGTAGAACTTATAGAACTGCAAGAAGAGCTGGTCAAGCTATAAAATTAGGAGATGCTATTGCAAAAGAAGGAGCTTCAATTAAACACGATTGGTCAACTCTTACCGGATCAGGGAGTACAGCGGGGGAAAAGCTTGGGGCACTATCTGATTTAGTTTTAGGTACTTGGTTTAATGAAGCCAAAGAAGGTACTTCTAAGGCTAAAGAAGGGGTAGTAAAAACAGAAGACACTGAGAGTGATTCCAGGAGCGCGGCATTAGGTGAAGCAAAAGAAGCTAATGGAATACCTAGAAGTGCGCAACCCGATAGAGTGATAAGACCAGGAACAGAAGAAGGCGACGAAGCAGGTCTCGATGAAGAAAGAAATGTCAGACAATATGAATATACAAATTCTGAAGGGGAACGAATATCAATCCGTGAGGATAGACCAGTCGAATATCCCGACGGTGGTCGACAAGATCCTCACTTTAATTCTGGGAAGTCAGGAGAGAAATTGAGAAAGCACCACTACTTTCCACCCAGAAGTGGAGGAAATTAATTGAAATTGAAAATGGAATATAAAGAACTATATCCAGGGCACTATTACAGAAAGCTTGACTTTGATTCTTCCGAACTATTGAAAAGCTTATTAAGCCCAAAATGGAAATACGTTTGGCTATTTGATCATAATGAGGGCAGGAGCTCCTGGTCAAAGTACAACCATACTGCATTCGGTATTGATCTTAGAAAGATGAATGTTCAAGCTCGTAATATTAAGTTGGAATACTTGATAGAAACAGATGTTTTTTTCAATCTAATTCCTCATATCAATCAAACTATCAAACTTATCCAATTGAATAACGAGCCACCAGCATATACTAATTTAGGGAACCTAAGTGGTTTAAGCAGATATAAATTTTTCACTGAACAATTAGACTACTTCATAGAAATCGAAATACCTGGAGCAGCAGATTTTGGATATGCTATTACTCCTTACAAAGAGGTTTTTGAAAAACTTGGTTCTTCATAGCAGTCCAAAACTGAAGTATCTCTTCAGCGAAAGAAGAAGTATGTTCACGCATCAGCTGTTAGAGTCACCACTTAATCTCATCTTCACACCAACCTAGCACTCAAATCCTCCTTGAGCAAAAACACATTGAGCAGCTCTTTGACGATCCTCTTTTGGTCATTAGAGAGTTGCTCTACTCTTTTAAATTGCTGCAGTAGCTCTAGGTCTTGGAGTCTGCAATAGCTCGTTCTTCTATCGAGCCGGTGGCGAGATAATCAAAGAGACTTATTGGGTACAAAAGTGACCGAAAAGGTATAATTGTGCTTAGTACAAAAAAGTCATCTCTTGACATTTTTGTAACAAAATGTGATCTAAGCCCCCAACATCTCTTTAATCCTTGCCTTGGCGATATACGCATCGAGCAACGAAAGCACCGTTTGCTTCTCCTCAGCGGGCAGTTCTTGCACCTGCTTAAAGCGAGAGATGATCTCTTT
>JBCCPC010000048.1:0-38924 GCA_039025055.1 Bacteroidota bacterium | reverse complement strand
TTTTCCCCGCTCAATCAATTTTCCGAAAAGGATTGAGTCTAACCATGCCGAGGTGCATTTCGATAACCAAATTCTTGAATTATCAACTTTCACTCGACAATGGGAAGTCACACTCGATTTGCAAAAATGTATAGTAGTGTGCTCTCTAACACAAGAATTGAAACCAACTGGTGGCATTCAAATAATTGAATTTTATCCATACAAAAAAGACACACTTTTAGTTTGTGTAAATGGTGGACCAGGCATGTTTAGTGTGACTAATCATTGCTTAATTCCAGACAAATCACTCCACTATACAAATCTTGAATCGCATACCCGCACCTTCTGCTACCGCATCCTCCTCGACGGCACCCAGCTCGTTGGCGGTCTACACGGGCTCTACGTCTACGAAAACTTCGACACCCTCATCCCCACCAACCTGGGCTTTCCCGAGCTAGAGGTGCGTGTAGAAGATATGATCGTGCTCAAAGATTCCACCATCGTTTTCGGTACGCGGGGGCGCGGCATCATCCGCTATTTTGGTGATAGTATCTGGGTGATCGATAAAGCCGCCGGGCTCGCCAGCGATATGGTGCGCGATCTGCACCAAATGGACGATGGCACCATCTGGGTCTCCACATTCTCTGGAGCCTCTAAGGTTATTTTTTCTAATGATAAAAGTGGCAATGCCACTTTTATCATTAGAAATTTTAATATTTCCCACGGCCTCCCCTCTAACGAAATCCACGAAATCGACTCTTGGGAAAACCAAGTCTGGATGGCGACCAGTGGCGGCTTGGTCAAATTTGCAGAACCGCCGATGGACACCATTTCCGCGCCGCCCAGCATCAGGGGTTTTTGGGTCAATGGCGAGCGATGGGCCTTAGATACTACCCTCAGTCTCAGGCCCAGCCAAGACAATGTAGAGCTGGAGTACAGCACCATCAACTTCAGGATGCAGGGCCGTATTCCCTACCGCTATCGGCTCAACCAGGATGATGAATGGACCTATACCCAGCAGCGCAAGCTCAACTACCCCCAGCTGGCTGCCGGAGCTTATCAATTCGAGGTACAATCTCAAAACGAGGATGGCTTGTGGAGCGCATCTACCCTACTGCCATTCCGTATTGCTCAGGTTTGGTATGCGCGTTTGTGGGTGCAGCTACTGGGTATATTACTCATCTTTGGTGGTCTTATTTTGTACTTCCGCAGGTCGATTGCCCAACGGGAGCGGGCGGTCTCCCTCCAAAATCAAATGCAGGAGTTGGAGCGTTCGGCCCTCAGCGCCCAGATGAACCCCCACTTCATCTTCAACTGCCTCAACTCCATCAACAACTTCATACTCGACAACGACGCGACCCAGGCCAGCCTGTACCTGTCTCGTTTTGCCAAGCTGATCCGCAAGACGCTCAATGTCTCTGTAGCAGGCACCCATACGCTCGAAGACGAGATCAATATGCTCGAAAGCTATCTGGAACTGGAGAAGCTGCGCTTCAAACACCAGATCGAATACCGCATACAAGTCGACCCGGCTCTCGATACCCTCAACACCCAACTGCCACCTCTGCTCATTCAGCCCTTCGTAGAAAATGCCCTAGTACATGGATTGTCCAACCGGCCGGAGGTAGGCAAAATCCATATTGCTTTTGCCCTCCATGAGAACGAGCCGACTACCGATAAATCCACCATCATTGTCAGCGTAGAAGACAATGGTCAGGGCATACACGAAGCAGAAAAGCCCATAAATAAACGCCCTTCTCACGGTATGCGCATCACCAACAGGCGTCTCGATTTACTTTCCAGAAAAAATGGAGAAGCCAAGGTAGAAGTGATAGACCTAGCCAATGCAGAAAACCGGCCCGGAACGCGGGTAGAAATTCTGATCGAGAGTAGCTAAATGTAACTTTGGTTATACACCAGGGTCGGGTATTTGGTACAACTTGCGAAATAAATTATTTTTATCGCTAGTAGGTAAGAAAATGCTGCTGCAAGGCATCTATCTGCGTGAGTCCCCCTCGCAACCTACAAATATTAGCAACTAACCCTACACAAATGCTCACCGCGCTCATAGTAGACGACGAGACCGACGCCCGGCGTGTGCTCCGAAAATTGATCGGTATGTACTGCCCGGAAGTCAGCACTTGCCTGGAGGCTGCCGACCTGCCTATGGCCAAAAAAGCCCTGGACAAGCACAGCTTCGATCTCCTCTTTCTCGATATTCACCTACATGCCGGTACCGAAGGTTTGGAGTTGGCTCGCCAGCTGACCAACTTTTCTGGCCGTATCGTATTCGTGACGGCCCACGATGAGCATGCCGTGGAGGCATTCAAAACTCCAGCCAGCGACTTCTTGCTCAAGCCTGTCGATCCATTAGAGCTTCAGCGCATCGTGCAAGAAGAGTCTCGAAATAGAAAAAACGCCACCCCCATGCTACACAACCTCCTCCTTTCCGACCGCCGCCAAATGCTGCTCATACCCGAAGAAGACATCATCCACGTGAAGGGCGAAGGCAGCTATTGCACCCTGTACGTCAGCGACCGCGAGCCCGTCACCATCTCGCGCAATCTCGCTACGCTCGAACGGCAGCTGAAGAGTAACCATTTTTTGCGCGTGCATCAATCGCACTTGATTCATCTGCGAAAGATCCGATCTATCGATCGCACGGATGGGTTTTTGTTGAAGCTGTCTAATGGCGAACAGGTGCCCGTGGCCAGAAGAAGGAAGGATGAGTTGTTGTCGAGGCTTAAAGCATAGGAACGACGATTTAATAAGTGTCCTGATTGAAACGCCGCTAGCGTGGTGCTGAACGAAGGTATTGAAGGTCCGCATAGCCTTAGCTACGTGGGACTTCAATAGCTGAAGTGCAGTGCCGCGATAGCAAGTTGTAAATCGGACACTTATTGAATTGACGTTCCTTAAATAGCTTGATCGCCTTGCGGCGATCAAGCTAGTGTAATCGTTCAAATCAGAGCTTGACCGTCTAATGACGGTCAAGCTCATTTCATTTAAATCCGGATCGTAGTTCCATCGAACTTGGGGAGGGTCATGCTGAAGTTCTCGTCGAAAGTCAGTTTTTGCTCTTCCAGTATGCCGATGGCGATCTCCTCACCCATGAGGATGGACTCGTAGTAGTCGGTGAAGAAGTGTACGCCTGCCCAGTCGCGACCAACCGAGATATTGGCGGCCAGCTTGTTGAGTTCACCTTCTACGGTCAGGCTAGCGATTTGGCCATGCTTGTCGAGTACGGGAACGACATCCAGCTTTTGGCCTTCAGCTACGGAGACGTAAGCCAGGTTTTCCGACTTGAGCTTGTAGCCGCTGTAAGGCAGCAGGCTCTTGTACTTGGTGATCTTCTGCGCCTCCTTTGCAGCAGCGCTGTCGGGATCAACCAGGCATAGCGGCTGGCTGTGGTCGAAGAAAGCCTTGAGTATGGTAACACATGCACCGGCTACCGTCGCGTGACCAGCACCATAAGCCGGGTGCATGGGCGATCCCTCGCAAAAGGCCATCGGTAGCAGTGCGGTAGCACCTTGCTCATTCATAGGCTTACCTGCGTTCTGAGCAGCATTGTGCGCCTCTACCTTAGTGATGATATCGCTCAGGTCTTCGCGCATGGTTTGGAACTCGGGAGCTATGTCTTTAAGCAGGTCGGCGCGTTCTAGTCTGGCCCCTAGTGTTTCAGGACGACAACGACGGTGCACATTGTACTTCTGGAAGCGAACGGCTTTGAGGGCTCGTGTAGCTACCTCGGTGACCAGCGAGAGAATGTGCGGCCCACCGAAGTGCGCAAAGCCCTGCTGGTGGTCGACATTGTCGGGCTCCTGGAAGGGAATGCCCGGATCGAAAGGAATACCCTCCGCCAGCATGAGCAAGCAGGCATTGAGGTAGGCCTCGTAGAGTGCATCGTAGTGCACGTAAGTCGACAGATCGCGTGGCGTATAAATGAACCGGCGACCGGGGTTGGAATCATAAGACTCCTGTCCGCGCAGGTCAGCGGCATTCTGCACGTCGAGCCATTCTTCCCAGCTGGTCATATAGTCTTGGCCGGGTGTAGCAACCCGTACGCGCTGGTCGATATTGATCGAGCCGTAGCTGATCAGACCATCTGAACGATCGCGCTCTGGGGTGGCCCCCGCCTGATTCAAACCACGGTCACCAGCTAGCAAGAACTGAGAGAGGTAAGGTCCTACATCGTCACCTTTCGCTATGCCGCGGAATGCAGTCGCAGCTGTGGGCGCATGCGGTCGACGGCGAGCTTCCGCTTTTTCGGAAATCTCCTCCTTATCCAGGTCTGCGCCGGAAAACCAGGGCAGCTTCGCCAGGTCATCGGTGATGTGCTTGATCTTCAGCACATCGTCCTTGTGGGCTTCCAGTATATTGAGGTAGGCCTCTTTCGATACGGTACCTTTATTGGCTACGCCAAGCCCGGTGACACCCGCGCTGAAATTCTTGAAAGGCACATCGCGCAGTAGTGCCTGTGCATAGACCTCACCCATTTCGGCGGTTAGCTCGGAGCTGCCCAGCGCAGGGGCTGGGCACATGGTCACGGCCTGAGCATCTGGCCCCTGTAGATCGAATGCCAAGCCGGCACTCTGACTTTCCCAGGCGCGCACATCCAGCCCACGCTTGGTTTCGGCAGTAGCTGGCGTGGTGCCTTTGATAGCGGCATCTACCGACTGCGCCTTTTCGGATTGCCACTCCGGATCATAAGGCATGCCGTTGCAGTTGTCTTCGAAGCCCAGGGGCGTATCCCGAAAATCGCGAAAATCACCACTATCGATGGCGCGCACGAATGATTGAAAGTGTTGCGGATTATTGACTAGCCCCGTAACAGGATTGTGAGGCAGGCCTTTGGTAAATGACATCGGATAGGCGGCTTCTTTCTCAATGCCTAACTCTACGCCGTGTTTGTCTTTGTGCTCGACGGCAGTGGTGGGGCAATGTCGAAAGCGGAGCTCGTCTCCGTTGTCTTGATGTTGCGATTGCGGACGCCTATTGGCTATTTCCGCAGCTATTTCCCGCACATTTTGCGGGTCTCTTGGTCTACGACCCATGGGTTTTAGGTTTGGTACAGACTAGTTACAAGACTCGCCTGCAATGTTAAAAGGGTAGAAAGAAATAGTGATTGGAAATCGACTATACCTTTCTTTTGTACACTCCAAAATTGCGTACACTAAGAGTGGAAAATCAAGTTGAAATTCAAATTCGGCGGGGTTTCAATTCAGATTCGGTCGGTATCGCTTTAAATTTGAAGTGGGTAATTTTCACATCGTTCCAGCCAACCCTAAACAGAGATATAACTTTAGTTACATTCTGTAAATGAGCACTTGACACATATTTGAAAAGAGAATAATTTTATTTTCAATCTATTTGATCCTAGCGTGCATCTATACAAAAACTATCACCTTATAAAACCCTAAAACCCATGTTCAACAACCTGATCATTTCCGATCGTCAGGAATTACTACTCATACCTGAAAATGAGATTATACACATAAGAGGTAACGGTAGCTACTGCACCATATTCGTAACGAACCGCAAACCGATAACCATCTCGAAAAACCTGGCTACCATAGAGCGACAGCTCAAAAGTAGCCGCTTCATGCGGGTACACCAGTCTCACCTTGTCAATCTCGTACACATTCGCTCCATAGACCGATCAGATGGCTACGCCCTAATGCTGATCAATGGACAACAGGTACCTGTAGCCAGGAGAAGAAGGGATGAGTTGTTAAAGCGGTTGCAGGGGTAGCTTGGAGCTATATTTAGCTAAAGTGATAGTTAAAATATCAATTCAAGCCATTTATACTGAGAATTCATGTCTAGACTTGTAGGAAGAAAGCCCGAGATCGAGACCCTGAATAGACTTTATCAAAGTGAGAAATCAGAGTTTGTAGCCATTTACGGCCGAAGGCGCGTAGGTAAAACCTTTCTGATAAATCAGCTTTATGGGCATGACTATGCTTTTTCAACTTACAGATTTTTATTCCTCGTTTTACTTAAAGTTTGTGGCCGATAGCAGGGCAAAAGGACAAGGCTCACGACTTTCATCAGCACCTATAGCTCGAAGGCCAATGAATATAGTCGCAATGTGGTGGTGAGTGCTGTCGAGGCAGCAGAAATTTTTATTTCTTCATTACCCAATAACTACGCGACTTTTCGCCGGAAATGATCTTCAGGATATAGACTTCCGCAGGTAGACGCCCCAGCTCGATGCGTTGGTCTACTCGTCCTGCACCGATCGACCAATTTCCGGAACTGACGGGCCTACCGAAGAGATCGACTAAGACCCAGTCGAGACGGTTGCCAGGTATATCATCTAATATCCGACCCTGTATGGCGATCCATTCGCGGGCAGGATTGGGGAAGACATTCAGCTCGGCAGAGAGGTCTCCACCTGCGGAAGTGCCACTGACCATACAGCTCGCTATGCTGTCGGCTACCTGCTGACGGATATTGTCGAAAAGAGGCGCGAAGGAGTTACCCGGACATGAAGTCGCGCAGCCATCTCTGTGCCTGACGATGTGTGGTAAAACGACCCCACTCGCCGTATGAAAGGAGCTGAGTTGGGGGTCGATATCGTCTACAGACATTTTCCAGGCGAGTAAATTGACCAGGCCCTCAATGGCCTCAAGAGTAGGCGTTTGACTGGTAAAATTGCCGAGTATGCAAATGCCCATAGTACCGGTATTATTACCACAAAAGTGGGCCCCACGTATATCCTCTCCTCGGCCTACGTAGATGACACCATTGGGATCTATGAGATAATTGTAGCCGATATCTGCCCAGCCGTTGGTATTGACGTGAAAATTCCAGATCGACCTCACTACGGCTGCCCAGTCACTGGCCGTGTTGGTGCCCGCGCTGTGATGAACCGGCAGGTGCGTAACATTAGTCACCACAGGTGATGCCGCCGTCGGGCAAGTGCCAGTCGGGCACCATTCCGAACGGTTCAATGCCAAAGGCTGTATACAATCTTCACTGCGACCGAGCGGCTTGAGTTCGAACTCTTCACTAGACAAACCAGGATCGAAGGCTTCGATCGTGTAGCTGCCCTCCACGAATTTGAATTCTACTAGCGTGTAATCATCAGCCACAAAAATCTGGCTGCTCACGTCCAACCTAGGGCTATGTGGATCGATGCTGAGCGTTTGCCATTGTTCGGTACCATCTCTTTCACTTACCAGTCGGTAAGTAATTTCTCCGAGCGGCAACTCGCCTGCTCTAATGAGGTGAATGGCCCAAAACTCACCTTCGGGCTGTTGCAGTTCTATGGAATAGACTTGGCGATCTTGGTCGTAAATGGGTTGTAGGGTAAGCGTGTTTTGGGCTTTAAGCAAGCTGGTAGCAGATAAGACTATGGCCACCAGCCAAAACATTTGGATTTTCATAAACCAAAGATACGAATGTGGGATAACTCGGGCCTAGCAGCCCTCGCGGGATAACTCCCTTCGGTCGTGGGACTAGCTCGCCTGCGGCATCGCGGGATTAGCTCCCTTCGGTCGCTGTGATTCTAAAGTACAAGAGAATACCTTTCAACCGAGACGTTTATCCCAACGAGCGATAGCGAGTTTATCCCAGCGTAGGGCAATAGCCCACGCATATCCCAACGAGCGATAGCGAGTTTATCCCAGCGATGGCGATAGCCGAGTCATCACTCTATCCCCTCATATCGCATCCCTTGAACCGTCTTATTGAGGTGAACAGTAACCTTCCCCTCGGCATCGGCTTCATTGATGAGGTGCACCTCTTCATTCCGGCTGATGTACACATCGACCTTACCGTTGCCAGCCAGGCCAAAGCCCTGAGTTTGCTCGCCGGTCTCTGTGTCTCTGACCGAGACTTTGATGTCAAAGGTACTGTCGTTTTTGAGGGTAGCTTTGAATGCCTGTTTCGTGTCTTCGCCTAGAATGAATTCCTGATTGGGTTCGATGTAGACACCTGCTGTGCTTCTGGAGCAGCTCGATAAGGCAGTAGCTATGAGGGCTATTGCAACAATGACATAAGTACGCATGGTATTTGGTTTTTTGGTTAGTTGATGGCTGCGAAATAAGGGGGTAGCGATCAGGCTCGCGTCTCGAAATATGATTTGAGACATAATTATGTTGGATCTAACAGGTTGTGAAGGCGGGATGACTCGGGCCTATCGGCCCTCGTGGGGGATAGCTCGCCTTCGGCATCGCGGGATTAACTCGGGCTAAGGCCCTCGTTGAGATGCTGAAGTATATTTCACCTTAGATGTTTCTCACAAAATTTGACCAGCCTAATACTTCAGGTACAAAGCTTAGCACACGTCATCGGCCCAGTTATGCTGGTCCGCTGACAAGAATTTGCAAAGCACTATACTTTTAGCATGGTGCATTCCCATAGCCTAACAACCCATTGATTTGTTCTTGGAATCGTGCACATACTCGTCGGCGGACGAGCCCCGATGGCTATCGGGGTCAGCCGACGACATGTATGGTCGTTGAAATGCTAAAGCATATGAGACTATTTATAAATGAGTGAGGTTCCTCCCGACTCGCGATAGCGAGTTTATCCCGGCAACAGTGATAGCCTTGCTAATCCCAACGAGCGATAGCGAGTTCATCACAGCGTAGGGCAATAGCCCACGCCTATCCCGACGAGCGATAGCGAGTCTATCCCCACGATGGCGATAGCCAAGTCCTCACACGAGCAATAGCAAGTTTATCCCGGCAGGTCCCAGCCATAATTCAGCCAGTCTTCCAGATAATCGACATCGGAGAGTGTGGGGAGTTTAAACAGGCTGAGACCTTCGTTCTTCGCTCTTTTTCGCGTTTCCTTAGCCACTGTCTCTGTACTCCAGTTCATGTCTTGGAAAAGGGTGGGTTGGGGTTGTTTCATGCCGAGCAGGTAGTAGCCGCCATCCAGAGCCGGGCCCAGAACCAGGTCGTTGTCTTTCAGATGAGCAAATGCCTCGACCAGTAAATCGCTATCTACGCCTGGGCAGTCACTACCGATGATCACGACTCGTTCGGCCCCTTCTTTGAAGACCTCCTCGAAAGCACTGAGCATACGCTGGCCCAGGTCTTCACCCGACTGAACCCGACGCTCGAAGCCGCCCATAGACCACATATCGTGATCGGGTATAAAATCGGAATAGTAGAGTAAACGCTCGATACCTGTCAGCTTCAGAGCCTGGCGACGCGTGTGGTCCATAAGCTGGCCGTACATGGCAAGGGCCGCATCGTTGCCCACATCTTCAGCCAGACGGGTCTTGGTCTTTCCAGGAATCGGATTTTTGACGAATATGATGAGCGCAGCTTGCAATCGTTTCTTTGTTTAAGTGTGTATCGAGTCTTTAAGCAAGCAAAGGTCTTCTTGAATTCAGACTACCAGAATCCTTATTTGTACCATTTACTCAAACCAATCGTCTCACTAATACCTTAACTTGACGATTAACCAATTAAACAGGATAAAAATGAAAAAGGCTGTGTGGCAAGGTCAGGTTTTGGCCCAAAGTGACGATATCGTAACAGTAGAAGGTAATGCCTACTTCCCGGCAGAAAGCATCAATAAGGAATTCTTCACCGACAGCAAGACCACCAGCTATTGCGGCTGGAAGGGCGATGCCAAATACTACAACGTGGAGGTCGATGGCCAAAGCAACAACGATGCCGCTTGGTACTATGCCGACCCCAAGCCCGCTGCTGAAGAGATCAGGGGGCGAGTGGCTTTTTGGAAAGGCGTGGAGGTATTGGATGGATAAGATGATTGGGTTATTGGATATTTCCAAAAACGCCAAGACGCTGTAAGCAAACTTACTTTAATTATCTATCTATGACTAAGACTAGCGAGCTGGTAGCTACCCTATTCCAACCAGACCAACCCGGGGAGGCGTCGACACCTGAAGATCTGCTGGCGCAATACCGCTTCGTACGCCAGCAAACCGTAGACCTATGCGCCCCCCTGGCCCCTGAAGATTACGTGCCTCAGCCCATCGAGGATGTAAGCCCACCCAAATGGCACCTTGGGCATACGAGCTGGTTTTTTGAAAATATGGTCTTGGCCGAATACCTACCCAGTTACAAACTTTTCGATGAGCGGCTCAACTGGTTTTTCAATAGCTATTACGAAAGTCAAGGGCCGAGAATTCTGCGCAGCCGCCGAGGCAATATGACGCGGCCCAGCGTTGACCATATACTCAGCTATCGCAAAGCAGTAGACGAGGGCATGGAACAGCTCTTTGCACGCGGAGATATGGAAAAAGAGCTATGGGATTTGATCTTACTAGGACTTCACCATGAGCAACAGCACCAGGAGCTATTGGTGTATGACTTCAAGTATATTTTGGGGAATAATCCGCTGTTTCCAGTGTATACCTCTCCCCCAACCCCTGCTAAAAACTTAGGGCCCCTACCCCAAGTCTCGCGGGGGAGAGGGGAGTCATTAAAAACTGAATGGGCTGAAATCTCCGGCGGGTTGCACCACATCGGCTACAACGGCACCGGATTTCACTGGGATAATGAGCGTTCGCGCCACCAGGTGTATCTCGAAGATTTTGAAATTGCAAGCCGACCCGTCACCAATGGTGAGTATCTGGCTTTTATGCAAGACGGTGGCTACGACGACTATCGCCTCTGGCAAATGGAGGGCATAGGCTGGGCCAGGGAGCTGGAGGAAAAAGCGCCGCTCTACTGGTATAATCGCGATGGCGAGTGGTGGCAGTACACCCTATCCGGCCTTGGAAAAATCGATCTTGATGCGCCGGTCACCCACATTTCCTGGTACGAAGCCGACGCCTATGCCCGTTGGGCCGGTGCGCGCCTTCCGACTGAATTCGAATGGGAGGCGGCGGCTCGCCAGCTATCACCCGAAGGGCCGCAAGGCCATCACAACTGGGTGGAGCGTGGCCACTTTCACCCAGTAGCCAGCGACGATCCGCAGTTTTTCGGCTCCTGCTGGGAGTGGACCAACAGTGCCTACCTACCCTACCCGCGCTACCCCCGACCCGACGGTGCCCTAGGCGAATACAACGGCAAATTCATGATCAATCAGATGGTCTTGCGCGGCGGCTCCTGTGCCACCCCACGTACCCACGCGCGCGTCAGCTACCGCAATTTCTTTCATCCAGACAAGCGCTGGTTATTCACCGGCCTACGCTTAGCTAAAGACGCATAACACATGTCATCCGCGCAAATGGCTGCCGCTGTAGCGAGTAGCCCATCTCACCAAAATACGCTTTCACCTTTCGCACAAGACGTGCTCGACGGGCTCTCCGGCAGTCCCAGGCATTTATCGAGCAAGTGGTTTTATGACGAGCGGGGCGACGAGCTCTTTCAGGCCATCATGGCCTCGCCTGAATACTACCTGACCGATGCTGAGTTATCCATTTTTCAGACTTGCGCAGGTGGTTTGCATCCGCATGTAGGCCAGTCCCCCATCGATCTCATCGAACTAGGTGCCGGAGATGGTACCAAGACCAAGCACCTCATCGATGGCCTCCGCGAAGCCGGCACCGACCTTCGCTATCTTCCCATCGACATCAGTGCTCACGCATTGGAGGGTTTAGGCCAAAGTGCTGCCGAATGGTGGCCCGATCAGCCCTTTATCCCCCTCGAAGGCGAGTACTTCCACGCCCTCCAAAGCCTGCCAGAAAATAGCGAAGACCGCAAGCGATTGCTCCTCTTCCCCGGTGCCAATATCGGCAACTTCAGACCTGATGAAGCCAGGCGGTTTTTACGCGAGCTGCGTATGTTCTTGCGGCGGGGCGACTTCCTCCTCATTGGTTTCGACCTCAAGAAAGACCCCGCACAGATACTGGCCGCCTACAACGACCCAGGTGGGCATACGGCGACTTTCAACCTCAACCTGCTGGTCCGCATCAACCGCGAGCTGGGCGGCAACTTCAACATCGACAACTGGAAGCATTGGGAGACCTACGATCCCGGCACTGGTGCGGCGCGTTCGCAACTCGTAGCCACCTGCGACCAAACCGTATACCTGGAGCAGCTCGACCGCCATTTCTCCTTTCGCGCCTGGGAAACCATCCGCGTAGAGATCAGCCAGAAGTACAGCCTCCACGAAATCGAGCGGCTGGCCGGCGCTACGGGCTATCGCTTCGTCGAGCACTTTCAAGATGAGAACGGGTGGTTTTCGGATAGTTTGTGGCGGGCGTAAGATAAGTCGTCAGACGAAGAATTTTTGATGTCAGCCTCCTATGGATGAGTGTGGTTGCCCGCCCAAAATTTCGATTCGGCTCACGACGGGTGCAGACCTCGTCAGCCAAGTCGTAGCGACGATAGAAGCGACCTTGTCTGACGAGTGAAGCACAAGCAAAAACGCGCCTCCTCCACAAGCCCCTACCTGCGGAAGTCTTGAAAAAAGATATAATTCCTGTAAATTAGTACCATGACTGCGATTAGCCATGATACCAGCTTACTATCCCTCCAACACAATTGGACCATAGCAGACTATCACCGCATGATAGAGGCCGGAATATTGACCGAACGAGATAAAGTGGAGCTGCTAGACGGTAAAATCATCAAAATGAGCCCTAAAGGAAGATTGCATTCGGCATGTATTAGTCGGCTGAATGTATTTTGTATCACACGAATCGGAAATACATATGAGTGTCGTCAAGAACAACCCATCAATTTCCTGGATATCTCAGAGCCTGAGCCAGATTATGTCATCGCCAGATTAGATAAAAACTCTTATGCTGATGGGCATCCCGGTGCTGAAGATATTTTCCTAATCATAGAAGTAGCCGATAGTAGCCTGGCTGTCGACAGAGGCAGTAAACTTCAAAATTATGCAGCCGCTAACATTCCTGAATACTGGATTATTAATTTGGTTGATTCCCAGATCGAGGTTTATAGAGAGCCTGATGCCGGTAAAATGGTCTACAAAGAGCAGTCCGTATTTAAAGAAGGGAATTCCTTCGAGCATGAGTTGTTAGGGAAAGTAGTTGTAGAAGATCTAGTTTTCTAGGCCGCGACCTAAATAACCATACCTCGTCAGCCAAGTCGTAGCGACGATAAAAGACCGCACCTCGTCAGCCAAGTCGTTGCGACGATAGGAGCGACCTTGTCTGACGAGTGAAGCACGAGCAAAAACGCGCCTCCTCCCCAAGTCCCTACCTGCGAAAGCCTGCCTGCCGACACCAGTCAGGCAGGTCTAAAAAAAACAGAATCTAATGGCTGAGTTGCATTTTTAAAATTTATATTCTACATTTGTAGAACAAAGTCTACAAATATAGTATGCCTCTTTCCTCTGCCGAAGAACAATTGATGCACCACCTATGGAAGCTCAAGCGAGCTTATCTGAAGGAACTTATAGCCGCTATCCCAGCGCCCAAGCCCGCTAAGACGACCGTGGCCACCCTACTCAAGCGCATGATTGATAAAGGAATGGTCGGCTATGATCTACATGGCAATAGCAGGCAATACTACCCGAAAGTGAGCAAGCAAAGCTACTTCGCAAAGAAACTTAAAGGCATGATAGACAGCTATTTCGATGCCTCGCCCGGTGCGTTTGCCTCTTACTTTGCCGAATCGACCAAGCTGAATAAGGCGCAGCTGCAAGAGCTACAAGACATCATTAACCGCAAACTGGAGGAAGAATGATGGGCTGGGGCATATACCTGCTTAAAGTAGCGGCTGTACAAGCTATTGCGCTGCTTGCCTATCAGTTGCTGCTAGACAAGGAACCACTGGGGCACTTTAAGCGGGCTTATTTATTACTCAGCCTAAGTCTTGCATTCATTATTCCCACTATTGTAATATGGACAGCTAACATGCCGGAATCTGGGCTCGAGCAGATGGTATACCCTAACCGATTCAGTGGGTACACTGGAATGATAAATCAGCCTTACAGAGCCTTCGATTGGCAATCAATAATCTGGGCAGTATACCTGATTGGAGCGGCAACGGCATCCTTTAAAATACTCAAGGAATTGTGGCAAATCATAAAAAATTACCAATCCAGCCATGAGCGAATAAATAAATACGACGCGATCTGGGTTGCCTTAAATAATCCCACACGCACCCACAGTTTCGGTCGGTTTATTTTCTACACACGAGGAGAATTTCCGTCAGACGCTATCGTCAGGCACGAGCTTGCGCACGTCAGGCAGTGGCATACTTTAGACCGCCTGGCAATTAAGCTTCTTCGAGTAATATGGTGGTTTAATCCATTACTGCTTTTGTATGAACGAGCCATACGCCACAACCACGAATTACTGGCTGATCGCGCAGTTGTAGCGAGTGGAGATATATCAGTCACCGAATATCTCCAAGAGCTTTTGGCTCAGCTAAACCCATTGGCAACATCGCCGCCCATCGCCAACCATTTACCTTTTCAATTTACCAAAAAAAGATTCCAAATGATTTCCAGATCCATTCATACCGGACATGCTTTTGCTAAAGGCGCGTTATTATTTTTTTGCTGGATTGTATTACTAATTGGCTTTGGGCAGACGGCTTTTAGTCAAGATTTTTCCAGTATTCGATTTCCAAAAACCTATGAAATAACTGAGGCTGATCAGAAGGCTCTCGACAATCAGTTGACCGTTGCGGAATGGAGGAAATTATCTCATGAAGAAATTTTCGGTCACTTACCTAAAGATCGTGGTGTCCCTTTCTTTCCACCTCAAAAAAGAGACTCTACTATTCTGTTTATCGATTTCCGGATAAATCAGCTTAAAAGCATAATAAATCGCTCTCCAATTAGGAAGCCCATGCCTCCTTCCGAAGAAGAATTTACAGATTGGCAAAATACGGATAAGTGGCTACTTAGAGTAAACGACGAATTAATACCTAATGATCAACTTACAACGATACTTGATCGAGAAGATATCTTTTCAACTGTTTTTCACTACATGCCATCGATCAAATACGATCAAATCGTTAATGATAGAAAAGGGACAGCCATTATCACTACGCTCGAATACCGAGACTATAGGCTAGAGCGGGCTAGAGAGACGCTGGCGTATTTGGAAAGCATTAGGGAGTAAGTTGTTTTCTGGTAAAACGAGCCTTATTTAGACTTCCGCAGGTGGGTACTTTTTACGTTAGGCTGTTAGCTGTTGCTCCTACAAAAGTCATCAGATGAAGAATTTTTGACGAGAGCTTTATATGAAGTGTGTTTTGTCCTCCTGCATAAGTCGTCAGACGAAGAATTTTTAATGTCAGCTTTCTACAGATGAGTATGGTTGCCCACTCAAAAATTCGATTCGGCTGACGACGGGTGCAGACCTCGTCAGCCAAGTTGTCACGACGATAGGAGTGACCTTGTCTGACGAGTGAAGTAGGTGCAAAAAATATCTCTGAGTAACGACTCCACCTGCGGAAGTGCAAAGACTAAACCAACCAAATTGCTGTAGTGCCTATCTTTTTGCAAAACTCTGATATCTATGCATTTTTTTCAATACTTCAAAGTGAGCCTATTGACAGTAAGTCTTTTAATGAGCACCTACTGGCTAGCCGCACAAAACGAGCAGCATCCCGTAGATACAAGTGATATGCTTGCTGGTCATAGTTGCGCTATACAAGCACGCGAAACTGCACTTGAAAATAATCTCACTGTGGGCGAGATGTTTGCCTTATGCGAATACACAAAGGATTCGAATTGGTTTGGTATCGGTTGGATCAATTACATGACGGCAGATGTAGAAAACAGGACCTATAATATAAAGAAGTGAAGTTGGAGGCATTCAAGACCATGCAAACAGAGCTTCAAGAAAAACTTGAAACACCAATCACCCAAGCGCAGATCAATGCCTGGCGAAACAGAAGGGAATATGTTATTTATTTCAGTCTAAAAAGTCATGAACCACTAGCTAGAAGAGAAATAGCTGCACTAAAGTCCGATAATTTGCGGATTTTTCAAAAATATAATGCTTGCTTCGACAATATAAATCGCGCTAAAAACAAGGAACATATAATTCTCTATACGGTCGAAGAAATGGAAAAGACTCTAATTGGTGCAAACTACTCGATAGCAGAGTTAGAGGCGAATTAGATAGAAAAAATCGAGCTATACGTAGACTTCGAGCTGAATTATGGCGCGAAATTCAGCAAGACCAGTCGGCCGACGAGCACAGCTCGGCGGACGACTTAGCCATCCTCTAAGGCAGCCGCGCCGCCAACGATCTCGAGGATCTCTTTGGTAATGGCCTCTTGGCGGGCTTTGTTGTAACTGATCTTCAACTCGCGTTGTAGCTCTTTCGCATTTTCGGTGGCTGAATCCATGGCAGTCATACGGGCACCGTGCTCGCTGGCGTGAGTGTCGAGCAAGTACTTCTGGAATTGCGTCTGAAGAATGCTGGGTACGAGTGTCTCCAATAACTCCTGCTGCCCTGGCTCGAAGATGTAATCGGCCCGCATTTTGTTGTCCTCTTCGTCTTCATCCTTTTCAGGGGGAGGTACGGGGAGGAATTGCGCATTGGTTGGATACTGTACCGCGGCATTGCGGAAACGGCAGTAGCATACGCGTACCTGATCGTAGTCGCCTGCTTCGAAGCTATCCATCAATAATTGAGGGACTTTCTTGGTGTTGTCGAAGGACAGATCGTCGAATAGGCTGATGTAGTCCTCTACCAAATTAATCTGTGGAAACTCCTCCAGCCTACGGCGGAAGAAGTCAGCGCCTTTCTTGCCGATGGCATACAGGTCGATCTGCTGGGCACCAGACAATTCTCCACGGATAGCCGCTAGGGCCGCCTTTATCACGTTGGTATTGAAGGCCCCAGCCAGACCTCTGTTGGAAGTTACCACGACCAAAGCTGCCCTTTGCAATTGACGCTCCTGATTGAATGAGGTGTCGGCATCCCCTTCAAGATTAGCGAGGATGTTGCGTAGCATAGCATCCAACTTGTTTGAATAAGGACGCATATCTACGATAGCCGATTGGGCTCGACGCAGCTTGGCCGCCGAAACCATTTTCATGGCCGAGGTGATCTGCATGGTGTTTTGGACCGAGCGGATGCGTTCGCGAACTTCTTTGAGATTTGCCATGGGAAGAGGTTAATTCTTGGCAGGCTTCGCCTGCCAAAAATTAGATAATATGATTAAGAAAACTGCGGTAAGACCTCCTTCGCCAGCGCGTCGATCTTGGCCAGATCTTCTTTGTCGTACTTCTTGGCGCGGAAGTTTTCGAGTACTTCGGGGTGGGTGCGTTCGAGCTCGCCTAGGAAAAACTCTTCAAAGTCCTTGACCTTAGAGACAGGCACGTTGGCTAGGGCACCCTTGGTACCGAGGTGGATGATGGCAACCTGCTTCTCTACCGCTACGGGCGAGTACTGAGGTTGCTTCAGGATTTCCACGTTGCGCTTACCTTTTTCGAGTATGGCTTGGGTAGCGGCATCGAGGTCAGAACCGAACTTGGCAAAAGCTTCCAGTTCGCGGTAGGCGGCCTGGTCGAGCTTTAAGGTGCCTGAGACTTTCTTCATCGGCTTGATCTGGGCCGAACCACCTACACGAGATACCGAGATACCTACGTTAATAGCCGGGCGCACACCCGCGTTGAAGAGGTTAGACTCCAGGAAGATCTGACCGTCGGTAATGGAGATCACGTTGGTCGGGATGTAAGCCGATACATCACCGGCCTGAGTTTCGATGATGGGTAGGGCCGTTAACGAACCGCCTCCTTTGACCAAACCAGAGTTCTTGAGGGTATCAGGCAGATCGTTCATATTCTTGGCGATCTCATCGTCGGCAATGATTTTAGCTGCACGCTCCAATAGACGACTGTGCAGGTAGAATACATCACCGGGATAGGCCTCACGACCGGGTGGACGGCGTAGCAGCAGCGATACCTCGCGGTAAGCAACGGCTTGCTTAGACAAGTCATCGTAAATGATCAATGCCGGGCGGCCAGTATCACGGAAGAACTCGCCGATGGCCGCGCCAGAGAAAGGCGCATAGAACTGAAGCGGAGCCGGATCAGCAGCCGAGGCTGAAACGATGACCGAATAATCCAGGGCACCGTTATCTTCCAGCGTCTTAGCAACCTGGGCAACCGTTGATGCCTTCTGACCAATGGCTACGTAGATGCAGTATACGGGCTCGCCACGCTCGTAAAATTCTTTCTGATTCAAAATGGTATCGATGGCGATAGCCGACTTACCCGTCTGGCGGTCGCCAATGATCAACTCACGCTGGCCGCGACCAATGGGAATCATAGAGTCGATGGCCTTAATACCTGTTTGTAGCGGCTCGTTTACCGGTTGACGATAAATCACACCAGGCGCCTTGCGCTCCAGCGGCATCTCGTAGGTCTTGCCTTGAATCTCGCCCTTACCATCGATGGGCTGACCGAGCGGATTAACTACACGACCGACCATGCCTTCACCTACATTTATGGAGGCAATACGCTTAGTGCGGTGCACACGAGAGCCCTCGCGAATACCTTCGGAAGCACCCATCAATACCACACCGACATTGTCTTCTTCCAGGTTCAGTACAATGGCCTCGGTACCATTCTCAAACTGGACAAGCTCACCGGCCTGGGCGTTATTCAATCCATAAACACGAGCAATACCGTCACCTACCTGCAATACGGTTCCGTACTCTTCAAGTTCAGTTGCCGAGTCGAAGCCCGACAATTGTTGCTTGAGGATAGCACTGATTTCATCTGGTTTTACATCAGCCATAGCTGTAAGATGTTTTGGTCCTGCAAACTGAAGCAGCAGGGTGATTTTAGTGATTTAGCTCGCGTCGATTTGCGAGATGTATACGTTTGGTTGATCGAACTCCTTGCGGAGCTCGCTGAGTTTGTGAGCCACACTGGCATCGTAGACCTTGCCATCAAATTCGATGATGAAGCCACCGATCAGTTCAGGATCAATGTGTGTGCTGAACTCGATTTGGCTTTCCGTTTTGCCGGCGGCAATCAGTTGCTTTTTGATCTGCTGGAGCGTAGCGGCGTCGATAGGCGTAGCACTCGTAACTTTTACGGCCGAGATGTGATTGATCTCTCTGTATTGATCTCTGAATGCACCAGCAATATCTATAAGGTCGCTCTCGCGGCCTTTATTGACCAGAATGCGCACGAAGCCCATGGTCATTTCACCTACGCGATCTTTCAGTATGGTCTCCAGTATCGAACGTTTCTTAGTAGGTGGTACGACGGGGCTCTTGAGCAAGAGGGCAAAGTCGCGCACCCTAGCCAGCTCGGCCAAAGTCTCCATGTCTTTGCTGACCTCTTCGAGCTGATTGCGCTCTAAGGCGAGATCAACTAAAGACTTAGCATAACGACCGGCAACTCTTAGATTTTTCATCGATTATCGATTTCTCTTTGGATTCTGTTTTTAGAATCTATTAGTTGAGTTTGCTGACCATGTCTTTGATGAAAGCCTGGTGGTCGTTTGTCGTGTCGAGCTCGCGATGTAGAATCTTTTCGGCTATGTCGACTGCCATGGTACCGACCTGCTGCTTGAGATCGACGATAGCCGCCTGCCGCATATTTTCTATATCGCGCTTGGCATCGGCGGCTACTTTTTGAGCAGCGAGTTTAGCCTCTTCTTTGGCTTCGGCTACAATCTGACTAGCTTGGCCTTCAGCATCTCGGAGCATCTTGGTACGCTCTTCACGGGCTTCAGCCAGCAGACGCTCGTTGTCAGCCTGGAGGGCCGCCATATCTTCGCGTACTTGCTTGGCCTCGTCTATGCTGTTTTGGATGTCTTCGTCGCGCTTTTTCAGGGCGTTTTGGATAGGACGAAAAGCTGCTCTGCCCAGCAGTCCCCAAACGAGAACAAATATTATCGTTGTCCAAAAGATCAAACCTGGCTCGGGCTTAAGGACAGTAAAATCGATCAAGAATAGATCTAGCATCTGATTTTATTTTTTACAGCAGTCAAATTGCTCGACTACTTTTGTTGGAGTTTCCCCGGTTATGGAGATTGTTGAGAGGTCAGGGCCGCCGCCAATCGCGGATCGGCACCTGACCTGTGCTTTTATCACAGCAATTATTTGCCAATAATAAGGCCAACAACAATGGCGAAAAGGGCTGCGCCCTCGACCAATGCAGCTGTGATAATCATTGCGGTACGGATGTCGCCAGTAGCTTCGGGTTGACGAGCGATAGATTCAGTAGTCTTACTACCAATCAATCCTACGCCGATTCCGGCTCCTAATGCGGCAAGTCCTGCTCCAATAGCACCCATGTCTGAATAATTTAGCGGGTGAAACAATATTCTTTACGCAGTGGCTTCCTGCGTTTTTATGGTCATACCAGCACCTTGATGCTCATGACTGGCCTCCTCGTGATCGTGGTGATGCTCTTCTACAGCCGCACCGATATAGCTAGCCGTAAGGATTGCAAAAATGAACGCTTGCAAGAAGGCAACAAGTAGTTCAATGAGGTTCATAAAGGCAGTGAAAAAGCCACCGACAATTACACCAATCACACCTCCACCTAAACTTTCTCCACTGTCGCCAAAGAAGAAAATAAGGCCGATGAGGCTCAAAATGATGATGTGGCCTGCTGAAATATTAGCAAACAGACGAATCATCAAAGAGAAGGGCTTGATAAACAAACCCAAAATTTCTACAGGTGTGATGATAAACTTCACCCACCAAGGTATCCCAGGCATCCAGAAGACGTGCTCCCAGTAGTGCTTGTTACCATTTAAATTGGTTACGAGAAAGGCCAGAACAGCCAAAACTAAGGTCACGGCAATATTACCCGTTACATTAGCACTACCTGGAAAAAATGGAATCAAACCCATCAGATTACAGAAAAGGATAAAGAAGAATAGCGTCATTATAAATGGCTGGAATCGCTCGTATTTCTTCTCTCCAATCATGGGAATACTCACTTCGTCACGAATAAACACGAAAAAAGGCTCGAAAAAGCTTTGTATTCCGGTTGGTGCCAAACCGTCTCTTCGCTTGTATCTACTAGCTATGCTTAACCAAAGAAGTATCAGTAAAACTGCGGCCAAGATCATTGTAAAAACGTTCTTGGTGATGCTGAAATCGTAGAACGATGTTATACCTCCACCCACCAAACCACCATCTAGTGTTGAGGGTGGGTCCAGTCGATATTCATTCCCTTGGTAACATATAAACCCGTAGTCTTTGGTCTTTCCGTCTCCAATATCGACAGACTTAACCAAAACATGCTCAGACTCTAGATGAACTTCACCCATCGGAAAATTAGGATCAGCCACTTTATTTACTCTGCCATGATTGAGTACGTAACCGTCTACAGCTGTATGGCCGTGATCAAACATGGAGCTGAGACCGGTTTTCCAGCCTCCTGCCTCTGGCGAGTACAAGAAAACGGGTAATGGCATTGAAATATCACCCCAAATGTGAAATTCATTCGCATCGGCAATGTGGGTAATCGCGTTGTTCGCAAGATCGAATTCAGACTCGTGATGCGAACAAGCCGAAAGCTCTCCGTGTCCATGACCATCATTATCATGAGTGTGACCATCACCATAACCATGATCGTGGCTGGAATGATCATCATCCACGTGGCTGTGAGAATGACCATCCTCTTCACTCGTCAAACGACTTTGAGTCGGCTGACGAGGCTGTTCCTCCTGCTGCGCCAGACCTGCATTTAGGCTAAACAAGCCCAGCAAAATTGCCGCAAACAAGTACTTGAAATTTCTGCTCACAAACGTCTGATTTTAGCACATTCCTAAATCGGGTGCAAAGGTAGCGTGTGTGGCGTTCTTAAACTAATCGATAGAAGGCTTTTTTGCACATTAATTGTTGTGCGCGAGGAACGAAACGTTCTACTTAATCTGTGACCGACCTGTGCAGTCTAAATTTTAAACAAACTCCGGCAAATTTCCTTTACCCCACATGGTCAAAACCGAGAAATTTGCTCGTGTAGAAGTGGCATCTCAAGACGAGTTGCGCCAATGGCTTTCCGCTAATCACGCACAAGCAGAAAGTGTCTGGCTGGTTACCTACAAGAAGGCCACACCAGACAAATACGTCTCCACGGGCCAAGTACTAGACGAGCTGCTTTGCTACGGCTGGATAGACGGAATGCGGCGCAAACACCCAAAGGACGAGAATCGCACGATGCAACTCATAAGCCCCCGACGAGTACAGCATTGGTCGAAGACGTATAAAGATCGAGCCGCCAGACTGATAGCAGAAGGTAAAATGGAAGTCCCAGGCCATGCTAGCATAGAAGCTTCCAAGGTATCCGGCTTGTGGAATTTCCTCGATGATGTGGATGCGCTGATCGTACCAGCAGATTTGCAAGCAGCATTCGACAAAAACCCAGGAGCTAAAAACTTCTATGAGAACCAAGGAGATGCGACCAAGCGTTTTGCCCTGCGATGGATCAAGCTGGCCAAAGGTGCAGATACGCGCAAAAAGCGGATCGAGAAGACGGTAAAGCTATTTAACGAGGGTAAGAGAATACCTGGAAGTTGAACCTAAATTATATAGAAATTTCACTGTCCTGTGATACTTCTGTGATATTTGAAATTGGCGAAGTAAGCATGCGACACTAGGCTCAGTTCTAGGCTGGTTTCAAGAAACCAATCGTGCAAATTGCTTGTGTTTCAACTCGACAATCTTGTCGAGTTAAACATAACAACATTTGCATCATGCTAAAATTGAGCACACTAATTATCGCCATTATCCTTAGCCTTGGTAGTTTATCCGCCACAACGCCAGCTGAGTTTTTTGATAAAACGAATGACTTCTTCGCCAAGTCGGTCACGACCGGTCAAATCGATTATGCTGCACTAAAAGCTTCCAACGAAATTGAAACTTTAGTCGAAGACATTGAAAGCGTAGACCTACTCAATTTAAAAGGGCTGGAGCGCGAAGCCTATCTCATCAACGCCTATAATATTTTAGTAATCAATCAGGTGCTAGAGCATTATCCACTCCGCTCTGTACTCGACGTGCCTGGCTTTTTCGATAAAAATAAAATAACTGTAGGCGGCCGCCGGTTGACGCTTAACCAGCTGGAAAAAGACCTGATTTTAAAAGAATTCAAAGACGCTCGTCTACACTTTGTGCTGGTATGTGGTGCCTTGGGTTGTCCGCCCATCACAGACTTTGCTTACAGACCCGAGTTACTAGACAAACAGCTGGAACGCCAGACTCGGCTGGCTATTAATAATTCCAGCTTTCTGCGCGTAAATGGTACAAAGACAGAGCTTTCCCAGATATTCAATTGGTATGCCTCTGATTTTGGTGGCAACAAAGCTAGCGTCATTGAATTTGTAAATAAGTACAGGGAATCACCTCTA
This sequence comes from Bacteroidota bacterium, assembly GCA_039025055.1. Classification (GTDB taxonomy): domain Bacteria; phylum Bacteroidota; class Bacteroidia; order Chitinophagales; family Saprospiraceae; genus Neolewinella. The sequence goes on along the minus strand of JBCCPC010000048.1, from coordinate 15,748 downwards.
CCAGCTTCCACATCCATCAGCTACTACGATTACGACTGGACGCTCAATGCCAGCCAGGGACGCAGCGGTTTGAACACTAAGCCCAGCGGCATATCACCTTTTACGGGCAGTAATAACTCGGCGAGATATGTGGTATCGGCTGCGATACCACAGGGAAGCTTCGAGTTTAAATTATTCAACAATCTATACAGTCAGGAGGGCGGCGGAGAGCGCTCCTCCTTTTTTACTTCCTGGCTGAGTGCGCTATATGGTGCCACCGACCGATTCAATATCGGATTCGATCTTCGCTATCGCCGGGTCAGATATGATGAAGCGGGTACCGCCTCCAATTTCGATGTATTCGGTAGCCAAGGGGCTACTTTCTCTCGTAGTGCCATTACGGGCTTCGGGCCCAAGGTGAGAATCGCTCCCTTCAACAACCTGCCCAATTTCTCTATTCAAAGTGCGCTATGGCTTCCCGTCGCCGACGATCCCACAGGTGTAGAAAACGATGGTGGTCGCTTCGTAGACTTTGCCGGGCCGACCTGGTTTACGCAAATCTTTAATGACTTCCCAATTGGTGATAACTTCTCCTTCTTCGCCGAAGTCGATGCCCTTATAGAAGATATAGGTTCAGCAGATGCCGGACGAATTAATCGCTTTTCAACGCCAGTAACCGGTATTTTCAGCTACTTCCCAACACCCAAAGCTACGCTCTACAGCTTGGCCAGTTACAGCCCATTTTGGCAGGAAAACTTCGATTATTTCTATCAGCTAGGCGCAGGGGCCAAATACCAATTCACGCCCAAGTTCGAGATAGAGGTGCTGGCCACCGCTTTCGATAATCAGTTCTTAAATAGCGTAAATGGAACGGCCGGAACAGTTAATCTGGGCCTGCGATTCAATCTTTGATGAGACAATGCCACACACACGCACACTTGTATCACTGTTTTTAATTTTCGGACTGGGTCTTGCACTTCGAGGCCAGATACGCCATCAATTTTACGGCACTAAGCGAACCCACATCAACTATCTAGCGGCTCATATCGAGCACTTAGATAAAAGTGCACAGTCGGGAGAACTCATAAGCAGCAACAGTCAAGATACAGATTGGGAGACCTACCTAATCGATCTACGGCAACAATTGGTCAACTTACCCGTACTGGTCGAAGCCGACTATGAGTGGCAAATCACTGAAGATCGCGACACCCTCGTTAAGTGGAACTTGAAAGAAGGGCAAACGCTCAGCCCGCTGCTCAATTTCGGAGGCATTCGGGGTAATTTCCACTATTTACTGGGCTTTAATGATATCCACTTTAGAGGAAAGGGGCAAACGCTCACTGCTTTCTATCAAAACATAGATGGCGAGCACAATTATTCGGTGGCCCTTTCTAATCCATCTTATCGGGGAAGTCGTTGGGGTTACCGCTTCGAAAATCGCCGCTATGCGGCCATCGAGCCACTTTACTTCGAGACCGCAACCAATGATTATTTCTATCGCAACCTGAGTTTTGAAGCCAGTGGAAGTTACAGGCCCAAGCCACAGCTTCAGTTTTCTTTAGCGGCCAATATTTTTCACGAACGCTATGAACGTCAAAACCAATCTGAAAACATCGGCATCGGCCCAGACGAATTAACCCTGCTTAAGTTCTCATTGAAAGCGGGTTTTTCTCTCGACAGACTCAACTACGATCATGAAATTTTGACAGGATTCGCCTGGCGCGTCAACGCGCAGCGCATCCACAACTTCGACGACAACTCCAATTTCCTTTTTGCGATGAATGACCTCTACTACTTCAAAAGAGTAGGTCTGTATGGCAATCTGGCTACGCGCTTTCGGCTCGGCCTCTCTACCAATGAAAATAGCCCGTTCGCTCCCTTCGTGCTCGACAGTCAGGTCAATATAAGAGGGAGTGGTAACCGCATAGACAGAGGAACCGCACAAGCTGTTCTAAATATTGAATACCGCCACCGAATTTGGGGAGACAAGCGAAAGCGTTTCGCCATTCAGGCCGTTGCCTTTTCAGACATCGGCAACTGGCGCAATCCAGGCGGCGAGCTGGCCGAGTTGGTGGAGTCTGAAAACCTTCGTCACTTCGCTGGCGCGGGCATCCGTTTGATCAGCAATAGCGCAAAAAATGCAGTCATCAGGATCGATTATGGCGTCGATGTATACAACTCGAATGAAAGAGGGCTGGTGCTGGGATTCGGACAATATTTTTAGGTAAAATTTTAACTAAAATATTTCTGTGCAAGCAGTGACTTACCCCCCTGTTTGGCGTTTAATACGCACCAGTGCAGCTCGTGTTGAGTTGCGGTGAATTGATCGATGAAAACAAAACAACAAAAGCGCAACGAAGCACGCGCCACAGCTGAAAGACTAGGAGCTTGCTGGGGAATTGCTTTTCGAGCGAACGCCGCCAGATTTCGCGCTGAACGAGGCGCAAAGAGGGAGCTTAGCCTTAGCTAAGTGACCGATGCAGCAACGAAGTACAGCACAAAATTTGGCAAGAGCAGCCGAAAGTGTAATTTCCAAGCAAGCTCCAAAAGCAACCCGTAAAGCCGCCCGCCAGAAGAGGCAGGGCGAAACCGCCACCATGGCTACCGGCAAAAAAGGCAAGTCTATGGTTCCCCAATCGAAGAGCGGCAGAAGGAAATAGCCTTTTTTAACTGGAATTTTTTGGTCGCCCGGCGTGTTTTGCACGCCGGGCGACTTTGCATTACAAGTGCTCGATCACAACTGCGCTGGCACCACCACCACCATTGCAGAGTGTAGCTAAGCCATAGCGACCGTTGGCTGCAGTCAGCGCATTTTGTAAAGTCACCATAATGCGCGCACCGCTGGCACCCAGCGGGTGACCCAACGAAACGCCACCGCCGTGTACATTCATCTTGGCGGGGTCTACATCCAGCTCTTGGGCAAAAGCCATGGGTACGACTGCAAAAGCTTCATTCACCTCCAATAGATCGATATCCGACATGCTCAGTCCGGCGCGATCCAGTGCTTTAGGAGCAGCCAGAGTAGGCGCGGTCGTAAACCACTGCGGCTCGTGAGCAGCATCGGCAAAAGAAACGATGCGGGCCAACGGGGTAAGCCCCAGCTCTTTAACCTTCTCCTCCGAAGCGAGTATAATGGCCGCCGCCCCATCGTTTATGGTCGATGCATTGGCAGCCGTAACGGTTCCGTCCTTATTGAAAGCCGGACGCAAGCTGGGGATCTTGTCAAATTTCACCCGCTTGTACTCCTCATCCTCGCTGATCACCAAATCGTCGCCTCTCCGCTGAGGTACACTGACTGGAGTAATTTCTGCAGCAAAATGACCACTTTCCGTGGCTGCGGCGGCCTGCTTATAGCTATTTACAGCATACTCGTCTTGCGCCTCCCGGCTGATCTTATACTTTTCGGCGGTAGCGTCGGCGCAGGTGCCCATCGCCTGGTGATCGTAGGCATCGGTCAGACCGTCTTTAGCCAGACCATCGACCAGCTTTTGGTCGCCGTACTTGGCACCCCAACGCACAGAGGGCGCATAGAATGGTATATTACTCATGGATTCCATACCGCCGGTTACGACCAGGTCATTCAGCCCCAGCATGATCGATTGCGCACCCAGCATAACTGTCTTCATACCCGAAGAGCAGACCTTATTCACCGTCGTACAGGGCACATTCTGCCCGATTCCCGCACCTAGTGCCGCCTGCCTGGCCGGGGCCTGCCCCAGATTGGCACTACACACATTTCCGAATAGGACTTCTTGCACTTCCGCAGGTGGAATCCCCGCACGCTCCAGCGCGCCAGCTATAGCCGTGCTGCCCAGTTGGGTAGCGCTCAAGCTCTTAAAAATCCCGCCGAAGGAACCCATAGGCGTACGTTGGGCAGATACGATATAGACAGTTTTGGTAGACATGGTTTGGTTTTGGTTAGGATAAGTTGTTTTGGAAATAATTATGCAAATATTTGCTCAACATGCATAGGGCCTAAGACATTTACTTGCTCCGTAAGGCGATAACTTTCTTCGATGGGTGCCACAATGAACTGCCGATCACAATCGAGATCGTCCGCTACAGAATAAAAACCTTTGCTTAAAGAAGGTGATGTCGAGCTTTTAAGTTCTACCAAAGCAAAAGGTAATCCAGCTTTAGTAATGACCAAGTCTACTTCAGCCCCGACCTGCGTTCGATAAAAATAAAGATCGGCCCAGTCAGGTAGCACAGCCTCGATCTGCTCGATTACGTAGGTTTCCCAAGATCCTCCCAAAGCCGGATGACCCAGCAGATCACTCATAGACGATATACCCAACAAGCGGTGCATAACCCCAGTATCTCTCAAATAAATCTTGGGCTTCTTGACCAATCGTTTATTCAAATTCGGGTGATAAGCTGGCAGATGCCTGACCAAATAGGCTCGTTCAAAAAAGTTTAAATATTTCTGGATTGTGGGTATGCTCGCATCTAGCGAATTAGAAAGTTTAGCAGCATTTAGAATACTTCCACTCATATTGGCCACCATTTGCCAGAGTGCTCGCAAAAAAACAGGATCGGCTGATAGCCCTAACATGGGCAAATCACGCTCTAAATACGTCTGTATGAAGCTGGTCATCCAACGATTGCTCAAGCGAACGCTGGGTGCAAATAAGGACTCTGGAAAACCACCCCTAAGCCAGTGATCTTTCCATGAAAGATTTTCAGGGAGTTCATTTATACCGAAAGGCTTTAGTTCCAAATAGGTGATCCTTCCAGCTAATGTTTCCGAGCTATCTCGAATCAATTCAGGAGATGCAGACCCCAACAATATGAACCGACCTGCTTGCCTGTCCCGATCGATAGCCCCTCTCAGAATGGGGAAAAGCTCAGGCATGCGCTGCACTTCATCCAGAATTACAGTCTTATCCAGATTGTCTTCAAAGAAGAGATTTGCATTTTCCAACTTCCTTAGTTCATCCGGATTCTCCAGGTCCAAATAGATAGTGGGTTTATCTAGCTTAGTCTCCAAAGAAAGTGCAAGAGAAGTTTTTCCCACCTGCCTGGGACCAACTATAGCAGTTGCAGGAAAAAAACCGACAGATTCTAGCAGCTCAGCTTCAATTGACCTAGGAAGGAAATTTTGCATTGATTTATTTAATTCAAAATTTATTTATTCAATGCAAATATACGGTTGTTCCTCTTAAGTCCTAATACAATTATTATGTTTGCAGAACATAATGTTCTGAAAACATAATTCCAAATCACTCCTTTGTCAACTCGATAAACCCTTGGATCTGGTCGTTGGGTACAGTCACACTCAGGGTGTAATGCATGATCAGGTAGCTACCATCGTATTGGCGCTCGGCTATGCCGGTACCTCGGCAAGGACCCATCCAGGTGTCGAGCAACTCATCCCAGTAGACGAGTTTGCTGTCGGGCGAAATAAAGAGATGGCGCTCCATGGCAGTAAAGTCCCAAGCCTTGCCTTCGGCGAAGTAAGGGGCAGCAAACTCGATAAACTCTGCCCGCGTCCAGTGCTCGGTGGCGTCGGTACCGATGAAGATGCTCTCTTCGGCCATAGCCCCGAAGTAGGCGGCAGAGTCCGCCTCGGCCGCGGCTACATGCCAGTCGTCGACTAGCTTATTCAGGCGTTCTTCTTCCTCCATATCGGGGAGGTCGGGACAACCGGAGCGGCGGCGCGTATCGATCACATGAGCGATCTGCCAAATACCGGTCAGCGAGTTTTTGACCAACTGAAAACTGTTGACCCCGCAATGAGACAGTTCGCCGCTGTAGACAAAACGGTAGGGTGTCCAGGCGGTAGCTAGATCGCCATCTACCCGTATTTCGATCTGATAGAGCTGCTCTACCAACACCCCAGCATCGGCTCCAGCGATACCTTCAAAAAATCTAGAAGCCTCGCTTTCTTGCAACTGGTTGCCAATTTCGTCTGCTCGTGCCACGGTCATGAGCCGAAGGTCGGGGTGCACAATAGCAGCAAGTCCATTGGTATCACCCTTCTCCATAACATCGAAGAGTTTGGTGATGCTTTTCACGATGGCCGCCCGATCGTCTATGTCGGATTGTGCAGTCAAAAAAATAGTGGGATATATAAGGCCGAAAGCCAACAGCAATCTTGAAATGAACATACCTGCGGAAGTCTAAATATGGATATTACCGGCTCATAGCTCGCTCCTCGCTATGAGCCGGTTATATTTGTTTTTAAGAATTACAAATCTACCAATTTCAGCTCGTGTCACCCACTCCTTTCGTCAATCGCCTGCGCAAGAACGCCCGTCACTTCGGCCGCTGGGCCAGGCGTCAAGGTTTGGAAGCTTATCGACTCTACGACCTGGACCTCGACGAGTTCCCATGTGCGATTGATTGCTATGACTCGAAGTTCTATGTAGCTCTATTTGAAGGAAAAGGGCCTAAAAGCTGGCGCAATAAAAGCAAAGAAGAACAACAAAACATCATTTTGCAAGCCCTTATGGGAGCCCACGCATCTACACCAACCCAGAGTTCACCAAATAAAGATTCTGTACACTTCAAAACCCGTATGCGGCAGCGTGGAGAGCAACAATATTCTAGACTTTCGCAGGTAGAAGACTTTTTCACGATACGCGAAAACGACCTCCAGTTCTACGTCAACCTGACCGATTATTTGGATACCGGCCTCTTTCTCGACCACCGCCAAAGTCGAGCTATGATCCGCGATATGGCCAAGGGTCAATCGGTCCTCAATCTGTTCGCCTATACCTGCTCTTTTAGCGTATATGCATCGGCGGGTGGGGCCAGCACGACCTTATCCCTCGATCTTTCTGGCAAGTATCTCGATTGGGGGGTACACAATATGCAGCTCAACAAGTTGGCCAGTGAGCAGCATCGTTTCGAGAAGGTCGATGTGCTCAACTGGCTGGCCGGGCCAGTAGATGAAAAATTCGACCTCATCGTTCTCGATCCGCCTACCTTCAGCAACTCCAAGTCTATGAAAGAAACCCTCGATGTGCAACGAGATCACGTGCGCCTGATCGATCAGTGCATGGATCGGCTCAACTCGGGCGGCCAGCTGTTTTTCAGTACCAATCATCGAGGGTTTAGTTTATCTGAAGCTGAGCTGTCGGCCTATCGCATCAAAGAAATCACCCAGCAGACCTTACCGCCAGATTTTAGAAAAGGAAAAATTCACCAATCTTGGATTTTAAATTAAACATTATGCGAGCTCTCATCCAACGCGTCACTCAAGCATCAGTAACTGTCGATCATGAAACCGTCGGCCAAATCGACTCCGGTCTTCTGGTACTTTTAGGCGTCACCCCCGAAGACGACCAGACCGACATCGAGTGGCTGGCCGGTAAGATCGCCCGCTTGCGCATCTTCAACGATGCCGAAGGCCTCATGAACCTCAGCCTGCAAGATGTAGAAGGCGATGCGCTGGTCGTATCCCAATTTACGCTCTACGCCAGCACCAAAAAAGGTAACCGTCCCAGCTACATACGCGCCGCCAGACCCGAGCAGGCCATCCCGCTCTACGAGGCCTTTTGCAAGCAATTCTCCTTTGAGCTCAAAAAGCCCGTGCAGACCGGAACCTTCGGCGCCATGATGCAGGTCAGCCTCGTCAATGACGGGCCAACTACTATTTGGATAGACAGCAAGGCGAAGGAATAGCGTTATGACGTATTTCTATCAGCAAGCATTTTCTTACTTTAGCGATTTACACTATCCAATCACACACTTATGGCAACAGCCGTCATACTTACTTTCGTCATCGGCTATGTGCTCATCGTTTTCGAGCACCCTCTTCATCTAGACAAGACGGTGCCTGCCTTACTCATGGGCTCGATTTGTTGGGCCCTTTTATCCTTGGGTTTTAATGGGGCCAGCCTAAGTGTGGTAGATACCCACGAGCACGTTTTTTCTCTTATGGATGCTGGCGTAGATGCGATCAAAGCCATGTTTGCCAACGTCAGTTCGATTGCTGACGGCCCAGAGCTCGTTAGCATCTTCGAAGAGCAGATACAAACAATGGGACTGGCCAATCAAGAGTCGCTGATAGCCAGTATGGTCGAAGTTGTAGAACATTTGCATAAAGAGGAATTGAGTATAACTCAAGCCCATGTTACAGAGGCATTTCTAGAAGTGCAACATCACGGTTTCGACAATAGCCTGCTGCACCATTTGGGCAAAACAGCCGAGATATTGATATTCCTGATCGGTGCGATGACCATAGTCGAATTGGTGGATTTACATCGCGGCTTCGATATTCTCAAAGAGTGGGTTTCTACGCCCTCCAAAGTGAAGCTCTTATGGATCATGGGGGTACTCGGTTTTATTCTCTCCGCAATAATCGATAACCTGACAGCTACCATCGTCTTGGTCACTTTGTTGCGAAAGATCATCCCAGATCGCAACGAGAGGTTATGGTATGCGGGTATGATTGTCATTGCCGCAAACGCCGGTGGCGCCTGGTCACCTATTGGAGACGTAACTACGACTATGCTCTGGATTGGAGATCGCGTAACCACTATAGGCCTCATCCAAAATCTGGTTATCCCATCTATCGTTTGCTTTGTCGTTCCATTTGTAGTTGCATCGCGTATGGGTGTATTCAAAGGTGATATTACTCGGATTAGTAACGACCCCAATAAAGAAGCCAAAAGGCTGCTAAGTAGCCAAACAATGCTGTTTTTAGGCTTAGGAATGATTGTCTTCGTTCCCATTTTCAAGACCATCACACATTTGCCGCCATATCTAGGTATGATGCTTAGCCTGGGCGTAGTCTGGCTAGTTTCTGAATACATACATCCAGAGGAGGATTTTACCGAAGAGCGTAGAGACCAGTATGGGGCTCATAAAGCCCTTTCTCGAATAGAAATGTCGAGTATCCTTTTCTTCCTAGGCATCCTGATGGCGGTAGCCGCCCTTGAAACACTCGTAATTGGTGGTGTAGGAGCGCTTCGATCAGTAGCAGAAAGCCTGGATGCTGCCCTTCCCAATCAAGACATCACGGTCATTATACTCGGCTTCCTGTCGGCCATTATCGACAATGTACCGCTGGTTGCAGCCAGTATGGGGATGTACGATGCAGCAACCGATAGCAAACTCTGGCACTTCATTGCCTATTCTGCCGGTACGGGTGGTAGTATGCTCATCATTGGTTCGGCGGCAGGTGTGGCGGCCATGGGCATGGAGAAAATCGACTTCATCTGGTACTTCAAAAAAATCGCCTGGCTGGCCTTTGTTGGGTTTATTGCAGGTGCTGGAGTCTTCTTGTTTTTGCATCAGTTTCTAGGTGGATGATGTTGACAAATCTGAAGAGATTTATAGCTCTATTAGCTGTAGGCGCGCTTTTGCTTACTTCCTGCTCTGACCAAAACGAACTCCTTTATGGTAAATGGAAAGGTGTAACGGCTGAGCGTGTATCAGGCGACAGTATGCGACTCGACGCATCTGAAATAGGGTTTCAGTTCGATCAGGATGGAACCTATGCCTACACCAGCACCCTTCAATATCGAGAAGCGGGCAAATTCGAGGCCATTGGGCAAAAGCTGATAGCTATAGATACGACCCAGTCAGATCCAACTAAGCGTGAGGCCATCATCGAGCTACTAACCGAAGACAGCCTAAACCTCCGATGGATTAACAGTGACGAGGCTTTAGTTGTGAAATTAATCCGAGTCAACAATTAGTTTAGTCGATTTGGCCAATGGCCAAACCGACTAAACTAAATGCCCTACCTTTGCGCTCCCCCGGAAAATCTCTATGCAGTTTCTATATCCGACATTTCTCTGGGCATTAGCTGCCCTGGCCATTCCGGTCATTATTCACCTGTTTTACTTTCGCCGATTTCGCAAGGTTTACTTTAGCAATGTAGCCTTTCTGAAAGAGGTCAAAGAGGAAACCAGCGCGCGCTCGCGCTTGCGCAATTTGTTGGTGTTGCTCATGCGTTTACTCGCATTGGCCTGTTTGGTATTTGCCTTTGCTCAACCTTTTCTGCCGGCCGATCAAGAGGTAGTTCGTGGTCGAAAAGCCGTGAGCATTTACGTAGACAATAGTTTCAGCATGCAGGCAGAGTCCGATCAGCTACCCTTGCTGGAGATGGCCAAACGCCGAGCCAAAGACATCGTACGCGCATATGGTGTTGAAGACCGATTTCAGCTGCTGAGCAATGAGTTTTCAGGTAGACAGCAAAGACTCTACGGGCAGGAAGAAGTAATAGACCTCATCGACGAATTAGAGATCGGGCCGCAAACCCGAAAGCTTTCTAGTGTACTTTCTCGACAAGAATCTGCCCTAGCTCTAGATAATATACCCAACCGCGTAGCTTATCAGCTTAGTGACTTTCAGCGATCGGCTAGCGATCTCAATGCAGAAATAGATAGCAACCTACAGCTCAATCTCGTGCCTTTACGAGCCGTACGAGAAAGCAATGTCGCTATCGACTCCGTTTGGTTTGAAGCTCCAGTTCCTCTGCTCAATCAAAACAATGCTTTGTTGGTACGCTTGCGTAACTACAGCGATGAAGCCGTAGAAGACCTGCGTTTAACTCTCGACTACCAGGGCCAAACCAAGCCTGTCGGCCAGCTCAGTATTCCCGCCAGAGATTACGTACTCGATACTGTTAATCTGAATATCACAGAGGCAGGCCTCGGTCGAGCGGAGCTACGGATTACCGACTATCCGGTAGAGTTCGACGATACTTATTTACTCACATTTAGCACGAGCGACGAGCTGTCTGTGCTTAATATTCATTCGGGTACGCCTGACCGCAGGCTCGCAGCGGCTTTGAATGGTATCTCGGTTTTCGCACCTGAGTTTTTACCCGTTCAGCGCATAGACTATGGACGGCTGAATGAGTATCAGCTTATCGTCTTGGATGGTCTTGGCCAAATCAGCTCAGGTCTGGCCAACGAACTCAAGCAGTATATAGCTAATGGCGGTAACGTTCTTCTTTTTCCACCCCGGACGGCAGACGTGCAGAGCTATGGTACTTTCCTCTCAAACCTGCCCGCAGACCGGCTGGCCAGCTACGATGAAACTGCCCGCGAAGTGAGCGCCCTCAATACCGACGAATTCGTATTCCGCGGCGTTTTCAGAAACCAAGGCCAGGCGCTGAGGTTACCTGTCACGCAAGGCAACTTTTCGCTCAATCGCCAAAGCAGCCGACCTGCGGAAGTCCTAATGAGATATAGAGATGGCCAGATCGCCCTCGCAAAATATCGCGTTGAATTGGGTCACCTTTACCTCAACACGGCTCCGCTAGACCAAGAGGTTAATAACCTGAGTCTCAATGCGGAGGTCTTCGTGCCCATGCTCTACAAGATGGCCATCAGCGCAGGCCGCCAGCGCCCAGAAGCCTACACCATCGGTCTAGATCAACTCATTGAAACGAGCAGAAGGCAGGCCGGTGCCGAACGCGTCTATCGGCTTCGTGGTGAAAAAGGCGAGTTTATACCCGAACAGCGTACGGTTGGTCAGCGCATTTTCCTGGGCATCAACGAGCAGCTAGAGGAATCTGGTTTCTACGAGCTACTACTCGACGACGACAACCCACTCGATCTCTTCGCCTTCAATTACGATCGCGCCGAAAGCAATCTGGATTATCTTTCCTCTGAAGAAATCGAATCCCTAACTGGCGGTAATGCCAACATTCTGAACGGCCAAAACGAGGCCGATTTAATCAGCACCATCCAGACCAATAATGAAGGGCGGCCACTGTGGCAGTATTTTATTTGGGGGGTGTTGGTGTTTTTGTTGATTGAAGTGCTGCTTTTGAGGTTTTGGAAGACATAGTTTAAGTAAAAAAGCGAGCCAAGCTCTCACCTGACTCGCTCTGCGCTCTCAAAGCTCTATTCTAGACTGTTGATAGCGGCTTCAAACCTTAGATTTAAAGCCGCTATCCATTTATTCATTCACCAAAACTCGATGGGTTTCCACCTTATCGCCACAGGTAATGCGAACGAAGTAAATACCCGCAGACTTCCCATCGATCTGGAGATCGAAGAAATCGGCACCAGATTGTAATTTCTGGTTACTGATCGATTTGCCGGTCGCCGAGATAAACTCGATGGTCATATCTTCCGCCGGCAAATCCGTATCGGTCATTTCGATGTGCACGATTCCACTTACTGTCGGATTGGGGAAAATTCTAGCCATCTGACCATCATCTTCAGCCAACTGGAACTGGACTATATTGGAAGTCATGCTTTCTCCGAGCGTATTATAAGCCACTACTCGATAGTAATTCAGCCCGGCTACTGGAGCGATTTCGTTATACTCGTATAGGGCTACTTGGCCTAGGACTACCGCAGGGTCGGTCACCTGTCCCACTGCTTCAAAGTTTTCGCCGTCCAGCGAGCGCTGTACAACAAAGCTCATTTCGTAGCCGTCGTCGGGCAGCATCCACTCGACCGTCACATCTCTGTTAGGCACGCTATTTACCGTACCATTAGCCTGTAGGTTGCCGCCGCATACCATCGGGTTATTGACCACACTGATCGTGATAGTAGAGGTCGAAGTACATCCATTTTCAGTAACGGTAAGGGTAACGCTATGTAAACCAAAGCTCCCCCAGACGACCGTCAGGTTTTCGCTATCGCTATCACCGATGATGTTTCCATCACCCGTTACTGACCAGCTGATGTCAGCGCCAGGTCCTGAAGCTGCCGAAGAGAAGGTAATTTCCTCCCCTTCGCATCCAAGGGCTGGCCCGTCGATTTCGGCAACGGCATCATCATTGACCGTAACCGTAATGATGTTAGACTCCAAGTAAGGACAATCATCTCTTCGCACGCACCGGGTAAAGAAAGTCGTCACCTGTACAGGACCCGGTGTAAAGTTGGGCGAGTTACTATTCGGTATCGGATGCCAGAAGCTGATATTCTGATTAGGATCTTCCGTATTGGACATCCAGAGATAATTGATCACACCGACGCCACCCGTTGCCGGTGTTACCTCTACCAGCGTATTGGGTGCATTACCCGGACCACAGACCTCCTGATCGAAACCTATGGTACCTGGGTCATCGATATTATCTACACAAGGATTTCTAAATCCAGCATCGATGGTCAGATTAACCTCATCTGGCCCAAGGGTGAAGAAGTCAGTCATCAACATACTAGGATCTATGTCGCTATCGACTGCATCATTACCTCCCTGGTCTTGAGGGGAGGCGGAGAGCCCCATCGGTTGTTCAAAGGTGATCTTGTACGTACCCGGGTCTACCATGAACATATACATCCCGTTTTCATCGGTAAATTGCATATCCATGAACGAACCATCCTGACTGGTGATCGTAACTTTCACACCTTCGATACCATTATCGCCTAAATCCTGAATACCATCGCCGTCCATATCCAAGAAAACGAAGTCACCCACTTTAGCTGGGCAGTCATCTACAATATCGAATTCTAGTATCAATACGGCTTCACACTCCTCATCATCTAGCGGATCTAGGCGAATTTCTAAGTTATAAGTCCCTTCAGGCAAAGTGGAAGGATCGAGTACATCGACTTCTTGCCCTGCAATGAAGTAGGTTAAATCACCAGGTACGGTAGAATTCGCATCTAACGGGAAAGCAGGATCGAAAATACACAACTCATCGGGTGGCAACTCGTCGAAGAAGATATCAGGGTAGGTACAAGTATTGGATATGTCAAGAACAAACTCTCCTGCCTGTACAGATACCATATATGTAATATCATCGATTAAGCGGAAGATGAGACGATATTGACTAAACCCGTTCCCCATAGGCACCTCAGCAAGTACTGTGCCTAAAGGTACTAATTGAGGTACTGCTGGCGGGTCGTTGATCGGGTCATCCAAAAACATGTTTGTCCGATCGATGATCGTCCATTCCAAGCCCGAGTAAGCCATGATGATTAGCGTATCGGCAAACTGGCCATTGAGGTCATTGGTCGCATTATCCAAGCAATTACACGGGTCAAATATGCCACCATTGGGTGGCTGGATCAATCCGGCATCGACGGTCATATTGAACTCGTTAGGACCGAGCGTATACTCGCCCGTCATTCCCATCATGCCCATAATGATATCGCTATCTATAGTATCGTCATTTCCAATATCAGAAGCCGTATAGTCGAAGCCAGGGGGTGGTATAAATTGTACGGAGTAAGTACCGGGCTCCAAGCCCGTAAAGCTGTAGAAGCCATTTTCGTCAGTCATTGTCGTAGCGATTACAACCCCATTTTCATTCTTGAGATTGACCGTTACGCCCTCGATACCAGGCTCGTTAGGGTCTTGTAAACCATCGAGATCGAGATCTTCCCATACAAAGTCTCCGATTCCCGCGAAAGCATCGAGTGTAGCACTACAAACAGTAGTGCAGCCATTATCATCCGTGACAGTAGCTGTGTACGTACCAGGTGCCAGGCCATCGATAGTTTGAGTGGTTTCACCCGTACTCCACTCGAATGAATAAGGCGGTGTTCCACCTGTTGGAATGACAGTTACGCTGCCATTGTCACCATCGGTTGGTTCTTGTAAGATCTCGACTACACAAGTCAAATCCGATGGCTCTGTAACCGTAAGTATTGCGGAGATCGTACAGCCATTCGCATCAGTCACCGTACCTGTGTAACTACCCGCTGGGATATTCATCAGGTCTTCGGTCATCGCGCCATTGCTCCATAGGAAGGTGTAAGGGGCCGTACCGCCGGTAACAGTTATATCGATAGCACCCGTGGCATCGCCGTTGCAGTCTACATTGGTAACGTCGGCACTCACGCCCAAAGCGGGGGGCTCCGTGACGGTGACCGTAGCAGAAATCGTACAGCCATTCGAATCAGTCACCGTACCTGTGTAACTACCTGCTGGGATATTCATCAGGTCTTCAGTCATCGCGCCGTTGCTCCACAAGAAAGTGTAAGGGGCCGTACCGCCAGTGACCGTCAGATCGATGGCTCCCGTGGCATCGCCATTACAGTCTACATTGGTTACATCGGCACTCACGTCCAAAGCAGGTGGCTCCGTAATGGTGACCGTAGCAGAAATCATACAGCCATTCGCATCAGTCACCGTACCTGTGTAACTACCCGCTGGTATGTTCATCAGGTCTTCGGTCATCGCGCCATTGCTCCACAAGAAAGTGTAAGGGGCCGTACCGCCAGTGACGGTTAGATCAATGGCACCTGTGGCGTCACCATTACAGTCTACATTGGTTACATCGGCACTCACGCCCAAAGCGGGGGGCTCCGTGACGGTGACCGTAGCAGAAATCGTACAGCCATTCGCGTCGGTCACCGTACCTGTGTAACTGCCCGTTGAGATATTCATCAGGTCTTCGGTCATCGCACCATTGCTCCACAAGAAAGTGTAAGGGGCCGTACCGCCGGTAACGGTCAGGTCGATAGCACCCGTGGCATCGCCGTTGCAGTCTACATTGGTCACGTCGGCGCTCACGCCCAAAGCGGGTGGCTCAGTGACGGTGAGCGTAGCAGAAATCGTACAGCCATTCGCATCAGTCACCGTACCTGTGTAACTGCCCGCTGGGATATTCATCAGGTCTTCGGTCATGGCACCATTGCTCCATAGGAAAGTGTAAGGGGCCGTACCGCCAGTGACCGTCAGATCGATGGCTCCCGTGGCATCGCCATTGCAGTCTACACTGGTTACATCGGCACTGACATTGAGATCAGAAGATTCGGTGACCGTAACTGTAGCAGAGATCGTACAGCCATTCGCATCAGTCACCGTACCTGTGTAACTACCCGCTGGGATATTCATCAGGTCTTCGGTCATCGCGCCATTGCTCCACAAGAAAGTGTAAGGGGCCGTACCGCCAGTAACG
>JBCCPC010000047.1:0-38984 GCA_039025055.1 Bacteroidota bacterium | reverse complement strand
CTACAAATGCAGAAAAGGAAAGCCCCGTCGACATCATGTCGACGGGGCTTTCATTTGTAAAGGCGTTAGGACTTGCATTCTGCTTGTGCGAGACCATCCCACCTGCGCCTGCCTGCCATCCGCCAGGTAGGCAGGGAAGTACAAAATAATCATTCATAAGAATGAATTAACATACAAATGAAACACGGAATTGGCTAGTTAAAATAAAAACGTATATATTTATGTGCAGTTAAGTGTCCATAGGATTTAAAATCCTTATCACCGGTGACTTGGCGAGATGTAGTGAATGAAGATTTTTATTTTCCCCGCGTTACGGGCGACCGATTTGAAGAAGTAAGCGGCCAGCTGGCCTGCGATTGAGTCGAGAGAATTTCTATATATCTCACATTAATTATTTCTTCACCAGGAGAAAGCCTCATCCCGTATGGCCCTCCGCTATATAGATTCATATATGCACTTAGATTTACACGGCGCTTCGATGCGCGACAGCTTAATCCGATGGGTTAGTGCTGCTTTCCTAGTTTTCTGCTTGGGCTTAGCGAGCCTTTCGGCCCAAGTATGCGATGCTGAGGGCGGATTTTTGTCATTCGCCGATGATGGTACGACCGTAAAAGTAATATGCCCTTCAGATGGAATACCCGATCCGTTGACCGTGAATGTTTCTGGGGCAAATGGACAGAATCAAATCTTCTTGGTAACTGATAACTATGGAAATATCTTAGCTAATTCGACCAGTCCAAATTTTGATTTTGAAGGAAGTGAGGAGGGCGCCTGCTTTATTTTTAACCTCGCTTATGATAATGATTTTACAGGTGATTTTGGTGTAGGTGGAAATTACTGCATGTTCAATCCGGGTGATGGCTGCTTCGATCTATCTAGCTATGTGCTTGTGATCAAGGACTGCGACTTTCAGATTTGCGAGGAAGAGGGCGGTGATCTCACCATTGACGGAACGAACGGAGAAACCTCTATAACGATCTGTGCAGGCGACGGCGAATCGGATGCATTCGATGTGGATCTGCAAAACAACGTAAGTACGAATAGTGCCTTTTTAATTACTGATCTGGATGGCAATATCTTGTCTTATCCAGCTTCCCCTCCCTTTGATCTGGAAGGTGCAGGACCGGGAATATGCCTGGTTTGGCACATCAGCTTCGATGATGATGTCACAGGTTTGGTAGAAGGTGGAAATGCCGACGACATATCAGGCTGCTTCGATTTGTCGAATTTCATTCAGGTGACGCGCTATGAAGCAGAAGCTGGAGAAATCTCGCTCGAAGGCGGTGCCACAGATACGGTAATATGTGTCGATGAATTTGAGGACCCACTCGAAATAATACGCAGTGGAGTTACAGCTGGTGAATTATTCACTTTTGTAATAACCGACGAAGCAGGAAACATTCTGGCGCTGCCTGACAACGATGGTCCATTCGACCTCAATGGAGCTGGACCCGGTACTTGCCTGATCTGGTACCTAGCCTATAATCCTGATATTCAAGGATTGGAAGTAAACGCCAATGCCTTTGATCTGGAAGGTTGCCTAGACTTGTCTAATGCTATCACTGTTGTTCGTAACGAACCCGATGGCGGCGAAATTCAATTTGAAGGCGGCGGTACCGACACCGTGATTTGTGCTGGAAATGGTATACCCGATCCATTATCGGTAGAGCAAATCGGAACTCCGGTCGGTGGTAATTTTACCTTTGTAATAACCGATGCGGAAGCAAATATCTTAGACATACCGAGTGGCAATGGTCCGTTTGACTTAGAAGGAGCTGGTGGCGGCACCTGTCTGATCTGGTTCCTGGCGTTCGAGGATGGACTCATGGGTGCCGAAGTTGGTCAGAATGCAGGCGACTTAGTGGGCTGCTTCGATCTGTCTAATCCGCTGACTGTCGTTCGCAATTTTGTCGATGCCGGTACGATTGCATTCGCCGATAGCACGGGTACGGCCATAGGCGATACCGTAACCATATGCGCTGGAGATGGTATACCCGATCCATTGGATGTAATACAGACAGGAGACCCTGCTGGCAGTAACTTTACCTTCGTAATTACTGACGCCGATGCGAATATCCTCGATATTCCGAGTGGCAATGGTCCATTCGATTTGGAAGGCGCCGGTGGTGGAACTTGCCTCATCTGGTATTTGGCATTTGAAGACGGGCTGCAAGGTGCTGAAGTAGGTCAAAATGCAGCCGACCTAGAAGGTTGTTTCGATCTGTCGAATCCGCTCACTGTGATCAGAAATACAGGTGATGAATGTAACGACTGTCCAACTGATGGCGCACCTGGAATATCAGTTGACATAGAACCGGGCACGGATCCATGCGAGACCCTCCGCGAATTGACTGTAAACGTTTCTGATCCGATAGAGACAGATAGCTTCATGTTAGTGCTGACGGACTCGAGTGGTATCATTATTAATGTGGCCAATAATACACTAGGTCCGGTCGACTTCTCTGTTGGACGTGAACTAGAGTTTGATGGACCAGAAGAAAGGGACTTTCTCTTTTTTGATATAAATCTAGAGTTCTTCGGCTATGTGGGTGCTCCTCTCAATGTATACCTGGTAACTTATGGTGAGGAAGATTTTCCATTTGGTTTAAATGGTTTGCTTCCGAGAATAGGCGATGAGACAGATTTTACCACTATTCAGTCTCTGGATACGGGATGCCTTAAGATCTCTGAGCCTATTTTATTTGATGTAGATAATTGCTTGCCTCCCTGCGAGGCTGATGCGGGCACCCTACAGCCTGGCTTAGAAAGTGACCTTTGTATTTCTGGTGATGATGGTGCTTTCATCGCTGCTCAGGTAGATATACCCCCGGTTGTTCCGGCGGGATATGCGGTTGTTTATGTCTTGACTACAGGAGATAGCCTGTTAATTCTGGATACCAACTTCGATCCTAACTTCGAAGTAGACGATCCCGGACTATATACCATTCACACCCTGGTTCTCGATAGCTTAGACCTAGGCTTACTGAGCTTCCTGCCACCAGGCGCCACCGGAGGATTTGTATTTGCCGAAACCATCGAAGGTGGCGGTACGCTCTGCGCCAGCTTACTGGTGGACGGCGCGGTTTTCGATCTTGTTCCATGCGATGAGTTTTGTCCGGCCGATGCCGGGACACTTGAGCCCAGCTTAGACAGTGGACCATGCTTACTCGATGGTGAAGCGACAATTATAGCAGAAACGGGAACAGCACCGACTGTCCCTGCCGGATATGCAGTTGTATACGTGTTGACTACGGGTGATAGCTTACTCATCTTAGATAGTGGAGATGAACCTGAATTTACCGTTACAGACACGGGTTTTTATACCATTCACACATTGGTGATAGACAGCCTTGATTTGGGCCTGCTCAGCTTCTTGCCGCCAGGTGCAACAGGTGGCTTTGTATTTGCAGAGACTATCGAAGGTGGCGGTACGCTCTGTGCGAGCTTGCTGGTGGATGGCGCGCCATTCAATATCATTCCCTGCGAGGAGTTTTGTCCAGCTGATGCAGGCACACTTATTCCAGCTCCAGATAACGATCCCTGCTTAGACGTAACAGCAGCATTCCTGGCCGCACAGGTAGATACGCCACCGGTCGTGCCACCAGGATTTGCAGTCGTTTATGTGCTTACGACAGGTGACAGTCTACTCATATTAGATTCTGGTGATGAACCCCAATTTACGGTAACAGATACGGGCTTTTATACAATCCATACTTTAGTTATTGATAGCCTCGATCTGGGTTTACTGAGCTTCTTGCCACCCGGAGCGACCGGTGGTTTCGTATTCGCAGAGACCATCGAGGGCGGCGGCACGCTTTGTGCTAGTCTACTCGTTGATGGTGCTACATTCAATGTCGTGCCATGCAGTGGAGGAGGAGATATTGGCATACTTATAAACGAAGTAAATCGCTTTGGTATCGTTGAGCTTTTCAATGAAAGCGAAGAGCTTATTTCAGTCGATCAATTCATGCTGAATAACGGTACGGAGTCGATTGCTGTAGCCAATATGAGCATAGACTGTGGAAGCACCAGTCTTGCACCTGGTGCCTATGTGGGTGTACAGACCGATTGGTTTATTTCAGACGAGGGTAGTATAGCGCTATTCAATGGCAACGAGTTGACTGCCGAATCGATTATCGATTATGTAGAGTGGGGTAGTGCCGCTGGGCCGAATACCCAGATGGCTATCGATGCTGATCAGTGGTCTTCAACACTGGAGGCTCCTGCGCCTACCATAGATAAGTCTTTGCAGTACTTCCCAGAAGATGCGGTCGTATGGCAGCTGAGCAATGAAACGCTTTGCGGACTCAACGAAAGCCCGTCCAGTATCGGTGAATTGGGTGGACCAGGCAGCATATCTGTCTTCCCCAATCCGGCAACGGATCGACTGACCGTCAGAACCAGTGACTTCCTGGGTCAACGTGGCACACTCGAAATAAGTGACCTGAACGGCCGTAGAATTCTCGAACAAGACATGGATCAGCTCAATGGCCGGATCGAGCTACCATTGCCATTCTTGCCCCGAGGTACTTATATGCTGCGCATGACAACCGATGATGCCATAAGAGTGATCAAGTTGCAAATCCAGTAGATAAAAGGATAAATCATTGATCCAATCTAAATTGTGATTCAGCGGATCAAAGGGCTTTGCTCTTTGGTCCGCTTTTCATTTCGAGTCCTACCTTTGCTCTATGAAAAAGGAGATTAGCAAACAATCGAATATCAAAATCGGAGTCGGGCTAGATGAAGAGAAGATGCCCATTTACCTCGATTATGCCGGCGAAGGGGAAAAACCGCGAGAATGCAAGG
The DNA here is from genome assembly GCA_039025055.1 of Bacteroidota bacterium. Lineage (GTDB taxonomy): Bacteria > Bacteroidota > Bacteroidia > Chitinophagales > Saprospiraceae > Neolewinella. The sequence continues at coordinate 34,175 of JBCCPC010000047.1, read as the reverse complement.
CTGCACTACTCAGCTTTTTCGCCAAAGACACCAAGGAGACCATGAAAATCGATCTCTGGACAAAGGATATGCAGATCGTAGAGATGGATCGCTTCTTTTATCAGACACTCCGCTCATTGACAGAAACTTACTACAGAGCCACTCAAAATAAAGACCTGGCGAACGACTTTCAGCAGTTTGTCTTCTATTTTGGCAAGCAAACCGGCGCCATTCCGGAACAGAGTTGAGGATAATTTGGCGGTGAGGCATCGCCTCACCGCCAAATTATATTTATCTTTGTGCCGGGCAGCATACATCCAGCTCCCTCTGAATCTCCCCAGGGCGGAAACGCAGCAAGGATATGAGGTCGTAGCGGATGGTATGTTTGCCCATTTTTTATTTATGGCAGTACCTCAAAAAATATTAGCACTCGACGGGGTCATTCAGCCTTATGCTTGGGGCGGCTTCGAGTTTCTGGCCGATTTAATCGGCAAACATCAGTCCAAAGGCGAGCCCTGGGCAGAATGGTGGCTGGGTGCCCATCCCAAAGGGTCGGCCAAGACAGCAGTAGGCACACTCGACAAAGTAATAAGTGACCGACCTGCGGAAGTCCTTTCAAAGGAGGTAAAAGAACTATTTGGAGGTAAGCTCCCCTTTTTATTGAAGGTGCTAGACGTACAAGATATGCTCTCCATACAGGTGCATCCGACCATCGAAATGGCCAGGTCGGGCTTTGTAAAAGAAGAGCAAGCGGGTATAGATCGCGGGGCGCCCAATCGCAACTACCGCGACCAAAATCACAAGCCGGAACTGGCTGTTGCCCTGACTGATTTTTATCTGCTACATGGTTTTAAATCAGAAGATGAAATAGAAAAGGCATTGCACAGAGAATCCGCCTGGGTAGAACTGCAAGAGGTCTTTTCGCGCCTGGGTGCCAAAGGGGTGTACATGCGAATAATGAGGGCGAATGAGGAAGAACTGGAGCAATGGCTAAAGCCACTCGAACTTAGGCTAAAGCCACCTTGTCGATTCGAGAAGTCCGATCCGGATCACTGGGCGCAACGCGCATTTGAGCGATACGGCTATGACCGAGGCATTTTTTCCATTTATTTTTTCAACTTAGTTCAGTTGGTACCTGGTGAGGGTATTTTTCAAGCTGCACGCATCCCGCATGCCTACCTATCGGGTGCCTGTGTAGAGCTGATGGCCAATAGTGATAATGTACTCCGCGGTGGCCTCACACCCAAGCATGTAGACACCCGGGAGCTGATCAAAACCATCGACTTTTCTTCGGTCAGGCCAGAGATTCGCCTGGGTAAAAAGCAAGCGAACGGTTGGGAGGTCTTTGAAACGCCAGCTCCTGATTTCCGCCTATTCAGAGCTGAGCTACCGGCGGGGAAAATGATACAGCTACCAGAAGGACCGGCAATTTTGATGGTCTATACAGGTGAAGTATCTGTGAAATACCGCCATTCGGGAGAGGTTTTTCATAAGGACTTCCGCAGGGGGCAAGCTTGCTGGTTAGCATATGGTCACGGTGCTGAAATTCATTTTTTGAATGATGCTAAAGTGTATGTGGCCAGTGTGGGAGCAAGTTGATATTTGCTACCTTTGCCCTCCCAAATCAGAACCACCATGCCGTATCTATTTACTTCAGAGTCTGTATCTGAAGGACACCCCGACAAAGTAGCCGATCAGATCAGCGATGCTTTGGTCGATCATTTCTTAGCATTTGATCCCAGCTCGAAAGTAGCTTGCGAAACGCTGGTCACAACAGGCCAGGTCGTACTGGCTGGGGAGGTCAAATCGACGACCTATCTCGATGTGCAGAAGATTTCACGAGAAGTCATTCGCAAAATTGGGTATACCAAGTCGGAATACATGTTCGAGGCAAACAGCTGCGGGGTTTTTTCTGCCATTCACGAGCAGTCGCCAGACATCAACCAGGGGGTCGAGCGCGCTTCTGCCGAAGAACAGGGTGCCGGCGACCAGGGTATGATGTTCGGTTATGCCACCAACGAGACCGACAATTATATGCCGCTCGCATTGGATCTCAGCCACAAAATTTTGCAAGTGCTGGCCGATATCCGGCGCGAAGGCACCCATATGACCTACCTGCGCCCTGACTCCAAGTCTCAGGTGACCATCGAGTACAGTGACGACCACAAGCCCGTGCGCATAGATTCTATCGTGGTATCTACTCAACACGACGACTTCGATGAAGACGAGGCCATGCTCACTAAAATCAAAGAGGATGTGATAAGCATCGTAATACCTCGTGTAAAGGCAAGTTTGAAAGCGGAATTGCAAATCCTATTTACCGATCAGATTACCTATCATGTAAATCCGACCGGCAAGTTTGTCATCGGTGGCCCCCACGGCGATACGGGCCTCACCGGCCGCAAGATCATAGTCGATACATACGGTGGTAAGGGTGCCCACGGCGGTGGTGCCTTTTCGGGTAAAGACCCCAGCAAGGTAGACCGTTCAGCGGCTTATGCAACGCGCCACATCGCTAAAAATATGGTAGCAGCCGGTGTGGCCGACGAGATGCTGGTACAAGTGAGCTATGCGATTGGCGTGGCTCAGCCGACCAATATTTACGTCAATACCAACGGTAGTGCCAAGGTCGATCTTTCCGATGCAGAGATCGCTGAGAAAATTGCAGAGGTCTTCGACATGCGCCCCTATGCCATCGAGCAACGCTTGAAGTTGCGTTCGCCAATATACAGTGAATCAGCAGCTTATGGGCATATGGGGCGTGAAAGTGAAACCAAGACGGTAAGCTTTACGAATGGCTCTGGTGAGGTGCGTGAACTAGAAATCGAGACCTTTACTTGGGAGAAGCTAGACTTTGTAGATAAAGTCAAAGCATCTTTTGATTTATAGTCCGGGCAAAATCCTTTGCTTAAGTTTAAGCATTCTAGTCTTATTATTTTTGTACACGGATTGAACGGATTTTACTGATTTCACACGGAGTCTAACAAGCGCTGAAGCGCAACGGAATAAAACGGAGAGCGACATGGGACTAGAAAATTTTCAATTTTCTTTATCCGAATAGGCCGAATAGGATATACTCGGCGAAGAATAGGCCCCAGAACCCCTGGTAAAACTGGGCGATGGATTTTTGTTGATCTAGATCGACTTGCTTGGCCATTAACTGGTAAATGGCAAGTAGAGCTAATTGCCCATAGCCAACGGCATCGTTTTTAAGCACAAACAGCAAATAGGCCGCAGCAGCCAGTAGACCCAATCCGAATAGCCAGGAACCAATCAGCCAGACCTGGCGCCGTCCCCAGCTGATGGAGAGTGTACGTACGCCAAACGCCTCGTCGCCTTCAGTGTCGGGCAGGTCTTTAAACCAGGCGATAAGCAAACTATATCCGAATATGATGATGGTTAAAATTTGTACTTCCGCAGGTAGCCTGCTCTTCCCATTCAACGATAGGTCGAAGTGCAAATAAAGTAGCAAATTGACTACTAGGCCTCTTACGGCGAGGATACAAAAAGCCGCCCAAAAAGGGTATCGCTTCAGTCTGATGGGTGGCACGCTATAGGCTGTACCTATCAAAATACTGATGACGATAGTAAGTATAAGAAAACGCCCTCCGATCAGGCCTCCGACCAGCGCAAGTCCTAATCCTGAAAACACGATAGCGCGCGCTTGCCCCATGGTATAATCGCCGTTAGGGATTGGCAAATAGGGCTTGTTGATTCGGTCTATTTCTACGTCGGTCAGTTGGTTTAGCCCCGTGATGTATACGTTGGCAGCCAGGCAAGCAGTAAGTCCTAAAACCAGTACCTCCCAGTTGTAATTGCCGTTTACCTGTGCGGCCATGAGGAAAAGTGCCGTGAGGCTGAGGGTCGTACCCACCAGTGTATGCACCCGCGCAAAGCGTAGAAAAATACTCATTAAGCCATAGGCTTTTGCGCGCGAAGCAGGCCGTATTTGATACACTCCAACTTGAATCCGCGCCGCATATATCGCATGGCCCAAGCACCCTTTATCGTTTCTGACCCCGCTTTGATCAGCCCTGGCCAGTTGCGTGGATCGAGCCCCGTCTTAATGACTGCCGACCAGAAAGGCTCTACGGCTTTCGACCAGTCGGCGGAGGCTATTTGGGTCCAACCTACGCGTTGGGCAGCGAGATGCAAAGTCTCTATGCTGACCATGGGTGGCAAGTGGTACAATGCTTCGATGCGGCGAAGGGTCTGCACTTCCTTATCATTCAGATTATCGTAAGAATCACTGCTACACCAAGTAGCCATAATAAGCTGACCGCCGGGTTTGAGTGCATCGAAAAAGAGCTTGAGCAAGCCTTCTTTATCGGCCATATGCTCGGCACTTTCCAGCGACCAGATGAGGTCGAAGGGACCATCGTCTTTCGGTTTGAGCTCGAATACGTCCTGTGCACGGAGCTCGATACGATCGCCAAGGCCAGCTTTCTGGTTGTAGGCTCGTCCTCTTTCAACTTGTAATGGACTGAGCGTTAGACCCAGCGATGTCGCACCAGGAAATTTATTCACTAAGTACCTGCTGCTGCCACCTACGCCACAGCCCGCATCGAGTATTTTTGGCGCGCTACCCGAAAAATGCCCCCATTCCAGAAGCCGCTCGATCATTTCCAGTTGTGCTTGCTTGTGGTCTTTCGTATTGGAGTCGTAGTATCCGTGGTGCATCTGCTCGCCCCAGGTTTCTAACCAAATAGGGGAGGAGCGATCGTAAAAGCGGGCTATCCGCGCATTGAGTGACATGACGGAAATATATGGTGATTTCCGTGTCGTGCAAAAACTTTATCGCGATGATGCTATTATCGGCTTAGAGAGGGCCAGCTTTCTGGTTATAAAATTGGGAAGCTCTACGATGCTATCGAGAAGAATATGGTGTGGTTTTTGTGCTAGAATTCTAGGTGGGGTAGAGCCGTAAGTGAGTCCGATGGTCAATAAGCTTTCTAGTCTCCAGGAGGCCTCGAGCAAAACTAGCTGATCAAATAGACAAATGCCCGATCTGAGGTTCTGGAAGCCGTATAATTGGGCGACCTCCCTAAGGCAAAGTAGAGCTGATCTATTACCTCTGATCAACACAGCATCTATATAGCTCGATTCGCTTTTAGGTGACCAGCTTAATCTGTCGAGTATATGCTGGGTATCGATGCGGTTGTAATCGCTAATGAGGCAAATGGAAATGCCACGTTGGTTTAGCCATTTAAAGATAAATTCGATCTGAGTAACTTTCTCTATGGCAGCCGTTCTATAGTAGCCGCTCATGTCTTCTTGTATATATGCGCAGCAGCCTGTTAGTCTGAAGATGGCGATTTTGGCGCGGCCTAAATGAAGGAATTTGGGATTATCGATCAAGGCTGGTCGTTTTGCAGGTTGCTACTGTCTGTATTGACCACCCAAAATTGCCTATAATGAGTTACTTACGCAAGTGAATTGTGCATATATAATTAAAGGTTGAATTGTGCTTAACACGGGCTTAATAAGGGTGTGAAACCTAGCCTAAAAGTCCCGATATTTGCGTGCCAATGAGTGATAAAGTAAGAATCGATAAGTGGCTATGGGCCGTGCGCGTCTTCAAAACCCGTACCCTGGCCAACGATGTCGTTAAACGCGGTAAAGCCCGAATCAACGATAAAATCGCCAAGCCCAGTTCTAGTGTGCAAGTCGGTGATCGTATAGAGGTGCAGAAGAATGGTTTCAAGCTACAATTCGAGGTGCTTAAGCTCATCGGCAAAAGGGTAGGGGCACCCATTGCACAAACTTGCTACCTGGATCATACCCCCGCCGAAGAGCTCAGTAAGTACCAAGACTGGTTCATCGGCAAGGGCGCATCAGAAGCCCGAGAAAAAGGTGCCGGCCGGCCCACCAAGCGCGAACGGCGAGAGATCGACAGATTCAAGGAAGATTATTTGGAGTGGGACGACTAGAAAAGCTCTATCGAGGTTCCTTTTAATATTTGAAAGTTTGTCAAAAAGCATGGTGAATAGAAAATTGATCTACGATGTCGGCCTACACAAAGGTGAAGACACTTCCTTCTATCTAAAAAAGGGTTTTAAGGTCGTTGCATTTGAGGCAAACCCAGATTTAGCTGACTTTTGTCGCAATAGATTCGAGCAACATGTTTCTTCTGGGCAGCTAACTATAGTTGAAGGTGCCATACTTGAAAATAGTAATCAGACAAAAAGAAAAGTTAAATTCTACAAAAATGATGAAAAAAGTGTCTGGGGTACTGTAGTGGAAGATTGGGCAGAAAGAAATTCTGGACTGGGTAAGTCGAGTCAAGTCATCGAAGTCGATGCTATCGATTTTAGTGTTTGTCTGGAAAAATATGGTATTCCGTATTATATGAAGATCGATATTGAAGGTATGGACCTAGTCTGCCTGCGCGCACTTAAGGAATTCGATATGCGGCCTTCATATATTTCAATAGAGTCTGAAAAAGTAGACTTCGATGCTTTAAAACAAGAATTAAATCTGCTCGAAGAGTTGGGCTACTCTGATTTTAAAGCAGTGAACCAATCTAAAGTGCCGGCTCAAAAAGAACCCCAAAATACACTGGAAGGAGAACTGGTCAATCACAAGTTCAAAATAGGGTCTTCAGGACTTTTCGGGCTCGATCTAGAAGGTGCTTGGGCTGGTAAAGAAGAAGTGCTTAAGCAATATGAAAGTATTTTTCGGGCATATCGCCTATTCGGTGATCAATCGGTTTTTAGTAAAACCAAGATCGGTCAGAAGTTTACGGACGCTATGAATAGGCTATTGGGAATACCAGGTTGGTATGATACCCACGCCCGCCATGAAAATGAAAAAACCAATTACGATTGATGAAATCCTTCAAGGACCCATCTTCTAAATTGAATTAAGTGCTGGCCTACACGCGCACGTCCTTGAATACGATATCCGATTGCCAATAGGCAGGCCGCCAAAAATTTAGCATACATAATCAAGGTCGCCCTATAGCATGCCCATGATGAGCTTGAATTATTGCAGTAGAGTAATTTGTGAGACACGCCCAAGCCAATGGATATTTTTTTCAGATACGGCTCTTGTGTACGATAGGCATCAGTTTGGTGATATACCCACAACTGGGGGACATACCAAATATTGGCACCCTTTGAAATTACCTGACTGTAAATCTTTTTCTCCTCTCCGCCTAATCCACCTTTTCCAATTCGACCTAAATTGATGTCGAATCCACCGACGGATTCGGCTAATGATCTTCGCAGACACATATTGCATCCGAATGGAAAGTCGCCTAGTCGGTACTGATAGGCTTTGTCTCCCTTATCGTAATGGCTAAAGAATGTAGGTGCTGTATATTTATTGAACCACTCTGGCTTTTCATCCTCGAATTTGGCAATGATTTTGCCGCCGAGGCCATCCCATTTCTTGTGGTCATTCAGGAGCTTGTATTGAGTCGATAGAAAATCTTCTGGCAGTATGGCATCGTCATCTACATACGTTAGATATTCGCCTTGTGCTTCTGCTATGCCCCGGTTTCTGGCAAAGCTTAGGCCTTGATTTGTTTCGAGATAAAATTTCCAGTTTGGCCGCCTTTTTAGCTTGTGCGAATCGATGATATTTTGAGTGCCGTCATTGGAATTATTATTTATTACTAAAACTTCATAAAGATGAGGTTCTAGGTTTTGTCTGGCAATAGAATCCAGACAATCTCCGAGGAATTTATCTCTATTGTACGTACATACAATCAGGCTGATCAGTAAAGTTGAATGTCGGTTTTGGTCCATAACAGCGTGGCGAGCTAAAACCCTCTTAGCCACCCAAAATACTTATTAAAATTAGTTTTTTCAATCAGGTACATATTGAGTTCGGGTGCCCAGTATTTTGAAGGCACCATTTTTAAAAACTTGGCAGGTGATATTTTACTTCCCCTTAGCCAAAGCGTTTTATACAACTGATACTTTCTTTGATCTTGCGTCATCTTTGATTTGAACTTGTTGTATATTCTAAAGTAGCCCAGGTACATACGTCGAGTTCTTTTATCCGATAGTATAGTCGATTTTCTATGTTCAAGATGATAGATATAGAGTACTTTAGGAATTCGGTATGCCGGGCCGAAGCTGTCGATGAGCCGAAGGCACAAATCGTAGTCTTCGGAAGATTTTTGCAATTCATCAAATCCTCCTATTTGTATTAATTTTTCTTTTTCAGCTAGAAGTCCGATATAGCATATATTGACCCAGAGCAACTTTTCCAGACTTATTTCTCCGCCTCTCTTGCTGACTCGACTTCCAGTGGTCCTGTATTCCCTATAGTCTGGGATGACGAAACTCAATTCAGGGCGATTGCGTAGCACCGAAAGTTGCGTTTCCACGTTTTCTGTTACGAGCTCATCGTCGTCATCGCAAAAGGTAACGTAGGTTCCACTAGCTGCGGCAATACCTTTGTTTCTTGCTTTTTTGACACCTTGAGGAAGCTCATTTCTCAGATATACCAAATTGGGTAGCTGTTCGGCCATAGCATTGACTAGCGCTGGGGTTTCGTCTTTGGAGCCGTCGTCTACGACAATGATCTCGATATTAGGATATGACTGTGCTGCGGCCGACCGAATGGCCCGAGGCAGCAGATCCGCCCGATTATGAGCGGGTATGACAATACTGACCAGTGGATATTTGGCTTCATCCATGCCTGGCAAAGATAAACCGATGTATAGTTATTAACTAAACATATACTACTTTCACTTCTGCTACATGGAAACAAGTGCCCAGAAGACAGAGCCGGTAGGTGTAATTGGCGCAGGTTCATTCGGAACCGCTGTAAGTAATTTGCTGGCCATAAATACCCAAGTATTCTTGTATAGCCGCCGAGTCGAGGTGGCTGAAGCCATCAACCAAGAGCGTTTTCGCTATGGAGTTACCGTACACGAAAATGTAGAAGCTACAAGTGACTTACAGGAAGTTACTACAAAATGTCAACTGCTTTTCATCTTTGTGCCTTCCGATGCTTTCAGGTCGGTCATGAAACAGCTGTCGCCCCTGCTGAACCCATCTCATATCATCGTCCACGGTACCAAAGGGCTGGATGTAACGGAACTAGCCGGTGTAGATGTCCGCAAACTCAAAACAGTGAGCCGGGATCAGGTCCACGTCATGTCATCGGTAATTAAAGAAGAATCGAGTGTCGTAAGGGTAGGTATCATGTCTGGTCCCAATCTGGCGCGGGAGTTATTAGATGGCCAGCCCACGGCAACGCTTATAGCCAGCAAATTCGACGAGGTTATAGACCGAGCGAAAGCTGTGTTGCAAAGTCATCAGCTATTCGTATTCGGTTCTTACGACTTACTGGGTGCCGAGTTGGCTGGTGTACTCAAGAATGTGATTGCGCTGGGCTCAGGCATGTTGAAGGGCTTCGGACTGGGTAAGAATATTCAGGCTATGCTCATCACGCGTGGACTGCACGAGATGATCTTCCTCGGCCAGCACTTCGGTTCCTCGGCTTCGGCTTTCTTGGGCACGGCCGGCATTGGCGACCTGATTGCCACAGCTACTAGCAAAAAGAGTCGGAATTTTTTATTCGGTTTCAGGCTAGGGAGTGGGGAAAGCCTAGAAGAAGTCCTTGCTACTAACGCTGAGCTGGCAGAAGGTGTCCGCACCTTGGCTTTCGTCAATGGTTTGGCCAACTCTCAAAAGTTGAGACTGCCCATTTGTCAAATTCTCTACCGCATCGTGTATGAAAACATGGACATGGAAGAGGCTATGAATTATCTAATGAACTATCGATACGACAAAGACGTGTCTTTTAGCATATGATCAGGATCTCGCCCTACAGACAAACGTCGAACCAAATCGTACCGCTTTATACATACCACACGTTTACAAGTTGTTGTTAAATTTGCAATATGAAGTTTGACCTCAAAGCTCTGCTGCCTCACCTTGCAGCTATCGTTTTCTTTGCTGCTTTTTCGACTTTCTATTTTTACCCCCAGGTGCAGGGTATGGCCATAGGAAGTACCGACAACCTCGGTTGGCAGGGCATGTCTAAAGAATTTACTGACTATTCCGCAGAAACGGGGGAAGCTACCCACTGGACAACGAGCATGTTTGGCGGTATGCCTACCTACCAGCTGGGCAACCTGACGAGAGGTAACTATATCAGCAAGGTAAATAGCTACATGCAACTCGGTGTGAAATATCCCATCGGGATGTTTTTTGCTGCCAGTTTGTGCTTTTATCTGATGATGCTCAGCTTCAAGGTGCGCCCGCTCTTAGCAGCGGTCGGTAGCCTGGCGTTTGCCTATGCGACCTTTGGTTTGATTCTATATGCCGAGGGCCATACGAATAAGTATCGGGCAGTTGCCTATCTGCCTTTGCTTATAGCCGGGATCAATCTGGCGTTTCGAAAAAAATACGTTTTCGGTGGACTCCTCTTTGCACTCGGTATGGGGCTGACGCTCGTCAACAACCACATCCAGATGACGTACTATTTCGCGCTGACGATCATTTTTTACGGCATTGCGCGATTGGTGTATGATTCAAAAGAAGGCCAGTTGGCACACTTTGCCAAAGCTACATTAGCTCTTGTTGTCGGGCTACTGCTGGCGGTCGGTTCTTCGGCGACTAATCTTTTGCCCAATAGCGAATACGTAGAAGAAAGTGTGCGTGGCCAGCGGTACTTGTCGCAGGATGCTAATCAGCGACTTAGTTATGACGAAGGCAATGGCGAAGGCGGTTTTGCCTGGGAGCGAGCCATGAGTTGGAGCAATGGATCGAAAGATGTACTAGCTTGTTTCGTACCTATGGCTGCTGGTGGTGGTCGCGCTTTTGTAGATGCCGATACGCCTTACGGTAAGCTCTTGCGTCGCTATCAAGCTCAGCCCAATGCCGATGGGCAGTATCAGGCACCGCTCTATCATGGCGATATGAGTTTTACGGTCGGGCCAAAATATTTTGGTGCTGCTGTTCTTGTCCTATTCATTTTGGGTATCCTGTTGGTCAAAGGTCCATTGCGGTGGTGGCTGGTGGGTGGCACCCTGCTCATCATCTTGATCAGCATGGGCAAGAATGCGTCTATTCTCAATCGGCCACTATTCGATTACTTCCCGTTCTTTAACAAGTTTCGGGCACCTGATTCGGCCATGGCTATTTCCAATTTGTTGCTGGCGACCTTAGGCATCATTGGAGTTAGTAAGTGGTTAGACCTGCCTGCTGAGGGCACGCGGGCAGGCTTACGCGGGTCGGGTGTAGAGACTCGTCAGCGTCAGCTTTTGATTGCTACAGCATCTGTTGTTGGCTTCGCAGTAGTTATGGCATTATTGGGGCCTAGCCTGATCAACTTCAGCAATCAAGGTGATGCGGCTTCGGTCGGACGCCTCTTGGGCGAACAGGCAGGCAACCAAAGCGTGCTCAACACCTTTATCAATGCTATAGAAGACACGCGAGTCGTTGTCTTTAGAAACGACGCGTGGCGGGTGGCCATATTTGCTCTGCTGGCTGGTCTATCACTATTCGCCATACTCAAAAAGTGGGTGCCTCAGTGGGCAGGCATAGCAGCTCTCGGTGTGGTTATACTTGTAGATTTTCACGGCATCAGCAGTCGTTACCACACACACGACGAGTACAAGCCGACTCGCCAAATACAGGGTTACTTCGATCTCACCGAAGCCGATCGCCAGATACTAGCCGATCCCGATATTCACTATCGAGTCTTCAATACCTCGCCCGCTAATGGCAATCCATACTCAGACAGTAAGACCAGTTATCACCACAAAAGTGTAGGCGGTTATAGCGCGGTTAAACTGCGTCGTTATGACGATTTGATCAACCGGCAGTTGACCCGCGGTAATCAGGCGGTATTCAACATGCTCAATACGAAGTACTACCTGGTACCCGCTGGCAATGGAAAGATGCAGGCCCAGCGCAACCCGGAGGCTTTGGGGAATGCCTGGTTTGTCGATAATATTCAGTACGTGGATAGCCACGATGCTGAAATGGCTGCCCTCAATGGCTTCGACCCCAATTCGACGGCCATCGTAAAGTCCGATGAATTTGCCGATGCCTTGTCGGGCCTTCAACCCAGCGGCAACGGGCAAATCAAACTCGATAGCTACTCACCCACCAAGCTGACCTATACGAGCAATAATACCGGCGAGGGACTGGCCGTATTCTCTGAGATATGGTACGGTCCCGATCTCGGCTGGAAAGCAACTATAGATGGTCAACCAGCCGAGCTTGTGCGAGCAAATTATGTGTTGAGGGCGATGCGTGTACCTGCTGGCACCCACAAAATAGAAATGGTCTTTGATCCACAGTCTGCAAAAACCGGTCAGCTGTTATCGACCATATTTAGTTTGCTCATCATTCTGGGTTTTCTAGGCTATATAGGCTATTACTTTTATAGCAGATCTAAAAATCCAGATGATTCATTACCCCCAGATGTATTGGATACAGCACCAGAAGAAAACGTTGTCAAGCCAGCAGCCGACCCCGTTAGGCGAGGGTCTGCGCAAGGCTCCGACCTGCGGAAGTCTAAAAAGACCAAACCAAAGTCTAAGAAGGCGACCACTAAAAAAGCAAAGCGGAGTAAAAAGAAGTAGCCTATTCGGCGGCCCCAAAAGTTCAAGTGAATTTTTGGGGCTACTTGTTTATTGAGCATCTATCGACCAACCTAGTAGAATAGCCGACCAACATACGCAGCTCGGCACAACGAAATGCCCGTTCGTAAGCGTTTTATTCATGCAATTGGGACAGTTGGAAAGAACCCCAAACAACCAACTTACGAGACTGCGTAAAATGTGTTAATTTTATCAGGCTCAAAACACCAAATGTTATGCTCGAAGTACTCACCTACATATCGCTTATAGCCGGCGGGCTTCTGATCTTACTGCTGCTGCTTTCGCTGCTTGGCGGTCTCGATCTAGACATCGATCTGCCCGACACCGACGCTGGCGGACTAGGACTGGTAAAAGGCGGATTGACCTTCCTGTCTATCGGTTCCTGGACGGTAAAGCTGGTACTGGCTACGAGCGTGAACCCGGCCCTGGCTTTTATGATCGGTATCGTAGCCGGACTGGTGGCTGTACTGATACTGGCTTGGCTGCTCAACTTTTTGCTCAAACAACAAGAAGAGGTCAATTGGCAAGCCAGCGATGCCCTTTTTCAGCCGGGCAAAGTATACCTGCGTATACCCGAAGACGGCACCGGGCTCGTGCATGTGACCGTAAATGGTGCCCGCAGAGAGCTGAAAGCCAAATCGTCTAACGGTAAGATTTTGCCTACCGGTACATCTATACTCGTAGACGATCTGGAAGGCGACATCGCCATCGTCTCCAAAAGACAAGAAATAGCCTAAAACTCTAAATCACACACAGAACACTCAAGCACACATCCATAAACCTTAAAACTATTCACACATGACCTCAGGATTTATGATTATAGGAGGATCAATACTTGCTTTAGCGTTTCTTTTTGTCCTCTGGGCTATCAGCCGTTTCAGGCGATGCCCTTCCGATAAAATACTAGTCGTCTACGGTAAAACGGGTGGCCAGGCATCGGCTAAGTGCTATGCTGGCGGTGCTACTTTCGTTTGGCCGATCATACAGGACTACAAGTACCTGGACCTGACGCCGCTATCGATCGACGTCAATTTGCAAGATGCGCTCTCTAAGCAGAACATCCGTGTATCGGTACCTGCGCAGTTTACGGTAGCCATCAGTAATAAGCCAGAGTTGATGATCTCGGCTGCCGAGCGCTTGCTGGCACTCGACCGCAAGAGCATCGCTTCGCTTTCGCACGATATCATCATGGGCCAGATGCGTTTGGTCATCGCCAACATGGATATCGAGGAATTGAATACGGATCGCGATAAGTTCGTTGAGTCCGTCTACTCTAACGTAGGCGACGAGCTGAACAAGATCGGTCTGGAGCTGATCAACGTCAACGTGACCGACATCCAGGACGAGTCGGGTTATATCACGGCCCTCGGTCAGGAGGCGGCTGCCAAGGCCATCAATGATGCCAAGATCAAGGTAGCCAACGAAAACCGTACGGGTAGTATCGGTCAGGCAGAGGCTCAGCAGGACCAGCGTACCAAAGTGGCCGATGCTAATTCTCGTGCCGAGATTGGTGAGGCTGCAGCCCTTCAAAATCAGCGTATTCAGGTAGCTGAGGCTAACTCAAAAGCCGAGATTGGTGAGGCCAACGCCATGCAATCAAAGCGGGTAAGCGTAGCCGATGCCAACTCCAAAGCCGAGATCGGTGAAGCCGAAGCCAACGCCATCGCTACTTCCGGTAAAAACGAGTCTGCCATCAAGATCGCCGAGTCAAATGCAGCGCGCGACATTGCCCTGGCAGAAGCAAACCGCCGCGCTCTGGCTGCTCGCAAGGTAGCCGAAGCCCAGGCACTACAGGAGGCCTACATGGCTGAAAAAGATGCCGAAATTGCTCGTGCCGCCAAAGAAAAGGCCAAGATGGAAGCCGAAGAAGTCGTCGAAGCCGACATCGATCGCCAGAAGGCCATCATTGCTGCACAAGCCGAAGCCGAGAAGCGCCGCGAGATCGCCAAAGGTGAGGCCGATGCCGTACTCGCTCGCTACCAGGCCGAGGCCAAGGGTATGGAAGAGCTGCTGCGCAAGCAGGCCGAAGGTTTCCAGAAGCTGGTCGATGCCGCCAATGGCGACCCGCAGTCGGCCATCGGATTCCTGATGCTCGATAAGTTGACCGACCTGGCCCGCATTCAGACCGATGCCATCAAAGAGGTCGATATCGACAAGGTCGTTGTCTACGATAGCGGCGACGGCAGAGGCGTGGGCAACTTCGTCTCAGGTCTCTACGGCATGGTACCACAGCTTAATGACTTCCTCCAGCAAAGTGGCATGAGTCTGCCATCCGGCCTGGTCCAGAAAAAGGAAGACGAGCCCGAGCCTAGCGCCAATGGACATAGCACACCGAAAGCTGACACCCAGTCAAAATCTTAGTGTGTGACTTTTTATCGAATGTTTTTTACAGTGCCGCTTCCTAACGGGAGCGGCACTTTTAGTATGAATTTGTTTATAAAGTGGGTAGAGAACAATATGCGGAATATTTTGTCCTGCTATTGCTCAACCGAATCAACTCAGCTTTATGCAAAGAACTTTACTCTTTTTATTGGTATTATTCTTGGCTGCCAATCAAAACTGTTTCGCTCAGGCAAGTTCCGATTTCAACGATAATAACAATCAGGGTTGGGTCAATGGTGCTGCCGCGCAAGACCCGATGGTTGTAAACGGCGGCCCAGCTGGACCTATGGATCCATACCTTCGTATTGTTGCAGATGGTGCCGGTTCTGGAGGCAAAGTGGTTGTTTTCAATAGTTCCAATGAATGGACAGGTAATTACATCGATGGTAATGTAGTGGCCATCGAATTGAGTGCCGCCAACTTTAGCGATCAAGACCTCAATATTCGACTTGCTTTTCAAGGTGAAAACGGACTTCCTTTAGTAACCAACACCAGCCTGGACTTAGCCGCAAATGATGATATTTGGCAGACTTTTCGATTCGTAATCGATACTTCAAACCTGGTAGGTACAGCCGATTTTACTCAAATCATGAGTGATGTAGGCCGGGTAACCATATTCCATGGCGGCGCAGATAACCAGCGGCCAAATATTGTTGCCCAAGTCGGTATCGACAATGTGCGTCAAGAGTTGGGCACTAGCAGTGTACAGACGCTGGGCCCCGAAGTTTTTTCCCTTCAACCTATTGCACAACCGGCAAAAGCAGGCCAAGCTGCTCTTCAGTTGGTCGCTGATCAAGCTGGCGATTTCCAAGCAGATATCTTCGATCTCAGTGGCCGTTCGGTAAGCCGATTGAGTGGCCATACGACTTCACAACTTGAGCAGCGAATTGAACTTTTTGACCTAAACCCAGGGAATTATATTATTCGTTTTGCGCTAAGCGGTAGTTTCGGTCAGAGCATACGTACGCAGCGACTTATCGTTCACTAACAACTCACTTAAAATGAAAGCACTTTTAGGTACATCATGGGTATTGCTGCTGGCAAACCTAGCTATAGCAGGTCTTAACGCACAATCGGTGACAGTAGACCTCACCCCGTCAAAGGATAACTCCATATATGAAGGAACAGCATGGGAGAATAATAGTAGTGGAGAGGGGCCACATATATACAGTGGAGCCATAAGCCAGATGCGGGCCAGGAGAGCGCTACTGGCATTTGATTTAAGTAGTATACCTGCCGGTTCGACAATCAGTAGTGCAACACTAACTATCAGGGTTTCGAGGGCTCAGGGGAGTGCAGTTCCATTTAGCCTCTTCAGAATGACAAGCGATTGGGGAGAAGGGACTTCTGCAACTGGAAATATAGGCGGTCAGGGCGTAGCAGCTACTACCAATGATGCAACCTGGTTGTGTAGTTTTTTTGGCAGCGGAGGCTGTCAGACAAGCTGGACCACCGACGGTGGCGATTTCGTCGGAACACCGAGTACTTCGCTTACCATGACTGGAAATGGCCTTTTTACTTTTCCATCCAGTCCTCAGTTAGTGGCCGACATACAGGGATGGCTAGACGGAAATCTCGATAATTTTGGCTGGATCATGAGAAACGAAGAAAATGTGCAGCGTAACGCCAGGCGTATAAACAGCCGGGAAAATAATATAGACCCACCCACACTTACGGTGACCTATACGACTGCTCTGCCTGTCGAACTGGTTGATTTTACCGGTGAAAAGCAGTCAGACAAGCATTTATTGAGTTGGGAAACCGCCGCCGAGGTCGGGTTTAGCCACTTCGATCTAGAGGTTAGTACCGACCGAGGCCGCTCATTCAATCACTTAAGCCGCATAGCAGGCCGGGGAGATGCTTCGCAGGGCAGTCGATATACTTTCCAGGCCCCAGCTCCCATGCTTTCTTCATCGATTTACAGACTCAGAATGGTAGACCTAGACGGTAGCGAAGAATTCAGCAGATTCGTCGAATTGCAAGGTATACAAGAAGAAGATGAATTTTCGATTTGGCCCAACCCAGTAACCGATAGGTTATTTTTTCAGACTTCCGCAGGTGGAGACATAGCTAGCTTGGCTGTTTTAAATCAACAAGGTCAAATAGTCAAAGAAATCAGAGTCGATGACAATCAATCATTCATATCACTTCCTGATCTTCCATCCGGTTTATACCTACTAGAAGTTCAAGGGGAAGACCAGGCGAGATATATAAGATTCGTAAAGAATTAAAACTGGTTATTCCCCCCGTCATCCTTCTGATCGTTATTTCTGATTCGGCTTCTACGCTGCCGTTCTTTGAAGTCGATCTGCCCGAATCGGTGGCTGATGCTGATGCCAATACTTCGGAAAGGGATAGAGAAAAAGCCCGATTGCGTGAAGTTTTGGCCATCTAGCTCGCTATCGAAGACTTTGTCTTCCAGGAATGGCTCTACGGCGCGTAGACCTATACGGGTACGATCACTGATTTTTTTCTGAAGACCAAGACTGAAGAGGCTGAATGCAGCGGTAAATCCTTGCAGAGTCTGTCTTGGTGAGCGGAAAAAACCGAAAGTCTCCAAAGACCAGTCGTTCTTCAAGTCAAAGGAACCACCTATATTCCCATTCCAAATGATGGCCTCTCTGCTGAGTTCAACGCCATTTCTGAAACCAGTCGCCGAATAATTGAAAATATTGAAACTGCCTCTTAACTGAAGTCTATCCCAGAGCCGAAAAGAAAGGAAGATGTTGCCGCCTATATTTTCCTGTTCACCTATATTTAAAAAAGTGGTTTCTCCCACGTTGGTTTCTGGGTTGACGGTCAGGAAACTTTCGATCAGATCGCTGGTACGGCGAAAATAGACGGCTCCGTTCAGTACAATACCCTTTATGAAGGTATTGTAGGCCAGCTCGATCTGATCTACCCGCTCGGGATCTAAGAATGGGTTGCCGATACTGATATTATTGGGATCGATCACATTGGCGTATGGATTGATAAACCGCAAATTGGGTCGCTGTATTCGCTGATTATAGCTGAGCTTCAATCCACTAAACTGGCTAAGCTTGTAATTGACAATAATGCTAGGTAATATATTGTCGTAATCTTGTCTGAAGCTCGGTGTTTCCGATTCGTAGTCTCCGCCGATTTCGGTATGCTCGTATCGGGCACCGATCTGTGTACCCCACTTCTGCCCCAAATTGAGATTAAAGCTGACGAAAGCGGCATATACATCCTGGTCGTAGAAAAACAGATCGGTCAGTAGAGGGACTTCCATGAGCGGGCTATTATCGTCTGCCCGCACAGAGGTACGGTAATCGCTATCGATACGGCGAATGACTGCCTTCACGCCCGTCTCGAATTTATTGCTTTTTCCGAAGGGCTGAACATAATCGATCTGCCCGGTATATTCCAAGTTTAAACCGTCATTGAAGTTGAAAATATCGTCTTGGTAAATGGGAAGGTCTCCATCCTGTAAGGCATCGTTTTCGGCATCTGTATCTGTACCGCTTAATTGTAATGCAAAAATAAACTCACGTCCTTCTTGGTTGGGAAACGTCTTGCGGTAGTCCAAATTGAGATCGAATCCTGTGCGCTCATTCACTTCATCGGTCAGGCGTTGGAAATCGGCCACATCCGATATTTCAGCATCAACCAACTGCCCAACAATATTTCCTTCGTTGAATCGGTCGAATGAATTTACTCGGGCTCCGAAGTTGATGCTGTTGAAGGCATTGAAATCGTAAAAAGCCCCTCCATTACCGAATAGCCCAAAAATGCGATTTCGGTTTTCGCCATTTTGATCAAGGGTGGATAGGGTAGCCCCCGTGTCGTCGAAGTCTCTGCGAAAAAAAGCCGATTCGCCTATTCTTGCCCAGCTCCAGAAGCTATTCACGCCTGCGTTGACACCGAAGCGGCCTTTGACGGCATTTAGGCTGATGTTCGCACTATTTTGTCGCGTACCGATGCTGGTTTCTACGGTGCTGGTAAAGCCTTGAGCTTCGCCCTTTTTAGTGATGATATTTATGATACCGCCGGATCCTTCCCCATCGTATCTGGCACCGGGAGTCGTAATTACCTCGACCGATTTGATCTGATCGCCAGGTATCGATTGTAAAGCATCCCCAATACTGCCTGCAAAAATCGTAGACGGCCGCCCGTTGATGAGTACCTGAATATTTTCGCTGCCCCTCAGGCTCACATTGCCTTCCAAATCGACAGAAAGAAGGGGTGCCTTTCTAAGCACATCGGCAGCATTGCCACCTTGGTTAGTGGCATCTTGTGCGGCATTGTATACGATCTTGTCGATTCTGTTTTCTACGATTGCAGCCTGATCGGTCACCTCCAGCGTTTCGAGTGCCACGGCAGAGGCACCCAACTCTATGCGCTCCAAGTCGTAGTCTGGTTTGCGTTTGGTGGTCTCTATCCCGTCGATAATTAACTCTTCATAACCGATGAAGCTCACTTTGATTAGGTAGCGTCCAATAGGTACATCGCCTAATCGAAATTTGCCATTGGTTTCAGTGAGCGTGCCGTCTACCTGTGAAGAGTCGGCAGCTTTGAGCAAAACGATGGTGGCAAACTCGACGGCATCGCCTGTGCTGGCGTCTATTACTTCGCCCTTTACGTTGCCTTTAATGGTTGGGCCGCCGCCTCGGCCGCCAAAACCACCCCCTGGTCGTTGACCATTCACTGTATGGATCACCCCAAGCAGTAGGAGTAGGCAAACGAATGTTATTCGAGTATATAAATTTTGCATGTCGGCTACGTGGAAAAGTGAGTGAGATTATAAATCCGAAGCTGTGCTTACTAAATGAAGTGGTATAGGATCAGTTCAGCTATAGTTCGTACCGTTTAGGCGAAAAGAGTATGAAAGTGCGCCGAAGAACATGGAGAGCATGGAGAACATAGAGAGCATGGAGAATATAGAAGAATCGTAACTACTTAGTTGCCTTCGGCAACTAAGTAGTTACGATTCATATAAGCTTATTTTCCTAGTTTGCTGACTAATAGTGTTACAAAGAATCCAATGAAAATGCTCTCTCCATTATCACACGTCCCACTCAAAAAAGATCTTGAAATTACTCATCCAGCAATTTCTCAATATATTCATTGCACTCCAGTTCTGACCAACCTGTCAATCAATAAAATGACAGGAGCTGAATGCTTCTTCAAATGCGAAAACTTCCAAAAGATCGGTGCCTTCAAGATGAGGGGTGGGGCGAGTGCTGCACTAAGGCTTTCAGAAGCAGATCGTGCCAAGGGATTAGCGACCCATAGTAGCGGAAACCATGCACAAGCGATTGCCAGCTCAGCTAAGATGATGGGTGTGCCCGCATACATAGTAATGCCTGATGACGCACCGAAGGTCAAAGTAGCTGCTGTGAGAGGCTACGGTGCTGAGATTACCTTTTGCCCTAACACACCCGAAGATCGACAAGCAACACTTGAAAAAGTAGTGGCTAGGACTGGTGCGGCATTTATCCATCCATTCGACGACTATGGCGTCATTGCTGGACAAGCGACCTGTGGTATGGAATTGATAGAACAAGTAGATGAAACACTCGATGTGATCATGTGCCCAGTGGGTGGGGGAGGGCTGCTCTCGGGTACTGCGCTGGCCGCTCATTATTTCAGTCCCGGAACTCGGGTTATTGCCGCGGAACCCGAAAATGTAGATGATGCCTACCGCTCTTTTCATTCTGGCCGAGTAGAAAAGAATATCGATAACCGAACAGTAGCCGATGGGCTTAGAACTACGCTCAGTGATAAAACTTTAGGGATTATCCGATCACATGTAGAAGATATCTGGCTGGTCAGCGAGCAGGAGATCATCGACGCTATGCGCCTGATCTGGGAGCGCATGAAGATCATCATTGAGCCTAGCTGTTCGGTGCCTCTGGCAGCTGCTATAAAATATCGAGACAGGCATAAAGGAAAGCGGATAGGCATCATTTTGACTGGTGGCAATGTTGATCTGAATAAATTACCCTTCTGATATGAAAGTTAATCTCAAGCGAGTAGACGATGCCTTCCGATTTGAAACTACTACTGAAGATGGATTTAAGTTATACACTGATGCCAGCGAATCCATAGGCGGAAACAACACGGCGGCTCGGCCTATGCAAATGGTATTAGCTGCTGTAGCCAGCTGCTCAAGTATTGATATTGTGCACCTGCTCAACAAGCAACGTCAGCCGCTAGAAGATATTCAAGTTGATGTTACCGCTCAGCGAGCAGACCAAGACCCCAGGGTGTTTACGCATATTCATTTACATTATCGTTGCTATGGCCATTTAGATCCAACTAAAGTAGAACGCGCCTGTCGGTTGAGTATGGAGAAAATGTGTAGTGTATCACTGATGCTGAAAGGCACTGTTGAGATCGATTGGAGCTATGAAGTGGTAGAGGTATGAGGTAGTAGGTCTACGAATCCCTACATTTGTGCATTCACTGTTCGTTGATCATATCTTCTTGGGACTTTCAAATGCCTAGAATTTCTCTTTTTCTTTTACTGTTCCTTTTTTCATTATTCTCCAGACCAATTTTTGGGCAACAGTTAGTCGAGCCTGCTTATATTTCTATAAATGAAGGTCTATCACAGGGGTATGTTTCATCTATACTACAAGATAGCGAGGGTTTCATATGGGTGGGTACTAAGAATGGGTTGAATCGTTATGACGGATATAGATTCGAGATTTTCACAAATGATCCAGATAGAATATCTTCATTAGCTCACGACTGGGTCACGGACATCATTGAACATGGTGACTTCTTATTAATTTCAACGAATAGTAGTAAGCTTAGTCTTTTCCATAAGCCAACTCGAAAATTTCATACTATATTTTTGGACGATTTTCTGAAGAATGCATCTGTCGATGTAGCCTCGAAGATGTTTAAAGATGACAGGGGTGATATTTGGTTGAATGTGAGGCCAAATAAACGGCTGTTAAAAATTACTTTCCCTTCAGATATAGGTTTTACGGGCAATCAAACTGATCATTTTGTCAATAAAATAGAGATTGCAGAAGCAGTAGATGGTGGTAAATGGATTGCCTCCTTAGATTCTTCAAAACTATTGATAGAACATTGGGGCAAGCTGGAAGTATTGGACGCCGAGAGTTTCATCGCAAGTGCAGTTGAAAAAGAATCTATTTGGTCTTCCTTAGAAGGGACTAGTGAGTTTGTAGTTCAGGATGATCTAATACAGAAGCGTGAACAAATCTTGGTAAAGCGAGAAGATAAGTGGACTTCTTATTTGACCGATTTTCCTATATCCTTTTCGCTTTACGATCGAACCAAAGATCAAATTTGGGTACAGAACCTACTCGACAGAAAAGTGTACTTATATAAATTGACTGATTTTGAAGAATCGCAAATATTGCTGCCTAAGTCTGCTCATCTTGTATTGGCAGATGATGAAAAAAGTATTATCAGTGGTCTGATTGATGAAACAGGTGTAGTTTGGTTTGGGACGGGTGGTTATGGACTCCAAAAAATTGTACCAAGAGCTTTATTGATTAGTCATCATTTGCCAGGTGAATCTATTTACGATTATCCATTCGTAGTAGATCATGGCGAAATATTACTGAATAGGCTTAGGGGGAAACTCTACTATGAGCCTGGTCAAAGGAAAAAGCTGGAAAAGATATACGATTACTTGTCTCCATTAGAATGGGGAAAGAACTTCAGACTTGCGAGATGGAGTAGGGATAGTATTTGGCTAGCTAGTCTGGAGAATCGAAAGGTAAATAATGAAAATAAGTATCAGCATACGCTCAATTTGCTACTTTCCACTGATCAGGACTTAGATACTCGTTTTAAAGTTCAACTGACTGACAAGTCCGAGAAGGCTATCTTTAATTTAGCAGTGAATACAGATGGTTCCGAGCTTTTTCTTTTATTAAAAGATCAGTTGACTTTGATCGATTTACAAGACTGGACGGTCAATAAATTTGAGGTGAAAATTCCTATTTCGCCTAGACTTCAATTTTACAATGCAGTCCAAACTGAAGATGGTAGTTGGTGGTTGGGATCGAATTATGGATTAATTCGTTTTAAGCTAAATGATATAGGGTTGAAATGTGAAATATTAACTATTTCAAATAGCGATTTGTCGAATAACGAATGTGCAAGTCTTCTAATAGATCGAAATGATGCTGATGTTATTTGGATAGGAACGAAAGGTGGGGGGTTAAACAGACTCGATACACGTAGTGGCGATTGGTATACGCTGGGCAAAGACCAAGGGCTTCCCGACAATGTAATTTACGGAGTGCTGGCAGATGAAAACGGTTGTCTTTGGATGAGTAGTAATAAAGGAATTATTCAATACAATCCATCAAATAATGAAATCAGACAGTATACAGAAGAGGATGGATTGCAAAGTAATGAATTCAATACGTATGCCTATGCTCAGTCACCTGATGGGGCCATGTATTTTGGAGGAATAAATGGACTGAATAGTTTTTATCCCGAAGATCTTATTTCTAAAGAAGTGTCTTCAAAAGCAACCATTGTCAGCTTGTCGATCAATGATGAGATTATTCTACCTGTGGATAGTCAGCAGATACTATCTGAAGATATAGTTTTCTCGGAGCAGTTGAATTTAGATTACAGCCAGAATAGTATAAGTTTACGTTTCTCTTATTTAGACTTCACAGGTGGGCGCAAAACTCGCTTCCAATATTACCTCGAAGGTCTAGAAGAGCAGTGGAAACACGAAACTAAAGATCGTCAAGCCACCTATCTTAGTCTACCACCGGGTAATTATATTTTTAAATTGCGAGCGAGCCATACGAATGGCATATGGAGTAATGAAATACGTAGTTTGAAAATAGTTATTAAACCTCCATGGTATCGAACATGGATGGCTTATTTAGCTTACCTAGCAATTGCTCTTCTGCTAATTAGGTGGTATGTAAATCAGCAGAGAAGACGATATGAATTGAAACAAGCTATTGTGCATGAAAAGCAGGAAGCAGAAAGACTGCGTAAAGCCCAATCATTTAGAAAGCGATTGTACGATAACCTTACTCATGAGTTTCGTACGCCGCTTACAGTGATCATGGGCGTGGCTAAGCAATTGCGTTCAGAAAGACCGTCTACTAGTCAAAGTGAAAAGTTAGACTTATTGACTCAAAGCTCTGAAAATTTGTTGCAACTGGTTAATGAGCAATTGGATGTAGCTAGGGGGCAATCTAAAAATATGAGACTTAATCTCAGCAAGAGCGACTTATCGAATTTCCTGACCGAAGTTACCAATAGCTTACAGCCAATCGTCAAAGAAAATAGCTTAGAAATCGTATTGAAAAGGCCGCCTCAAGCTTTGATGGTAGACTACGACAGAAAGAAAGTGTGGCAAATTATCACGAATTTAATCTCCAATGCCATAAAGTATAGCAATCCGGGTAGCCGCATCATTGTGGAGTTGAGCAAGTTAGATAGCAGTTTAGTAGAATTGCGAGTAACCGATTTTGGGAAAGGAGTTCCACCTGCGGAAGTCCCATTTATATTTGACCGATTTTACCAGAGTGAAAACGTCGAAAATATTGCCAATAGCTCTGGAATTGGTTTAGCCTATACGAAAGAGCTTGTAGAACTGCACGGCGGTCAAATTACCGTTCAGAGTAAGCTCGGGCAGGGAAGTACTTTCGAGCTCAAAATTCCAATTACACATTCAGGTTATACTATATCTGATTCCATATCCAAGGTATCCGACACAAACGGTGGACTGCAAAATGAAGATGAAAGAGAGAAGTTGCTAATCATAGAAGATAGCCATGAAGTAGTTTCGTTTCTCCAATTATGCTTTAAAGAGCAATATAAAATCGCCTGTGCCTATGATGGGGAGACAGGTATTGCATTGGCTCAAGAGACTATACCTGATCTCGTTATTTCGGATGTAATGATGCCTGGAAAATCAGGTTACGAGCTATGTGAGGTGCTTAAGCTCGACGAGCGGACCAGCCATATCCCTATCATTTTATTGACGGCCAAAGCTGATGTAGAAGATCGAATTACTGGCTTAAAAAGAGGAGCAGACATTTATATGGGTAAGCCCTTTGACGAAGATGAGCTCTTGCTGCAAGTAGGAAATCTACTTAAACTGAAGCAGCAATGGCAGTCTCGCTATGAATCATTAGATCATATCCCTGAGTCGGATAACGAGAAAGTGGATCAAGAGGACGCCTTTATTGAAAAAGTAAAGCACGTCATCGAGTCCAATCTACAAGAAGACCAATTCGATATTCAAAGCTTGTGCCAGGAAGTAGGCATGAGCAGATCTCAGCTACATCTTAAATTGAAAGCTCTGACGGGTCGGTCTACCTCACACTTTATCCGGCAGGTTCGGATCAACCGAGCAAAGAACTTATTGCAGACTTCGCCGATGAGCATAAGTGAAATCGCCTATACAGTTGGCTTCTCCAGCCGGACTTACTTTTCCAGGGTGTTTTCGGAAGAGTTGGGTATGTCACCTAAGGATTATCGTGAGAAAAGCGGCTAAAGTGCCAAAATCGTCCGGTAAAAAGACAATAGTGTACGGATGCAAAACAATAGTGTACAGGGCTGAGGTCAGGGACTGCCACTTTTGCATAGTAATCTCATTTCTATGTTCAGGCGACTATTTTCTGTTTTATCACTTGTTCTTTTGTACGCGTTTGCAGCTTCGATAGCAGCTCAAACTACGCTGAATTGCAACGACTTCACTTCCTTCCAAGCGCTTGTCACCGATGACTTCGTGATCGGTTCGGACGTAAGTGAGGTCAAGTTTCGACTTCGGGGCGGAGATGGGGGCAATGCCCGATTAGATGCGTTGGGTTGTGACACACGAGTTAGAGGAGGGACGGGAGCCTTGATCGAGCTAACTTTTCCTGTCTCAAGCAATCCAGCCATCACGAACGCTTTACGCCCTGGCGGCGAGATACGTATTTTTGTAGGCCAGAATGGCGATAATGCCGACCGGGGCTGCACCCCTTCACCCATAGGGGTATATGGTGCTGGTGGCGGTTCTACCGCTATTTTGTACCGCGATAATGCCGTCCCTGCTGGCACTTGGATATTATTGGCTAACGCAGGTGGTGGCGGTGGTGGCGCACGCCCTGTAGCCGGTGTATTCAGGACGGGCAGAGAAGGTCTAACGGGTATCAATGGAGGAAATTCCGGCAATGCCAATGGCGGGGTCAATGGTGCGTGTCCGCAAAAAACCAATAATGCGGGCCCTGGTGGTTCGATACTGTGTGCCAACACCGAAGATGAGGAAGGAAAGAGCATGACCACCGCAATAATAGGGCAGATAGCATCGGGTGACTTGGAGGTTATCTTACGACCAAGCAGTTTTGCTACTTCAACCGGAGGAACTAGAAACTTTCGCGCTACCGGAGGAGATGGTTACACTGGCGGCGGGGCCGGTAATACCGCTGGCGGCGGCGGTGGTGGATTTTCTGGTGGCGCCGCTGCCAATACCTTTAGTGGCGGTGGCGGCGGTAGCTACGTGACCAGCTTACGCGGCGTGCGAGCAGTCAGTTTAACGGCCGGCGTAAACGGCGGCACCCCCAATCTACCCCGAGATGGCTTTGTCAGTATCGACACGAGAGCCCTTCCTGCTCAGGCCGTGTGCCCGGCCAGCGTGACCGCAGCAGTAGATGCCAACGGAGAAGCCACTATCGACCCCGAAGTATTGTTCGAGCTATCCTCTACCGTCCCCTGCGACGCTACGACTACACTTTTTTATATCGACAATGAGTTTCCCATACCATTCGATTTGGAGCAAGCGAATTTCACGTTTAATTGCACGAACTCGGGCCAGATTGGGAATCTTCGCTACATTATTCAAGATACCGACGGAACGATTCTGGACGAATGTACCTCGCCTTTCACGCTAGTCGACAACATTCCCCCGGTAATGAACTGCCTAGGTACTAGTGTCAACCTAGGCCCCCAAGGCATGGCCACCATCACCCCCGCAGATATCGATAATGGCTCCACCGATAACTGTAGCATTACCAGTTTTAGCCTGTCCGAAACTACCTTCGATGCGAATGACGTGGGGGTCAATGTGGTTACTTTACAAGCTTTCGATGGTGCCGGTAATTCCAACTCTTGTACCGTCAACGTCAACGTCCAATTGTGCCCCGATATAGGAAACCTGAGCGGACCTGATGTTTACTGCCCGGGCTTCAATGCCGATTTTTCGGTGACCGGCTTAGCCAACATGGCGGCGACCGTCAATCAGGACCGTGATTATGGCATCCGTTTGGTGGCCTTTCCGGGCAACGCTATCCCCGCCGACCCTTACACCGGCGGCATCCCGATAGATGCCCTTTCCTTCGGCCAGCTTACCAACGGAGGAACGACGGCGGATTTCACGGCTGGAAATAGCCTGGCCGTAGGCAACTACGTGGTGTGTGCCATCCTAACACCCGTTCCACCAGCCAGCGTTTGCCGACCGGTGCGGGCCATCAATCTGACCGTGGGCGACGTGGAGGCTCCTGTACCGAATGGCTTTATCGCCAGCGAGCTGGAAGAAGTGCAAAAGGTAGCTGCCAACGACGGTGAACAAAGTGACGTATTCGGGGTCGATGTCGACATTTACGATGATGTCGCCATTTCAGGTGCCTTTGGCGATGGGGACAACGGCATAGGTTCGGGCAGTGCGTACATCTTCCGAAATGACGGGACGAACTGGACCCAGGAGCAAAAACTAACCGCCAGCGACGGGGCTATGCTCGATCGTTTCGGATCAAGTGTGGCGATTTGGGGAGATGTGGCCATCGTCGGCGCGCTTCAGGATGGAGATAACGGCAATAGCTCGGGTAGTGTGTACGTCTTTCGCTACGACGGCACCAATTGGGTGGAAGAGCAAAAGCTGCTGGCCGATGATGGTGATATTGGAGACTTCTTTGGAGTCAGCCTGGACGTTGAAAACGATATAATCATCGTGGGGGCCAGCGGTGACGATAGCCAAAGAGGGAGTGCCTACATCTTTCGCTACAATGGCACTGACTGGGTGCAAACTCAAAAACTCATTCCTGCATTTGGTAGTGGTGGTGATCAATTTGGTAGTGGCGTGGTCGTTGCCGACGAAGTAGCCATAGTGGGCGCAATCGGAGACGGTAGCTTTCGAGGAGCAACTTACGTATACCGCTTCAACGGGAGTAGTTATGTTCAGGCCCAGAAATTAATCCCGTTTGATGGAGTGGCCGATGATCGCTTTGGAAACGACATTTCTCTTGCAAACGATGTTTTAGTACTCGGAGCCCAGGACGATGATACCGCGACTGGCGGTGCATATGTTTATCGTCGATCTGGCAACTCTTGGGGGTTTGAACAGAAATTGGTTGCCAATGATGCTAGCGTTGGGGATCGTTTTGGTAGCGGTGTATCTGTCGGCGGCGATTTGATCGTAGTCGGAGCGGCTAATAGTCTCAATGGTCGGGGCAGCATCTACGCTTTCAATTTTGATGGGTCCGCTTGGTCTCAATCGGAAAAGATAACGGCCAGCGATGGGCAAGAGGACGATGCCTTTGGACTAAGTGTCAGTCTATTCGATAATTCCTTGATGGTGGGTGCACCTGGAGACGATATTTCGGTGGGTAGTGCCTACTTTTTCGAGGCGATCTACCGGTTACTGGCCGTCAATGCATCTTGTAACCAAATACCCTCGCCACTAGCAGGAATGGATAATTGCACTTCCGACGGAAACATCCAAGTGGTGATCGATCCCCCTGGCCCGCTTACGATTAATGGCTCTAACGAGGTAACCTACAAGCTCACTGATGCGCTAGGAAACACCAGCACCGCCCGCCAGGAATTCCTTGTGACGGGCTGCCCAATCTGCCCCAGCATCGGAGGACTTACGGGGCCGGCGATCAGCTGCCCCGGCGATGATGCTACTTTTATGGCCACGGGCCTGATCGCCATGGCCCAGGCTGAAAACAACGATCAGGACTACGGCATTCGCTTCGTGGCCTTCCCAAGTGATATGCTACCTGCTGACCCTTACGTGGGCGGTACCGACTTGGGTACGGTTCCGTTTTCCGCTTTAACCAACGGCAATTCGGAAGCTAGCCTAACCGCTGGAAGTACCTTAGCCGCTGGTAATTTCACAATTTTTGCAGTACTAGCACCCACTCCCAGCAGTGCAGGCTGCCGACCTGTGCAGTCTACAGAAATAATAATCGGTGATGTAGAAGCTCCCGTCCCCGACGGTTTTTTTGCCATCGAATGGGAGGAAACCCAAAAAGTAGTAGCCGATGACGGGGCTCAGGGAGATTTGTTTGGTGCAGCCGTGGCCGTTTCTGGAGATGTAGCCATTGCAACGGCCTTCGCGGATGGGGACAATGGAACAACCTCCGGCAGTGCCTACATTTTCCGCAACGACGGTAGCAGTTGGAACCAAGAGCAAAAGCTGATTGCCAGCGATGGCGAGCCGTTCGAGCAATTTGGCTTCAGCGCTGCTATTTCGAGAGATGTCGCTCTTGTGGGGGCTTTTCAGGATGATGACAATGGCAATGGGTCAGGCAGTGCTTATGTCTTTCGCTACGATGGAAACGATTGGGTTGAAGAACAGAAATTATTACCCACCGATGGTGCTATGAACGACGCATTTGGTGTCAGAGTCGCCTTGCTCGGCGACCTGGCCCTGGTGGGGGCTTTTGGCGATGATAACGGTACTGGTAGCGCATACGTTTTTCGCTTTGACGGCAGCAGCTGGGTCGAGGAACAAAAGCTGACAGCACTAGATCAGGCTACGAGCGACCGATTTGGCTGGAGTGTAGCCCTCGCCGAAAATACGGCTATAGTAGGAGCCTTTGGCGATGAAAGTGAACGAGGAGCTGCTTATTTCTTCCGCTTCGACGGGAGTAGCTGGAACCAAGAACAAAAACTGACCGCCAATGATGGTGTTACCGGTGATCGACTTGGCTTTTCCGTCGCCATTGCTGATGATGTCATTGTGGTCGGGGCCGAAGAAGACG
The DNA here is from genome assembly GCA_039025055.1 of Bacteroidota bacterium. Classification (GTDB taxonomy): domain Bacteria; phylum Bacteroidota; class Bacteroidia; order Chitinophagales; family Saprospiraceae; genus Neolewinella. The sequence goes on along the minus strand of JBCCPC010000047.1, from coordinate 4,286 downwards.
ATACCGCCACTGGCAGTGCCTACGTTTACCGCTTTAATGGTGCAAACTGGGTGCAGGAACAAAAACTGACCGCCATTAACGGCAGCATCGGCAATCGTTTTGGAACCAGCGTGGCCATTCAGGGCGATCAAATTATTTCTGGGGCCATTTCCAGGGCCAATGGGCGGGGTAGTGTTTACGTATTTTCCCGATTGGGCACAAACTGGTTTCAGACCCAGGAAATCATCGCTAGCGACGGTGCGAGCAGCGATAATTTTGGCGGAAGTATATCCTTGTCTGGAGAAACACTTTTAGCGGGTGCGCTCGGAGATGACTCCGGTATGGGCGGTGCTTATTTCTTCGAATCCTTCTTTCGGATGCCCAACGTCGATCAGTTTTTCTGCAAGCAAACGCCCACCTTGCTAACTGGAACCGATAACTGCTCGGACGCAAGTACCATCGTGGTCACCGCCGACCCCCCCGGGCCGATTACCGAAAACGGCGATATCGAAATCACCTTCACCTTAACCGACGAAGCCGGTAATTCCAGTATCGCCCGCCAGGGATTTTTCGTAAATGACTGTATAGTTTGCCCCACTCTTGGAGCTATTAACAACCCTTCTATCAGCTGCCCGGGAGACGATGCTACCTTCACCGTCACGGGCCTAACCAACATGGCCGAGGCAGATAACAATATTCTGGATTTCGGTCTCCGATTTGTGGCGTTTTCTGGCACCGTGCCACCTGCCGATCCTTATGTTGGCAGTGACTTTGATTTGGGGAGCGTACCCTTCGTTTCCTTGACGAATGGTAATACGGAAGCCGCCATCAGCACGGGTAGTATTCTACCTCCTGGCAGCTACACCATCTACACTCTCCTGAATCCAGCCCCAGCTGACATGAGCTGCCGCCCTGTGGCATCCACCCAATTAATTATCGGTGATATTGAAGCCCCGGTACCCACTAGCTTTGTGGGCATAGAGTGGGAGGAAGTACAGGAAATAGTCGCCGGTGATCAAGCAGCCTTTGATGTTTTCGGAACTAGCGTATCCATTTTCGGTGACGTGGCCATCGTGGGCGCCAGCGGTAATGACGACAATGGTTCTGGCTCCGGTAGTGCTTACGTCTTCCGTTTTGACGGTACGAGTTGGACGCAGGAGGCTAAACTAGTCGCCAGCGACGGAGCTGATTCGGATGAATTTGGTAGCTCGGTCTCCATCTTCGGTGACTTGGCCGTAGTAGGTGCCTTTGGAGACGGCGACAATGGGTTTTCCTCGGGTAGTGCCTATGTTTTTGGCTTCGACGGTACCAACTGGAGCCAGCTACAGAAACTAACCGCCAGCGACGGTACCAACGGCGATCAGTTTGGCGCAAGCGTAGACATCTACGGCAATACTATCGTCATCGGATCGGCCCGCAACGACAACCAAACAGGAGCGGCCTACGTCTTCGGCTACGATGGGGTAAGCTGGACGGAAGTACAAAAACTAACGGCCACTGATGCCACCGTTAGTGATGAGTTTGGCCAGAGCGTATCCATAGAAGAAAACCTGATCGTAGTTGGGGCCTCCGGTGATGGCGCGCTAAGGGGTAGTGCCTACATTTTCCGTTTCGATGGCAGCAATTGGGTCCAAGAGCAGAAAATAGTGGCCAGTGACGGTGCAAACCTACACCAATTTGGCTTTAGTGTAGACCAGTCCGGTGACGTAGTGCTAGTGGGCGCCGTGAGTAAAAACAATTTCACGGGCGGAGCCTACGTCTACCGCTTCGACGGAACGACCTGGAATGAAGAACAAATCCTGGAAGCCAGCGATGGGGAAGACGATGATCAGTACGGGTGGAGGGTAGCCCTTCGCGGCGATGTAGCCTTGGTGGGTGCCGTAGCCGATGATAGTGGTAGGGGTAGTGCCTACGTTTATCGCTTTGATGGTACGAACTGGGGGGCAGAAACAAAGCTGACCGCCAGCAACCGTATGTTTGATGATCAATTCGGGCGGAGCGTTGCCTTGGGTGACAACACCATTTTAATCGGTGCGCGGGGCGTCGACCTCTTCACGGGTAGTGCTTACTTCTTGGACGGTACTTACGTATTACCTACGGTAGACCCATTCTCCTGCAATTCAGTGCCGCCCGTGCCCACCGCTACCGACAACTGCTCCGCGCCCGATGATCTGATCATTACCGCCGATCCAGCTGGGCCAATTACGGTAGAGGGCACTACCGATGTCACCTACACCTTTACGGATGAGGCGGGGAATAGCAGTACAGCAACCCAAGAATTTGTAGTAAATACTTGCTTCAACTGTCCAGTTATTGCAGATATTTCCGGTCCTGCCTCAATATGTAAAAATAAAACTAACGAATTTCAAGTATCAGGCCTAATCGGTTTTTCACAGGCCGAAAATTTAGATCAAGATTTTGGACTTCAATTAGTTGCCCATCCTGGAGAAGTGCCGCCCAGTGACCCATACATGGATGGTATAGTTCTGGATGAGGCCAGTTTCTCAGAAATAATTAACGGTATGGTTATTTTAGACTTCACAGGTGGAGACCTATTACCTGCCGGAGTATATACCATTTCTGCCATATTAAATCCAGTACCTGATAATTCAGACTGCCGACCCGTGGCTAGTGCTACTTTGCAAATATTAAAAGTCGATTGTGGCAACTTTTTTTGGAATGGGAATTGATCCAAATTTCTGCTTTCCGACTCTTAATTGTCCAATCGTTCAATATGCGCATTAAGTGCTCCTGAGTCGCCATTGTATTCTACGACAGTTATATAACCCGACCTGCATGGAAAAAGCCATACACCATCTGAATCAGGCTCGAATAACATTTTTTCTTGCTTCATTTCGCCATCGGTAACTGTGGCGATATAGACAGAAGCTTGTCTCCCATCGGCTTTGAATTCCTTTCTGCCAGCAAAAAATGCGACTATCAGTGCGTCGGTCTCTTGATGTATCATCGACATATCCATGCCCCCTTCAACAGCCTCTTTAGCTGCTATCAGTTCCTTTCTTGCCATTGAGAAACCACCATTGAGGGTAGTGGCAAGACCTCTTCCGGTGCTGCCTCCCTTTTTCTCGATAAGCATAGTAGACTTATAGGACAAGTCTTTATCCAGATGTATGAGAATACCGTTCAGTGTAGTAAGGCCACCATTGAACGATTTATACATTTCACCAATTAAGACAAATTCACCCTCTGAGGTGACTAATATATCATGTACATAGAGATTGCCAGGGCCAAGATCCACTTGGTTATATATATATTCTAAGTCAAAACGCTTTTGATCAATTTTTTCGCCCTTAGAAGAAAGCCATACCGCATTGATACCCATTGGCTTTTCAGTGTACACTTTATTGGAGCTGCCAACGTCCAAACCGGCAATGATAATTTGATCGTCAACTTGGGAACCTGAAGTGTATCGTATAGAGTTGGCGCCTTCATCTGTTTTGTACTCGAAAATTTTATCGCCTGTAGTTTTATCAAAGCCAATCAGCGTACTTTCAAACTTTAACTTGAGTAGACTTGGACGTACAAGAATATCACATATCACCATGTTCTCATTGGCAAAAATAAAATTGGCACCCTCGAAGTCCTTGCTTCTGGCGGAAGTTCTAGAGGTCCAACCATCTGCATCTTCGTCATTGGGAATAAATTTGATATTGTACTTAGTTTTGTTCAACATTTTTTCGGCACCAGAATCAACATTCACAAAGCCATCAGGAACGGCAGAAAGTGACTTGAATTGAAATACTTCGCTACCCGAGTAACTTTCTTCTCTATCGAATGGTGTATAAGATAGGCTCGCTCTGGATACAACTTCCGCTTCCGCATCTAATATTTCTATCCATTTGCGCTCACTTTCATGATTAACCAATTTAACAGCTAGGTAAGTACCATTATATACAACGTCTCTAACCGAGATGCCTTCTTGCCGATATACTTTTTCGCCTATTTTACTCAGCTCTATGTCGTAAAGCTCCAGATGAAGTTCTTCGACTATCTGTGGTTTTTTCTTACCTCTGACCCGTCTTTCTTTCTCTAAACGCGTTACAAAGTAGTAGCCAATAACCTCGGAGTCCGAGTCTATAATGGCTCCGCTTTGGTTCATATAAACCCCGTTGAGGTCATTGATGGTTAACGTTTGGCTTGAAAGCTCACTAGTGGTCTAGCCACTAAGTTTCATTACAAGTGATTTGGTTTTCTTGACGAGTGTGTCAATATCTGCTTTTGTGACTTTACTCCAGTTGATCGTTTTTGCCCATTTTTCATTGTAATACTCAACGTACTCAATTACT